>NZ_JBFTHI010000008.1:0-149710 GCF_056394165.1 Arthrobacter sp. 10T416 | reverse complement strand
CTCCGCGACGGCGACAAGGGCCGTTACCTCGGCAAGGGCGTGCAGAAGGCCGTTGACGCGGTCATCGACCAGATCGCCCCGGCCCTGATCGGCTTCGACGCCACCGACCAGCGCAGCATCGACCAGGCCATGATCGACCTGGACGGCACCGCCAACAAGAGCAAGCTGGGCGCCAACGCCATCCTCGGAGTGTCCCTGGCCGTCGCCAACGCCGCGGCCGCCTCCGCCGACCTGCCGCTCTACAAGTACCTGGGCGGACCGAACGCCCACGTCCTGCCCGTGCCGCTGATGAACATCCTCAACGGCGGCTCCCACGCGGACTCCGACGTCGACATCCAGGAATTCATGGTGGTTCCGCTCGGCGCCGAGACCTTCTCCGAAGGCCTGCGCTGGGGCGTTGAGGTCTACCACGCACTCAAGGCCGTGCTGCAGTCCAAGGGCCTGGCCACCGGCCTCGGCGACGAGGGCGGCTTCGCGCCGAATCTGCCGTCCAACCGCGCCGCCCTGGATCTGATCCAGGAAGCCATCAAGAACGCCGGTTACACCCCGGGCAAGGACATTGCCCTGGCCCTCGACGTCGCCTCCTCCGAGTTCTTCAAGGACGGCGGCTACCAGTTCGAAGGCAAGACCCTCAGCTCCGCCGACATGAGCGCCTACTACGCCGAACTGGTGGCCGACTACCCACTGGTCTCCATCGAGGACCCGCTGGACGAGAACGACTGGGAAGGCTGGAAGGCCCTCACCGACTCGATCGGCGACAAGGTCCAGATCGTGGGCGATGACCTCTTCGTCACCAACCCGGAGCGCCTGCAGACCGGCATCGACTCGAGCACCGCCAACTCGCTGCTGGTCAAGGTCAACCAGATCGGTTCCCTGACCGAGACGCTCGACGCCGTGTCCCTCGCCCAGCGCGCCGGGTACACGACCATCACCTCGCACCGCTCCGGCGAAACCGAGGACACCACCATTGCTGACATCGCCGTTGCCACCAACGCGGGCCAGATCAAGACCGGTGCCCCGGCACGCTCCGAGCGCGTCGCCAAGTACAACCAGCTGCTGCGCATCGAAGAGGAACTCGACGACGCCGCACGCTACGCGGGCCGCAGCGCCTTCCCGCGTTTCAAGGGCTAGTACCCGCGAAAACCGGTAACCGGTGGCTATGGTTGAAAGACCATGGCCACCGGTTCTGTTTTTGGCCTGCGTTGAAGGAGTGACATGGCAACCCGCCGTCCCAAAGTTCCCCGGGCCGCTGCTGCGGCCCCGAAGTCTACGGCTACCAGCCGGGGGGCCGACGACGGCGCCGACGTCATCCGTGCCGATTTCGGCGGCTCGCGGCACGGCAGCGAATCCGCCGGCCGCGCCCCCGGCCACCACACCGCAACCCCTCCTCCCGCCGCACCGCCGTCGGCACCCGCGAGTGCCGGCACCCGGGGCGCGGCAGGGGCCGCCGCAACGCCGGGGACAGGCCACCCAAAGACCGGGTCCGCCAAAGCCGCCGCCAAACCTGCTGCCGCAAAATCCGGCCAGTCCGTCCCAACGGACGGCGCGGACCCCGTACCGGCCAAGGCCTTCTCCGGGCGCCTGCTCGCCCTGGGTGTTGTCATGATTGCCATCACCATCATGCTGGCTCCCACAGTGCGGATCTTCCTCGAAAAACGCGCCGAAATCGCCGCGCTGCAGGCGGACATCTCGGCGGAGGAGAACAAGCAGGCGGACCTCAAACGGCAGGTCTCCCGCTGGCAGGACCCCAACTACGTGAAGCAGCAGGCCCGCGACCGCATTAACATGGTTATGCCCGGTGAAACCGGCTACTGGGTTTACGGCAGCGATTTACCCGTCACGACGTCCGGTTCGGGCGCCGCGGCAGGATCAGCCGGCGACCCCGCCAATCTGCCCTGGGTGGATTCCCTCTGGGACTCCATCAGGCGGTCGGCCACAGACTAGGGCGGCGCCCGCCGCCGGATCACCACAGCCAGGTGATTCCAACAGGGCAGGAAGGTGCCGCACCAGTGGACGAGAACCGAGTGGACGATTCCCGGCAAGGGAACGCCGCCCCAACGCCCCCCGATCACGCGACCCCGGCGCCGGACGATGCCCGCCGGCCCTCGGCACGGGACCTTGACGTCCTGAGCCGGCAGCTCGGACGCCCGGTGCGCGACGTCGTGGAGATCCCGGCCCGCTGTGTGTGCGGCAACCCCCTCGTCGCGGCCACCTCGCCGCGGTTGAGCAACGGGACGCCTTTCCCCACCACGTTCTACCTGACCCACCCGGTCATCACCTCGGCCGTATCCCGGCTGGAAGCTGCCGGGCTGATGAACGAGATGAACGACCGGCTCGGAGCCGACGGGTCGCTGGCAGCGGACTACCGGGCCGCCCACGAGGCCTACCTCGAGGCCCGCGCCGGCATCGGCGCACGGTCCGGCATCGGCGCCGTCCTGGAGATCGACGGGATCTCCGCCGGCGGTATGCCCACCCGGGTCAAATGCCTGCACGTGCTGGTGGGCCACTCGCTCGCGGCCGGCCCGGGCGTCAACCCCCTCGGCGACGAGACCCTCGAGGGCATCAGCGAATGGTGGACCCGTGACCGCTGCTACTGCGACGGCGCGTGGGACACCGGCGGTGAAGCCCCGTCACAGGACCTGAGCCGGCACGGGCCGCAGGGCCTCCCGGAGATCGTGGGCCGGCCCGCCCCGGTCCGCAAATCCCGCACCGCTGACGGCACCGCGGACGACGCCGGAGCCGGGCAGTGAGCCGGGTCGCCGCGATCGATTGCGGCACCAACTCCATCCGCCTGCTCATCGCCGATGTGGCGGCAGACGGCGCGATGCCCAGGCTCGCCGACGTCGTGCGGGAAATGCGTGTGGTGCGGCTGGGCCAGGGCGTCGACGCCACCGGCGAATTCGCCCAGGACGCGCTGGACCGGACCCTCGAGGCCACCCGCGACTACGCCGAGCTGATCCGGCACCATGGTGCCGGGAAGGTGCGTTTTGTGGCGACCTCCGCCACCAGGGATGCCAGGAACCGCCAGGTCTTCATCGACGGCGTCCGTGAGCTCCTCGGCGTCGAGCCCGAAGTGATCACCGGCGACGAGGAAGCCGCGCTGTCCTTTGCCGGCGCCAGCAGTGTGCTGCCCTCCCGGGGCAAGGACCCGGTCCTGGTGGTAGACCTCGGCGGCGGCAGCACCGAGTTCGTCCTCGGCGACGCCGACGGCGTCATCGCCGCCCGGTCCGTCGACGTCGGCTGCGTCAGGATGACCGAACGGCACCTCCAGGACGACCCGCCCACTGCGGAGCAGATAGCCGCAGCCGAGGCCGACGTCGACGCCGCCATCAGCCACGCAGCCCTCACGGTGCCGTTGGAGCGCGCCACGGCAGTGATCGGCGTCGCCGGCTCTGTCACGACCATCACTGCGCACGCGCTGAAGCTGCCGGAATACTCGCCGGCCGCCATCCACGGCACCGAACTGGACCTGGACACCGTCCGCCAAGCGTGCACCTCGCTGCTCGAAATGTCCCGCGAGGACCGGGCCGCCCTGCCGTACATGCACCCCGGCCGGGTGGACGTCATCGGCGCCGGCGGACTGGTCTGGCGGCGGATCCTGGACCGGATGGCGGATGCCACCGGCCAGCGGATCACCACAGCGGTGACCAGCGAACACGATATTCTGGACGGAATCGCCCTGAGCATCAGCTAGCACCGTGCCGGCCCGGCAACGCCACCATGCCGGATGCACCAGCTGGTGCCGTGCCGCCCCGCGGCCCCGCCGACTGCCATGCGCGGAACCCCGCCCGCAGCCAACCCGCCGATTGGACCCGAATGACCAGAGCAACAGCCCGGCGCCGCCGGACCGCCTCCGCATTGCTGGCCCTCGCCCTCGCCGGCGGGAGCGCCGCGGGCGCCCTCTCGGCGGCACCGGCAGCCCAGGCCGACTCCACCCGGGACAAGGAATACTGGCTGGCCGAGTCCGGAATCAAAAAGGCCTGGGAAGTGTCCAAGGGGGCGAACGTCAAGGTCGCCGTCATAGACAGCGGCGTGGACGGCAACCACCCCGACCTCAAGGGCGTCCTGACCGGCGGCACGGACGTGTCCGGGGCCGGCGCCGCGGACGGACGCAAGAGCATCGGGGCCAAACCCGAGCACGGAACCCTGGTGGCGACCATGCTTGCCGGCCGCGGCCACCAGCCGGCCAAGTCCACCGCGAAGCCCTCTGCGAAGCCGGGGGTCGGCCCCGACGGGATTGTGGGGGTTGCCCCGGAGGCCCAGATCCTCTCTGTCTCCACCTGGCTCGGCTCGGAGAACCCGGGCGGGAAGAGCGACCAGGACCAGATTCCTGAGGCGGTCCGCTGGGCGGTGGACAACGGCGCCCGCGTCATCAATATTTCCCTCGGCAGCACCTCCCCGGAGTGGCCGCAAAGCTGGGACGCGGCGTTCCTCTACGCCGAACAGAAAGACGTCGTCATCGTGGCCGCGGCCGGCAACCGGGTGGGCGGCAACATCCAGGTGGGCGCACCCGCCACCATCCCCGGCGTCCTGACCGTGGCCGGCCTGAACCGCAAGGGCGTGGCCAGCGTCGACTCCTCCTCCCAGGGCATCAGCATCGGCGTCGCCGCGCCGGCCGAAACCCTGGTGGGCGGCCTCCCCGGCGGCGGCTACGCCGAATGGGCGGGCACCTCCGGCGCTACCCCCATCGTGGCCGGCGTCGCCGCCCTGATCCGTTCCAAATGGCCGGAGATGTCCGCCAGCCAGGTCATCAACCGGATCGTCACCACGGCCAAGGACGCCGGGGCGCCGGGCAAGGACCCGCTGTACGGCTTCGGTGTGCTGAACGCGGAGGCGGCGTTGAAGGCCGACGTCGCGGAAACCAGCGTGAACCCGCTGGGGTCGATCTCGGACTGGATCCGGGTGCACCGGCGGGGCAACCCGGTGCACAGCGCGCCCGCCCCCGCGCCCACACCCTCCAGCGCCGCGCCGACCCTGCCCGACGCGACCGTCCCCGCCGCGGAGGCACCCTCACCGGCCGACAGCGCCGTCCCGGCCATGGTGGTGCTTGGCTTCGGCGGGCTCATTGTCTGCATCATCGCGGCGGCCGCCATCCAGCTGCGGCGCGCGGTCCGCGGCTCCACGGCTGTGACGGGTGCAGGGGAGAGGCTCGAACCAGGCGCCGGGCCGGAGCCCGAACCGGAGCCCGGACCCGAGGCGGGTCCGCCGGCCGGTCCGGATACAGGCCACGCAGCCGGGCCCGATGACGCACCGGCAACCCCGGATTCCGCGGAGCGTAGCACTCCGGGTAGTTAGTGAAGTTTTTCACAAACTACGGTATCCTTGTGGCATGGCATCCACCCTTCAGCTCCAGGACCGTCCCAGGGTACTCGTCGTCGGCGGCGGGTACGTCGGCCTGTACGTAGCCCTCAAACTGCAGAAAAAGATCGCGAATGCCGGTGGCATCGTCACCCTCGTTGATCCGCTGCCTTACATGACTTACCAGCCGTTCCTGCCGGAAGTGGCCGGCGGCAACATCGAGGCGCGTCACGCTGTGGTCTCGCACCGCCAGCACCTCAAGCAGACCGAACTGATCCAGGGCCGCGTCACCTCGATCGACCACGTCAACCGCACGGCCGTCGTGGCGCCGTCGGACGGCACCGAAAACTTCGAGATCCCCTACTTCGACGTCGTCCTCGCCGCCGGTGCGATCACCCGCACCTTCCCGATCAAGGGCCTGGCGGACAAGGGCATCGGCCTGAAGACCATCGAGGAAGCTGTCGCCCTGCGCAACAGCGTCCTGGAGCGCATCGAGACCGGCTCGCTCATGACCGACCCGGCCGAACGCGCCCGCGCTCTGACGTTCGTCGTCGTCGGCGGCGGCTTCGCCGGCATCGAGTGCATCACCGAAATGGAAGACCTCGCCCGCGCCGCGGTCAAGAACAACCCGCGCGTCAAGCAGGAGGAAGTCCGCTTCGTCCTGGTCGAGGCCATGGGCCGCATTATGCCCGAGGTCACGGCCAAGCAGGCCGAGTGGGTCGTCGAGCACCTGCGCAGCCGCGGCATCGAGGTTCTGCTCAACACCTCGCTGGACAACGCCGAGGGCTCGCTGAAGCTCATCAACCTGCCGGACAAGACCCCGGCCCAGGAATTCGAATCGGACACCCTGGTCTGGACTGCCGGTGTGCAGGCCAACCCCATGGTCCGTTCCACCGATTTCCCGCTGGAGCCCCGCGGCCGCGTCCGCGTCCTCCCGGACCTCCGCATCTCCGGCGACGAGGGCATCGTGGAGAACGCCTGGGCTGCCGGCGACATCGCGGCTGTCCCGGACCTCACGGGCAGCGGCCTGCCGGACGGCACCTGCGTCCCGAACGCCCAGCACGCGCTGCGCCAGGCCAAGCGCCTTGCCAAGAACCTGTGGGCCTCCCGCTGGGACAAGGAGCTCAAGGACTACAAGCACAAGAACCTGGGCGCCGTCGCCGGCTTCGGCGAATGGAAGGGCGTTGCCAACATCAACATCATCGGCCGCATCGGCCTCAAGGGCCCGCTGGCCTGGCTCGCGCACCGCGGCTACCACGGCCTGGCGATGCCCACGGTCGAGCGCAAGATCCGCGTCATCTCCGGTTGGTTCTGGGCTCTCTTCCTGGGCCGCGACACCACCCAGCTGATGGACCTCGACAACCCGCGCGGCGCCTTCGTGGCCGCAGCGACGCCGGCCCCCAAGCCTGCCGCTGCCCCCGCCGCACCGGCGGCCGACAAGCCGGCCGAGGCACCTGCCAAGGAAACTGTGGTGGCTGACTCCAAGTAGTCCGCAGCAGTCCGACGACGGCGGCCGTTCCCTTCCGGGGGAGCGGCCGCCGTCGTCGTTGGAGTCCGTCCGCGTGAAGACCGGATTGGCCGCCGGGCTGCCCGCCCCGCCTAGACTGGGCCCATGAATCCCGCTGAGACGGACCTCAACACCCTGCTGGCGACCATGCGGCCGGTGATCCGTGAGGGCGAGTACGTCTACGCGCTCTGGCCGCACGGCAAACCCCTGGCCGGCCACGTGGCCGCGGCTGTCCGCGAGGCCGAGGGCCTGACGGTGGTGCTGCCGCGGGCCGACGCCGACGCCCTGGGCCTGGACTACGACTTCGTTGCCGCCTGGATAACCCTCCAGGTGCATTCCGCGCTGGAGGCGATTGGCCTGACGGCGGCCGTCAGCACTGCTCTGACGGAGGCCAAAATCAGCTGCAACGTGCTGGCCGGGTTCCACCACGACCACCTGCTGGTCCCCGTGCCGGACGCCCAGCGCGCCCTCGAAGTCCTGCATGAGCTCTCCGCCGAGGGCCGCGCCGCAAACAGCGGGCAGACGCCCCCGGCCCCCACCCTGGTGCTGCGCGGCGAAGTACCGGCGGACCGTCCCGCGCTTCTGGACCTCGCTGCGGCGGCCTTCGCCATCTCGCCGGCCACCGGGCTGGCAGTGGAGGGGGATCCGGAGGAAGTGGACCTGCTGCGGCGGCTGTTCGAGTGCAATGAATACCTGCCGGAGTTCAGCATTGTGGCCGAACTCGACGGCGAGATCGTAGGACACGTCATCAGCACCCGGGGCCGGGCGGGGGACCTGGACCTGCTGGGCCTCGGGCCGATCGGCGTAACCCCGCGGCTCCAGCGGCACGGAATCGGCTCAGCGCTGATGAAGGAGACCATTGACCGGGCCAACGCTGCGGGGGAGCGGGGCATCGCGCTGCTGGGCAGCCCTGAGTACTACGCCCGCTTCGGCTTCGTCCCTTCCACGTCCCTGGGGGTGCAGGCACCGGACCCGGCGTGGGGCGAACTCTTCCAGCTGCTGCCGCTGGCCCTCTGGCAGGGCGGCGCCGACGGAACGTTCCAGTACGCGGCGCCGTTCGACGTGCCGGCCGCCGCGTCGTAGGAACGCGCCGGCGGGATACCATTGACCGGGCGCCCCAGTAGCCCAATTGGCAGAGGCAGCGGACTTAAAATCCGCGTGTTGTGGGTTCGAGTCCCACCTGGGGCACACATGGGCGGGCTGATCCCGCCGCTTTCGAGGTGACTGATTTCCTCTATGCAACGAGTGTTATAAGGATGTGACCCTAGTCACTTATGTTCAGGCCGAATTTGCATTAGCTTGAATCTAAATCAGGAACACCTGATCTTTCGCATCAAAGGCCGTTCGCACCTTTAGATCGAGGAGATTTCTCTATGACTTCACTCCCCCAGGTGGCGCCGCGCATTGCTAAGCTCACAGCGCTTAGTATCGGCGTCGCCCTTCTGGCTACGGCTTGTGGCGGTTCGTCCACGCCGTCGTCCAGCGGTTCGTCCTCCGCGCAGGCCGCCGGCATCGCATGCCCGGCCCCGAGCGCAACCGGCGGAGCCACCAGCTCGGCCGCCGCGGCAGGTTCCGTACCCGCGTCCACGACCACCACGGACACCCCGCTGAAGATCGGCTCGCTGCTGCCGACCACGGGCTCCCTGGCCTTCCTCGGCCCGCCCGAAATTGCCGGTGTGAACCTTGGCATCAAGGAAGTTAACGACGCCGGTGGCGTGCTCGGCAAGCCGGTCCAGGTTATCCACCGCGACTCCGGCGATACCAAGACCGACATTGCGACCCAGTCCACCACCGCGCTGCTCGGCCAGGGCGTAAGCGCCATCGTCGGTGCCGCCTCCTCGGGTGTCTCCAAGACCGTGATCAACCAGATCACGGGCGCGGGCGTTGTCCAGTTCTCCCCGGCCAACACCTCGCCTGACTTCACCACCTGGGACGACAAGGGCCTCTACTGGCGCACCGCTCCCTCGGATGTCCTGCAGGGCAAGGTGCTGGGCAACTACATGGCGACCTGTGGCGCCCAGACCGTTGGCATGATCGTACTGAACGACGCTTACGGAACCGGCCTGGCCAAGAACGTGAAGTCGGCAGTGGAGTCCGCCGGCGGCAAGGTTGTCGCGGAAGAGCTGTTCAACGAGGGTGACTCGCAGTTCAGCAGCCAGGTGGACAAGGTCCTCGCGGCCAAGCCGGATGCCATCGCCCTGATCACCTTCGACCAGGCCAAGAGCATCGTCCCGCTGATGACGGGCAAGGGCGTCAAGCCCACCCAGATCTTTATGGTGGACGGCAACATGTCCGACTACAGCAAGGACTTCAAGGCAGGCACCCTGAAGGGCGCCCAGGGCACCATCCCGGGCACCTTCGCCAAGGATGACTTCAAGAAGAAGCTGCTCGCCATCGATCCCGCGCTCAAGGATTACAGCTACGCAGGCGAGTCCTACGACGCCGTGAACCTGATCGCACTCGCGGCTGAGGAAGCCAAGAGCACCAAGGGCGTAGACATCGCCAAGCACCTCAAGGATGTCTCCGAGGGCGGCGAGAAGTGCAACAGCTTCCCCACCTGCGTCACCCTGCTCCGCAACGGCAAGGACATCGACTACGACGGCCAGTCCGGCCCCGTAACGTTCTCCGACGCCGGTGACCCGACGGAGGCCTACATCGGCATCTACGAGTACCAGGATGACAACAGCTACAAGCCCGTCAAGGAAGAATTCGGCAAGCTCTAAGCCGCATTCCCCAGACACACAAAAGACCCCCGTCCGGCCGGACGGGGGTCTTTTGCGTCCAGGGGAGCTCTACATGTCAGCGCAGTGGTCGACCCCTCCGTCACGTACAACAAGCTTTCGCCGCTCCAAGGAGTGTCCAACCCCGGAAAAGCGCTACGGAATCGGACGAGGGCTGCGCAGATCTGAGGTGCGCCGCTCCGGAACTGGTGCGAAAAGCTGAGGGCGACGGAGGCTGGCGCTTGCGAAAGCGCCGTTGTTGCGTTGGGCCCACGGCGGCAGGGTTCCCTGCCCGAGCTTGCGAGGGGAGGGGCCGCCGGGGAGGCACGAGCGCAGGCGCCGAGCAAGCGGCTGCGGAGGCGCCCGGAGTCCTCACCCGGAGGCGGACACCGCACACGCGCCGGGCACGCAGAAGGGCCGCCACCGGCTGGTGACGGCCCTTCGGAGGGGCTGGCTGGGCCTAGTCGACCGTGTCGGCCAACGTACCCAGGTACAGCTGGATGACCTTGGGATCCTTCATCAGTTCCCGGCCCGTGCCGGTGTACGCGTCCTTGCCCTGGTCCAGGACGTAGCCGCGGTCGCAGATCTGCAGGCAGCGGCGTGCGTTCTGCTCGACCATGATCACAGAGACGCCGGCCCGGTTGATCTCGTGCACCCGCAGGAAGGTCTCATCCTGCTTGACGGGGGAGAGGCCGGCTGAGGGCTCGTCGAGCAGGAGCACCGCCGGGTCCATCATCAGGGCCCGGCCCATGGCGACCATCTGGCGTTCGCCGCCGGAGAGCGAGCCGGCGCGCTGGGCCCGCCGTTTCGCCAGTTCCGGGAACAGCTCCGCAACGAAGTCGAAGCGCTCGGCGAAGTCCTTGGGCCGCTGGAACATGCCCATCTGGAGGTTCTCTTCGATGGTCAGGGCCGCGAACACGTTGTTGGTCTGCGGGACGAAGCCAACGCCCCGGCTGACCAGCTTGTTGGCCTTCAGCCCGGTGATGTCCTGGCCGCGGACCACCACGGAACCGGAGTGGACCTTGACCAGGCCGAACATGGCCTTCAGCAGGGTCGACTTGCCGGCGCCGTTGGGCCCGATGATGCCGATCAGCTCACCCTTGCGGGCCTCGATGCTGCAGCCGTTGAGGATATTGACACCCGGAATGTAGCCGGCCACCAGGTCGGTGACTTTGACGACCGAATCGCCGTCGTAGGCATTCTTCGCGGCGGGGGCCGCGCTGGTGGCGCTCATTCTGTGTCCTTCTCTGTCCGGTGGGGCTCGGTGCTGTCCGGCTCAATGGCGCTACGCCGGCCGTGCACCGTACCGTTAGCGGTGTCCGGAGCGGCCGCCTCGGTCTTGAGCACGTCCGAGGAGATGATGCCGGCGTTCTCGGTGCCGACGATGGATTCCTCGTCGGCCTCCAGTTCGGCCGCGAGCTCCTTGATCCCTTCGCTGGCGCCGAGATCGACGTCGTGGTGGGCGCCCAGGTAGGCGTCAATCACGGCCGGGTTCTTCATGACTTCCCCGGGCGGGCCCTCGGCCACGATCTTACCCTCGGCCATGACCACCACCCAGTCGGCGATGTGGCGGACCATGTGCATGTCGTGCTCGACGAACAAGACGGTCATGCCCTCGGCCTTGAGGTTCTTGATGTGGTCCAGCAGGGACTGGGTCAGCGCCGGGTTGACGCCTGCCATCGGCTCGTCCAGCATGACGAGCTTCGGGCGCACCATCAGCGAACGCGCCATCTCAAGGAGTTTGCGCTGGCCGCCCGAGAGCGAGGCAGCGTAGTCGTCCTTCTTGGCGTCGAGCTTGAACTTCTCAAGCAGCACGTTGGCTTCTTCGGTGATTTTCTTTTCCTGGCCGCCCCAGATTCCCTTGAACAGGGCCTTGGAGAGCTTCTCGCCGGACTGCTGGGACGCGCCCAGGCGCATGTTCTCCATGACCGTGAGCTTGCCCATGACCTTGGTGAGCTGGAACGTACGGACCATGCCCATCCGTGCCACCTTGTAGGAGGAAACACCGGCCAGGCTGTTGCCCTCGAACTGCCATTTGCCCGTGTTCGGTGTATCGAAGCCCGTCAGCAGGTTGAACAGCGTGGTTTTGCCGGCGCCGTTGGGGCCGATCAGGGCCGTGATCTTGTGCCGAGGGATCTCTAGGTACTGGACGTCGACGGCGTTGATGCCGCCGAAGCTCCGGGTGACGTCCTCGGCCACCAGGATCGGATCGCGCTTCTTGCAGCCGGGGGCGGTCTCGCCCACGGCGATTGGACGCGTGTCCGTCATGTAGTCGACAGTTTCGGCGGTGCCGGGCGTCCCGGCACCGGCCTTGGGTTCTTCGCTGTGCGTGCTCATGCGAATGCCAGCTCCTTCTTATTGCCGAAGACGCCCTGGGGCCGGAAGATCATCAGCAGCATCAGTGCGATGCCCACCAGGATGTAACGCAGCTGGCCGGCCTGGACCGTGTTCAGCCAGGTGACGGCGCCCGATTCGATCAGGCCGTAGAGCACGCCCTGGGTTAGTGAGAGGACCACCCAGAAGATCATGGCGCCGACCACCGGGCCCAGCACCGTGCCGAGGCCGCCAAGCAGCAGGCAGGTGTAGAGGAAGAACGTCAGTTCCGTGCCGTAGTTGGCCGGCTGCACCGCGCCGCGGGGGAGCGTGAAGACCATGCCGGCGAGGGCGCCCAGGACGCCGCCGATGACGAGGGCCTGCATTTTGTAGGAGTAGACGTTTTTGCCGAGCGAGCGGACCGCGTTCTCGTCCTCGCGGATGCCCTTCAGGACGCGGCCCCAGGGGCTGCGCATGAGGAGCCAGACGAGCAGGCAGCACACGATCACCAGGGCCCAGCCAACCACGCGGATGAAGAAGTCGCGGTTGTTCATGCCGAAGTAGGACCCCTCGGGGAACGGGTTCATGGCGTAGAAGTCGCCCTCGAAGGCGGCCAGGCCGTTGGCCGAGCCGGTCACCGAGGTGAGCTGGTTGGTGGTGACGATGTAGCGGACAATTTCCGCGGCCGCGATCGTCACAATGGCGAGGTAGTCGGCCCGCAGCCGGAGGGTGGGGATGCCGAGCAGCAGGGCAAAGATCGCCGAGCAGACGACGGCGATCAGCAGGCCCACGAAGAACGGCACGTGGAACGTCAGGGTGGAGATGGCGAAGCCGTAGGCTCCCACCGCCATAAAGCCGGCCTGGCCGAAGTTCAGCAGGCCCGAGTAGCCGAAGTGGACGGCCAGACCGAGCGCGGCAAGCGCGTACGCCGCCGTCGTCGGACTGAACAATTCACCGGCAGCGCTGGAAAGAATAAATCCGAAGTCCATGTCTGTCTCCTAACCCACGCGCTCGCGGCGGCCCAGGATGCCCTGAGGCCGGAACAAGAGGACAACGATCATAATGAACAGTGCTCCCACGTACTTAAGGTCGGCGGCGAGGCCGAACACGGTGGTCAGCTCCACGAAGATGCCGACAATGATGGATCCGAACAAGGCGCCCCATACTGTGCCGAGGCCGCCGAGCGTGACGCCGGCGAAGATCAGCAGCAGGATCTGCGAGCCCATGTCGAAGGTGACGCCGGGCCGGTAGTACGCCCAAAGGATGCCGCCGAGGGAGGCGAGCATGCCGCCGGTGACCCAGACGATCCGGATGACCCCGTCGACGTCGATGCCCGAGGCTGCTGCCAGCGCGGGGTTGTCGGCCACCGCACGGGTTGCCTTGCCCAGCCGGGTCTTGAGGAGGACGACGCCGAGGGCCGCGATCACCACGACGCTGATGAGCAGGGACCAGAGGTTGTTCGGCGAGATGGAGACCGGCCCGATCTGGATTTCCGCGCTCTGCGCGAAGGGCAGTTGCTGGGTGGCGCCGCCGAAGTAGAACTGGATGACATAGCGGACGGCGAGGGCGAGGCCGATGCTGACAATCATCATCGGGACCAGGCCGGTACCGCGGCGCCGCAGCGGCCGCCACAGCCCGGCGTCCTGGACGTAGCCGAAGAGGCCGCCGCCGAGGAGCGCGAGGATGATCGAGAGCCAGAAGGGCAGGTTCATGGCGTTGAACCCGAAGACCAGCACCGCGCCCAGAGTGACCATCTCGCCGTGGGCGAAGTTGGTCAGGCCGGTGGTGCCGAAGATCAGCGACAGCCCCACCGACGCGAGTGCGAGCAGCAGCCCGAAGCTCAGGCCCGCCACGAGGCGGTTGATCAGGTTCTGGCCGAAGTCCTCGCCCTGAACCACGATGCCCTTGCCGAAGGCGAAGATCACCGACAGGTTGGAGGTCTGGCTAAAGCTGACCTTGCGGGGGTTTTCCTGGCCATCGGCGAGCTTGATGCCCTGGGGGAGGGTTTTGACGTCCAGTTCGACCTCGTACGTTCCCTGCGTGGGGACGCCGATATTCCAGGAACCGTTGGGACCCGATTTGGTCGTTCCGGTGAAGTCTCCGCTCTTGGCGGTAATGGTGACATTGGCGATCGGGGCGCGGTCATCGCCGCGCAGGAAGCCGCTGATGCTGTTTTGGAACGAGGTGCTCGACGGGGATGGTGTCGGCGAGGGGGTCGCGGCCTGGGAAGCCGGGGCGACGATCAGCAGAAGGGCGGCTACGGCGGCGAAAATGGCCCCCACAGCTTTCAGCATTCTGCCGCGTCGTCTCAGCGACAGGCCTCTCGGATTGCTACTCAAAATGAAAACCTCCACGTGGGGGTGGTCTGGGTTGCGCCGTTGCAACCGCTGCGAACGGTCAGGGGACGAAGGGTGGAGCGGATAGTGCGATGCGGTGGAGCGGTAATGCCTGTGACCCTCGTCACCCTGTTGGGCCAATGTTACAGCCCTGATGGGGTGGGTAATGCCGCTGCGAGCAGGGCGAACGTCGCGATCGGATAACAACCGTGTAGCCGGAGAGTGAACGCGGTTTAGCCAAACTAAAGAAAACTTTTGTTGAGTACGAGGATTCCTAAACATTGACCGGCGGCGGACCCCGACGGGCGCGGGAATTCCAGCCGGGGCAGGTCACGGTTGGGTTGCGGCGGCGGCCCCGGGGAACTATCCCGGCCCACCGGGCGTGGGAATTGGTAGCGTGAGTCGTAACGATCACCACCACCGATCATCACTAACCCCCTTTATTTGGAGGACACCAGCAATGGCACTTGGCGGAAACCCGATCTTCAACGGAAAGAATTTCCGTGGAGCCACCCAGGCGCCGCCTGCCCCGCATGCACCGTACGGGCAGGGCTATGGCCAGAACGGTTACGGCCAGGGCCAGTACGGCCAGGGCTACAGCCAGCCGCAGGGCTACGGCCAGCCGCAGGGCTACGGCCAGACCCAGGCGGGCTATAACCCGGCGCAGCAGGCGATGAGCAACGAGCAGCTGCAGGACATGTACAACCGTCCGGCCGCCGGCCCGGCCGACAGCGGCCGCATGACCTTCGACGACGTCATTATGAAGACCGCAGCCTGCCTCGCGGCCGTCATCGCCGGTGCCGCCGTCACCCTCGTCGTGGCGCCGGGCCTGGCCTCCATGCTGATGATCGTCGGCGCCCTGGGCGGCTTTGTCCTGGCCATGGTCAACACCTTCAAGAAGCAGCCGTCACCGGCGCTGATCCTGGCCTACGCCGCGCTTGAGGGCCTGTTCCTCGGCGGCCTGACCCGGATCCTCGACGGGATGTTCCCGGGTGTGGGCCTGCAGGCGGTCATCGGCACCCTCTCGGTCTTCGCCGTAACCCTGGTGCTGTTCAAGAGCGGCAAGGTCCGGGCCACCCCGAAGGCCATGCGCTTCTTTATGATCGCCTTGATCGGGTATGCCGTCTTCGCCCTGATCAACATGGTGATGATGTGGACCGGTGCCGTGCAGAGCCCGTTCGGCCTCCGGACGTCGGTCGAGATCTTCGGGATCCCGCTGGGCGTCTTCATCGGCCTGCTGGCGATCGGCCTGGCCGCGTTCTCCCTGATCATGGACTTCACCAGCATTGAAGCCGGCGTCCGCAGCGGCGCCCCGCAGCGCTTCTCGTGGACCGCGGCCTTCGGCCTGACGGTGACCCTCGTCTGGCTCTACGTCGAGATCATCCGCCTGCTGGCGATCCTCCGCGGCGACGACTAGCCGCGGGCGCACCACAGCGACTACGCGCCATAGCGACTAAACGGAAGCGGGTCCCGCCGGATGGCCGGACCCGCTTTTGTGCGTGCCGGCTTTTGTGCGTGCCGGCACAAGGGCCGGCCGCGCCATGTGCCGTGGGCCGGGGGACCTAGCGGAGCCGTTCGAGGATGACCGCCATCCCCTGCCCGCCGCCCACGCAGAGAGTGGCCAGGCCCAGGGTGCCGTCGCGCTCGCGCAGCCCGTTGAGCAGGGTGGTGGTCATCCGGGCGCCCGTCATGCCGAAGGGGTGTCCCAGGGCGATGGCTCCGCCGTGCACGTTGAGCCTGCCGGGATCGATGCCCAGTTCCCGGGCGCTCGCAACCACCTGGACCGCGAAGGCCTCGTTGAGCTCGACGAGGTCGATGTCGCCGATGGTGAGCCCGGCGAGGGCCAGCGCCCGCCGGGTGGACTCGACCGGCCCCATGCCCATGAGCTCGGGGGAGAGGGCGCTGACCCCGGTGGAGACGATCCGGGCCAGCGGTTCCAGCCCCAGTTCGGCGGCGCGGGCATCGCTCATCACCACGACGGCGGCGGCGCCGTCGTTAAGGGGGCAGGCGTTCCCGGCCGTCACTGTCCCCTCGCTGCGGAACACCGGCTGGAGGGCGGCCACGCCGTCCAAGGTGACGCCGGCGCGCGGGGAGTCGTCCCGGTCCAGCACGGTGCCGTCCTTGCGGGTGTAGGGCGTGATTTCGCGGGCGAAGAACCCGGCGGCGATTGCGGCTTCGGCCCGGTGCTGGCTCTGCACGGCCCAGGCGTCCTGCTCGGCGCGGCTGATGCCGTAGCTGGTGGCGACGTTCTCCGCGGTCTGGCCCATGGAGATGTAGATGTCCGGCATCCGGCCGCCCAGGCGCGGGTCGGTCCAGGGGGTGTTGGACGCGGCCCGGGCCGCGGTGCGCTTCGCGGCGGCGTCGAACAACGGATTGTGCGTGCCGGCGTCGGTCTCTCCGGCCCCGGTCCAGGCAGGGTACCGGGACACCGACTCCACCCCGGCGGCCACGAACGCGTTGCCTTCACCGGAACGGATGGCATGGAACGCCATCCGCAGGGTCTGCAGGCTGGAGGCGCAGAAACGGTTGATGGTGGCGGCCGGAACGTCGTCCAGGCCGGCCAGGATGCTGACCACCCGGGCCATGTTGGACCCGGCTTCGCCGCTGGGTTCGGCACAGCCCAGATAAAGGTCATCGAGGCCCCGGACGGGATCGCGCGGGTCGAAGCCGGGCAGTTGCGCGAGGGCGGCGGTGACCATGGCGGCGGCGAGGTCGTCGGGCCGTTCATCTTTCAGGGACCCTTTGAAGGCCCGGCCGATGGGGCTGCGGGCGGTGGCTACAATCACGGCGTCGGGCATGCGCCCAGCCTACGCCCGGCCCGGCCCCGCCCGACAGGAACCGGAACGCGCCCCGGGGTTTAGGCCAGCCGCAGGGCACCCGCGGCCGGGTGGACGGGGAAAATCTCGGGAGCGGCGAACCCTGCAGCGGCGAAGGCCCGGCCGACGCCGTCGCGTACCGCCTGCTCAGCGGCCGCCGGAATCAGCGCGATCGCGGCGCCGCCGAAGCCGCCGCCGGTCATCCGGGCGCCCAGCGCCCCACCGGCGCGGGCGGCTTCCACGGCAAGGTCCAGTTCCGGGCAGGAGATCTCGAAATCGTCCCGCATCGAGGCATGGGAGGCGTCCAGCAGGGGGCCAACCGCCTGCGGGCCGGCGCCCTCGAGCAGTTCCACGGTCCGCTGCACCCGCTGGTTCTCGGTCACCACATGCCGGACCCGGCGGAACGTCTCCGCGTCGAGCAGCCCGGCGGCCTCCTCCAGGTCCTCCAGCCGGACATCCCGCAGCGCCTGGACACCCAGGACGTCGGCGCCCAGTTCGCAGGACGCCCGCCGGTCCGCGTAGCCGCCGGCCGCGTGGGAGTGCGACACCTTGGTGTCGATGACCAGGAGCACCAGGCCGGCTGCCCCGGCGTCGAACGGCACCAGGCGCGCACTCTGGTCGCGGCAGTCGAGGAACACCGCGTTGCCGGCAGCGCCGCGGAGCGAGGCGGACTGGTCCATGATCCCGGTGGGTGCACCGACGAAGTCGTTTTCGGCGCGCTGCGTCGCCAGCACCATGTCCTCGATGCCCAGCCCGGCGGCGGTGAGTTCGTTGACGGCCAGGACGACGGCGCATTCGATCGCGTGGGACGAGGACAACCCGGCGCCGCGCGGCACATCCGAATCCAGCAGCAGATCCAGGCCCGGGACCTCGAGCCCCTGCTGCTGGAGGGCCCAGAGCAGGCCGAGCGGGTACTTGGTCCAGCCCCTGGCGGTGGCGGGATCCAGGGCGGCGGTGTCCGCCGTCGTCAGCCCCTGATTGCCGAACGTTGACAGCATCCGGACCGCGGAGTCGGGGCGCACCCGGACAGCTACGCGGGCGGCCCGGTCAATGGCGAAGGGCAGGACAAACCCCTCGTTGTAATCCGTGTGTTCGCCGATCAGGTTGACCCGGCCGGGAGCCTGCCAGACGCCGTCGGGAGCGGTCCCGAAGACCTCTTCGAACCTGGCGGCGAGGCCACTGCTGTCCCCGGTCGGGGTCATGGCCGGGTGCCTGCGCTGCTCGAAGTCATGGACCCACGGTATACGGGTTGCCGGCCGGTCTGTACGGTGGTCACCATGGATCTCACAGCGACACCTCCCGCACCCGGGCCCGACGACACAGTCCGGCGCTACGCCAGCGGCCGGCAGTACGAACTGCGCCGCGGCGATGCCCTGGCCGTGGTCACCGAACTCGCCGCCGGCCTGCGGCTCTACAGCCGGGCCGGGATCCACCTGACCGAAACCTACGGCGACGACGACATTGCCCCCGGCGCCACCGGCATCACCCTGGCGCCGTGGGCGAACAGGGTGGAGGACGGCGTCTGGCACCTGAACGGCAAAAAGCAGCAGCTGGACATCACCGAGGTGTCGCGGAACAACGCCAGCCACGGGCTGCTGCGGAACACCGCCTACGAACTGGTGGACGAGGCCGAATTCTCGGTGACGCTCGAGGCGGCGGTGTTCCCGCAGCACGGCTACCCGTTCCTGCTCCGCCACCGGGTGGAGTACGGGCTGGACGAGGCCCTGGGGCTCACCGTCCGGCAGACGCTGGTCAACGACTCGACGGAGCCGGCCCCGTTTGTGCTCGGCGCCCACCCCTACCTGCGGCTCGGCGACGTTCCCACCGAGCAGCTGAAACTGACGGTCAGCGGCCGCACCCGGCTGGTCACGGACGAGCGGCTGATTCCGCGCGGCGCGGAGCCCGTCGGCGGCGACTTCGACCTCCGGGCCGGGCGGCTCGCCGGCGAGCTTGACCTGGACTGCGCCTACACGGATCTGGACGTCGACGGCGGTGCTGCCCGCAGCACCCTGCGTTCCGACGACGGCCGCAGCGTGAGCCTTTGGCAGGACGGGAACTGCGGCTACGTCCATGTGTTCGTCACCGACCAGTTCCCCGGCCGGACCAAGGCCGTCGCCATCGAACCGATGACCGGTCCGGCCAACGCCTTCAACAGCGGTGACGGCCTGCGCTGGCTGCCTGCGGGCGAGTCCTTCTCCATAAGCTGGGGCATCACCGCGGACCTGGGGAGCTAACCGGCCGCGGCCACGGCGGCCGGCCCGTTTCCTTTGGGCGCCACACTGAGGAATTATGGGGCTATGACGCCAGCCGAGGACGCCACCCGCCAATCCGCAACCGAACCCCCGGGGTACGCAGCCCCCGGGCTCTCCGCTCCTGCCGCCGCCGAACCGACCGGACCTGCGCCGGCCGGCGGATCCGTGCACGCCGGCGACGCGGGCCACGCCCCGGCCGGTACGCCGGCCGCCGCCCGCACACGGGTCCGCAGCGACCGGGAACTGGACGAAGACATTCCCTACGGGGTGCGCATCGCGGCGTCGTGGGCGTGGCGGGTGGGGCTCATCCTGCTCGTCACCGGGGGACTCATCTGGCTCCTGAGCAAAATCAGCTTCCTGATCATCCCCGTGATGGTCGCGGCCCTGCTGGCCGGCCTGCTCAGCCCCATCACCCGCTGGCTGCGCCGGCACCGGCTGCCCAACGGTGCCGCCGTGGCCGTCACGCTGCTCGGTTTCATCGGACTGATCGCCGGGGCCCTCGCCCTGGTCGGCCGCCAGCTGACCGCCGGGTTCGGCGAACTCTGGGGGCAGGCACTGACCGGCGTGCAGCAGGTCCAGACCTGGCTGGCCGAGGGTCCGCTGCACCTGACCGCCGCCCAGATCGACACCTACATCAAGGAAGCCACCTCCGCGCTGCAAAACAACAGCAGCAGCATCCTCAGCGGGGCGCTGACCTTCGGCAGTACCGCCGGCCACTTCGCCGCCGGCCTCCTGATCGCCCTGTTTGTCACCATCTTCTTCCTGCTTGAAGGCGAACGGATCTGGCGGTTCCTGGTCCGGTTGATGCCGCGGAAGGCACGCCCCGCGGTCAACGGTGCCGGCCGGCGCGGCTGGACGTCCATGGTCAGCTACACCCGGATCCAGCTGTTCGTGGCCTTCGTGGACGCCGTCGGAATCGGCGCCGGAGCCGCGATCATCGGTGTTCCGCTGGCGCTGCCCCTGGGTGTGCTCGTGTTCATCGGCTCGTTCATTCCCGTGGTGGGCGCCCTGGTCACCGGCGCGATCGCCGTGCTGCTGGCCCTAGTGGCCAACGGCGTGGTCAACGCCTTGATCATGCTGGGCATCGTGCTCCTGGTCCAGCAGCTCGAGAGCCACATCCTGCAGCCCCTGGTCATGGGCAAGGCCGTCTCCCTGCACCCGGTGGCGGTCATCCTGTCCGTGGCCGCCGGGTCGTACCTGGCGGGAATTCCGGGTGCCCTGTTCTCCGTGCCGATCCTCGCCGTAGCAAACTCGGCAGTTCGGTACATTGCAGGCAGAACGTGGGAACATGATGGAGAGCTGGCAGCCGCGAGCCCGCCGGGAGTCCCTGTGCTTGCCGGCGCCGGCATGGACCCGGGCTTCAGGGAGGTCCGCTTCCCTGGCGCCGACGCCGGAACCCCCAAAGGAGACTAGTTCGTGAATACCCTCGAGAGCCTGCCCGTCACGCTGGACGATGTCCTGGAGGCGCAGAAGCTGCTCGACGGGATTATTATGCGGACCCCGGTGGAATCCTCCCGGGCGCTGGGCGGCATCGCCGGCGGCGACGTCTACTTCAAGTGTGAGAACCTGCAGCGCGCCGGCTCCTTCAAGGTCCGTGGCGCCTACGTCCGGATGGCCAAGCTCTCCGCCGAGGAGAAGAAGCGCGGCGTGGTCGCGGCCTCCGCCGGCAACCACGCCCAAGGGGTGGCCGTCGCGGCCAAGGCCCTCGGCATCAAGGCGCGCATCTACATGCCCCTCGGCGTGGCCCTGCCCAAGCTGGCGGCCACCCGCAGTCACGGAGCCGAGGTGGTCCTCCACGGCCACAACGTCGACGAGGCCCTGGCCGAGGCCAAACGGTACGCCGACGAATCGGGGGCCGTTTTTGTGCACCCCTTCGACGACGTCGACGTCGTGGCCGGCCAGGGCACGGTAGGCCTGGAAATCCTTGAGCAGCTTCCCAACGTGGACACCATCCTGATGGGTGTCGGCGGCGGCGGGCTGCTCGCCGGCGTCGCTGTCGCCGTGAAGGCCCGGGCCAAGGAGCTCGGCCGTAACATTCGGATCATCGGCGTGCAGGCCGAAAACGCCGCAGCCTACCCGCCCTCGCTCGCCGCGGACGCCCTGGTGCCGCTCAAGCGCGTCTCGACCATGGCCGACGGCATCGCGGTGGGCCGGCCGGGCCAGCTGCCCTTCAGCATCATCCGCGAACTCGTCGACGACGTCGTCACCGTCAGCGAGGACGCCCTGGCCCGGGCCCTGATCTTCCTCCTCGAACGCGCCAAAATGGTGGTGGAGCCGGCCGGCGCCGTCGGGGTCGCCGCCCTGATGGAGGGCAAGATCGAGAACCCGGGCAACACCGCGATCGTGCTCTCCGGCGGCAACATCGACCCGATGCTGATGCTCAAAGTCATCCAGCGCGGCCTGTCCGCGGCCGGCCGCTACATGACGGTACGGATGATGCTGGACGACCGCCCCGGTTCGCTTGCGACCATCGCCCGGATCATCGCCGAAAACGACGCCAACGTCACCGGCCTGGACCACACCCGCGTGGGCGGATCCATCAGCATGGGCGATGTTTCCATCACCGTGAACCTGGAAACCAAGGGCCACGAACACTGCGAGCAGGTCCTCGCGGCGCTCCGGGCCGAGGGCTTCCAGCCGATCGTGGTGCACTAGGAACCCGCCGTGCTCGAAGCGTCCAGGGCGGGGCAGCGCGACACTCCCGCCGGCCGGGCCCGTGCGGGCCTGCTGGTGATGGGCTCATTCGTGCTCCTGCTCTACGCGATCGAGTTCATCAACACCCTGATGATGCACTCGCTGAACGCCGTCTTCGGGCTGCGGCCGCGCTCGGTCGACGGGCTCCTGGACATCCTGACGTTTCCGCTGCTGCACGCCAACCTCGCCCACCTGCTCTCCAACACCCTGCCGTTGATCATCTTCGGGTTCCTGGTGTTCCTGTCCGGGCTCCGGGTCTTCGCCACGGCCCTGGCGTCCAGCTGGCTGGGGTCCGGGGCTGTGGTGTGGCTGATCGGCGGGTTCAACGTCACCGTCGGGGCCTCGGGGCTGGTCTTCGGGCTGTTCGCCTTCCTGCTGGTACGCGGGTTCTTCAACCGGAACTGGTGGCAGATCCTGCTCTCCGTGATGCTTTTCCTCGCCTACGGCGGCATCCTCATCGGTGTGCTCCCGAGCGTGGCGGGGTACGTCTCGTGGCAGGCGCACCTGGGCGGCGCGGCGGGCGGCGTCATCGCGGCCCTGCTCCTGAGCCGGCGGCGGCCGGGGTACGGACAGTACGGCCAGTACCACTAGCCACGCGCCGGCCCCGCACGCCGGCCCCGCCGGGTCCGTGGGCCGCACCGTTAAACGACGATGCCGTTCCTCCCCGGTGAGGGAGGAACGGCATCGAATGAAGTGCTGTTAGCCGGCGTACGGCTTGGCGGAGATGATCTCCACGGAGATGTCCTTGCCGTTCGGGGCGGTGTAGCTGAGCTTGTCGCCTTCCTTGTGGCCGACGATCGCCGAACCCAGCGGGGACTTCTCGCTGAAGACGTCCAGATCGGAGTCGCCGGCGATTTCGCGGGAACCGAGCAGGAAAGTCTCTTCGTCCCCGGCGATCTTGGCGACCACAATCATGCCCGGTTCGACGATTCCGTCATCGGCCGGGGCCTCGCCCACGTGCGCGTCGCGGAGCAGCACGGTCAGTTGGCGGATGCGGGCCTCGATCTTGCCCTGCTCCTCCTTGGCCGCGTGGTAGCCGCCGTTCTCCTTGAGGTCGCCTTCCTGGCGGGCAGCCTCAATCTTCTGGACGATGTCTGCACGGCCTGCGCCGGAGAGGTGGTCCAGCTCTGCCTTCAGGCGGTCAAAAGCTTCCTGGGTAAGCCAAGCTGCAGTTGCGCTGTTGGTGGTCGACACGGACTTCTCCTTTAGATGGTCAAACAAGCTGGTCAAACAAGCAAAGACCCCGCCACGGTGGCCACTTATGGATCTCAGTGACCAGCTCAGCGGGGCAGAGGTATTGATCCATTGTAGTCAATGCTGTGGATAAACCCAAGAACCACTGCGGCGCAGGTCACACCGTGTTACGCCGCACGGAAGGCTACGGGACGGCGGCGGGGCTGCCGGGCGGGGGCGGCCGGTCCGGCTATTTGCCGGCGGTGGGGATCCAACAGTTGTCGACGACGGCGGAGACGGACTGCGATTCGGTGCGGATGGTGAGCCGGTGCACGGTGGTGCTGCCGCCGTCGGCGCCGGCGTCGGGTGCGTTGGCCCCGACGTCGATGACCTTCCACCCGACCACCGCGAACTTCGAATCCAGGGCCTTGACGGCGCACTTGGCGGCGGTCCCCGGGTTCTTGGTGACCTGGAAGTCGATCTCGGCGGCGGTAGCATCGGGGGTGCTGTAGCCGATGTCCTTGAAGGTGACCGATTCGGTGGCGGCCGACGTTGAAACCCAGGCCATAAAGCCGATTCCGGCAGCGAGTGCCGCCAGGAGGATGTTGCGCTTTGCCTTGCGGCCGAGCGCACGCTTTTGGCCGCCGTAGCGATTGGCTAGGCTGGTAGGTGCCGGCGCGGCAGGCTGCTCCTCGGAAGTCACCAGTCCAGTTTAGTGTGGATCGGGCGGCGCAATGTCCGCCCGGCCATTCAGCAACAGCAGCACCGCCATCCCGGCACCCCAGCAGCAGCGAACCAGAAGAAAGAGGAGCCGTCCGACGATGACAGCGTCCACCAGCCCGTCAGCACCGCTTCGGCTGCTCGCCGTCCACGCCCACCCCGACGACGAGTCCAGCAAGGGCGCCGCAACCATGGCCATGTACGCGGCCTCGGGCGTGGACGTGATGGTGGCCACCTGCACGGACGGCTCCCGCGGGGACATCCAGAACCCGGGCATGGAGGACGCCCCGCACCCTAAACGGGACATGGCGGGTGCCCGCAGGCTCGAGATGGACAACGCCGCGAAGGTTCTCGGCATCCGCCAGCGCTGGCTGGGATTTGTGGATTCCGGCCTTCCCGAAGGCGACCCGTTGCCGCCGCTGCCCGTCGGGTCCTTCGCCACACTGCCGCTGGAGCGCGCCGCCGCACCGCTGGTCCGGCTGGTCCGGGCCTTCAAACCCCAGGTCATCCTCAGCTACGACGAGAACGGCGGATACCCGCACCCGGACCACATCATGGCGCACCGGGTCGCCGTCGAGGCCTTCGCCGCTGCCGGCGATCCCGCCCGGTACCCCGGTACCGGCGACGCCTGGACGCCCGACAAGCTCTATTACGACCGCGCCTTCAGCCCCGACCGCTTCCGCGCCCTGCATAACGCCCTGGAAGCAGCCGGGCTCCAGTCGCCGTACGCCGAGCGGCTCGCGGCGTGGCTTGAGGCCGACGCCGAAGGCCACACCCCGCCGGCCCCGACGCACCCCACCACAACGCAGATCGAGTGCGGGGACTTCTTCGAAGCCCGCGACGAGGCCCTGCGCGCGCACCGCACCCAGATCGACCCTGACGGGTTCTTCTTTGCGGTTTCACCGGCCATGCAGCGGCAGACCTGGCCGTGGGAGGACTACTCGCTGATCAAGTCCAGCGTCCCCACCGAGCTGCCCGAAACGGACTTCTTCGCCGGGCTAAGATAGACCCAGCAGGGATTTCTATGCCGCGTAGAAGAGCGGCGTGGGAAGTCCCGTAGACGACGCTCCCCACAGAAGGTTTCCACAGTGCATTCCTTGCTCATCGCCCTGGCGACAGCCCCGGCGCCCGCCCCGACGCCGTCGCTGCGCCCCGGCCTCGACCAGGACCAGGTCACCCCGGGCCTGCTGGGCTTCCTGCTGACCGCGTTCATTGTTGTGCTCACGGCCCTGCTGATTGTGGACATGGTGCGCCGGATCCGCCGCGTGCGCTACCGCGCCCAGGTCGAAGAGGAACGCGCCGGAACCGGGGAAGCCGCAGCCTTCGATGCCGCAGACGACGCCGGCACCGGTCGGTCCCCGCTGTCCGGCACCGGCAACCCCGAGGCCGGCAGCCCCTCAGCGGAGCCGGAGCCGCGTCCGGAAGCCAACGGTGACCCAGGATCCGGGAACCGCTGACCGCGGTCCTGCCAACACCCCGCCGGGCGCGGCCAATGCCCTCGGCGGGGAACCCTCTGCCTACCTGCGCCAGCACGCCGGCAACCCGGTGCACTGGCGGCCCTTCGGGGACGAGGCCTTCGCCCTCGCCGCGGCACGGGACGTACCCGTGTTCCTCTCGATCGGCTACGCGGCCTGCCACTGGTGCCACGTTATGGCCGGCGAGTCCTTCGAGGACCCGGACACCGCAGGGTTCCTGAACGCCAACTTCGTCGCCGTGAAGGTGGACCGGGAGGAACGCCCCGACGTCGACGCCGTCTACATGGCCGCAACGCAGGCCATCAGCGGTGAGGGCGGCTGGCCGATGTCCGTGTTCCTGCTGCCCGATGGCCGGGCCTTCCACGCCGGCACCTACTATCCGCCCCGGCCCCAGCCCGGCCGTCCGTCCTTCCGCCAGGTCCTGGAGGCGGTCCGCGAGGCCTGGCTGGAACGCCGCAGCGCCGTCGAACACAACGCAGACTCCCTGGCGCGCGGGATGGCCGCCGCGCAGGCCGGCACCGCCGTCCGGCTGGACGCGCCCCCGCCCGCCCCGGACCCGGAGCTCCTCTCCGCGGCGGTGCGCGCGCTGGCCCGGTCCGAAGATGCCGCCGGGGGATTCGGCACCGCCCCCAAGTTCCCGCCGTCGGCCGTTCTCGAATTCCTGATCCGGCACGCCGCCGTGCCCTCCGATACCGCGGAGGCCGCGAGGGACCTGGCGGGCCGCACACTGACCGCGATGGCGCGGTCGGCCCTGTTCGACCAGCTCGACGGCGGCTTCGCCCGCTACTCCGTCACCCGCGACTGGTCCGTGCCGCACTTCGAAAAGATGCTCTACGACAACGCCCAGCTGCTGCGCGGCTACGTCCACTGGGTCCGGGCCGGAGGCTCGGAGGCGTTTCCTGCGGCCGAAGCCGCCGACGTCGCCGGCAGTACGGCGGACTGGCTGCTGGCGGCCCTGGGCCTCTCAGCCCCGGACGACGGCGGACGTCCAGTGGCGCTGGCCTCGTCCCTGGACGCGGACACGGTGGTGGACGGGGTCCACTCCGAGGGCGCCAGCTACCTGTGGACCCCGGGGGAGCTGGCGAACCTGCTGGGCCCGGCCGACGGCGCGGCCGTTGCGCGGCTGATGAACGTCCGGAGCCCGGGAACAGTGACCGGCGACGGCTCGCCGCTGCATCCCGGCCGCGCACTGGATGCCGCCGACGCCGGACTCTGGGAGCGGGTGCGGCCGGTGCTGCGCCGCGCCCGGGCCGAGCGCCCCCAGCCGGACCGCGACGAGAAAGTGGTGGCTGGCTGGAACGGGCTTGCCATTGCGGGGCTGGCCGACGCCGGCGCGGTCCTGGACCGTCCCGGGCTGGTGGCCGCGGCCGAGGACATTGCCGGCTACCTGGAGCGGGTGCACTGGACGCCGGCGCAGGCACACGAGCCCGGCCGGCTGCTGCGGGTCTCCCACGGCGGGACTGCCCGCGGGATCGGCGGCCTCCTGGAGGATTACGCCTTTTGCGCGGAGGGCCTGTTCGCCCTCTACGCCGTCACCGGAAGCTCCCGCTGGTACGCCCTGGCCGAGGCCATCCTGGCTGCGGCGTGCGCGCGGTTCGCCGCCGACGGCACCCTGCGCGACACAGCCGGTGAATCCGCGCAGGTCCTCTCGGCCCAGGGCGGCCGGCCCGGGATGGACCCGTTCGATAACGCCACGCCCAGCGGAGCAGCCGCGTTCGCCGCGGCCCTGCTGACCTCGTCCGCCCTGTCGGGATCGGCGGAGCGCCGGGGGATGGCCGCTAACATCCTGTCGCTGCTGCCGCCGCTGGCCACCAACGCGCCCCGGGTGGCGGGCGGGCTGCTGGCCACGGCGCAGGCGGAGCTGGCCGGCCCGGTGGAGGCCGCCGTCGTCGGACCCGACACGCCGCTGCGCGCCGCGCTGCACCGGGCGCTGCTGCAGTCGGCCAGCCCCGGTCTCGTCATCGCCCTCGGCCGTCCGGAAACCCCGACGGCGGCCACCGTCCCGCTGCTCCGGGGCAGGGGTGCCGCACCGGACGGGTCCGCGCAGGCCTTCCTCTGCCGCGGCATGGTCTGCGGGCTGCCGGCGCGGTCGGTCGAGGAGCTGCACCGACAACTGGCTAGCATGGCTGAATGACATCTACCCCCGCGGGCCGGGATCCTTTTGAACTGGTGGTCTTTGACTGCGACGGCGTCCTGGTGGACTCGGAGGTGATCTCGGTCCACGTGGACCAGCTGGTCCTTGCCGACCTCGGCTGGGAACTGGAGCGTGAGGAAATCGTCGAGCGCTTCGTTGGCAAAAGCGAGGCGAATTTTGTCTCCACCATCGAACAGCACCTCGGCATCGAGCTGGCCGACGGGTGGGACCGGACCTACCAGCAGTGGTACCACGACGCCTTTGAACGGGACCTCACGGCCGTCGACGGCGTCGAGGAGGCCCTGGACCGGCTCAGCCTCCCGCACTGCGTCGCCTCCAGCGGCAGCCACGCGAAGATGCAGCGGACCCTGGGCCGCACAGGCCTGCTGCACCGTTTTGCCGGCCGGATCTTCAGCGCCACGGAAGTCGCCAACGGCAAACCCGCCCCCGACCTCTTCCTCCATGCGGCCGCCACGCTCGGGACAGCCCCGGAGCGGTGCGCCGTTGTGGAGGACAGCGCCTACGGTGTGCAGGCGGCACGGGCTGCTGGAATGCACGTATTCGCCTATGCCGGCGGCGTCACCCCGGCGGAGCGGCTGGCCGGGCCGGGCACCACGGTCTTCGACGACATGCGCCGGCTTCCCGGGCTCATCGACGCCGGCCGGCCGCGCTGAGCCGGCCCTGGCCGGCCCGGTGGAGGGCGGGTCAGCCCAGGACGGCGATGGCGATCGCGATGTAGTGCGCCGCGAACGCGAAAACCGTGAAGGCGTGGAAAAGCTCGTGGAAGCCGAAGTGCTGGTAGCTGAAGTTGGGTTTCTTCAGGGCGTAGAACACGGCACCGGCGATGTACAGCGCCCCGCCGACGCAGATCAGCACCGCGGCGGGGATGCTGGCGCCGAAGAAGTCCGGCAGGTAGAACAACGCGCCGCAGCCCAGGGCAATGTAGATCGGCACGTACAACCAGCGCGGGGCGTTGGTCCACAGCAGCCGGAACAGCACCCCGAGGACCGCGCCGGCCCAGATGATCCAGAGCAGCAGGACCGCCTTGGGCCGGTCGAGGAGGGCCCAGGCCAGGGGTGTGTAGCTGCCGGCAATGACCAGCATGATGTTGGTGTGGTCCAGCCGCTTGAGCACCATCTTCACCCGCGGGGACCAGTTGCCCCGGTGGTAGACGGCGCTGACCCCGAAAAGCAGCACCCCCGTCAGTGCGTAGACGGCGGAAGCGATTTTCAGTTCGGCGGTGGGGGCCAGCAGCACCAGGACCAGGCCGGCGGCGAAGGCCAGCGGCGCCGTGACGGTGTGGATCCACCCCCGCCATTTGGGCTTGATCATCAGGAGTTCGGCGATCCTCACGGCCGCGTCGTCCACCGGGCTGGAACCGGATTTTGCGGGGTTGGTGTCGCCGTGCGCGGACCGCTCGGGTCCGGAGGCCGGACTGCTGCTCTCCATACCTCAAGA
This sequence comes from Arthrobacter sp. 10T416, assembly GCF_056394165.1. Lineage (NCBI taxonomy): Bacteria > Bacillati > Actinomycetota > Actinomycetes > Micrococcales > Micrococcaceae > Arthrobacter > Arthrobacter sp. 10T416. The sequence goes on along the minus strand of NZ_JBFTHI010000008.1, from coordinate 120,814 downwards.
ATAACCTACGGTCCGGTAAGTTACCGGCGAGTAGTGCCCGCCTGAGCGGAAATGGCGACGGGGTGCGCGCGGTGCGGCCCCTCCGGCGGGTAGCCTAGGAATGCACTGCCGTCAGACCCCAAGGAAGCCAGGTGAAGCACCGGATGGAACTGCCCGGGTTCCTTTATGGCTTCTACGAGCGCAGCCTCCAGCGTTCCCTCGACCCGGAACGCGTCCCCAAGCACATCGGCGTCATGGTCGACGGCAACCGGCGCTGGGCGCGGCAGTTCAATGCCCCCACGAGCCAGGGCCACCAGGCCGGCGCGGATAAGATCCATGAATTCCTTGGCTGGTGCCAGGAGCTCGGGATCAAAGTGGTCACGCTCTACATGTTGTCCACGGACAACATGAACCGGTCCGGCGAGGAGCTGGACCTGCTGATGGGAATCATCGCCAACACCCTGGACCGGCTCGACGAGGACGCGGATATCTCGGTGCACGCCATGGGTGCGCCGGAACTGCTGCCGGACTACCTCGCCGAAAGGCTCAACAACCTCACGGCCCGCACCCCGGTGCAGGAGAAAATCCACGTCAACGTCGCCGTCGGCTATGGCGGCCGCCGGGAAATCGTCGACGCCGTCCGCGAACTGCTGCACGACGCAGTCGACCGCGGGGCTGACATCGGCAAGCTGGCGGACGAGCTCAGCGTCGACGACATCTCCCGTTTCCTCTACACCCGCGGCCAGCCGGACCCCGACCTCGTAATCCGCACCTCGGGGGAGCAGCGACTGTCAGGCTTCCTGATGTGGCAGAGCGCCTATAGCGAGTTCTATTTCTGCGAGGCCCTCTGGCCCGCTTTCCGCAAGGTGGACTTCCTCCGGGCGCTGCGTGACTACGCCGGCCGGCAGCGCCGCTTCGGTTCCTGAGCCGGTTCATCCGGGGTTCACATGATGGCAACAAGAATCGCCGAAAAATAGACGGCCAATGCACGCGCCGCGGACGTACGTTAATCCCATCAGCGGGCAAACCGCCTGCTGATCGGGGAGGCCAGTACATGGAGCGGAAGTTCGCACCGGGTGTATGGGAGGCCGCGTCCGGCCTCTCGGCCGAGCCGCCTCACCAATAACAATTCCGGGCCGGCGGCCCGGGGCTGGAGTCGATGTGGCTATTTCTGAACAACTGCCCGGCGTCCTTTCCGACCAGGGCAAGAAGGCTACCTCTCGCGCCAAGCGAGCCACTTCCACGACCGGCACAGCGCCCACCGACGCTGTTGCCGGTCTTGCTGTTTCCGGGGAAGGGACAGCAACCGGACTGACTGCCCGAAGCTACGTGATTGACACCTCCGTGCTCCTCTCGGACCCGCGGGCGGTGCTCCGCTTCGCCGAGCACGAGGTGATCCTTCCGATCGTGGTGATCACCGAACTAGAAAGCAAGCGGCACGATCCGGAACTGGGCTACTTCGCCCGCAAGGCGTTGCGCCTGCTGGACGACCTGCGGGTGGAGCACGGCGGACTCGACAGGCCCATCCCGCTCGGCGACGACGGTGGCACCCTCATGGTGGAGATGAACCACATCTCGGCCGAGGTGCTGCCGGCCGGATTCCGCGGCGGCGACAACGACAGCCGCATCCTGGCCGTCGCCAAGAACCTGGCCAACGAGGGCCGGGACGTGACCGTGGTGTCCAAGGACCTGCCCATGCGCGTCAAGGCCTCGGCCATGGGACTGCTCGCCGATGAGTACCGCAACGAGCTGGTCAAGGACTCCGGCTGGACCGGCATCGCCGAGATCGACGCCGCCGAGGACGAGGTCGCCACACTCTACGGCCACGAGCCGGTCTTCATCCCGGCGGCAGCCGAGATGCCCGTCAACACCGGCCTGGTGCTGCTCTCCGGCCGCGGCTCAGCGCTGGGCCGGGTAGGGGCCGACAAGCAGGTCCGCCTGGTGAAGGGCGACCGGGACGTGTTCGGCCTGCACGGCAGGTCGGCGGAGCAGCGGCTCGCAATCGACCTGTTGATGGACCCGTCCGTGGGGATCGTCTCGCTGGGCGGCCGCGCCGGTACCGGGAAGTCCGCGCTGGCCCTGTGCGCCGGCCTGGAAGCCGTCCTGGAGCGCCGGGAGCACCGCAAGGTGATTGTGTTTCGGCCGCTCTACGCCGTCGGCGGCCAGGAGCTGGGTTACCTGCCCGGCTCCGAGTCCGAAAAGATGAACCCGTGGGCGCAGGCCGTCTTCGACACCTTGGGCGCCCTGGTCAGCCAGGAAGTGGTCGAGGAAGTCATGGACCGCGGGATGCTCGAGGTCATGCCGCTCACCCACATCCGCGGCCGCTCCCTGCATGACGCGTTTGTGATCGTGGACGAGGCGCAGTCGCTGGAGAAGAACGTCCTGCTCACGGTGATGAGCCGGATCGGGCAGAACTCTAAGATTGTCCTCACCCACGACGTCGCCCAGCGTGACAACCTGCGCGTCGGACGGCACGACGGGGTGGCGGCCGTCGTCGAAACGCTCAAGGGCCACCCGCTCTTCGGCCACATCACCCTCACCCGCTCCGAACGCTCGCCGATCGCCGCCCTGGTGACGGACATGCTGGAGGGGGCCGAGATCTAGGCTACTTTGGGCGTCAGCTGCTACCGGGGTCGTGGTCGGGTTCGCCGGGCCACGGCCCCTTCGCCGTCGCTTAGACACGACCCATGGGCCCCGACGGTCGCTGGGCGACCTTTGGGGCCGATGGGTCGCGATGCGCGACTACGCGAAGGGCCCGCGGACCGGCTACGTCGGGATCCCCAGGAATTTCGCCGTGGGCGCGTGGCCCTGAACGTCCAGGGTCCAGCCCGGGCGTTTGAAGGTTGCCGGGGTGAGGCGGACCTTCTGGGAGTCCTGCAACTTGCCGCCCCAGTTGGCGCGGGTGACGCCGTTGAGTTCGTAGCCGAGGGACCGGGAGACGCCCAGGGACTGCCGGTTCCAGGCAGCGGCCTCGGACTCGGCCACCTCGGCACCGAGCCAGTCGAATGCGTACAGGGCGACGGCGGCGCGCATCTCCTTCCCGAGGCCCTGGCCGTGCACGCTTTGCCGCAGCCAGGATCCGGTGCTGACGGTCTTCAGCGTGGCGAAGTCCTTGGCCTCGACGTCCTGGCAGCCAATGAACTCGCCGTTGTGCCAGATGCCCAGCAGGAGGGTCCACTCCTGCGGGGTCATGGTCCCGCGGCAGCGCCAGTACCACTGCGCCATATCCGGGCCGAGCTTCTCGGCCGGGGATTCCGCCCACGGCCGGCTGAACGGGCTGCGGCCGGGTTCGTGGACGCCGCTGAGGGCCGCGTCCACCGCGGCCGGGATGTCCTCGTCCCGGATGGGCCGCAGGGTCAGGCGCGGTGTGGCCAGCGTGAGGGCGAACGGGGGCCAGTACGAGTCGGGCGCAGTCATCCCGGAAGCCTAGCGGCGCGGCCCGGCGGCCGCCAGTCACGCCCCACTACGCCGGAAAGGGCGCACGCGGGGCAAAATCCAGTAGCATCCGAGAGTGATCCAACGTCTCGGCGAACTCGGGGGAGCCGCCCCGCTGGCCTTCTGGCTGGTGCTCCTGGCCTGCGCGTACTTCGCCGTTATGGCCGCGCGCCTGACCGTCATCGACGTGCGGCACCATTTGTTGCCCAACCGGATCATCTTCCCTTCCTATGCGGTGGCCGGCGTCCTGCTGCTCGGCGCGGCGGCGGCCGGCGCGGACGCCGGGCTGGCCGGGGTGCCCGGGCTCCGGGTGGTGACCGGCGGCGCGGCCCTTTGGCTGTTCTACTTCCTGTTGCGTGCCGTGTACCCGCCCGGGATGGGGTTCGGCGACGTGAAGCTCGCCGGTGTGCTCGGCATGTACCTTGGCTTCCTTGGCTGGGGGCACGTTTTTGCCGGGACCTTCGCGGCGTTCCTGTTCGGCGGCCTGTGGGGCCTGGCCCTGCTGGTCACCCGGCGCGGGACCCTGAAGTCCGACATCCCGTTCGGGCCGTTTATGCTGGCGGGCACCGCGGCGGCGCTCCTGCTGTTGCCGGCGGGCTAGGCTGGCCGGATGGCCACTCCCGAATTCATCCTGACACTGCGCGAAAAGATCGGCCATGACCCCCTCTGGATTCCCGGCGCCTGCGCCGTGGTGTTCGACGACGACGGCCGGGTACTGCTCGGCCAGCGGGCGGACACCGGCCGGTGGGGCCTGATCACGGGGATCCTGGAGCCCGGTGAGGAACCTGCGCAGGGCCTGCTGCGCGAGGTCCTGGAGGAGACCGGCGTTGTGGCCGCCGCCGAGCGGCTGGTCTCGGTGGACGCCGACGGCACCACCACCTACCCCAACGGGGACGTCTGCCACTTCCTGACCCTGGTGTTCCGCTGCCGCTACGTCTCCGGCGAGGCGCGCGTCAACGACGACGAGTCCCTCGCGGTGGGCTGGTTCCGGCCGTGCGAGTTTCCCGAGCTGCCTCCGGCGCACCTGCGGGCCATCGAACGATCCGCCGACCCCGACGGCGCGGCACACTTCCACAGCTGACCCGACACGGACGGCCGGCCACCGGCCGTTAACCGACGACGGCGGCCGGCAACCTTCGCTGGGAAGGTGCCGGCCGCCGTCGGACTGTCCGGGGGACTAGGCCTTGTGCGGCGGGCGCGTCATGGACATAACGTCCAGGGCGGTGTCCAGCTGCTCCTCGGTCAGTTCGCCGCGCTCCAGGAAGCCCATCGCGACAACGGTCTCGCGGATGGTCAGGCCCTCGGCGACAGCCTTTTTGGCGATCTTGGCGGCGTTTTCGTAACCGATGTACTTGTTCAGCGGCGTCACGATGGACGGCGAGGCTTCGGCGAGGAAGCGGGCCCGCTCGACGTTGGCCGTGATGCCGTCGATCATCTTGTCGGCCATAACGCGGCTGGTGTTGGCCAGCAGGCGGACGGACTCGAGCAGGTTGGCCGCCATCACGGGGATGCCGACGTTCAGCTCGAACGCGCCGTTGGTGCCGGACCAGGCGATCGCGGTGTCGTTGCCGATGACCTGGGCGCAGACCATGATGGACGCTTCGCAGATGACCGGGTTGACCTTGCCGGGCATGATCGAGGAGCCGGGCTGCAGGTCCGGGATCGCGATTTCGCCGAGGCCGGTGTTGGGGCCCGAACCCATCCAGCGCAGGTCGTTGTTGATCTTCATAAAGGAGATCGCGATGTTGCGCAGCTGGCTGGAAGCCTCGATCAGCCCGTCACGGTTGGCCTGGGCCTCGAAGTGGTCGCGGGCCTCGGTCAGGGGCAGCCCGGTGTCGGCGGCGAGCAGTTCGATCACACGCTCGGGGAACCCGGCGGGGGTGTTGATGCCCGTGCCGACGGCCGTGCCGCCCAGGGGAACCTCGGCGACGCGGGGGAGCGCGGCGTTGATGCGCTCGACGCCGTAACGGACCTGCGCGGCGTAACCGCCGAATTCCTGGCCGAGGGTGACGGGCGTGGCGTCCATCAGGTGCGTGCGGCCGGACTTCACGACGTCCTTGAACTCAACGGCCTTGCGGTCCAGGGAATCGGCGAGGTAGCCGAGGGCCGGGATGAGGTCGTTGATCAGGGCGGAGGTGGCAGCGACGTGCACCGAGGTGGGGAAGACGTCGTTGGACGACTGCGAGGCGTTGACGTGGTCGTTCGGGTGGACCACCTTTTCACTGCCGCCGGCCTTGAGTGAGCGGGACGCGAGCTCGGCGATGACCTCGTTGGTGTTCATGTTCGAGGACGTTCCGGAACCGGTCTGGAACACGTCGATCGGGAAGTCGCCGTCGTACTTGCCGGCGGCTACCTCGTCGGCGGCGTCCGCGATCGCCTGGGCGAGCTCGCCGTCGAGCACTCCCAGTTCTGCGTTCGCCTGGGCGGCAGCCTTCTTGACCCGGGCCAGTGCCTCGATGTGGGCGCGTTCCAGGGTCTTGCCGGAGATCGGGAAGTTCTCCACTGCACGCTGCGTCTGGGCGCGGTACAGGGCGTTTACGGGAACGCGGACTTCGCCCATGGTGTCGTGTTCAATGCGGAACTCTTCAGTGTTCAAATCTGCTGTGGAAGTCATGGGCCTAGCTTATTCGGCCCGAGGGGTCCACCGAAAACCGTGAACCCGGGGTCAACCGCAGCCCTAGAGCTTGCCGATCCCGGAGACGAGGTCCGCCCGGCCTTCGGCGAGGCTGTACGCCAGCCCGATCACCGCGGCCTGGCCATTCTCGACGGCCTCCGAAATCACCCGGGAGCTGTCCACCAGCCGCTGTGAGGTCTGCTTCACGTTCTCCACGACCATGTCGTTGATTTCGTGCTGGTCGTTGCGCAGCGAGGTGAGCACGGACGGGGTGATGCGTTCCACGAGGCTGCGCATGAACCCGACCGGCATCTCGCCGGTTTCCACCGCGTTTTTGGTGGCGGTGACAGCGCCGCAGCTGTCGTGGCCGAGCACCACGATCAGGGGCACACCAAGGACGCTGATGCTGTACTCGAGCGAGCCCAGCACGGCGTCGTCCATCACCTGGCCCGCGGTGCGGACAACGAACGCGTCGCCGAGGCCGAGGTCGAAGATGATCTCGGCGGCGAGCCGGGAATCCGCGCAGCCGAAGATGACGGCGAACGGGTGCTGGTTCTCCACGAGTTCCGAGCGGCGCGATGCGTCCTGGTTCGGGTGGGAGGATTCGCCGGCGACAAAACGTTCGTTGCCTTCGCGCAGCCGGCGCCAGGCGAGGGCGGGAGTCAGGTTAGTAGCCACGGCCCCTACTTTACGGTGCGGCGGTGGGAGACGGGGAAACCGTGGACGCCGGGTTACTTTCCAGGGCCTTTACGACGGCGGCGGCAAGGACCGAAAACTCGTCCAGCTGGGCCGGGCCACTGAGGATGACGGTGGTCCCGCGGTAGTCGAGCACCATGCTCTTCTCGCCCTTGCCGGTATCGCGCAGCTGCCAGTCGCGGCCGCCGGCGTTGCGGGTGCCCGTCACCGGTGCATTTTTGGTCTGCTGCAGCAGCCACGTCGGGTTGGCCTGCCGGGTCTGGACCAGGCCGATGAAGGACTCCTTGGGCGTCAGGTAGCCCACTTCCCAGGTGGCGACGCCGCTGCCGGAACCGGACTCCCAGCGGGCGTAATTCGAGCGGAACGTGTTGCCGGTTTCGGGTGCGACGGGTGTGAATCCCGCCACATCGGTGGCGTTCTTGGCGATCGCGCTGACGTTGATGTCCGGCCGGTATCCGTCGCCCTTGGGCGACGGGTTCATCAGCACCACCGGCAGGAAGGCCCCGATGCTCAGGACCAGGGCGATGATCATGCCGATCACCGACGCGTTCGCCCGCTTGGCCGCAGCGGCGCGGATGACGGGCTTGACGGGCTGGCCGCCGGCCGCGTTTCCCGCGTCCGGACCGGCCCCGCCCTGCGGTGATCCGGGGGTCTGGGGCGTCGTGTCCTGCAATTCATTCACCCCTCTATAGTCGCCCATTTCCGGCCGAACTCACATTCGGCGGGGTGCGGCCGCCGCCGCCGGACCGTTTCACTGTTTTGTCATTTCCATGACCCAAGGTGGCGCCGCGACTATGATCAATAACAGTCGGATCACCGCGGGGGCCGGAGCCCGGACACCGCGGGTTCAATGATCGCCACTCGAAGAAGAGGTTCACGTGTCACCAGCGTCCATGACCCAGAAGTACTCCACRCTTTCCCCGTCGCTCGCCGTCGGCATTGACGAGCCTGACCGCAACCTTGCCCTGGAACTTGTCCGCGTCACCGAAGCAGCCGCGATCGCCGGCGGCCACTGGGTGGGCTTCGGCGACAAGAACAAGGCTGACGGCGCCGCCGTCGACGCCATGCGCTCCTTCCTCCAGACTGTCCACTTCAACGGCGTTGTGGTCATCGGTGAAGGCGAAAAAGACGAAGCCCCCATGCTGTTCAACGGCGAACGCGTTGGCGACGGCACCGGGCCCGAGTGCGACGTCGCCGTCGACCCGATCGACGGGACCCGGCTGACCGCCCTCGGCATCAACAACGCTCTGGCTGTCCTCGCCGTCGCCGAACGCGGCTCCATGTTCGACCCCTCCGCCGTGTTCTACATGGAAAAGCTCGTCACCGGCCCGGAAGCGGCCGACATGGTTGACCTGCGCCTTCCGGTCAAGCAGAACCTGCACCTGATCGCCAAGGCCAAGGGCGTCAAGGTCAACCAGCTCAACGTTATGATCCTGGACCGGGACCGGCACCGCCCGCTGGTCGAGGAGATCCGCGAGGCCGGCGCCCGCACGAAGTTCATCATGGACGGCGACGTCGCCGGCGCCATCGCAGCGGCCCGCGCCGGGACCGGCGTTGACGCCCTGATGGGCATCGGCGGCACCCCGGAAGGCATCGTCGCGGCCTGCGCCATCAAGTCCCTGGGCGGCGTCATCCAGGGCCGACTGTGGCCCACTAGCGACGAGGAGAAGCAGAAGGCGATCGACGCCGGGCACGACCTCGACCGGGTGCTCTCCACCAACGACCTCGTCTCCAGCGACAACTGCTACTTCGCCGCTACCGGCATCACCGACGGTGACCTGCTCCGGGGGGTGCGTTACTCCAAGGACAAGGTCCTCACCCAGTCGATCGTGATGCGGTCCAAGTCCGGCACCATCCGCTTCGTCGACGGCGAGCACCAGGCCAGCAAGTGGGAGGGCTACGCCCGCAAGAGCTAGCCCCCAGCGCCGTTGCACAGCGTTGCACAGATCCCGGGACGCCCTGCGCGTCCCGGGATCTGTCGTCTGCGGGGGCTTCCCGGGCTCTGGTTGCCAGCGGTGTTGCGACGCGGGCCGTCATGGGCGCTGTCATTGGATAGGCTGGAGCCATGACTTGGCTTGTTACTGGCGGTGCAGGATATATCGGTTCCCATGTGGTCGCGGCGCTGCGCGCGGCCTCGATGCCGCCGGTGGTGGTGGACTCCCTCTCCAGCGGACACCGGGAATTCGTCCCGGACGACGTGCCGTTCGTGGAGGGGAACATCCTCGACGCGGACCTGATGGCGCGCACCATGATCGAGCACGGCGTGACCGGCGTGATCCACCTCGCCGGCTTCAAGTACGCCGGGGTCTCCGTGCAGGAGCCGCTGCTCACCTACGAACAGAACGTCACCGGCACCGCCCAGCTGCTGAAGGCCATGGAACTGGCCGACGTCGACAAGCTGGTCTTCTCCTCCTCCGCAGCCACGTACGGGACGCCCAGCGGGGACATCGTCACCGAGGACACCCCCACCCGGCCGGAATCCCCGTACGGGGAGAGCAAGCTGATCGGCGAATGGCTCATCCGGGACCAGGGCCGCGCCCGGGGCCTGAAGCACACCTCGCTGCGCTACTTCAACGTCGTCGGCTCCGGATCGCCGGAACTCTACGACACGAGCCCGCACAACCTGTTCCCGATTGTGCTGCGCGCCCTGACCTCGGGGAAGACCCCCAAGATCTACGGCACCGACTACAACACCGCTGACGGCACCTGCGTGCGCGATTACGTCCATGTGGCCGACCTCGCGACGTCCCACGTCGCCGCGGCCCGGGCCCTCGCCGACGGCCGGCCGCTGGAACGCGTCTACAACCTCGGCTCCGGCGACGGCCTCTCCGTCCGGCAAATCATGACGGCCATGGCCTCGGTCACCGGCATCGACTTCGAACCCGAGATCGGCCCCCGCCGCCCCGGTGACCCGGACCGGATCGTCGCCGACGGCGTCCTGGCCGCCCGCGACCTGGACTGGGAGATGCGCCACTCCGTGGAGGACATGGTGGCCAGCGCCTACGAGGCGCAGAAACGCGCCGGGTCGGCCGGAAGCTAAGCAGCTCCAGTAAGCCGGCCGACGCGTGCGTCCGCCGTCTTACCTGAGCCCGGAGCCCCCGTGGCCTTACCGGCGCAGCTTGGCCCGGAGCCTGCCCGCGGCCTGTGCCGCCCCGCGGGCCAGCTGGTAGGCGCTGTAGCGCAGCTTGTTGACCGGCAGGTCCCACGTTCCGGGGTAGGCGATCTCGCGGCCGCCGAAGGACTTCTTGAAGGCCGTGAATCCGGCCCACTTATGGTCAGGCTGGTCCGCCGGGGCCACACCCCACAAGTCCACGTGCGCCAGACCCTTGTCCTTGGCATCGGCCATCAGTGTCACGAGCAGCGGAATGCCCGCGCTGAGCTTCCGGTGGGTGTCATCGAGCGCGGCATGCGCGTAGGTCCGGGTGTCCGCGGAGTCATAGGCCAGGGCCGCGGCGATCGGCGTGCCCTCCAGCTCGGCAATGAACAAGGTGGCGGCGCCGGCCGGCATGAGGGTGCGGGCCACCTCGGTGAGGTAGCCGTCGCTTTGCGGCTTGAAGCCGTTACGGGCCGCCGTCATGTGCAGGAACTCCAGCAGCACGGAAATCTCCGCCGGGTCCTGGCTGGACCGGAACGTCACGCCCTTCTTGTGGATGTTCCGGTACAGGTTCCGGTTGACCGGCTTCATGTCCGCCAGGACGTCCTTGAAGTCACCATCCAGGTCCACGATCCAGCTGAGCTCGGGCTGCAGGTTCGCCGGCGCGGGCCGCAGGCCGCGGCTGCGCAGGACGGTGCCGGCGTCGGCGGTGGCAAAGCCGGCACTCACCGGCTCCAGCCGCACGGCCATGGCCCCGCAGCGGCGCGCCAGCGCCGTCAGCGCAGCCAGGGCGGCGTCGAACGCGGCCAGGGATTCGGCGAGCGGGCCGTACGGGGCGTAGAGCACCTTGCCGGCCGCGTTGGTCTCCTCGACGGCCAGGAACCGCCAGCCCTCTCCGGACTGTTCATGTACGGTGCGGCCGAGGGCACGCTGGACGTTGGCCCAGTCGGGGCCTTGCAGGAAGTAGTCCACGGGTCAGGCCCTCAATCCGGTCGTAACGGCAAATGCAACGGCGGGCCCGGTGGCGCCGGCGGCGGGGTGCACGTTGACCGGCGCCTCGGCGGCCGGCAGGAACGCGGAGGCGCCGCGCTCCAGGTGCAGGCCGGACTTGGGGGAGTCCAGCAGGACCGCGCCGGACACCACGATGATGACGGCGGCCCCTGCCTGCGCCAGCGGGACGGGCTCTGCGCCGGGCGCGAGTTCAATGCGCTGCAGGGAGAATTCCTCGAACGGCGGCCGGTAGAGCTCCTGGCCCAGCATGCTGGCCTCGGCGCTGAGCTCCGGGACACCCACGGCCTCGAAAGCGATGGTCTTCAGCAGCTCCGGCACATCGATGAACTTCGGTGTCAGCCCGCCGCGGAGCACGTTGTCCGAGGACGCCATCACCTCGATCCCGAGCCCGTGCAGGTACGCGTGGACGTTCCCGGCCGGCAGATACACGGCCTCGCCCGGCGCCAGCGAGATCCGGTTCAGCAGCAGCGAGATCAGCACACCCGGGTCCCCGGGGTACTCCGCATCGAGATTGACCACCGTGGAGAGGGCCGCCGTGTGCGCGCCCAGGGGTGCCCCGGACACCAGCACGGCGACGACGGCGGCCGTCGCCTTGGCAACGTCGTCACCGCCGGCGATGAGCCGTTCAAACGCGAACCGGAGGGCAGCGGGTTCGTCCGTGCGCGCCAGATCCCCGAGCAGCCGGGGAAGCAGGTCCGGAACCTCAATCCCGGCCAGGTCGAAGCAGTCCACCAGGTGCTGGAAGACCGCCCGCGCGTCCGCCGCCGGGCGGAACCCGCACAGTGCCTCAAAAGGCGTCAGCGCAAAGATCATCTCCGGCTTGTGGTTGTCGTCCTTGTAGTTGCGCTCCGTGGCGGTACGGGCGACGCCGGCAGCTTCCTCGCGGTCGAAACCGGCCTTTGCCTGTTCCAGGGTCGGATGCACCTGCAGGGACAGCGGGTGCTCCGCGGCGAGGACCTTGAGCAGGAACGGCAGGCGCGGACCGAACCGGGCCACGCTGTCGCCGCCCAGGAAGTGCTCCGGGTCGCCGGCGATCAGCTCGTCCAGCGGCCGCCGGCCGCCGTCGTGCCCTGCCCCCGCAGCGTCCGTCCCCTCCGTCGTGGTGAGGGCCACGGAGGGGGAGTCCGGGTGGGCCCCGATCCACAGCTCCGCCTCCGGGCCTCCGGACTCGGCCCGGCCGAGCAGCCGCGCGATCGCTGTGGTGGAACCCCACGCGTAGGGCCGGAGGACGTTCTCAAGTTCGTACACGGAATACCTATCTGCTCGCGGAGGGTGTGGCGGGAGCCGGCGGGACGGGCGGGATGCTGCGGCACGCCCTAGAGCGGGGCGCACTGGCCGTTGGTCGCGACCAGGTTGCGGATGGACTGCTCGTCCCCGTTGCGCTTGAAGTCGTTGAGCATCTTTTCGGTGATCGGCACGCCCTCGGGCGTGGTGGTCACCGGCGTGAAGTCGGACGACGTCGGCGACGGTGCCGGCGAGGTGCCCGGCAGCGTGCCGGCTGCCGAGAGCTGCCCGGGCAGGGCGTCCGGCTGCCGGAGGGAATCGTCGGCCGCGCCCTGGGCGGGGGCCGGCGCGAGAAGTTTGTCCACGGCCTGATGGATCTTGTTGAAGTCCGGGACGGTGGAGAAGGATGCGTCGAAGTCCGGCGGTCCGATGGTCAGCCGGCTCACGGGCTGGCCCTTGGACTTCATGGCAAGGTCGACGAAGCTGCCCAGTTGGCTCGAGGAAATATTGGAGTCGACCACCTTGGTGCCGGCCTTGACGATGTCCTCGAACTTCGCCAGGAGCGTTGCCGGGTCCAGCTGTTTGAGCATGGCCTGCTGGACACACTGCTGGCGGGCGATCCGTGCGTAGTCGTCCACGAATTCGCGGGAGCGGCCGTACCAGAGGGCATGAAACCCGTCCAGCTTGTTATCGCCTGCCGGGATCCAGCCCAGCGGCATACCGTGGATGCCGTGGGCCTCGTCAGTGGTGGGCCCGCTGATCGGCACCCAGCCGCCGGCCTTGATGCGGATGCCGCCCATGGCGTCGATAAGTTTGGCGAAGCCGTCCATGTCCACGAGGACGTAGGCCTGGACCTTGATGCCGAGGGTGCCGGAGACCGCCTCCAGGGTGGCCTGTGCGCCCGGATCCTCCACCCCGGGGTAGAGCTTCTTGTACTTGTTGGTGACCTCGGTGTTGATGGCGTTGATGAGGCACTCGTCGCCGCAGTTGTAGCCGTCCGGGTAGATCTTGCGCATGGGGGAGTCGGCGGTGAACTGGGCGTTCTGGAGGTTGCGGGGGATGGAAATAATGGCGGACTTGCCCGTCTTGGCGTCCACGCTGATCACGGACAGGCTGTCAGGGCGGCGGCCCGTGCGGTCCGCGCCGGCGTCTCCGCCCATCATCAGGAAGTTGTAGCGGCCCTCGGACGGCTCCATAGCCGGCCCGTTGGCGAAAATCGTGCCGATCGCGTCGCGCCCGACGTTCAGCAGGTACGCCGCGTAGCCCAGGCTGCCGCTGCTGAGCACCATCGCCAGGACCAGGGCGACCACGACGGCGGCCCTAGGACGCGGTTCCAGCAGTCCCGGCCGGATCAGCCGCAGCGTGTTGAGGAACAGCACCGCCCAGCCCACGGCCAGGGCCACAAGCACAATGACCAGCACCAGCGAGGCGGCGGCATTGGCGATGATGTTGATCAGCGTCGAACGGGAGGCGAGCAGCAGGACCAGTGCGATGGCCAGCAGCACCCAGGCCGTGAACGTGACCTTCAGGGCGTTGCGGCCCAGCCGGCGGTTTCCCGCGGCGATCTGGGCGCTGCCGGGGACCAGGAGCGTCATAACGATCAGCAGGAGGGCGCGTTTGACCAGGACCCGCGGTCCCGCACCCGAGGGGTAGCGGACCGGGTTGGTCAGGGCACCCCGGGGCGGCTGCTGTTGGTGCGGTGCAGCGGTGGAACCTTTGCTCATGGACGGGATACCTACCGGCCGCCCCGCGTGACGCAGTTTTCGGCGGAGAAGACCTCGGCCACCTTGCTGCGCAGGTTCGCGCCCTTACGGGTGGCGGCGTCGTTGAGCTCCTGGGCAAAGTCCATCAGGTCGGACCTCAGCCGCCCGGCCAGCTCGTCGGTGCCCGAGGCGAGCATCCGCACCGCCAGGAGACCGGCGTTGCGGGCACCCGCGATGGAGACCGTGGCCACCGGCACACCGGCGGGCATCTGCACGATCGACAGCAGCGAGTCCATCCCGTCCAGGGTTTTCAGCGGCACGGGCACCCCGATGACGGGCAGGGGTGTGACCGAGGCGAGCATGCCCGGAAGGTGGGCGGCACCGCCCGCTCCGGCGATGATGACCCGCAGGCCGCGTTCGTGGGCCGTCTGCCCGTAACGGATCATTTCCGTGGGCATACGGTGGGCGGAGACGACGTCTGCCTCAAAGGGAATGCCGAATTCTGCCAGGGCCTCGGCGGCGGCTTCCATCACAGGCCAGTCGGAGTCTGAGCCCATCACAAGACCCACGATGGGAGCCGCTCCGTTGGCGGCGGACCCTGAGGGCGGCGTTGGGGTTTCGGTGCTGGCGTTCACGCGGTCTCCTCGGTGGTTCCGGGTGCGGTGGTGGCCGTGCCGCTGTACGCCCGACCGTCCCGAATGATGTTGGCAACTGTGCCCGCCCGCTGGCGGACCGAATCGACGTCGGCCGTCGAGGTACCGACCAGGTTGACGTGGCCGATCTTCCGGCCCGGCCGCACGGCCTTGCCGTAGCAGTGGACCTTGGCGGCCGGTTCGCTGGCGAGGGCCGCCGGGTAGGCGGAGAAAAGGTTCTGGTTCTCGCCGCCGAGGAAGTTCTTCATCACCACAACCGGGCCCAGCAGGTCGGTGGCGCCCAGCGGCAGGTTCAGGACGGCGCGCAGGTGCTGTTCGAACTGGCTWGTGACCGAGCCGTCCTGCGTCCAGTGCCCGGTGTTGTGCGGGCGCATGGCCAGTTCGTTGATCAGGAAGCCCGCACCGACTCCGGGTGTTTCGAACATTTCCACGGCCATCACGCCGGTGACGCCGAGCTCGTTGGCGATCCGGATTGCGGCGTCCTCGGCGGCGGCGGCCACCTCCAGCGGGATCTCCAGTGCGGGGGCGATCACCTCATCGCAGACCCCGTCGACCTGGACGGTGTGCACCACGGGCCATGCCCGGGTCTCGCCGTCGGGGGTCCGGGCGACCATGGCGGAGAGTTCGCGGCTGAAGTCGACCTTCGCTTCGGCCAGGAGCGGGGACATGGCCTCGAACCAGTCAGCGGATTCGGCGGCGTCGGCCGCGGACGCAACGATCCGCACGCCCTTGCCGTCGTAGCCGCCGCGCGGCGTCTTGAGGACCACCGGCCAGCCGGCGTCGTCCCCGAAGGTAATGAGGTCTTCGACGCCGGCCACGGCGGACCAGCGGGGATTGGGCAGCTCCAGCCGGTCGATCGCGGCCCGCATCACCAGCTTGTCCTGGGCGTTGACCAGGGCATCGGGTCCCGGATGGACGTTGACGCCGGCATCGATCAGGGCCCGCAGGTGGGCGGTGGGGACGTGCTCGTGGTCGAAGGTGAGCACGTCGAGCCCGCGGGAGAACTCCAGCAGGTGGTCGAGGTCGGTGTAGTCGCCGACCGGGGCCTGGGCCACGGCGGCGACCGCCGAAACGTCCCCGCTCTCGGCGAGGACGCGCAGTTCGAAGCCGAGGGCGGTCGCGGCAGGGGCCATCATGCGGGCGAGCTGGCCGCCGCCAACGACGCCGATTACTGGAAAAGTCACATCCCCCAGCCTACCGAATACCGCACCGGAAGCGGCCCCCGGCCGCCGCGGCCGCCGCAACAGCCGTCTTTTTTGGCGTGTCCCGCCGGGCGGCAACCGATGGAATAGGGCCAGCTGGAAGCGCGCCGTCGAAAATCGGCGCTAAAATGGCATGTTGGCCGTACGGCCGCCAGGTACTACGGGCCACGGAGGGTCATGATTAACACACTTGCAGAGCGTGCGCGCGGGCTGGCCTCGCTTTTCTGGCGCGAGGTCGCTAAGTTCGGCGCCGTCGGCGGTGTCGCCTTTGTCATCGACAACGGCCTGACGTATTACCTGATGCACGGCGCCATGTCCGACAGTGAAGCCAAGGCCCGGTTTGTCGGCGCCACGGTCGCCACGATCTTCTCCTGGGTCGCGAACCGTTTCTGGACCTTCCGCCACCGCCGGCAGGAAAACGTGCTGCGCGAGTTCGTTATGTTCGTCCTCATCAACGGCATCGGCATCGGGATCTCCACCGGCCTCACCGCCCTGGCCAAGTACGGCATGGGCATCACCGACAAGAACATGCTGTTCCTCGCCGGTGTGGTCGGCATCCTCGTCGCCACCGTGGTGCGCTTCTTCGCCTACCGCTTCCTTGTCTTCAACAAGGAACTCGATGATGAGCCGGAGTTCTCCCACGACCACGAGATCATCGAACGGCACCAGCACGGCCAGGCCGGCGTCAAGGTACCGGGGCAGCCGGTCCACGAAGCCGACCCGTCCGGCACACCCGAGAACCGCTGATCCGGCGGCCGTCAGCTCCGACTGACGCGCTCGTCGCCCAGCAGACGGTCCGTCACGGCGACGTCCGGGTGGACCAGCACCACGGACCCGTCGCGCTGCCACGCCCCGAGGGCCTGCGCCAGGACTGACTCCAGCCCCTCCGCCGCCCGGACCAGCAGGCGTTCCCCGTCCCCGGCAGGCGCGGACGCTGACGCGGCGAACCCGTCCAGCAGCTCGGCGTGCGTGTAAAGGGTCCCGGACCCGCCGCGGACAGCCCCGCGGCCGGCCTCCGGGTCAACGTGGGCCATAAAGACGTCCCCGTGGCTGCGCACCTCGGCGGCATAGTCCAGCACCCCGGACGGCAACCCGCCGGACCACCGCATCGCCAAGGCCGGCAGCGCAACTGCCACAACGGCGTCGAACCCGCCCTCTGCGGCCGCCGGACCGGGCTCCGCGGTGGCCAGCAGATCGGCCTCCGCGGCGTCCAGCACCACCTCCATGCCAAGCTGCCATGCCGCCAGCGCGAGGACCACCGATTTCCAGTGCGCCGGCAGGTCCAGCCGCAGCCGGGTGCCGGGTTCGGCATCGAGCTCGTCCTGCAGCAGGTTGCTGGTCTTGGCCACCCAGTTGTCGAGGACCCTGCCGGAAAGTTCCACCCGCTCCGCGTCGGGGCCGTACCAGGTCAGCCGGGGTGAGGTCGACTGTCCGGAACGAAGGTCTGCCATGAGGTTCAATGCAGGGATGTTCATCCGATCATCTTGCCACGGGGCCGCGGGCGTGATCTCGGTCACAGCACTGACCCCCGCGGCCGCGGACCCGCCGGCGGCGGTGGAGCGCCCGGCCGGAAAAGTTGGCGTAATTGCACGCGAAACGGCGAAAAAGCTTCCAAAAAGTACTCAGTAGGCTGTCAATTTCGCGTCATCCCGCGGAACAGCCCGCAAAACTCCCGGGCGTGGCGTGCCCCGGCAATTCCCCGGAACTTGATTATTATCTCCGCTGCGGCTTGACTCCCGGATACTTACACACGTGTAATTAGGTATCGAAAGCCCATGCGCATCAGGCGGCACACAACCGAGTGTCCGAGGGTCAGGCAAGGGCTGTAAAAATCAGAGAGGGAACGCCGATGGGGCTTGCAGCGCGTATCCATGAAGACGAAGTTGTCGCCGGCCAGGCGACGGCAAAATACCGTTCACGCGGGGTGCCGAGCGACTGGTACGTAGACCCGGCCGATCCGGATGCGGCGGAGCGGTACAACGAACACACCCAGGATTCACTGCAGGACCAGGCCACGGCCTTCCTCGCAGCCCACGAAGCTCTTCTGGCGGGAAACCCGGAGTCGGACCATGATCCGCTCGACCCGCCAATGGAATTGCAGACCCTGCATTCCGGCACCACCGCCCAGCCGGTGTGGATCGGACTTCCCTCCCAGCAGGACTTCGACGATGAAGGCGAACTGGGATGGCAGACGGACGCGCTGTGTGCGCAGACCGACCCGGAGGCCTTCTTCCCGGAAAAGGGCGGATCCACCCGCGACGCCAAAAAGGTGTGCGGTGCGTGCAACGTGCGCTCGCAGTGCCTGGAGTACGCCTTGTCCAACGACGAGCGCTTCGGCATCTGGGGCGGCCTCTCCGAGCGGGAACGCCGCCGGCTTAGGAAGCGAGCAGTCTAATTCTTCAGGAAGTACGGGTCACCGCCGTTGTGGTAGCCCACAACGGTGGTGACTATCTCCCCAGGACCCTGGCGGCAGTGGCGGGGCAAACGCGCCCGGCGGATGCGGTCATCGGCATTGATACCGGATCCCGAGACCACTCGGCGGCACTGTTGGGGCAGGCCCTCGGACAGTCCAACGTCACCGTCTACGACCAGACCCGCAGCGGCATGGGCGGCGCGGTCCAGGCCGGGCTGAAGGCCCTTGCCCCTTGGCGCGGCGACGCCGGACCGGCCAGTGCCGAGTGGATCTGGCTGCTGCACGACGACTCAGCGCCGGACCCCGAGGCCCTCGCCGAACTGTTGCACGCCGTCGAACGGGCACCCTCAGTGACCGTGGCCGGCTGCAAGCAGCTGGACTGGCACGCCGGACGGCGGCTGATCGACGTCGGACTTTCCACCAGCCGCTGGGCCGAACGCCTCACCCTGATCGAAGCCGATGAACTCGACCAAGGCCAGTACGACGGCCGCAGCGACACCTTCGCCGTCAACTCGGCGGGCATGCTGGTCCGCCGTGACGTCTGGGAAGACCTCCGCGGCTTCGACCCCGCCCTGCCCGGCAGCGGCGACGACGTCGACTTCTGCTGGCGCAACCGGCTCGCCGGCCACCGGGTGGTGGTGGTACCGAGCGCCCGGATGTTCCACGTATCGCACCGGCCGCAGGCCCTGGGGAACGCGACGGCGGCCCGCAAGGCCCAGGTCCACCTCCGGCTCAAGCACGCCCCCGCATGGAAGGTCCCGCTGCACGCCGTCGGCGCCCTCTTTGGCAGTCTCTTCAAGCTTGTCCTCAGCATCGCCGTCAAGGACCCCGGCCACGGATTCTCGCAACTCCTGGCAACCCTGGGTGCACTGGCCCGGCCCGCCGCGGTATTCCGCGGCCGCCGCAACGCCGCCCGCACCCGTCGCATCCGCCGGTCCGTCATCAAGGGCCTGCAGACACCCCGGCGCGAGGTCTGGGCCCACCGCCGCTCACTGATGGAGGCCCTGGGATCGGATGATGCCAGCGACTCCGCCCGGCACGACGCGCTGGGCGAGCAGCCCAGCGGTGATTCTGCGGACGACTTCGCGGCCCTCGGCACCACCGAACGCGGCTGGGTGGGCAACGGCGCCCTGCTGGCCCTGCTGGTCACCGCGGCGGCTTCACTCGTCGGCCTCCTGAGCCTTTTCCGGGCCGAAGCCGTGACCGGCGGCGCCCTGATTCCCGTCTCAGCCCGCCTCGACGAGATCTGGAACCACGCCTCGAGCTGGTGGATCGCCCTCGGCGCCGGGCTGCCCGGCCACGGCGACCCCTTCGGCTACGTCCTGTGGGTGCTCGGCGTTCTTGGCGGCGGCAATGCCAGCGGCGCCGTGGCGTGGCTGCTGCTCCTGGCGATGCCGTTGTCCGCGCTGGGGGCCTGGTTCGCCGCCGGCGCCCTGACCGCCCGGCGCCGTCTGCGCCTCGCCGCAGCCCTCGTCTGGGCCGGCGCCCCCGCCCTTCAGGTCGCCCTCAACCAGGGGCGCCTGGGTGCGCTGGTGGCCCATGTGATGATGCCCCTCCTGGTCCTGGCCCTGCTGCGCGCCACCGGATCCGCTCCCGGCCGCGGACGTTTTGCCGTTCCGGCCCCGGGGGAGCGGCGCTTCACCGAGGCCCCGCCCGCCAAACCCGGTATCAACGGCACCCCGTCCTGGACCGCGGCCGCGGCCGCGGGCCTGGCACTGGCCGTAGTCACCGCCGCGGCGCCATCGCTGCTGCTGCCCGCCGTCGTCGTTGTGACGCTGTGCGGTGTGCTGCTGCGGCGCCGCGGACGCACCATCTGGTGGTCCCTACTGCCCAGCCTCGCCCTGTTCCTTCCCTTCGCCATCTCGGCCGTCGACCGGCCGCGCGCGCTGCTGGCCGATCCCGGCCTGCCGCTCGGCTTCGACGCGGCGCCGCTCTGGCAGCAGGCACTGGGACAGCCGCTGCGCTTTGAGTCCGGCGCCGGACTCGCCGATCTGGCGGCCTTCGGCCCCGGGCCCGTCCCGTGGGCGCTCCTGCTGGCACTGCTGCTGGGACTGCCTGTCCTGCTCCTGGCCCTCGCCGCCCTCTTCCTTCCCGGCCGGCACGGCACCAGCCGGCGGCCGCGGCTTGCCCGCAGCCTCTGGGCAGGCGCCCTGGTGATGCTGGCCGGCGGCTGGCTGGCCGGGCACGTTGCCACGGGCGCCAGCGCCGACGTCCTCGTCACCCCCTTTACCGGGCCCACCGTCTCCGCCGCGGTCTTTGCGCTGCTGGGCGCGGCGCTGTTCGGCGCCGAGGCCCTGCTCGACGCCGCTGACGGCACCGGCGAAGCCGCCCTGGCCCGCACCATCCTGATCCGCGGCACCGCCATCGCGGCCACCGCGCTCCTGCTCGCCGCCCCGGTGGCGGGCCTGGCCGCGTGGGCGGCGCACAACGTGCTGCAGTCCGACCCGCCGGCCCTCGCCACGGCAGCCGGCGGGGACCCCGCCGCGGGCACCACCGCGGACACCGCCGACGCCGGCAGCATTGCCGGTGCCACGGCGGGCACCGGCACCGATCCGGACGCCAGCGCCGCGCTCGGCTCCCGCCGGCTGGTGCAGGCGGGCAAGGCCCGCACCCTCCCGGCGACGGCCATTGATCGTGGCGAGGGGCCGGAGCAGACCCGGACCCTGGTCATCTCCGCGCAGGAAAACGGCACCTTCGCGGCCGCCCTGATGCGGGGGGCCGGCACACGGCTGGATGACCTCTCCACAATCGCCTCCGCCCGTCCTGTCATCGGCGCACCGGGAGAGGAAACGGTCCGCGAGGACGACGCCGTTGCGGCCTCGATCCGCAGCGTCGTCGCCACGATCGCCGCCGGCCAGGGCGTCGACCCGCGCCGCAAGCTCGAACAGCTCGGCGTCGGTTTTGTGGTGCTGGAAGCCAGCGACACCTCCGCAGAGCTGACCGCGAGCCGGATGGACGCCGTCCCCGGACTCGTCGCCGTGGGCCAGACCGATTCCGGCTGGCTCTGGCGGATCAGCCCCCTGGACGACAAGGCAACCAAGGCCGCCGACGTCGCCCACCGGGTCCGGATCATCAACCGCGCCGGTACCACGGTGGGGCTCCTCCCCGCCGGTGCCGTCGCCTCCGACGCCACCGTTCCGTCCGGACCGGAGGGCCGTCTGGTGGTCCTGGCCGACCGCGCCGACCCGGGCTGGAGCGCCTGGCTGGATGGCAAGCGCCTGACCTCCACCACCTCCGACTGGGCCCAGGCCTTCACCCTCCCCGCCCAGGGCGGCCGGCTCAGTATCCGGTACGAGAACCCGTGGGCCCTGTGGACCGGCATTGCCCAGTCCATCGTGATCGGACTGACCGTCCTGCTCGCCGTCCCGATGCCCGCGCGCCGACCCAACACCGGGCTCTCCAGGGACGAAGGCTCGCTGCGTAAGGAACATCAGCATGCATGACGACCAGAATCCGGCCACACCGGCGGAACCGGCCAAACCGGCCGACCTGTCCGGGCCCGCCGACACCAAGCGGGACCGGAGCGGCCGCACCGCCCCGCGTGCCGCCGCCGGAGTACCCGGGATAGCCCGGCTACGGCGTGTTTCGCGGACAGTCGGAGGGATATTGTCCGCCGTCGTGCTCGCAGGCGCCGGCGGCGGCCTGGTCGCTGCAGCCGCCCTTGCCCCGCAGGGCCCCGGCACCCGGCAACTGAACCCGCCGCTAGCCGCCGTCCCTGCCGGCAGCAGTGTTGATATCTGCCCCGGACCGGCACGCCTCATCCAGGGCTCACCGGTCGGGACCGACCCGCAATTCAGCCCCGAATCGGCCACCGCCAGGACGGCAGTCAGCGCCATGGTGCTCAGCACCGGCACCGGCAACCTGCCCGGAAGCCGGCTCGCCGCACTCACCGGGAACCCCGTGGTGGAACTCGCCAAACCCGTCCCGTCGGCGTCGGCTGCCCCGGCCCCCAGCCCAGCCCCCGCAGCCTCCGCGCCCACGCCCAAGGCCGGTGTGGTGCCGGACCGCAGTGTCGACGCCCCCAGTGTCCTCAGCGCCGACGCGCAGGGCAACCAGCAGCCCTCCGCCGGAGCCGTCCTGAGCTACACGGCCACCGACGGCGATCTCCGCGGCACGGCGGCAGCCGCCTGCCAGCGCCCGGCCAACGACCTCTGGCTGGTCGGCGCCAACACGGCCCTCGGCCGCACCGCCGTCCTCAGCCTCAGCAACGCCTCCGGCACGCCCGCCACCGTCAGCATCGATCTCTTCGGCGCCAAGGGCCCCATCCACGCCCCCGGCAGCCGCGGACTCCTGGTCGCCCCCGGCAGTACCCGCTCGATCATCCTCGCCGGCCTGGCGCCAGGGCAGGAGCAGCTGAGCCTGCGGGTCCGCAGCACCGGCGGCCCCGTGGCCGCCGTCGTCCAGCAAAGCGTCCTCCGCGGGCTGACCCCGGGCGGCGTGGATTTCATCACCCCCGGAACAGCCCCGACAACCCGGCAGGTCATCTCCGGGATCGACATCCAAAGCCCGGCCGGGCTGGCCGACCTCGCAGGAAAATCCGGCTTTGCCGACGCCACACCCGCCCTGCAGATCACCGTGCCCGGCGCCGCGGACGCCGTCGTGGAAGTCAAACTCTTCGGACGCGACGGCCAGAAACCGCTGCCCGGCGGCGGTGTGGTGACCGCGAAAGCCGGTGCCGTGACCCAGGTTTCACTCGCCGGCGTTCCGGCGGGGCATTACACGGTTTCGGCCAGCTCGGACGTCTCGTTCGCGGCAGCAGCCCGGGTCACCCGCGGGCTCAAAGCCGAGGACGCGCTTGACTTCGCCTGGGCGCCCTCATCCGCCCGGCTCGCCAGCCAGCACGTGGTCCCAGTGCCGCGGTCCGGCCAGCGGTTCCTCGTCTTCGGTGCACCGGACGGGAGGGCGGCGATCTCCTACGCGCCGATCACGGCCGACGGCACCATCCACCCGGCGGCCTCCGCCGACATCGCCGGCGGAACCACTGCCTCGGTCCGGATCCCCGGAGACATCGACGGCGCACCGCTCGTGGGCTACCTAGTCTCAGCGTCGGGGGAGGCAGCCTACGGGGCCGTGCTGCTGCAGAAGGATGGCGGCTCGGACATTTCGAGCATCCCGGTCACGCCCGGGGCGGCAGGCCAGGAACAGGTCCCCGTCACCCTGGGGTACTAAACGGCCCGTTAGTAGCGGCGCCGGTACACCGGGTCCAGTGACTCGGGCGGCACGCCGAGCATCTCGGCCGTGCGCTCCACGACGACGTCGTGCACCAGGTCCTGGAGCTCCTCGCGGCTGCCGCAGGCCTGCTCCACCACCCGGCGGTACAGGGTGATCACCGGGCCTTCCTCGGCGGTCGCCGGCGCGTACGCGCCCATCGGCGCCGGCGCGCCTTCGGCCACCAGCTGCTCGAGGCCTGGCGGGATCTCATCCACCGCGAAGCGGACACCGTCCAGCGGCTTACCCCAGATGTCATGCAGGCGCTGAGCCGAATCCAGGACAAAGTCGTCGAAACGGTCCGACCGCGTACGGTAGCCGGGCAGTGTTGGAAGCATCAGCTCTCCGCGAAGGCCCCGGCCGTGCCGGTTCCTGCGGCGTTGCCGGAAGCCCTTCCCCAGGGCGGTGCCGCCGGTGCCGGGGTCAGCCAACCGGACCGTAAAGCCGGAATCATGGTGCGATGACTGCATAACTCGACTCTAAACCCGGCGTCTGGTTTCTGCGATATGGCGCCCCCCGGACGCGCCGCCCGGCTGCCGGCCGGCGCGTGTGCGGCCCGCGGATGCCCTGCCGTTGCAGCGGTCCGGCCGCCGGCTCGGGCCGCACCGCGCGTCAATGCGCCCGGGCAGGGCCGCGGGGGAGTAGTCTGTGATGTCGTGGGTGCAATTCGTCAATGTTCAAGGTCAGCCTGCCGCAATTCGGCGGTGGCAACCTTGACGTACGTCTACGCCGATTCCACGGCCGTCCTCGGCCCCCTGGCGACCTACGCCGAACCGCACTGCTACGACCTCTGCGAACAACATGCCGGCACCCTGACAGTGCCGCGGGGCTGGGAAGTCCTGCGCCTGGCCATGCCCGCCACGCCGGCCGGCCCCGGACCCGATGACTTGCTGGCCCTCGCGCATGCCGTTCGGGAGGCCGCCGCACGGCCCGCAGCGCCCGAACCGGGCCAGGGCCAGCGTGCCGCGCATCCGGCGCTTGAGGCCCCCGCCGCGGCCGAGGGAACCCGCCGGGGACACCTGCGCGTCCTGCGCGAACCCTCCTGAACCGCGGACATGGCGGTAGGCTGGGAACAGATATTTCCGTACGCCACCGGCGCCAGCGGCGCCGCCCCCAGGGAGCCCTCACCATGCCAAAGATCAGTCCCGAACTGCTGTCTGTCCTGCGTTGCCCGGTGACGGGATCGGCGCTGGTCCAGGAGGGTGAAGAGCTCGTCGCCACATCCCCTGCCGCCGACGGCGTGACGCCGCGTTACGCGATCGAGGACGGCATCCCGCTGCTGCTCCCGCCGGAACTGCTGGCAGCGGCCACCGCGGCGCCGTCGGATCAGCACGACGGCGGCCAGCCCGACGGCGGCCGGCGCGAGGGCGCACCCCGGCACGCCGCAGAGTAGTTCCCGCCGCGGGCCCATCGCCGGGCGCTGCGGCGCCGAACCACTTCCAGTCCCTTCAGCTACATTCCGGCTACCACAAAGGAACCCCATGACGTTCGACTACAAAATCGCCGACATTTCCCTGGCCGAGGCAGGCCGCCACCAGATCCGGCTCGCCGAGCACGAGATGCCGGGCCTGATGTCCCTGCGCGAGGAATTCGGAGCCAGCCAGCCGCTCAAGGGCGCCCGGATCGCCGGCTCCCTCCACATGACCGTCCAGACGGCCGTGCTCATCGAGACCCTCACCGCCCTGGGCGCCGAGGTCCGCTGGGCATCCTGCAACATCTTCTCCACCCAGAACGAGGCCGCGGCCGCCGTCGTCGTCGGCCCCGGCACCGTCGAGGACCCCCAGGGCGTCCCGGTGTTCGCCTGGAAGGGCGAAACTCTCGAGGAATACTGGTGGACCGCCGAGCAGATCCTGACCTGGCCGGGCGCCGACGCCAACCCGGACCTGGGCCCCAACATGATCCTCGACGACGGCGGCGACGCCACCATGCTGGTGCACAAGGGTGCCGAATTCGAAGCCCTCGGCGCCGTCCCGGCCACCGCGGACGACGAGTCCGAAGAGGGCCGTGTATTCCTTGACGTGCTGCGCGCCTCGCTGCAGAAGGACCCGCAGAAGTGGACCCGGATCGGCTCACGCCTGCTGGGCGTCACCGAGGAAACCACCACCGGTGTGCACCGCCTCTACCAGCTCGCCGAGCAGGGCAAGCTCCTGTTCCCGGCGATCAACGTCAACGACTCCGTCACCAAGAGCAAGTTCGACAACAAGTACGGTATCCGCCACTCCCTGCCGGACGGCATCAACCGCGCCACGGACGTCCTTATGGGCGGCAAGGTCGCCGTCGTCTGCGGCTACGGCGACGTCGGCAAGGGCGCCGCGGAGGCGTTCCGCGGCCAGGGATCGCGCGTGATCGTCACCGAAATCGACCCCATCTGCGCGCTGCAGGCGGCGATGGACGGCTACCAGGTGGCGACCCTGGAGAGCGTGCTGGCCGAAGGCCACATCTTCATCACCACCACGGGCAACAAGGACGTCATTATGGCCGAGCACATGGCCGGCATGCGTGACAAGGCGATTGTGGGCAACATCGGCCACTTCGACAACGAGATCGACATGGCCGGACTGGGCCGGATCCCGGGCATCAAGAAGGTCGAAATCAAGCCCCAGGTGCACGAATGGGTCTTCGAGGCCGACGCCGCGACCGGCCAGGACAGCCACTCCATCATCGTCCTGTCCGAGGGGCGCCTCCTGAACCTGGGCAACGCCACCGGCCACCCCTCGTTCGTGATGAGCAACTCCTTCGCCAACCAGACCATCGCGCAGATCGAACTCTTCACCAAGGCCGGCCAGCCGGAGGGTGAGCGCGAGTACGAAAAGCAGGTCTACGTGCTGCCGAAGATCCTCGACGAGAAGGTCGCCCGCCTGCACCTGGACGCCCTCGGCGCGGAACTGACCGAGCTGACGAAGGAACAGGCCGCCTACCTCGACCTCGACGTCGCCGGACCGTTCAAGCCGGAGCACTACCGCTACTAAAACGGCCAGCGCGGCACAGGAAAGGGCTCCGGACTCGCCGTCCGGGGCCCTTTTTTGTGACCGTATCGTGGCGCGCGTGACGGCGGGCCGCCCCGGAAATTCACTTATGCTTTCCATGTAACGTCTGGAAGGACCCGAGTATAGTGATCGCCCCAAAAAGCTGGAGTACCGGCCGGAAAGTGGCCGTGCTGGCAGCTGTGTGCGCCCTCGCCGCAGGCGGCGGCGTGTTCGCCGCGGCCGGACCGCTGGCCCACGCCTCCTTTGCCTCCGAAGCCGCCTCGCCGGAGCGATCCACCCAGGGCCTGGCATTCCCCGTGGTGCCCCCGCTCGAGCTCACTGCCGCCCCCGCCGACGCCGCGGTGCAGGTCAACCCGGCCGCGCCCGTCACCCTCAAAGTCGGCAACGGCCGCATTGAGCGCGCCGCCCTGACCAGCGAGACCGGCCAGTCCGTGGACGGCGCAATCAGCGCAGACGGTTCGAGCTGGTCCGCCGCCGGTCCGCTGGAATTCAACACCCGCTACACCTACAGCTACTCCGTGACCGACGGCGCCGGACGGAGCACCAACACCACCCGCAGCTTCACGACGGTGACCACCGCCAACGAGGCCGACGCCGCCATCTACCCGCTGGACGGCATGAAGGTAGGCGTCGCGCAGCCGCTGCAGCTGACGTTCAGCGAACCGGTCCTGAACCGTGCCGCCGTCGAAAAGGCGATCAGGATCAGCTCCACCTCCGGCCAGGTGGGTGACTTCCACTGGTACAGCAACACCATGGTCCGGTACCGGCCAAAGGCGTTCTGGGCCGCCAACAGCACCGTCACCATGGACATCAAACTCTTCGGCGTCAACCTCGGCAAGGGCCAGGTGGGCAACTTCAACAAGAAGGTGACCGTCCACATCGGCGACAAGAGGGTCGCGGTGGCCGACGCCAAGGCCCACACCTTCACCGCCTCGATCAACGGCCGGCAGGTCGGCCGGTGGCCGGCCACCCTCGGCGACACCCGCTTCCCGTCCGCCCGCGGCTACCTCGTGCTGATGGAAAAGTACCGGGTGGAGCACATGGACGCCCGCACCATCGGGCTCAAACCCGGCGACCCGGCCTACTACGGCCAAATCGACGTCAATTACGCCACCCGGCTGACGCCCAGCGGCGAGTTCATCCACCAGGCCACGGACTCGGCCATGCCCTACCTCGGCAAGGTGAACCTCTCCCACGGCTGCGTCGGCCTCGGCCCGGCCGCGGCCAAATGGGTCTTCGACAACATGACCACCGGCGACGTCGTGCAGGTGGTCAACACCGACGGCGACTACGCCGCCCACACCGACGGCTTCGGCGACTGGAACATTCCGTGGGCTAACTACGCGAACTAGGCCTGAATCCGGGGGAATGCAGTGGGGGATGCACGAATGAAGAAAACACGCGCGGGCTCGCGAAGCCGCGGCAAGATGCTGGCGGTCGCCGCGATCTGCCTGGCCATCGGAGCCGGCGGGACCGGCGTCGCCGCGGTCCCCGTCTGGGCGGACGCCGAGCTGCCCTCGGAGGCAGCCTCGCCGATGCGCAACGTCGCCGGCCTGGCCGCCCCCGTGGTGACGCCCGTCGAACTCGGGGTCACGCCGCTCGACGGGGCCGCGGACGTCAACCCGGCCGCGCTGCCGTCGGTGAAGGCAGTCAACGGGACGGTCAAGGGTGTGGTGCTGCAGTCCGAAACCGGCGGTACCCCCGTGCCCGGGACCGCCAGCGCCGACGGTTCCACCTGGACCGCCGGCGAACCGCTGGAATTCGACACCCGCTACCGGTACAGCTACACGATCGTCGACGCCGCCGGCCGGGAAACGCACAAGAACCAGACTTTCGCCACGGTCGCCACCGCCAACGAGGCTGACGCCGCCGTCTACCCGGCCAACGGCAGCACCATCGGCGCCGGCCAGCCGATCGAGATCGTTTTCAGTGAGCCCGTCCTGAACAAAGCCGCAGTGGAGAAAGCCGTCAAAGTCACGGTCTCCTCGCGGCAGGCGGTGGCCTGGCGTTGGTACTCGGACCGGCGTGCCCGGCTCCGGCCACAAAACTTCTGGGCCGCCAACAGCAGGATCACCGTGGATCTGAAGCTGTTTGGCGTGGACTTCGGCAACGGCATGGTCGGCAACTCCAACGTGCCGGTCTCGTTCACCGTGGGGCAGCAGCGTCTCGCCGTCGTGGACGACATCACCAAAACCATGAAGGTCTATTTCGACGGCCGGCTGGTCCGGACGGCGCCGGTCACCCTCGGCGACAAGGACTGGCTCTCGCCCTCCGGCTACGCGGTCATTATGGAACAGGAGCGCCGCTCCAAGTTCAACGCCGGGAGCATCGGGCTCAAACCCGGCGACAAGGGTTACTACCCGCCGCTGACCGTGGAGTACGCGAACCGGCTGACGACGTCGGGCGTCTACGTCCACCAGGCCCTCGAATCCGCGTGGGGCGCAGTGGGCCGGGCCAACGTCTCGCACGGCTGCGTGGGCCTGCTACCGGCCGACGCGGCGTGGTTCTTCACCAACATGAAGACCGGCGACGTCGTGCAGACCCTGAACACGGGTGCTGCGCCCGTGGAACCGCTCGAAGGCTTCGGCGACTGGAACATCCCCTGGGCGCAGTACGCCAAACGCTAAGGCCGAGGCGGCTAGCGAACGCGCTGGTACGGCAGCCGGCCCAGCCGGGCACCGAGCCGGGCGTTCCGCTCCCCGGTGAGGCGCAGGCGGTCCAGTTCGCGCCGGCTCCGCTCGCCAAGGACCGCCGCCAGATACTCCTCGGGCCCGGTGCCCGGCGGCGGCGGGGGAGCGACGTGCGTGGCCAACTCGGTGGCCAGGGATTGCGCCATCGCCATCCGGGATGCGGGCGACATCCGGCCGGCCTGGCGGATGAAAAGGGACGCGCGGAGCGCGGCCGCATCCGGAATCCGGCCAATATCGGCCAGTGACGTCCACGGCTGGAGCTGGAACGGCACACCGTGCAGGACCGGCGCCTCGGCGCGGACCCGGCGCCGCAGCGCATACGTTCCGGCCACGAAGTCACCCAGCCGCTTGGACCGGCCGTTGAAGAGCGCGACGGCGACCGCCAGGCCGCCGACCGTGGCATAGATCTCCAGGAACCCGATCAGCCCGCGGATCAGGGCATGCCGGAACCGGATGGAACCGCCGTCGTCCCGCACGATCCGCAGCCCCGTGGCCAGCTTGCCCAGCGACAGGCCGCGGCTAAGGGTCTCCACGGTGACTGGCAGCACCACAAAGCAGAAGACCACGATCGACGTGACAATGGCTCCTGTGGCGGCGCTGTCCAGCCGGGGTGCCGCGGCGCCGAGCACCGTCAGCAGGCCGAACAGCAGGGCGCCGTGGGCCAGGACGTCCAGCAACAGCCCCAGCGCCCGCGCCGCGAAGGACGCCGGCCGCAGCTCAAGGACCACGGCCTCGCCTGTGATGATGGAACTCAACCCGGACCCCCACTCGTCTGCCAGTCACGCACAGTCTAATCACCCCGGCCACATCATCCCGCGCAGATGCCGGACGGATCGCGGCCCCGGGCGCTAGGGTGGTGCCGTGGACATCGAGGCGTTCTCCCTGGTGAACGGGGACAAGTGGGCGCGGCTGCACGCCCTGGCGCACCAGCGCCGGCTCAGCGGCGCCGATGCCGACGAACTGCTGCGGCTCTATCAGGGCGCGTCGGCCGACCTCTCGCTGCTGCGCTCCGTGGCGCCCGAGAGCGGGCTGTCCGCGGCGTTGTCAGCCACGCTGGCCCAGGCCCGCACCCGGTTCACGGGCGCCCGTTCGAACTTCATGGAGGACCTGGCCCGGTTCTTCGTCATCGCGCTGCCGGCGGCCCTGTACCGGATCCGCTGGCTGACGCTCTGGTGCGGGCTGGCGTTCTGCCTGGTCGCCACCGCGTACGGTTTCTGGATCGGGAATTCCCCGGATGCGCTCCGTGCCCTCGGCTCGGACGACGCGGTCCGCCGCTATGTGGAGCAGGACTTCATCAACTACTACTCCGAGAATCCCGCGGCGTCGTTCGCGGGCATGGTGTGGACCAATAACGCCTGGATCGCCGCGCAGGCCGTGGCGCTGGGCATCACCGGCTTCTGGGTCCCCATGATGCTGATCGGCAACGCCCAGGGCGTGGGGGTTGCCGCCGGGGTCTTCGCCGGCGCCGGGAAGCTGGACGTGTTCTTCAGCTACATCCTGCCGCACGGCCTGATGGAGCTGACGGCGGTGTTTGTGGCCAGCGCGGCCGGACTGCGGATCTTCTGGGCCGTGGTGGCGCCCGGGCCGCGCCGCCGCTCGCAGGCCCTCGCGGAGGAAGGCCGGTCCCTGGTCACGGTGGCCCTCGGGCTGGTCCTGGTGCTCCTGGTCTCCGGCATGGTGGAGGGCTTCGTCACGCCCAGCGCCCTGCCCGTCTGGGCCAAGATCACCATCGGCGCTGCGGTGCTGGCCGGCTACTGGGTGTATGTTTTGACACTGGGCGGGAGGGCCCACCGTGCTGGCGCCAGCGGCGACCTCGACAGCCGGGACGCCGGTTACACCGAAATTTCGGCCTGAATCGGTGCGGCCCCGGGGTGGCACCTCGCCGGGGCTGAGGCCCTGACGGTAGGCTCGGAGTCAGATATGTGGCGYTGCCGGTCCCCGGGCCCGGCRGCGCGGAASCCTACGGAAGCGAAGCAGCAGTGACGGAAAAAAGTCCCACCCCTCCGAATCGACAGGATCCGGATCTGGACCCCGCCGACGACGCCGATGAACCCGCCTTCGAATGGATGAAGCCGGCCGCCGCGGGCAAGCGGACCGACGCCGCCGCGGGAACCCCGCAGGCCCGGCAGGAAACCACGGCCGCGGGCGCCCGCGGGGAGGCACCGGCGGACGCACCCGCACCGGAGCCCGCGCGGGAAACCACAGCATCCGGACCCGTAGCAACAGCCGCCCCTGCTGACCCGGAGGACCGCACCCCGGCCGCCGGCGAACGCCAGGGCCGCCGCGCGGACCGGCGGGCAGCCGGCGCCGCATCCGCCGCCGCCGCAGGAACTGCGGCGGCCGGCACCGGCACCGGCACCGGCACCGGCACCGACCCTGCCAGGCCCGCGGGCCGGACCGGGTCCGGGGAATTCAAGGAAGCACTCCCAACGTCCGCCCTGCAGGTCCGGCCGCCCGCGGAAGAGGTGGAACGCCGCAACGCCGAACGCGAACAGGCCGCCAACGCCAAGCCGGTCGCACCCCGCGTGATGCAGGTCCTGCTCGCCATCTGCTACCCCGTGATCCTGCTGGTCCTGGCCGTCCGCGCCGTGACCAGCCCGCTCTTCCTCTGGGTGGAGTACAACCGCCCCGGCTTCCCCGGCGACGGCTACGGCTTCAACACCGACGACCGCATGACCTACGGTTCGTACGCCGTTGACTACCTGAGCAACTGGTCCGGCCCGCGCTACCTCGGCGAACTCGTCAACCGTGCCGGGGATCCGCTCTTCAAGGACGGCGAAGTCAGCCACATGGCCGACGTCAAGCTGGTGATGCTGTCCTCCTTCGGCGGCGGCGTCCTGCTGGCCCTGCTGAGCATCATCGCCATTCTCTACCTGCGCCGCCGCAGCACCGGCGGTGTCCGGCGCGGCCTCTTCGCCGGCTCGATCGCCACCCTCGTGATCATCCTCGGCCTTGGCGCCCTCGCGGTGCTCGGCTGGGAGCAGTTCTTCACCGAGTTCCACCGGATCTTCTTCGCCAACGGTACATGGACGTTCTCCCTGCAGGACACCCTGATCCGGCTGTTCCCGGGCCAGTTCTGGGTGGACGCCGGGATTGTGATCGGCGCGCTGGTGTTCCTGGCTTCCCTCGTCACCCTGATCCTGACCTGGCCCACCCGGAAGCGCCGCGGCCTGGCGCCCCGGGTCCGGGAAACCGCCACGGCGGACGGAACCGGCAGCGTGGACGCCACGGAACTCAAGGGCCGCCGCTTCAAGCGGGCACGCACCGGCTCCGGCGCCACCGCCGCACCGGAGACCGAACCCGACGTCGACGGCGTCGGTACCGACGCCGCCCAAGCGTCCGGTCGCGAGGCCAAGTCCTAAACGGTTCACACACAGCAAAAGCGGCCGGCACCCCAGTGCCGGCCGCTTTTGTGTGCGCAGGGGAGTGGCCGGAGCCTACCCGTAGATGCGGTCGATCTGCGCCTGGAAATCTTTGACGACGGCGGAGCGCTTGAGTTTCAGGGACGGCGTCAGGTGCCCGGACTCGACCGTGAAATCGGTGTCCAGCACCACGAACGTGCGGATCGACTCGGCCTTTGACACCAGGGTGTTCGCCGCGTCGACGGCCGCCTGGATCGCGGCGCGGACCTGCTCGTTGGCTGTGGCCTCCGCGACGCCCATCAGGGGCACACGCTGCGCCGCACACCAGTTCTCCAGGCCCTCGGGATCCAGGTTGACCAGCGCCGACACAAACGGCCGCCCGTCCCCGACCACCACCGCCTGGGCCACCAGCGGGTGCTCACGGATCTTTTCCTCCAGCGGCCCCGGCGCCACATTTTTACCCCCGGCGGTCACCAGCAGGTCCTTCTTCCGCCCGGTGATGGTCAGGAATCCGTCGGCGTCCAGCGACCCAAGGTCACCGGTGCGGAAGAACCCGTCCACGAACGCCTCGGCGTTGGCGGCCTCGTTGGCGTGGTAGCCCTTGAACACCCCAATGCCCTTGACCAGGATCTCCCCGTCGTCGGCGATCCGGATGGTGGTGCCGGGCACCGGGATCCCGACGGTTCCCACCTTGGAGCGGGACGGCGTATTGGCGGTGCACGGGGCGGTCGTCTCGGTCAGGCCGTAGCCCTCCAGGACCGGCACACCGGCGCCGCGGAAGAAATGGGCGTCGTTGGCGCTGAGCGGGCTCGCCCCGGAGACGGTGTAGCCGAGGCGTCCGCCGAACGCGTCCCGGAGTTTCGGGTACAGCAGCCGGTCGAACACGGCGTGCTTGGTCCGCAGCACCCAGCCGGGGCCCGCGCCAGTGCCCCGGCCCGCGGCGTCCAGGGCCGTCGAATACCCGATGGCGACCGCGGCGGCCGCCCCGAAGAGCCGGTCCTTGCCGGCCAGCGCCGCCTTGCGCGCGGCCCCGGCGTAGACCTTTTCGAAAATGCGGGGCACCACCAGCAGGAACGTCGGCTTGAACGTCCCAAGGTCATCCAGGAGTTCCTTGGCGCTGGCGGTGTGGCCGAGTGTGGCGCCCGCGCTGAGGCAAATGACCTGGACGGCCCGGGCCAGGACATGGGCCAACGGGAGGAACATCAGGCTCCGTGCGTGCGGCTGCAGCAGGACTTCCGGCAGGAACAGGACGATGTTCTTCGCAACCAGGGCGAAGTTGCCGTGCGTGATCTCGCAGCCCTTCGGCCGGCCGGTGGTGCCGGAGGTGTAGACCAGGGAGGCGACGTCGGCGAGGGCCGCTGTTGAACGGTGCCGCTCCAGCTCGGCGTCGCTGACGCCGCTGCCGGCGGCAGCGAGGCTGGCAAGGTTCGGCGCGGCGCCGTCGTAGTCCATCCGGACGACGCCGAGGACCCGGCCGGCCAGCAGCGCCGAACCGTCCAGGACCTGCTGGACCAGCGCAGCCTTCGCCTGGTCTTCAACGAAGATGCGGCGGGCGCCCGAGTCGTGCAGGATCCACTCCACCTGGCTGACCGAGGAGGTTTCGTAGATGGGGACGGTGACGCCGCCGGCGAACCAGATCGCGAAGTCCACCACGGTCCATTCGTAGCGGGTCGCGGACATCACGGCCACCGTTTCCCCGGGAGCCAGCCCGCCGGCGATCAGCCCCTTCGCGAGGGCCGTCACCTGGTCGAGGAACTGCTGGGCCGGGATGTCCGCCCAGCCGGAGGGACCTTTGCGGGAGTAGAGGGCGTGCACGGGGTCCTTGGCGTGCTGTTCGAGCAGCAGGTCCGTCACATTGCTTTCCGGATCCAGCTCGACGAGCAGTCCGGTGCTGGCTTCTCTCACAACACGTGTCTCCCGTTCCGTTCTGCGGCCCGGCGGACGCGGGGCTCCGCTAGTAATCCTGCCTTAGATCCAGGACGGCATCCACATCCGCATCCGCCAGTCCTGGTAGGTAATCAGCTCCGCCGTCCAGATCGGGTAGAAGAACGCCGAGAGCAGCACGGCCGCGACGACGAAGAGTGCCACCAGGTAGAGGCCGGAGCGGCGCCGCCAGAGCGGGTCCGAGCGCCGGCCGAGCACCAGCCCCAGGCAGTACACCAGGGCGAGCACCAGGAACGGTTCGAAGGACACCGCGTAGAAGAAGAACATGGTCCGTTCCGGGTACATGAACCAGGGCAGGTAGCCTGCGCCCACGGCTGCCAGGATGGCCCCGGCCCGCCAGTCACGCCGGCCGGCCCACCAGAACAGCAGGATCCCCAGGCATACCGCGGCGCTCCACCAGATCAGCGGGTTGCCGACCGAGAGGATGGCGGAGGTGCAGTTCGGCCCCCCGCAGTCCGCCGCCCCCTGCTTGGACGACTCATAGAAGAACGACGTCGGCCGTCCCATCACCAGCCAGCTCCAGGCGCTCGCCTCATACGGGTGTTCCGCGCTCAGGCCCTGATGGAACTTGTACGCCTCGAGGTGGTAGTGGGCCAGGGAGCGGAGCGAATCCGGCAGCCAGCCCCACTGCGCCGAGGGGTTGGTCTCGGCCCAATGCCGGAAATAGGCGTTGCTGGAGCGGAACCAGCCGGTCCAGGTGGCCAGGTAGACCAGGCCGGCGACCGGGACGATGCTCAGGAACGCCGCGATGCCGTCCTTGAGGATGCCGCCGGTGATCCAGCCGTGGACCCCGGCGATCCGGCGCGCGCTGAGGTCCCACAGGACGGTCAGCAGGCCGAAGCCGGCCATAAAGAACAGGGCAGACCATTTGGTGCCGACCGCCAGGCCAAGGCAGACCCCGGCGGCGAGCCGCCACCAGCGGATCCCCAGCCAGGGGCCGGCGGCCAGCTGCAGCCGCGAGGGAACGCCGCCGGCTGAGGCGGATCCCCGCCGGGCCAGCCGTTCCGCGAGGCGGCGGCGGCCGTCGTCGCGGTCCATCAGCAGCGCCCCGAAAGCGGCGAGGATCCAGAACATCAGGAAGATGTCCAGCAGCGAGGTGCGGGACATCACGAGGTGGTGGCCGTCCACGGCCAGCAGCACCCCGGCCACGGCGCCCAGGGTGAGCGAGCGGAAGAGTTTCTGGGCGATCAGGGCGAGCAGGAAGATGGACAGGGTGCCGGTCAGGGCGGCCGAGAAACGCCACCCGAAGGGATTGTCCGGGCCGAAGAGCCACATACCGGCGGCGATCATCCATTTACCCACCGGCGGGTGGACCACGTATTCGGGGGTATTCAGGAGGACCCCGGGGTTGCCGGCGATAAAGGAGTCGTTGGCCTTTTCCGGCCAGGCGCGCTCGTACCCGCTGACCAGGAGCGAGTAGCCGTCCTTGACGTAATAGGTCTCGTCGAAGACGAGGTTGCGCGGGGTGTCGAGCCGGACAAAACGCAGGATCCCGCCCAGCACGGCGGTGAGGACGGGAATCAGCCAGAACCAGAGCCGCAGGGTGGGCGGGTAGTCCCGCCAGCTGCGGATATCGCCGATCAGCCGTTCCTTGAGGGCTTCGACGCCGAACGCCTCGGCCGGCCGGCCGATCCAGCGGTGCCCCTCCAGGTTCCGCCCGGTGCGGGCCTGGTCCCGCCGGCCTGCGGCGTGGCGGGTGCTGTCCGGGGTTTGGTCGGCGGGCAATGATGCGGCTGAACCGGCCTCGGCAGGCCGCATGGGGGTCTGCGTCACGTTGCCCATGCTACCTTTCACGGCCGGGAACGGCGGTCCCGCGCGCCCACCGGCAGTAGTCTGGTGGGGTGGATCCCGAACTGAGCACCCAGCCAAGCACTGCACCCGCCCTTGCCGCCGACGACGCCGTGCCGGCGGCGGGAACGGCCGCCGGGCCGGGCAGGATCGTGCTGGCAGCCACCCCGATCGGCAACGTCGGAGACGCCTCCGCCCGGCTGATCGGACTGCTGGAGACCGCGGACATCGTCGCCGCCGAGGACACCCGGAGGCTGCACCGCCTCGTGCAAAGCCTCGGCATCACCGTGGCCGGCCGGGTGATCAGCTATCACGAGCACAACGAGGCCGCCAAGACCGGTGAACTCCTGGACCAGGTCCGCTCGGGAAAAACCCTGGTAATGGTGACCGACGCGGGGATGCCGGCCGTCTCGGACCCCGGCTTCCGGCTGGTGGAGGGCGCCGTCGCGGCAGGACTCACCGTCACGGCCGTGCCCGGGCCGTCCGCGGTGCTGACCGCCCTGGCCCTCTCCGGGCTGCCGACGGACCGCTTCTGCTTCGAGGGTTTCCTGCCGCGGAAGGCGGGGGAGCGCACCTCACGGCTCGCCGACCTCGACGCCGAACGCCGCACCATGGTCTTCTTCGAGGCGCCGCACCGGCTGGAACCCATGCTCCGCGCCCTGCACGAGCGTTTCGGCGCCGACCGGCGCGCCGCCGTCTGCCGGGAACTGACCAAAACGTACGAGGAAGTCATCCGCGGCACCCTGCGCGAACTCCTGCAGTGGACGGAAACCAACGAGGTCCGCGGCGAGATCGCCGTCGTGGTGGGCGGTGCCCCCGAGCGGGAGCCCGGCAAACCCGAGGACCACGTCGCCGCCGTCAACTCACTGATCGCCCAGGGCATCCGGCTCAAGGAGGCCGTGGCCGCGGTCGCCGAGGACGCCAGGATCAGCAAACGCGAACTGTATTCCGCGGTCCTCGCCGCCCGCTGATCCGGGCCCCCGGGGCCAGGCACTGGCAGGCGCGGCCAGCGCCCTGTCCTGCTCCACCGCTTGTGCAGCTGCACAGCGGAATCGCCCGGTCCTAGTGCGCACATGCGTAGACACCCCGGAGAGACCGGCAGTACCGTGGCAGTAGTCCGGGCCGGCGGCCAGACGCCGGGCCGATCCACCTTTCCAAACCCATTGCTGACGAGGGAGTCATTGTGACTGTAACTGCCCAGCCCACCGTTACCGCGGAGCGTGAGGCTGCTCTGCTGGCGTCCGTGCCGACCGGTCTGTTGATTGACGGGCAGTGGCGTCCGGCCGCGTCCGGGAAGACGTTTGATGTTGAGGATCCCGCGACGGGGAAGGTGTTGTTGAGCCTCGCCGACGCCGGTCCCGAGGACGGTGCTGCCGCGTTGGACGCCGCCGCCGCGGCGCAGGAGTCCTGGGCCAAGGTCCCGCCGCGGGAGCGTGGCGAGATCCTGCGCCGGGCGTTTGACATGGTCACGGAGCGGGCCGAGGACTTCGCGCTGCTGATGACCCTGGAGATGGGCAAGCCGCTGGCCGAGGCCCGCGGTGAGGTGACCTACGGGGCCGAGTTCCTGCGCTGGTTCTCCGAGGAGGCCGTGCGGGCGTTCGGCCGGTATTCGGTGTCCCCGGACGGGAAGTCCCGGCTGCTGGTGACGAAGAAGCCGGTGGGCCCCTGCCTGCTGATCACGCCGTGGAACTTCCCGCTGGCCATGGCCACCCGGAAGATCGCCCCGGCCGTGGCGGCCGGCTGCACGATGGTGCTGAAGTCCGCGAACCTGACGCCGCTGACCTCCCAACTGTTCGCGGCCGTGATGCTGGAGGCCGGCCTGCCGGCCGGTGTGCTGAACGTTATTCCGACCTCGACCGCGGGTGCCACGACCGGGCCGCTGATCAAGGATTCCCGGCTCCGGAAGCTGTCCTTCACCGGGTCCACCGAGGTGGGCCGGCGGTTGCTGGCGGACGCGTCGGAGACGGTCCTGCGGACCTCGATGGAACTGGGCGGGAACGCCCCGTTTGTGGTGTTCGAGGACGCCGACGTCGACGCCGCCGTGGCCGGGGCGATGCTGGCGAAGCTGCGGAACATGGGCGAGGCGTGCACCGCGGCCAACCGGTTC
This sequence comes from Arthrobacter sp. 10T416, assembly GCF_056394165.1. NCBI lineage: Bacteria > Bacillati > Actinomycetota > Actinomycetes > Micrococcales > Micrococcaceae > Arthrobacter > Arthrobacter sp. 10T416. The sequence goes on along the minus strand of NZ_JBFTHI010000008.1, from coordinate 82,704 downwards.
ATTGTGCACGGGTCCGTGGCCGATGAGTTCGCGGAGAAGTTCGCCGCGAAGATGGCCGAGATGACCACGGCCCGCGGGACCGAGGCCGAGTCCAAGGTGGGGCCGCTGATTGATGCCAAGAGCCGGGACAAGGTCCACGAACTGGTCACCGACGCGGTCAACGCAGGCGCCGTGACGGTCCTGGGCGGGGCTGCGGTGGAGGGTCCGGGGTACTTCTACCAGCCAACGATCCTGAAGGGCGTCACCGAGGGCACCCGGATCCTGTCCGAGGAAATCTTCGGGCCGGTCGCCCCGATCATCACCTTCGACACCGAGGACGAGGCCGTCCGGCTCGCGAACAACACCGAGTACGGCCTGGTCGCGTACGTCTTCACCAAGGACCTGAACCGGGGCATCCGGATGGGCGAACGCCTCGAGACCGGCATGCTGGGCCTGAACGCCGGCGTTGTGTCCAACGCGGCCGCACCGTTCGGCGGCGTCAAGCAGTCCGGGCTCGGCCGCGAGGGCGGCCTCGAAGGCATCGAGGAATACCTCTACACGCAGTACATCGGCATCGCCGACCCCTACGCCGGCTAACTACACCGGCTAACCCCGGCGCAGCCGGCGGGCGGCGTCGCGGATCCTGGACCAGGACTCCGCGGCGCCGCTTCCTGCATTCCGGGCCGGCCCGGACACGGCACGCAGCGGTGACGAGGCCCGGCGCCGCCAGCGCGCAGTGAGGGAGGCCGGCAGCCAGACGGCCCGGAACTGCGTCCACCACGATGAATGGGCCCGGAACACACCGCGCACCAGCACGATCCTGTCCGCCGCCGTGTCACCGGCGGAGTCCTCCGCCGCAGGCCGGCCATACTGCTGGCGTTCAAAATCCCCGGTCAGCGACGCCACAGCCGCGTGCGCCCCGGCATCCAGGCCGCCCGCTTCGCCCAGCGCCGACGATTCCCGCAGCCTCGCCGAGAAGTGCCGCGGGGTCTCACTGCTCCGGGGAGGCACCCCGTAATCGGTCGCCAAATCCCGCAACTCCGCCCACGCCGGGACGGCCGAGCCCGGCACACCCGACGCCGAGGCTTTCAGCCGGCGGCGCCGGACCCCGCCGCGCACCAGCGCGGGTGAGGCCAGCAGCAGCGCCACCAGCAGCAGCCCGCCTACGCCGTACAGGGCCGGTACCAGGCTGTCCGCCGCCGTGTCCCGGACCGCGGGTGCGGGCACCGGCACAGGTACGGGGAGCGGTGCCGCGGTGGGCTTCGGGTCGCCCGCGTCGGGGAGCAGCCCGTCATTGTTCTCGTTGGTGCTGGCGCCACTGCGCGCCGCCTGCTCCGTCGCGTAGGCCGGCACCACACCGCGCGATGGCGTTGGTTCGAAGGCCACCCAGCCCACGCCCTCGAAGAAGAGCTCGGGCCAGGCATGGGCGTCACGGGCATCCACCTCGTACTCAGGCAACGCACCCAGTCCCGCGATGCTCACCGTCGAGCCCGTCGCACGCCCCGGGGCGTAGCCGACGGCGATTCGGCTCGGGATTCCTTCCAGCCTGGCCATCACCGCCATCGCGGAGGAGAAATGGATGCAATACCCGCTTTTCTGGGCCAGGAAGTCCGCCAGCACCGACAGGCCGTTCCCGTCGTAGCCGCCCTGGACCGGGGACTGCAGGGAGTAACTGAACTCCGCGGACCGCAGATATTGCTGGATGGCCATGGCTTTGGCGTAGCTGCTGCTGCGCCCTGCGGTGACGGTATCGGCGGTCTGCCGCACGATTGCGGGAACGTTGGACGGGATGCGGAGGAACGTGTCCGGTACCCCCTGCACCCGTTCCGGGGCGGCGGCCAGCACGGCTGCGGTGAGCTTCGGAACCACCGAATTCACCACGTACTGCTGGTTGCGGGAGTTGGTATCGACGCCTTTGATGCTCAAGGTGGCCGGGTCCCAGCTCCACCGGCCGGACAGCCCGCTGACGGACGACGGCGCATACGGTGCCGGCAGGTACGGGCTCGTGAACTGGTTGGTGTTGACCGCCGTCACCACCCGGAGCTGTTCCTCCACCGTGGACCCGATTCCCGGGTCGATCCGGCCCGTCCCCGCTTGCCGGCCGGAGTCCCGGTCATCAGGTGACCACGAGTCGCCGTCGAAGCTGTCCACCGTCACCGAACGCAGGTATGGCGCCTGGGCTGCGTTCGTGGCGTAGGTGATCCTGCCGTCGCCGGAGGGGTCGCGCAGGCTGTTGCCCAGGCTGATCATCGGGTTCAGGCCGCTCGCCGACCCCCAGGGGTTCAGGCGGGATCCCTGCGGGAAGGTGCCCTGGTCGAAGCCCGGGATGACCAGCTGCAGGACCAGCGTCAGGGCAAGGGCCAGGGCCCCGGTGAGGGAGGCACGCTTGAGGGCGCCGGGGATCCGCGCCGTATCCGTCCGGGTCCCGGACACGGGATGGAACCAGTGGCTGCAGGCCAGGATCATGAGGTATCCGACGGCGGCGCCGGCAAAGCCCAGCCACCCCACACTCTGCGGCTTCACCATCGCCGGGACCACCAGGATGGCCACCAGCCCCAGCCCGCTGGTGGCCGGGAGCGCCAGCGGGAACGCCAGCGCGTCGGTCAGGATCACCACCAGGCCGAGCACACCACAGATCAGGAACACAATGCCGGCGTTGGGCGCCACCGGGGAGCTCTCGGCCAGCACCGTCTCGCTGGCGCGCCGCAGGTACCGCTGAACCTGCTCCATGGTGTCCGCCGACGGAATGACCCCGGCGACGCTGTGCTGGCGGAAGAACGTGAACGTCAAAACGACGGCCAGCGCCGCAAAGCCCCCCGCGGCAACCAGGATGCCCCGCAGCCGCAGGGCCCTGAGGGCGGCCATGGCCAGCGCCACGGTGAAGACGGTGGTGAGCACGGCCGGGATCCAGGCCCAGCCGCGCAGTACGCCGTTGAGCCCCAGTGCGGCCCCCGCGACGGCCACGGCAACGGCCAGTCCCATGGCCCAGGGTTCGGCGCCGGCGCCCTTCAGCCGGAACAGGCCGCCGGGGCCGGTGGCGGGCGGTCCGCCGTCGTGCCCGGAGTCTCCCCGGGCCGTCGTGGTGCGCTGCGGTGCCAGGGTCATCGCCGTGCCCCCGCGCCGCGCCGCACGTCGGCGGCTGCCGTCGGTGCCCCCGCCCCGCCCTGGTCGAAGGCGGACCACGCAGCCGGCAGCGGGGTAGCAGCCGTGGCGGACACGGCGCGCCAGCCGCCGCGGCGCAGGATCTCCAGGACCGGCGCCGCGTCCGCTGCCCGGTCCGTCACCAGGAGGGCGAAGGCATTGGCGCCGAAGCCGGCGGCGGGTGCGAGGGCGCGCGCCTCGGCCTCCGAGAGGCGGCCCAGGATGGCGAGGACCGGTCCGCGCAGCCGGTGCGCGGACAGCTTGTCCATCAACCGGTCATCAAAAGGCTGCGGGCCGCCGTCGGCGCCCGGATGCCGCGGCCCGGTGAGCTGGATGGCGGCCAGGCTCTCGGCAATGGACTGCAGCCCGCCCGCGCCGATGTACTCGTCCGTGTCAGGTTCGGGCGCCGACGGCGAATGCAGGAAAGCCGGCTCTCCGGCCGGGTCCAGGCAGCGCAGGGCGTAATTGCGTTCCCCGAGGTGGGTGCTGATGGACATCGCGGCCGTGACGGCCCATTCGAAGGCGTCGCTGGTCACAAGTTCGTGGCCGTCGGTGGCGCCGGAGGTGTAGCCGGAGCCCTGGGCGTACGACAGGAACCGGTGGTCAAGGATGATCGTGGCCTCGGGTGTGGTGACGGACTCCTCCTGCCGGACCATCAGGGAGCCGTGGCGGGCCGTGGCCGCCCAGTGCACCCGGCGCATCGGATCGCCGTGCCGGTACTCCCGGGTCATGACGTCGTCATCGCTCGGGTTCGCCCGGATCCGGGTGGCGGTCACGCCGTCGTGGCCCCGCGCGCCGGCCAGGCCGGTGACCGGAAGGTCGACGGCGGCCGGAGTCACCGTGAGCACGTCTCCGGCGTCGATCGCGTGGCGGTGGACGGAAAGCCCGAAGGGGTCGCTGAACTCGGCCGTGACGGGTCCGATGAGGAATTGGCCGCGTTTGCCGCTGCGCAGCTGGTACTCGTAGCGGCTGGTCCCGGCATGCGCCGTCCGGGCCGGGAACCGGAACACCGGAGACTGCCCGAAGCGCGGCGGCAGGTGTTCCTCCATCAGGGCGTACCCGGCCCCGGGACCGGTTCGGGCCACTGCCAGCCGGACTGTGGTGGTGGCGGAGGCCTCCACGGGGGAGGGGTTGAACTCCCGGTAGACCCGGAACCGGGGCTTGAGCACCCGGGTTCCGGCCAGGGACAACAACGGCAGGACCAGCAGCAGCAGGGCCAGCGCCAGGAGGTCACGGCGGCCCATCACCTGCGCCGCCAGCAGGGACCCGACGCCCGCGGCCAGCAGTCCCCAGCCGCGCGAGCTGAAGATGTGCCTCGGGAACCGGTCCAGCAACGCCACGGCCGTGTCAGCCCCTAACGTCCGGTGGTCTGGGCGGACGCCTGGCCGCCGCGGTCGGACCGGGCGGGTGCGCTGGCCGGTTCCTGGCCGACCGGTACCTTTGCCAGGATCGACTGGATGACGCTCTGCGGAGTCTCGCCGGTGCTGGCGGCCTTGCGGTCCAGGATGATCCGGTGGGCCAGCACCGATTCGGCCACACTGACGACGTCGTCGGGCAGCACAAAGTCCCGGCCCTCCAGGGCGGCGGTGGCCTTGGCCGCACGCAGCAGCTGCAGCATGGACCGCGGACTGGCGCCGAGCCGGAGCAGGGGGCTCTCCCGGGTGGCGCGTCCCAGCGCCACCGTGTATTCCTTGATCGAACGGGACACGTAGACCTGCTGCACGGCCGCGATCATGGAAGCCACCTCTGCGGCGCTCACCACAGCCGTCACCCGGGTCAGCGGGGACGTCGCCTGGTGGGTTTCCAGCATTTCCATCTCGGAGTCCCGGTCCGGATAGCCCATCGAGATCCTGGCCATAAAGCGGTCCCGCTGCGCCTCGGGGAGCGGATACGTGCCTTCCATCTCGATCGGGTTCTGGGTGGCCACCACCATAAAGGGCTCGTCCAGTTTGTAGGAGGTCCCGTCCACCGTGACCTGGTGCTCCTCCATGCATTCGAGCAGGGCGGACTGGGTTTTCGCGGAAGCCCGGTTGATCTCGTCGCCGATCACGATATTGGCGAAGACCGCGCCGGGCCGGAACTCGAACATCCGGGAGGCCTGGTTGTAGATGGACACGCCGGTCACATCCGACGGCAGCAGATCAGGGGTGAACTGGATCCTGCTGACCGAACAGTCGATGGTCCTGGCCAGGGTCTTCGCCAGCAGTGTCTTGCCGACCCCCGGTACGTCTTCCAGCAGCAGGTGTCCCTGGGCCAACAGGACGGTCAGGGCGAGTTTTGCGGCTTCGGCTTTGCCATCGATCACGGTGTTGATGGCGCGCAGGATGCGCTCGCTGGCCGCGTGGAACGCCGCAGCCTCCATCGGCGCGGTTCCCGACGTGGCCGGGGCGGCAGCCGGCTGGGTCCGGGGGGCAGGGCCGGCAGCGCCGGGTCCCGCCGGGAAGCCTTGCGGATCCGGCAGCGCTTCGTCTACGGAGGTGCGTCGGTGGTAGTCCATCGGCAGCCTTTCAGCCCTGGAGCGGCCCGGGCGGAACGGCAGGGAATGCCGGTCCCGCCACTGGTGCACGCCTGTTTTGGTATCAGCGTACTAACACAACTGACAAAGCAGACAGAGAGTTCCGGGTAATTCTCCGGCCGGCCCGAGGCTAGGCTGGATGGATGTGCAATCCGCAGACCCCCGCCCCCTTCCGCGCCACCGGCAGTGACGAAGCCGCCGGCACCGGAAGCGGCCCGACGGGCCGCAAGCCGTACCCGCCGGCGCCGGAACCGTTGCCCGTGCCGGTGATGGACAACCACACGCACCTGAACTTCCCGGACGGCGGGCTGGAGGTCGGTATCAAGGACGCCCTCGACGCCGCCGAGGCAGTGGGCGTCAAAGGGGCTGTGCAGGTGGGCTGCGACCTCGAATCGTCCCGGTTCACCGTCCAGGCCGTGGAGCAGGACAGCCGGCTGCTCGGCGCCGTCGCGCTGCACCCCAACGACGCCCCGGGATACGCTGCGCGCGGTGAGCTGGAGGAGGCGCTCGCCGAAATCGAGGCCCTGGCGTCCCACCCGCGGATCCGTGCCATCGGCGAGACCGGACTCGACTTCTTCCGCACGGAGGGGGAGGGGCTGGCCCACCAGCGGTACTCGTTCCGCCGTCACATCGACATCGCCAAACGGCTCGACCTGACCCTGCAGATCCACGACCGCGACGCGCACGACGACGTCGTACAGGTGCTGCGCGAGGAGGGTGCCCCCGAACGCGTCGTCTTCCACTGTTTCTCCGGCGACGAAGAGCTCGCCCGGACCTGCAATGACCAGGGCTGGTACCTGTCCTTCGCCGGCACCGTGACGTTCAAGAACGCGGCCAATTTACGCGCAGCGCTGGCGATCGCCGACCCGGCCCGGATCCTGGTGGAAACCGACGCCCCGTTCCTCACCCCGCACCCGCACCGGGGCCGCCCGAACGCCAGTTACATGATTCCGTACACGGTCCGGGCGATGGCGGAGTTGACAGGCCGTGACCTCTCCGCGCTGTGCGGACAACTGGCCGAAAATACCTTGCAGGCCTACGGATCCTGGGACTAAAAACGCCGTCGGCCGTCACTCTGGAAACATACCCGGTATGCATAATTTCTTGGTTGGTTTATAACGCTACGGTTACAGTAGTCAACTATTAGCCGGGGTCGGGGAAGGCCTTCGGATAATTTCACTACCTCAGGGCGCGCATCGTGGCAGAGAATCCACGTGTGCGCTCTCGTTTGGAAGTGTGGCAGTGCCCGCGTTTTCCGCAAATATCCGGACCAGCTCCGGAACTGCCCTTGGGGGTGTTTGCGCCGGGGAAACGCGTGCGCTTTTCCCCGTGCCCGGATGGTCCAAAAGATATGGGCAATCGTGGTCAAGTTCTTCACATCGGACGGCAAAATCAGTTACGTCAAGGTCGGCTCACAGCTGGTGGTGCTTATGGCGCTCGTGCTGGGCCTCGTCGCCTTCGTCGGCAACAACAAGACAGTCACCCTCAACGTCGACGGGCGCGTCAGCTCCGTCCAGACGTTCGGCGGCACCGTCGGCCAGGTGGTCAGCGCCGCCAAGGTCGAGCTGCAGGCCGCCGACAAGGTGTCCCCCTCAGCCGATTCGCATGTGCAGGACGGCTCCGTCATCAACGTCAACCTCGCCAAGGCCGTGAAGGTCAGCGTGGACGGCGCGGAGCGCACCATCACCACCACTGCCCCCACCGTGGAAGGCCTCGTCACCGAACTCGGTGTCGCCTCCGCCTCGAAGGTCTCCGTCCCGAAGGACGCCCAGCTGGCCGTCTCCGGTTCGTACGTCAGCATCTCGACGCCGAAGGCCGTGACCCTCGTCGCCGACGGCAAGGCCACCAGGACCACGACGACGGCGGCAACCGTCGGGACCGTCCTCAGCGACGCCGGCCTTAAGCTCGGCGCCAGCGACCGGACCTCCCAGCCGCGCAACGCCCCCGTGGTCAACAACATGGTGGTCAAGGTCTCGCGCGTTGACACGTCCAAGACTGCCTCGACCACCGAAGACGTCCCGTTCGAGACGCTCACCGCGGAGGACTCCGCAATGCCCAAGGGCGAACACAAGGTCGTCCAGGCCGGTGTGGCCGGCAGCATCAGCAAGAACTTCAAGCTGGTCCTCGTCGATGGCCGCGTCGCCTCCAAGACCCTGGTGTCCCAGTCCGTGACCCGCGAGCCGGTGACCGAGAAGGTCAGCATCGGCACCAAGGAAGCGCCCAAGGTTGAGGCCGCCGCCAACACCGGCGCCGCAGCCCCGGCCATGATGAACGAAGGCATGTGGGACAAGATCGCGCAGTGCGAGTCCGGCGGCAACTGGTCCATCAACTCCGGCAACGGCTACTACGGCGGACTGCAGTTCGACATCCAGACCTGGCTCGGTTCCGGTGGCGGTTCCTACGCCCCGAACGCCAGCCAGGCCAGCAAGGCCCAGCAGATCGCCGTCGCCAACCGGGTCTACGCACAGCGTGGCCTGAGCCCCTGGGGCTGCGGCTGGGCAGCGTCCAGCTAACCCCCGTCCCGGCCCGCGAGGGCCGCACGGCACCATAAGGACCCGCGCAGGCTGACCACCACCGCGGGGCACCCTCGAGGCCGGTCCCGGATTCCCCGGGACCGGCCTCTGCCGTTCCCGCCGCGGGATAGGATACCTAGGTGACTGAACCGACCCCCGCCGCCCCCGTCGAACCTGCCGGCAGCCTCCCCTCCGGTGCCCCGGCGCCGCTGCTGGGCGCCTCCGACATCCGCCGGCTCGCCGAGGAAATCGGGGTTCGTCCCACCAAGACCCTGGGCCAGAACTTTGTCATTGACGGCAACACCATAAGGCGCATCGTCGCTGCTGCGGACATCGGCCAGGACGAGGCCGTGCTCGAAGTCGGCCCCGGACTCGGTTCTCTGACGCTCGGGCTGCTCGACGCGGCCGCGTCCGTCATCGCCGTCGAAATCGACCCCGTCCTCGCCGCCAAACTCCCCGCTACCGTCGCCGCGTGGCGGCCGGACGCCGTCGAGAACTTCCACCTGGTCCTCTCGGACGCCATGAAGGTGACCGAACTGCCGGTCCAGCCGACGGCCCTCGTTGCGAACCTGCCGTACAACGTGGCCGTGCCCGTGGTGCTGCACCTGCTCCAGCACTTCCCGAGCCTGCGTCACGGCCTGGTGATGGTCCAGGACGAGGTCGCGGACCGCCTCGCGGCCGGCCCTGGCTCCAAAACGTATGGCGTCCCCTCCGTCAAGGCCGCGTGGTACAGCGGGATGCGCAAGGCCGGGGTGATCGGAATGAACGTCTTCTGGCCGGCACCGAAGATCCACTCCGGGCTGGTCGCCTTCACCCGCCGGGAACCGCCGGCTACCACCGCGAGCCGGGAAGAGGTGTTCGCCGTCATCGATGCCGCCTTCGCCCAGCGCCGCAAGACGCTCCGGGCCGCCCTTGCCGGGTGGGCGGGCAGCGCCGCAGAGGCCGAACGCTGCCTGCGTGCCGCCGGCGTCGACCCCACCGCCCGCGGCGAGGTCCTGGACATCACCGCGTTTGCGCGCATCGCCGAAGCGCGTACCCAGCCTGCGGCCTAGTAACCTGTGGCTGAGTAGCCGGCCCTGCTTTGAGCCACGGGCCGCCATGCCATAGCGTGGAGCCATGAACGCAGTGAGAGGGCGCTTTKCCGCGAGGACCGTCCGGGTCAAGGCGCCCGGAAAAGTCAACGTCTCACTCGATGTGGGGCCGCTGCGCCCCGACGGCTACCACTCGGTGGCCAGCGTCTACCTCGCGGTGTCCCTCTACGAAGAGGTCGCGGCCACCAGCACCGACACCGGCGGGATCACCGTGAGTATCAGCCCGGACAGCACCCTGGACCTCGACGGCGTCGACATCCCGCTGGACGAACGCAACCTGGCCTACAAGGCAGCGGCCATCATGGCTGACGTGTCCGAGCACTCCACCGGCGTGCACCTGGAAATCACCAAACGCGTCCCGGTGGCCGGAGGGATGGGCGGCGGGTCGGCCGACGCCGCGGCCACCCTGCTGGCCTGCGACGCCCTCTGGAACAGCGGACTCTCCCGCGACGAACTCGCGCACCTGGCCGCCGAGCTCGGCGCCGACGTGCCCTTCTCCCTCCTCGGCGGCACCGCCGTCGGCCTCGGCGTCGGCGACGAACTGTCCCCGGCGCTGGTCAAGGCGCAGACCGACTGGGTGCTCGTCACCGCGGACTTCGGGTTGTCCACCCCGGAGGTATTCCGCGCCCTCGACCGGCTCCGTGCCGCCGAAGGGGTGGACATCGAGGAACCCACGTCGGTGGACCCCCGCGTCCTGGCCGCGCTGCTCAGCGGCGATGCCGATGCCCTGAGCCGGGTCCTGGTCAACGACCTGCAGCGGGCCTCGATCGAGCTGGCGCCGGGCCTGCGGGATGTCCTGGGACTGGGGGAGTCCTGCGGCGCGATCGCCGGTCTCGTCTCCGGGTCCGGCCCCACGGTGGCGCTGCTGGCCCACAGCCCGGCCGCCGCGGCGGGCCTCGCGGAGGACCTCCGTCATCACGGCCTCGACGCCCAGGCGGTGCACGGGCCGGTGCACGGGGCACGCATCATCTCCGATACGCTCCTTTAGTAGCTTTGACTGTATATACGTCAGGGGTACGGCAGCATAATCGGCCCTTCTAGCCCGATCATTTCCTCTCAGAAAGCAGTTCCCAGTGGCACACCTGCTCGGCGGCGAGAACCTCACGGTCTCGTATGCAACCCGCACCGTCCTCGACGGCATCACCCTCGGACTCGAAGAGGGCGACCGGATCGGCATGGTGGGCCGCAACGGCGACGGCAAGTCGACCCTCATGCGGCTGCTGGCCATGCGGTCCACCCCGGACTCCGGCCGTGTCACGAAGCGCAGCGAGGTCAACATCGGCTACCTCGACCAGAGCGACGTGCTCGACGGCGACCTGACCGTCGGCTCCGCGATCGTCGGCGACCAGGCCGACTATGAGTGGGCCCGCAACCCGCAGATCCGCGAGGTCATGGGCGGCCTTGTGTCCGACGTCGACTGGCACGCCAACGTCCACGCGCTCTCCGGCGGGCAGAAGCGCCGGGTGGCCCTCGCCAAGCTGCTCATCGAGGACCACGACGTCATCATGCTTGACGAGCCCACCAACCACCTCGACGTCGAAGGCGTGGCCTGGCTCGCCCGGCACCTGAAGACGCGCTGGCGGCCCAACCAGGGTGCATTCCTGGTGGTCACCCACGACCGCTGGTTCCTCGACGAAGTCTGCAACCGCACGTGGGAAATCCACGACGGCATCATGGACCCGTTCGACGGCGGTTACGCCGCCTACGTACTGGCCCGCGCCGAGCGCGACCGCACGGCCGCCGTCGTCGAAGGCAAGCGCCAGCAGCTGGTCAAGAAGGAACTCGCCTGGCTCCGCCGCGGCGCCCCGGCCCGTACCGCGAAGCCGAAGTTCCGGATCGAGGCTGCCAACGCCCTGATCGCCGACGTCCCCGAACCGCGTGACTCGACGGCCCTGAGCAAAATGGCCACCGCCCGGCTGGGCAAGGACGTCCTGGACCTCGAAAACGTCTCCCTCGACTTCCTGGGCGGCTCCGCCGGGGAGAAGCTCTTCGACAACATCACGCTGCGCCTCGCGCCCGGTGAGCGGCTGGGGCTGGTGGGCGTCAACGGCGCCGGCAAGACCACCCTGCTGAAGCTCCTCAACGGCGAGATCCAGCCCAGCTCCGGACAGGTCAAGCGCGGCAAGACGGTGGTCACCGCTGTCCTCAGCCAGGAGGTCAAGGAGCTCGACGACGTCTCGGACCTGCGGGTCATCGAAGTGATCGAGCGCGAAAAGAGGTCCTTCAACGTCGGCGGCAAGGAGTTCACCGCCGGCCAGCTCGTGGAGCAGCTCGGCTTCACCAACGAGAAGCAGTGGACCCCGGTCAAGGACCTTTCCGGCGGGGAGCGGCGCCGGCTGCAGCTGCTGCGCCTGCTGGTGGGGGAGCCCAACGTCCTGATGCTGGACGAACCGACCAACGACCTCGACACCGACACCCTCGCCGCGGTCGAAGACGTGCTCGACGGCTGGCCGGGGACGCTGGTGGTGGTCAGCCACGACCGGTACCTGCTCGAGCGCGTCACGGACCACCAGATGGCCCTGCTCGGCGACGGCAAGATCCGTGCCTTGCCGCGCGGCGTGGACCAGTACCTGGAACTGCGCGAGGCTGCACTGGCCGGATCCACGATCACCGGCGGCGGCAACCCGGTCACGTCCTCCGGTGGCGGGGCTGGTGGGGCGGCCGGGGTTGCCGCCTCGGGGCCCTCCGAAGCCGAGAAGCGCGACGCCCGCAAGGCCAAGAACAGGATCGACCGACAGCTGGGCAAACTGAAGCAGCAGGAAGACAAGATCCACGCCCAGATGACCGCCGGGGCCGGGGACGCCTCCAAGTTCGACGAACTCGCCGCCCTCAACGCCAAGCTGCAGCAACTCGCCGCGGAACGCGAAGGCCTCGAACTCGAATGGCTCGAAGCCCTGGAGGTCCTCGGCGAGTAGGCCGGGGGCGGGGCTCCGATTGGGGTGGGGCCGCCGTGCCGCGGCCGCGGGGGCGCCGGGCGCGGGGTCGCCGTCGTGACACCCTGAGTGTGAGCTCGGTCGCGGCAGGGCACCTGTGCTGCGGGAATGGACATGCCCGTCTTTGCCTCTCAGAGCTTCCGGACATGCCCAATACTTACCCCGGCGGATGGACATGTCCGTTACCAGCTTCGAAGAATGGACATGCCCATCCCTGTGCCTAGGGGTGTCCGGACATGCCCAGTCTCGGCGCCGACGGATGGGCATATTAGGTAGATGTCCAATGGCCGAGCCCAGGGATGAGCATGTCCGTCGGGTCGGGCAAAGGATGGGCATGTCCGTCCTGAATGATTCAGGGCGACGGGGCATGTCCCGTGGTGCACTCGGCGGATGGTTATGTCCAGTCTGAGGCGCGAAGAATGGGCATGTCCGTTCGGAGGGTTCGTGACCGATGGGCATGTCCGTCTGTCCCGGTTACGCAGACCCCCACGCAGCTACCGGCAGGTCACGCAGACCCACGCGCAGCTATCCGCGGGTCACGCCGGGCCACGCACAGCTACCGCAGCGCCCCACCCACCGGCGCCCCACCCAACCGGACCCCGCACCAGCCAGCCGCCTACTCCGCCGCGCTGCCGTCCCCGCTCCTGAGTTCCGGCTCTTTTCGCAGGCCGGTCAGGCCGTTCCAGGCGAGGTTCACCAGGTGCGCGGCGACGTCGCGCTTGTCCGGGGTCCGGCTGTCCTGCCACCACTGGCCCGTCATGGCGACCATGCCGACCAGCATTTGTGCGTACATCGCACCGTCGGCGGCGCTGAACCCACGCCGGGCGAACTCGTCCGCGAGGATGTATTCGACGCGCGCGGTGACCTGGGAGAGCAGGGTCGAAAACGCGCCCTCGGGCTGCGACGGCGGGGCGTCGCGCATCAGGATGCGGAAACCGTCGGTCCGGTCCTCGATGTAGCCCAGCAGTGCCAGGGCGGCCCGTTCGACCAGCACTCGGGGTTTTGCTTCTTCGGCGAGGGCGGCGTTGATGGAGCCGAGCAGGATCCGGAATTCGCGCTCTACCACCTGGGTGTACAGGCCCTCTTTGGACCCGAAGTGTTCGTAGATGACAGGTTTTGAGACCCCGGCCGCGGCGGCGATCTCGTCCAGCGTCGTGCCGTCCAGGCCCCGGAGTGCGAAGAGCCCGCGGCCGACGCCGATTAGCTGGGAGCGCCGTTGGGCCCCGGTCATCCTCGCCTTGCGGATTGGTTCAGGTTCCCCGGTGGGCCGGTCGGTACGGTGGTCCGCCCCCCTGGCCGCTCCTGCGCTGTTGCTCACAGCACCATCATGCCCTACCGCCCTGCAGCCCGAGTCGAGCCCGAGCCGAGCCCGAGGCTGCCACCAACCGGAGCCACCGGCCCACCCCACCCACCCCCACCCCACCCACCCCGCCCCAAAACCCCAAGTCGCACCGGCAACAGCCTTCGTGGCAGAATTGACTCTTGTGCCACAGGCTTACGGCCATGGCATGGTCCGCTCTGGTGTAATGGCAGCACCCCGGCCTTTGGAGCCGTGGAGTATAGGTTCGAGTCCTATGGGCGGAACTGCCGCGGGCGTCGGCGGCCGGGAGGAACCGGTCCCGGCGGGCCGGGGACGGCGGCAGTCCAGTAGGATGAACGGGACGCCGTGACCGGAAAGTGGTCCGGCGCTGCCGTGCCGAGCCGGCAACAAGCGAGCCGGCAACAAGGTGGACCACCGGGCTGATGTCCAGGGGTCCGCCAGATCCACCGAGCAGCGGCACTGAGTCAGGCCACTGAGCAAGGAGAGCCCGTACGTGAGCCCCGAGAACACCGGCCCAGCCGCCGTCATTGTCCTAGCTGCAGGCGCCGGTACCCGGATGAAGTCCCGTACCCCCAAGATCCTCCACGAAATCGGCGGACGCTCGCTCGTGGGCCACGCCCTCAACGCCGCCCGCGCCATCGACCCGCGTGAACTGGCCATCGTTGTCCGGCACGAACGCGAGCAGGTCGCCTCGCACATCGCCGGAATCGACCCGCAGGCCCTGATCGTTGACCAGGACGACGTTCCCGGCACCGGCCGCGCGGTCGAAGCCGCCCTCGAGGCCCTCGACGCCCGCCAGCCCGACGGCGGCCTGAGCGGCACCGTCGTCGTCACCTATGGCGACGTGCCCCTGTTGACCGGTGCGCTGCTGACCGAACTGGTCGCCGCGCATGAGGCCGCGGGCAACGCCGTCACCGTCCTCACCGCCGTCCTCGACGACGCCACCGGCTACGGCAGAATCCTCCGCGGCGCGGACGGCACCGTCACAGGCATCCGCGAACACAAGGACGCCAGCGACGCCGAACGCCAAATCCGCGAGATCAACTCCGGCATCTACGCGTTCGACGCCGGCGCGCTGCGAGGCGCGCTGGCCCACGTCACCACCGACAACGTCCAGGGCGAGAAATACCTCACCGACGTCCTCTCCCTGGCGCGCGACGCCGGGGGCCGGGTAGCCGCCGTCGTGACCGGTGACCGCTGGCAGGTCGAGGGCGCCAACGACCGGGTTCAGCTCTCCGCCCTCGGCGCGGAACACAACCGGCGCATCGTGGAGGCCTGGATGCGGGCCGGCGTCACCGTCGTCGACCCGGCCACCACCTGGATCGACGCGACTGTGACCCTCGACGAGGACGTCCGGCTGCTCCCCAACACCCAGCTGCACGGCGCCACCACCGTGGCCCGTGACGCCGTCGTGGGCCCGGACAGCACCCTCACCGACGTCCAGATCGGCGAGGGCGCCAAGGTCACGCGCACCCACGGTTCCGGCGCCGTTATTGGCGCCAACGCCAGCGTCGGCCCCTTCACGTACCTGCGCCCCGGCACCCGCCTCGGCGAGACCGGAAAGATCGGCGCGTTCTACGAGACGAAGAACGTCACCATCGGCCGCGGCTCGAAGCTCTCCCACCTCGGCTACGCCGGTGACGCGGAAATCGGCGAGGACACCAACATCGGCTGCGGCAACATCACCGCCAACTACGACGGCGAGAAGAAGCACCGCACGATCATCGGTTCCGGGGTGCGCACCGGGTCCAACACCGTATTTGTGGCCCCGGTCCAGGTGGGCGACGGCGCCTACAGCGGCGCGGGCGCCGTGATCCGCAGCGACGTCCCGGCAGGCGCCCTGGCCGTGTCCCTGGCCAAGCAGCGGAACTCCGAGGGCTGGGTGGTTTCGCACCGTCCGGGCTCCATCTCCGCCGCGCTGGCCGAGGCAGCCGGCACCACCCCAACATCTTCCAGTACTCCGGCATCGACAGAAGAGGGCTAGCAAACATGAGCGAAATTACGGCACACGGGGAGAAGAAGCTGGTGCTCGCCGCCGGGCGGGCACACCCTGAGCTGGCGCGCGAGATCGCCAAGGAGCTGGGCACCGAACTGCTGCCCCTGGACGCCTACGACTTCGCGAACGGCGAGATCTACGTCCGGGCCGGCGAAAGTGTCCGCGGCACCGACGCCTTCGTGATCCAGGCGCACCCGGCCCCGCTGAACAACTGGCTCATGGAACAGCTGATCATGATCGATTCGCTCAAGCGGGCCTCCGCCAAGCGCATCACCGTGGTCTCGCCCTTCTACCCGTACGCCCGCCAGGACAAGAAGGGCCGCGGCCGCGAGCCGATCTCCGCCCGCCTGGTCGCAGACCTGTACAAAACCGCGGGCGCCGACCGGATCATGAGCGTTGACCTGCACACCTCGCAGATCCAGGGCTTCTTCGACGGCCCCGTGGACCACCTGATGGCCATCCCGCTCCTCGCCGACTACATCCGCACGCGCGTCGGTTCGGACAACATCACCGTCGTCTCCCCGGACACCGGCCGTGTCCGCGTTGCCGAACAGTGGGCCGAACGCCTCGGCGGCGCCCCGCTGGCGTTTGTGCACAAGAGCCGGGACCTGACCGTTCCCAACCAGGCCGTCTCCAAGACCGTCGTGGGCCAGATCGAGGGCCGCACCTGCGTGCTGATCGACGACATGATCGACACCGGCGGAACCATCTCCGGCGCCGTCCAGGTGCTCAAGAACGCCGGCGCCAAGGATGTCATCATCGCCGCCACCCACGCCGTGTTCTCCGATCCCGCCTCGCAGCGGCTCGCGGAGTCCGGCGCCCGCGAAGTGGTGGTCACCAACACCCTGCCGATCTCCGCCAACAAGCACTTCCCGCAGCTGACGGTCCTCTCGATCGCCCCGCTGATCGCCCGGGCCATCCGCGAAGTGTTCGACGACGGCTCCGTCACCAGTCTCTTCGACGGCAACGCCTAGCCCCGTGCCGGGCCCCGTTTCGCTAATCGGGGCCCGGCACTGCTAAACTCTTTTTCGATACCTTGGCGAGGGAGAGCACCGGAATTCCGGTCTCCGTTATCGACTGGGTCTGAATCTCCCTTCTGATGGGCGGCCCGTCCGCCCCGCGTTGAAGGTCGCTGACAGACCTCCGCCCTTGCTGAACACCGTTCATCCCACAGGAGATTTCCATGTCTGAGCAGAAGCTCGCAGCAGAAGTACGCACCGAATTCGGCAAGGGCTTCGCCCGCCGCGCCCGCATGGCCAACCTGATCCCGGCCGTCATCTACGGCCACGGCGCCGAGCCGATCCACATCACCCTGCCGGCCAAGGCAACCACCCTGGCTGTCCGCACCGCCAACGCCCTGCTGTCCCTGGACATCAACGGCGAAGAGCGCCTGGCCCTGGTCAAGGACATCCAGCGCAACCCGATCAAGCAGATCATCGAGCACATCGACCTGCTGACCGTCCGCAAGGGCGAAAAGGTCACCGTCGACGTCCCCGTGCACGTCACCGGCGAGGTCGCCCCGGGCAACGTCCACAACCTCGAGATGACCACCATCTCCCTTGAGGCCGAGGCAACCCACCTGCCGACCGCCGTCGAGGTCAGCGTCGAAGGCCGCGCCGCCGGCGAGCACATCCACGCCTCCGACGTCGTGCTGCCGAAGGGCACCGTCCTGCTGGCAGACGCTGACGCCCTGGTGGTCAACGTCTCCGAGGCCGTCGAAATCGTCGAGGAAGAAGAGACCGGCGAAGAGGCTCCGGCCGCCGAAGCCGCCGAAGGCGAAGAGAACTCCGAGGCTGCTGCCGAGTAATTCCGGCGTATTCTCAGGTGGCCGGGTCCCAGTGGGGCCCGGCCGCCGTCGTCTCTGCCCCGCCCCTGACCCGACGCCCCCACGAAGGATGGATCCATGACTGATACCTGGCTGATCGTAGGCCTCGGCAATCCGGGGTCCGAGTACGCCCACAACCGGCATAACGTCGGGCAGATGGTGCTCGACGAACTCGCACTCCGGGTGGGCGGCGGCTTCAAGTCCCACAAGTCCCGGGCCCAGGTCCTTGAGGGCAGGCTGGGCATCGGCGGTCCCCGGGTGGTGCTGGCGAAGCCGATGAGCTACATGAACGTCTCCGGCGGCCCCGTCTCCGCGCTTTCGAAGTTCTACGACGTCGGACCGGCGAACGTCATTGCCGTCCACGACGAGATCGACATCCCGTTCAACACCATCAAGCTCAAGATCGGCGGCGGCGAAGGCGGCCACAACGGCCTGCGCGACATCTCCAAGGCGCTGGCCACCAAAGACTACCTGCGGGTACGCGTCGGGGTCGGCCGTCCGCCCGGCCGGATGGACACCGCCGATTTTGTGCTCCGTGACTTCTCCGGGCCGGAGAAGAAGGAACTGCCCTTCCTGATCGACTCCGCCGCCGACGCCGTGGAGGCGCTGGTCCGGGAGGGCCTGCAGCCGGCCCAGCAAAAGTTTCACCCCGCCAAGACCCCCTAGCGGGGAGGGCCGCCTTCCGGCGCGGTCCGCGTGCTGACCCGCGTAGCCGGGCCCCGATACGAAGCCCGCGTGTCAGGGCCGGATGTCCCTACCAACAGTGCCGTTATGCCGTTATGATCGCTCTACTTTCCTGTCGGGGGATGGGGTTAGGCTACTTCTAGGCGGACGGTATTGGGGCCGCCCGCAGAGCGGTACGAAGGAAACTGGATGTCGAGGGATTCACTGGGCTGGGGAAATGTTTCCACTGCACTGCCACGTGCCGACGTTCATCAGGCTGGGAGGCCGGTGAGCAGGCACGCGTGGTCCGGGCTGGCACGCGGCGCTGACGCCGACCGTGTCCGGCACGACCTCGCCGCGCCCGGAAGTATGGGCGTTGTCATCACCGGCGACCGGGGCGTCGGAAAGTCCCTCGTCGGCCGCAGTGCACTGGCCGGTTTTGGCCCCKACGTCTTCACCCTGCAGCTGCGGACCTCCGGCCCGGCGACGCCTTACGGCTGCCTCGCCTTTACGCTCGCGCGGCTGCCGCAGAGTGCCCTCGGCTCGCCCACCGCCATCCTGCACGGCATGACCTCGCTGATCCGCAACGACGCCGGGGGACGCAAGTGCGTGATCCTGCTGGACAACGCCGGGTCCCTGGACGAACAAAGCACCGGTGTGCTGCTGAACCTGCTGCAGACCGGGACGGCACGGCTCGTGGCCACCGCGCAGCGCACCACGGACCTGCCGCCGGACTTCTACTGGCTCATCACCTCCGGGCAGCTGGCGGAGGTCCGGCTGTCCACCATGACGGAGATCGAGACCCAGGAAGTGCTGCAGGCCGCGCTGGGCCACCGGGTTTCCACCGCCCTGGCGAGCCAGATGCATCAGCTGGTCGGCGGCAGCCCTACCCTGCTGCAGGCTGTGGTGTCCGAACAAATCGAACGCGGCAACCTGGTGCTCGCCGGCGAGGTCTGGACCCTGGTGGACGAAGTTGTCCTCGACGGGAGGACAGCGCTGGAGGACATCGTCAGGGCGCGCTATGCCCGGGAATCGCCCGAGGCCCGGGAAGTGATCGAGGTCCTGTCCTGTGCCCGCAGCATGTCCCTGACCAGGCTGGCCCGGATGTACGGCCCCGGGCTGATCGCGGACATGGAAGAGGCCGGCCAGATCGTCGTCGACCGCACCGACCAGCACCACGTGACGCTGGGGGACCGCTACCTGGGGGACATCGTCCGGAACTGGCTCACCGTGGAACGCCGGCTGGAACTGCGGGACAAGGTGCCCGGGCACCAGGCCCATGAGCTCGCGGAGCTCACGGTGGAGGACCTCCTGGCCTACGCCGCGTGGACCCACGACTGCCATGCCGAGCTTGCCCCCTCCCACGCCCTGGCGGCAGCGCAGGCCGCCGTCCTGCTTTTCGACCCCAAGTTCGCCCTCAAATGCGCCGGCGACATCAGTCCCAGCGATAAGGAATGGTCCGCCGGGCAGCAGCAGAAAGCCGCCGCCTACCTTCAGCTGGGCCTTCCGCTGCAGGCCATGTCCTCCCTTGATGACATCTCCGAGGAACAGATCAACCGGCTGGAACCGGAACCGTTCGCCGACCTGATCACGGCCAAAGCCGATTGCATGGCCTGGCTGGAGGACCGCTGCGGGAAGGTCCCCGAACTGATCCGGCAGGCAAGGCTCCGGCTCCAGGATTTCGGGCAGGAATCCGCCCCGGCCGACTCCCTGGCCCGCGCCGGACTGAGCCTGGACCTGTGCGAGTTCAACTACCTCTCCTTCGTTGGCGACTACGAACCCATGATGGAGCGGCTCAGCGCGGCCGCCGCGTCCTCCGACGCCGACGCCCTCGACCCGGTCCACCGGCTGCGGGCCTCGATCATCCTGATGGAAGCCCTCTGCATGACCGGCAAGGAGGTCGAGTCCCGGCAGCTGATGCGCGAGATCGGCGGCCGGCTCGGTGAATGGTCCAACGTCCCCCGGATCCGGGAGAACTTCGCCTGGCGCGCCTTCAACGTCCTGCTCCTCTCCGGCCAGTGGCGCCAGAGCATCGACATGCTCAAGGATGCCAGCGGCCGGGCCGGCCACGGCCTCCACTCCGGGAGCGCCGCGACCGACCTCGCCGTCGGGCTGGCCTACGTGTACGCGGGCCGGGGCTACCTGGCCCTGGACCCGCTGCTGGCCGCCATCGCCCAGCTTGAAGTCCGCACCAGCCTGCACGCGCTCCGGCAGGCCTACGCGGCGACCGCGTTCGCCTACGCCCAGACGGGCAACTCCATGCAGGCCACCGTCTACCTGGACCGGGCCCGGTCCGCCGACGGCCCGGCCCGCTTTGTGGTCAGCAGCTCCACCGAGTTCTGCATGGACATGGCCTCGCGCTGGCTGGGCGACCCGAACGCGAAGGACCGGCTGGTGCACGCCGCCGAAGGGCACTACCGCCGCGGCCGGTACACCCTGGCCGGGATCTGCATGCTGGGGGCCACCGTCAACGGCACCGCGAAGGACTTCCACTTCATGGAGGAGATCGCCGGCCTCCGGCAGGGACCGCTCGCCGAGCTGTCCAGGCTGGTGGCCGTCGGGAGCCGCAAGAAGGACGCCGCCACCATGCTGGCGGCCGCCGAACTCTCCGCCACCATGGAGCTCGACGCCGTCCAGGCCCGGTGCGCCGCGCTCGCCTTCGACTTTGCGAAGGCTGCCGGGCTCGCAACCAGCGCCACCGCAGCACACAAAATGCTGGAATCCCTGTCCGAGTCCGTTCCGACGCTTCCCATCGTTCCCCGGACCCAGGGCCCGCTGCTGACCGACCGGGAACGGCAAATCGCGGCCCTCGCCGGAAACGGGGTCTCCAACAAGGACATCGCGCTCGAGGTGGGCATCTCGATACGGACCGTGGAGGGGCACCTTTACCAGGTCTTCACCAAGCTCGGGGTGTCCTCGCGGAGTGATTTGCTTGGACTCATCTAGAGCCAGCGGGGAGAACCCCGCCGCAAAGCGCCCTGCCCTCGCCGGCCGGGCGGAGGACGTGACATCCGCCGTCGAGTCCCTGCAGGGGGGAGCGCACGTCGCGGTCCTGCTCGTGGGCGACCACGGGATCGGCAAGTCATCGATCATGGAGACCGTGGCTGCGGAGCTCGGCGGCCACATGACCCCCGTGCGCCTGCACGGCAGCCCGGCGCTGAGCCACGTCCCCTACGGCATCCTCGCGCCGTTCATCGTGGACCTGCCCGTGGAGGAGGCCACCTCCCAGCTGGCCGTGCTGCGGACCTTCTGGAGCTACCTTGAGGGGCAGCGGCGGGCCACCCAGAAGCCGCTCCTGTTGCTGGTGGACGACGCCCACGACCTCGACGAGTCCACCGCAGGTGTCCTCGTGGAGCTGGCCGCGGCCGGCTGGGCGAAACTCCTCGTCGCGGCCGCCACCCGGCCGGGCCTGCCCGAGCCGCTCCTGCAGCTCTGGTTCGAGGGCATCGCCGAACGGCACGACCTCCGGCCCCTGACCCGGGAACAAACGGACGAACTCCTGGCCCAGAAGCTCGGCCCGCAGGTGGTCTCGAACGCCGCCGATGTCCTGTGGGAGGCGTCCGCGGGCAACCCGCTGCTGCTCAGCTGCCTGATCGACGACGCCAAAAGTGACGGAACGCTGCTGCAGCGCAACGGGGTTTGGCTCCTGACCCACCAGCTCAACAGCCACGGCGAGCGGCTGACCGACGTCGTCCGCCGCCAGCTGCTGCGCCGCTCCTCCGAGGAACGCAAGGCGCTGAACCTCGTGGCGCTCGCCGAGCCCGTGTCCCGGCGCCTGATCGAGGCGTTGGTTGATGAAACGGCCGTCGCGTACCTGATCGAGCAGGAGCTCATCCGGGTTGCGGACACACCCGACCACGAACTGCGCCTGTGGCATTCGGTTTACGGGGACACCATCCGGAACCTGATCTCACCGGCCCGCAGCCTCGAGCTCCGCCAAAGCCTGCTGCGGCTTATGGACCGCGAACCAACCTCCGCCGAAGGGCTCCTGCGCCATGTCAGCTGGTCGCTGGAATGCGGCGTCGAAGTCGAGGACCGGCAGCTGCTCCGGGCCGCGGTCCTAGCCAGCAGGCTGTTCGAAGACGACCTGGCCCGCAGGGCAGCCTCCCAGGTCCGGGACCCGGACCTGCAGATTGCCGCGCGGTCGGTGATAGCACGGACACACTACAACAGCTCCCAGCATGCGGCGGCACGGGACATCCTGGAGGCGGACTTCGCCAAGGGGACCACCGTCGCCAGCCTCCTGACGGGCTCACTGCTGTGGGCCGCGGTCCTGTCCGCGCTGGGCCACAGCCCGGCCGAGATCATTGACCGCGCCCAGGCGCTGGTGCACGCCGGGGAGCGGCTCGCGGCTGCCAACCCGGCCACCGCGGACGTCATCCTCGCCGCCACCCGCGACCGGGTGCGTACCATCCGCAGTATGGTCCTGGCGCTTGCCGGCGACGGCGGCGCCGCCGGTTCGCTCGACGGCGGCGCCGCGGCGTCGGACGGGAGCGGGGATCACACGGGGGAGCGGCCGCCCGCCAGCAACCTGGAAAAAGCCTTCCGGCTGGCCCTGGAAGCCGAGCAGCTCCTGGTCCAGGGCAAGCCGGAGAGCGCCTACGCCGCGGCCCGGTCCGCGCTGGCAGCGGCCGGCGACCAACACGACGAGCTCTACTTCCTCTCGGACTTCCTGGTGGTCCGGGCCGTTACGGCAGTTATCCATGGCGGGGACTGGGGCGCCGTGGAGAACCTGCTTGGCGGATTTGTGGCGGCGTTTGGCCCCAGCCTGATCTCCTTCGGCGGCGGGGTCCATGCCGCCACCGGCATCGTCCTGCTCTACCAGGGGAAATCGCTGGAGGCCAAGCGGACCCTGCGCGCCGCAATCGAGGCGCTCCGCCTCTCGGATCCCCAGCAGTTGTTCTCCGTCACGGCTGCGATGGCGTTCGCCGCCGCGGCCGACGCCGGTATTCCGGACAAGGCTGCCGGGCACCTCGCAGACTATGAAGCCGCCATGCCGGTCGTTTCAAGGTACCTGCGGACGCTGTCCGAAATGGCCGTGGTCTACGGCAAGGCCCGGCTCGGCGGGCTTGGGCATGCGGCCGAGGAGCTGGAGCGGCTCGGACGGCCGGACGGGGCCGGCAACACCGCCGGGCTCGAGTTCGACTCCCTCTTCTTCCGGCTGGCCCTCGGCGACCTGTCAGCGGCCGGGCGGCTGCGCGAACTCAAGCCCCAGCTCGAAGGCCGGCGTGCCGCGGCCGTCTGCGGCTACGCGGAGGCACTGGGGACGGAGCGGCCCGCGGATCTGATGGACGCCGCCAAGCGTTGCGAGGACGCCGAGCTGTGGGGTTTCGCCGCGCAGGCGTACGGGGCCGCAGCAGGCGCCTACCGCGCGGCCGGGGACGGCCTCCGGGAACGTATGGCGGCGGCGCAGCGGCAGCGCTGCCAGGACTACGCCCAAAGCCTGCCGGGCGGGGAACCTACCGGCCAGGGGGACAGCCTGGGCCTGCTCACGCGCCGGGAGCGTGACATTGTGGCGCTGGCCATCCGGGGGCTGAGCGACCGCCAAATCGCCGCCGACCTGCATGTTTCGGTCCGCACGGTCGAGGGCCACCTGTACCGCAGCTACGCCAAACTGAACATCAAGGGACGCGACGAGCTCCGCCAAATCGCCGCCGAGTAGGTGTTTGCCGCCTTGCGCGCCCGCACCTCGCCGGCTGCACTCTAAGGCCCCGGCCGACTACTTGGTTTTCTACTCCGGGACGGCCGGGGATTTCTGAGTACTGCCGGGTAGGAAGGCATTCGATACCCGCCCGGCATTCGAGTACTACCTACGGATGCCGTGGCATTGGCCGGTCTCTAGCGTGGACCTATCACTGGTTAAACATTGATAGCAAAGGTCTCTCCTATGTTTCAGCAAGAAGCTGGCGTGCCTGCCGGCAGCGGTAAATCGGACGTGGTCTCTCCAGCGCAACGGGCAACCCGGGGGAGGCAGGAAAAGCCCTTCACCCGGCAGCAGACAGTTTCGGATATCGTCGAAACCCTCACAGGGGGTGCAGGGTGCGGCGTCGTGCTGGTCGGGGAGCACGGGGCCGGAAAGTCCTTCATTGCCCAGCGTGCCCTGGAACAGCTGGCCGATGACTACCTGGTGGTCCAGGTCCGGGGCAGCTCCATCGCGTCGAAGCTGCCCTACGGGGCGCTGAGCGTCCTGCTCAACGACCTCGACGCGGCCCACCTGGAGCACCCCCTGATGGTGTTGCGGGGCCTCACGCATTTGCTCCAGACCAAGGCGCAGGGACGCCCCATCATGCTGTTCGTGGACAACGCCCACGACCTCGATGACCTCTCGTGCATGATGGTGGCCCAGCTCAGCGCGGGCGGGCATGTAACCCTGCTGGCGGCCTGCGTGGACCTGCACCATGTGGGCAGCGACATCATGGGCCTCTGGAAGGATGACATGCTCCGCCGCGTGGACGTGGCGGCGTTCGACTTCGGCGAGACCGTGGCGACACTCAACCAGGAATACGGCGGCCACTTCTCGCAGTCGGCGGCCCGGGCGCTGTGGAGCGCCAGCGGCGGGAACGCCCTGTTCCTGCATTCCCTGGCACGGGAACAGATCAAGCTCGGCACGATTGTCCAGCAGGAAGGTGCGTGGGTGCTCGACGGGCGCCCCATCGCCCTGACCGGAGAAATCCGGGACGTCGTCAAGGCGCGGCTGAACCGGCTCAGCCCGGGCCAGCGCGATGTCTTTGAACTGCTCGCCCTCGCCGGCTCTGTCCCGCTGCAAACCCTCATGAGGATCTTCAACCCGCAGGACATGGACACCCTCCAGGAGCGCGCCCTCATCCAGGTCAGCCACGACCATCCGCCCATGGTCAGCGTCGCCAATGCGGTCACCGGGGCCATCGTGGCCAGCGTGGTTCCGCCGGGCCGCAGCGCGGAGCTCCGGCGCCGGCTCACCGCCGTGCTCACGGACGCCGAGCTGGCCGACGCCGGCGCGGCCACCAACCTCGCCTGGTCCCTGGACTGCGGGGAGCAGATCAGCCCCGAGACCGCGCTGGCCGCCGCGCACCGTGCCAACAACGGCTCCGATCCGGAGTCGGCGCTGCGGTTCATCCAGGAAATCGAGGGGTGCGAGGGGCTGGCCGGAGCCGCCGTCGAAACGGTCCGTGCCCACATTGCCGCCAACAACAACGAGTCGGCGCGAAGGGTGCTGCACAGCCTGGACGAACCCGCCGGGGGCGAGTACCCGCTGCACGAGTGGGTCGCGCTGCAGCTCCTGCGGGTGGAACTGGACCAGCGCAGTCCGATGGCCGGTGCCGGGGCGCTCGCCACACTGGGCCGGGTCAGGGAACGGCTCTACGGTCTTCCGGTGCAGAGCTCCGCCGCCCTGGAACGGTCCCGCGGGCAGGTGCGCCTGGCAGAGGCCAAGCTCGCCGTCTTCGAGGGCCGCTACGAGGACGTTCTGGCGGTCCGGGCAGGCCTGGACCCGGAGCTCGACAGCGAAACCGGCCTCCAGACCGCGAGCCTGCTCTGCGAGACGATGGCCGTCGGCGGCAACGTGCTGGGCGCCATGGCGCTGGGCAAACAAATCATGGCCGCGGCCGCCACCCTTCCGCTGTCCGACCGCACGGCCCGGGAGATCCGGGGCCGGTTCCTCCTGCTGTTGCTGCTGTCCGCGAAGTTCCGGGAGGCGGCGGCGTTCATTGCGGCCGCGTCAGGCTCGGCGGAGCCGCAGTCCCGGCTGGGCGGGATGTTCGAAATCGGGCAGGGTGTCCTGGACCTGCATGCCGGGCGCCTTGAGAGCGCAATTCCGTGGCTTGAGGCCGGCATGTGGCAGCTCCGGACCCAGGACCCGGACGGGCTCTCCGGCCTGGCGACCGCCGCGTGTGCGTACGCGGCCGGGCTGTCCGGCGACGAGGAACGGGCCATGGTGCTGCTCGAGGAAGTGGCGCAGCCGCAGCGGCACAACTCCTGGCTGGTCGGCCGGATGACGCGCTACTTCGAGCTTTCCGCGATGGCGGAACTCGGGCAGCGTGCCGCTGCCATCCGTGCGCTGTCCGCCGAGGCAGGCAGCGAGGCCGACGCCGGCGCGCCGGCTACCGCCCTGCTCTTCCTGTCCGCGGCGGCCAGGCTGGGGGACCGCCAGCTGTGCCAGCGGTTGTCCGGGCTGGCCGGCCAGGTCTCGGGCCAGTTCGCCCAGCTCTGCCAGCGCCTGGCCGACGGGGTCAAGGACGGCTCCGGCGAGCAGTTGCTGGCAGTGGCTAAAGACGCGGACGCCGCAGGGAACGCCATCTTTGCCCGCGACGTGGCGCGGCGGGCGGTGTACTGCGCCAACGAAGCCGGAAACCGGATCGCGCTGCGCATCTCCCAGCGCACCGAGCAGTCCCTTGATGACAGGTTCGGCAACCCCGGCAACGGGCTGCACTCGCTGACCACCTCCACCCTGACAGCCCGGGAGTGTGAAGTGGCGGTCCGGGCCGCCGCGGGAACATCCAACCGTAAGATCGCCGAGCAGATGCACGTCTCGGTCCGGACAGTGGAAGGCCACCTCTACCAGGTCTACTCGAAACTCCACGTCGCCAGCCGATCGGAGCTCAAAGATGTCATCGCAGCGCCGTCGGCCAGTGCCCGCATCGGCTGACCAGGACCTCAAGACCCCGGCCGGCCCGGGGCCGCTTGAACATGGCCTGGGAGGCTGACCATGGAAAGCCTGACAGAGGCGGCCACCCTGATCGGCCGTTCGGGGATCGTCCGGGAGATCGTGCACTGCCTGCGCGACGAAGGCCGAACTGGGGCGCTGATTGTCGGCAGCGCGGGGTCGGGCAAGACCGTCGTCGTCAAAGCCGTGCTGGCCGAGCTTCGTCCGCAGGGCCGGGTGATCAGGCTCGGCGCGACCCCGGCGCTCGCGGCCGTTCCGTTCGGGGCCCTGGCACCGTACCTGGCGGGCCTGCCGTCCCATGACCTGGACTCCTACCCGGCCGTGCTGGGCGCCGTGACGGCGAGCCTCCGGTCCGAACCGGCCCTGGCGCTGTTCGTCATTGACGACGCCCAGCACCTGGATCAGGGGACCATCCAGCTGGTGGCGCAGTCTGTGGCCACCGGCGCCGCCCGGCTGCTCGCCAGCTGCCGTCCCGGTCCGCTGGTCCCCGAAGAGTTCCTGGCCCTGTGGGGGGACGGCATCATCTCCAAGTTCGATCTGCCGGCCCTGAGCCGCGCCGAGGTGCACCAGCTCTGCGAGCAGATGCTCCAAGCGGATGTCTCCCCGTGGGTCAGTGAACTCTTCGCCCAGCTGACTGAGGGCAGCCCCTCAATGCTGACATCCCTGGTCGAGCACGCACGGGCCACCGGAGCCATCGGCCAGCGGCACGGAACCTGGTTCCTGCTGGCCCGGCCGGACCTGGGTGACATTCCGGCCGCGGACCTCGTGGACCATCAGGTCCGGTCCATGCCGCCGGAGGAGAGGACAGCGGCGGCCATCGTCGCGCTCGCCGGCCCGCTGTCCCTCGGCCAGCTCCTCAGATTCAGCAGCCCCCGGGCCGTCGATGCCCTCGAAATGGCCGGAATCATCCGGATCTCACGTGACCACGACCGCATCGTCAGCCCAGCCAGCCCCGTCATCGGCGAGATCATCCGCACCCGTGTGCCCGCCGGCCGGAGCGCCAGCCTCCGGTCCAGCCTGCAGTCGCTGCCGCGGGTCGGAGCAGTGGTTCCCGACGCCGTCCAGAACCAGTTGCGCTGGGCGCTCGACGCCGGCACGGATCCGGCGGATGCCGAGCTGCTGGATGCCGCATCCGCGGCGAACATCCGCCTGGACGCCGCCACGGCACTCCGGGCAGCGGGGGCCATCCGGGAGGAACGCCGTCCGGAGACCGGGGTCCAGCTCGCCTACGCGCACTACATTCTCGGCGCGGACGAAGACGCGGCCGCAGACCTCCTGGCCGCGCAGCCGTTCCCGTACGGGCGCGCCGCGTATCTCGGGGCACTCCTGGCCCACCGGCTCGGGGCCCTCGTCCCGGAGATCGACATCCAGCCGCAGCCGGTAGCGGGCTCCGCGGGAACCGGTACGGCACCCCCCGAGGCGGCCGTGGCCGGCGCAGCACCCCCCGGGGAGGCCGGGGCGGCGGAGACCGGCGCCGGCGCCGGCCAGCCGCAGCAGCCGGGGTGGGCAGCACCAGCTACCGGACTGGCCTGCGCCGTGCTGGCGGAGGAGTGGTCGGGGCGTCCGGCCGAGCTCGCAGGCCGGTTGCACGAGCTCATCGCCGCCGCCGCAGGGAATCCCGAAATCCGGGTCCCCGCGCAGTCCCGCCTCGCCGCCCTCCAGACCGCCCAAGGGTTCACGCTGGCGGCCCTGAGCCTTCACCGGGAGGCCTGGCGCGGGGTCAGGGACGACGGCGTGGTGCTTCCCCTGGTGTACGAGGACGTGCTGGGCCGGCACTGCCTGTGCCTGATCCGCGCCGGGGAATGGGAGGAACTCGCCACGGTCCTTGACGACTATTCCGCGGGTCTTCCCTCCCGCCTGCTGAACAGCGGCGGCCTGCTGCACGTCATGCGCGGCTACTCCCGGCTCCGGCAGGGCCGGATCACGGAGTGCCTGGCCGAGCTGCAGTTCGGGGTGGAAGAACTCCTGATCTCGGACCCGTGGGAACTGCTCGGTTTTGCCCGGGCGATCACGGCCTACGCGGCCGCCGCCGTCGGCCGCACGGAGGAAGCCGCCGAACAGGCGGAGGCGTACCGCCAGACGGACTACCGGGAGCCGGAGACCCTCCGCCTCCTCGCCGAGGCGTACTGTGCTGCGGCGGAGTCGGCTGCCAGGTCTGCCGTCCCGGCGGCAACCGGCGTCGCCACGGGCGCGGGGATCCACCTGGTGGCGGGCGCCGCTGCGGCCGGGGACGACGGCGGGGAGGTCGGACCGGAACTGGCACGGCTCGCAGCGGAGGCGCAGCGGCAAGGCCTTCGCGCCGTGGAGACGGACATCCGCCGGATCGCCGTGCGCGGGGGGAACACCGGGGCCGCGGAGGCCCTTGCCGCGAGCAGCGGCGCCGTCGAGGGCGCCGAGGCGAGGGCACTGCACGCCTACGCGCTGGCCGTGGCGGCGTCGGACTCAACGGAGCTGACCGCCCTCAGTGACCGGGCCATGGCCGCCGGTCACCTGCTGCTGGCCCTTGAAGCCGCCCAGCAGGCAGCACGCCTGCTGGAAAACGATCCGGAAAAATGGAAGCTCACCGCCGTCCAGCGCAAGGTGCACCAACGGATGCTGGCCACCGGCATGTCGGGCCTGCTGACCATCATCCACGGCGAGCACCACTCGGAACTGACCGCCCGGGAATCGGAAATCCTGAAGCTTGTGGCCGGCGGGGCCTCGAATGCGGAGATCGCCGAGCAACTGACCGTGTCCCAGCGGACCGTGGAGGGCCACCTGTACCGGATCTTCGGGAAACTCGGCGTCAGCCGCCGCGGCGAACTCGTGGACATGCAGAAGGACCTGCAGCCGCCCTAGCCACACACCCGCCGCCCCGGCCCGCGGCTCCCGCTCCCGGGGCCAGAGTGAGCCGTGGGAACCGGACAAGTATGGCCAAGTAGTGCCGCGGACCCGCCAGGGGAGAAGTCGGGTAAATGCTACTCGTGTGAAGATAATGGCTCCACGATTGACTTAAGTCAGTCCCAAGAACCACCTCACACTCCTTCAATGGAACCGTATGGTGCCGGAACCGGCAGCCATACCCCAAAGTCGGAGCCGGCGGCGTCAGAGCCTTCTGAGACCGAGGCTCTCCCCCCAGCCGCCGCCGGCTCCCTTCAACGGTCTGCACCACAGAAAGACGTGGAAAGCGGTAACGCTGCAACTGGCGCCCCGCCCGGGTTTACCACCCGCAGGCGGGGCGCGCCAGCGTTCCGGCAGACCCGTCCGGAGCCCGGCAACGAGGCGCGGCGCGGACGTGGGATAATTAGGTCTAATCTGCGTGACGTAATAGGGCTGGCCCTCCGGGGACCCCTGCTGCGCCGCAGCGAAAGCCGATCCAGGAGTCCCGCCCATGGTTGCCACACCAGCCCATCTCCTCCGCTCCGCCACGGCGCTGGGCAACGAGGAAGTCATGAGGATCCGCAACGACTTCCCGATCCTGCACCGGTCCGTCAACGGGCAGCCGCTGGTCTACCTGGACTCCGGTGCCACCTCGCAGAACCCGCTCAGTGTGCTCGAAGCCGAGCAGGAGTTCTACGAGCAGCGGAACTCCGCCGTGCACCGCGGCGCGCATTACCTGGCGGTGGAAGCCACCGAAGTGTTCGAGGACGCCCGCGAGACCGTGGCTGCCTTCATCGGCGCGGACCCGGACGAACTGATCTGGACCTCCAACGCCACCGAGGGCCTGAACCTGCTCAGCTACTCGTTCCTCAACGCCTCCCTGCCCGGCGCCCCGGCCGAAGCCGCCCGGTTCGCCTTCGCCGCGGGCGATGAGATTGTGGTGACCGAGATGGAGCACCACGCCAACCTGATTCCCTGGCAGCAGCTGGCCGAACGGACCGGCGCCACGCTGAAGTTCATCCCGGTGGACGACGCCGGGGCCCTGGACCTCGAGGCCGCCGCCCGCCTGATCGGCAGCCGGACCCGGGTACTGGCCTTCACCCACGCCTCGAACGTGCTGGGAACCATCAACCCCGTGTCCGCGCTGGTCGCGCTGGCCCGGGCCGCCGGTGCGCTGGTGGTGCTGGACGCCTGCCAGTCCGCCCCGCACCTGGTCCTGGACGTCAAGGCCCTGGACGTGGACTTCGCCGTCTTCTCCGGGCACAAGATGCTCGGCCCCACCGGAATCGGCGGCCTCTACGGACGCTCCGAACTGCTCAACGCGATGCCGCCGTTCCTGACCGGCGGTTCCATGATCACCACCGTCACCATGGAACGCGCCGGCTTCCTGCCCAGCCCGCAGCGCTTCGAAGCCGGGACCCAGAAGATCTCCCAGGCGGTGGCGCTCGCCGCGGCTGCCAACTACCTGAACGAGACCGGCGTCGCCCGCATCCACGCGTGGGAAGCGGTACTGGGCCAGCGCCTGGTGGAAGGCCTCGAAGCGATTCCCGGGATCCGCGTGCTGGGCCCCGCTGCCGGCCAGGAACGGATCGGCCTGGCCGCGTTCGACGTCGCCGGTGTGCACGCCCACGACGTCGGGCAGTTCCTCGACAGCCGCGGGGTCGCCGTCCGGGTGGGGCACCACTGCGCCCAGCCGCTGCACCGCCGGCTCGGGCTCACGGCCAGCACCCGGGCCAGCACCTACCTGTACAACACCACGGACGACGTCGACACGTTCCTCGACGCCGTCGCCGGTGTCCGCACGTACTTCCAAGCCTAAGGACGGCCCCGTATGAGTCTTGACCAGCTGTACCAACAGATCATCCTGGAGCACTCCAAGGCACGGCACGGCAGCGGCCTGGCAGGGGCGGAAACGCCGGCGGGCGCCAACAGCGGCCAGTCGCACCAGCTCAACCCGGTCTGCGGTGACGAAATCACCCTCCGCGTCTCGGTGGCGGACGGCAAAGTCAATGAGCTGCGCTGGGACGGGGAGGGCTGCTCGATCTCCATGGCCTCGGCCTCCGTGCTGACCGAGCTCGCCGAAGGCCTGGAGGCCGATGAGCTGCACCGGGTGATCGACAGTTTCCGCGAGGTGTTGCGCTCGCGCGGCAAGGTCGCGGCCGATCCCGAGGTCCTCGGCGACGCAGCGGCGTTCGAAGGGGTGTCCCGGTACGCGGCCCGGGTTAAATGCGCCATGCTTTCGTGGGTTGCCGCGGAGGACGCCCTCGGCCAGGCCCTCGCGCACCAGGACACAACTACCTAGGCGCCGGGCTTCCGGGCGTTAACGTCACTGGCCCGCAGCCGTTCGCGTTCTGAACAGTCAGAACGGGAACGGCTGCGGGCCAGTAGCGTTATCGGGGCCGGGGCCGGTCAGCTCAGCAGTCCCGCGATCCCGATGGCCGCCGTCGCCGCCCCGAGCAGCATCGAAATGCTGACGAGGACCACGTGGACGGTCAGGAAGCGGGTGGCTTTGCCGCCGGCGTCGCGCGCCCGCGGGTCCTTCATGACCCGGCGCAGGAACTGCGGCCAGACCACCAGGGACCAGATGCCGGCGATGACCAGGACAACGGCGAGGGCGGCGGGAAGCTCCACCGGCTAGTGGCTCTCGAGCCAGGCCTGGGCCTGGGTGGACTGGATGTTGAGGGCCTTGCCGACCATCGGCTCCGCCGCGTCGGCGATCTTGCCGCCCAGCAGCGGCACGGAGGAGGTGACGGTGCCCTCCAGTTCGATCCGGGTGCTGCCGCCGTCGGCGACCAGACGCTGGACGGCGTTGACGTCCAGCGGAGCGCCGGCGACCTTCAGGGAGATGGTGCTCTGCCGCGAGCCGTCGGCCTCGGGGGCCGCCCAGCTTTCCAGCTGGGTCACCTTGAGGCTCTCGCCGACGAACTTGCGGGCGAGGTCGGGCATCCGCGTCGTGGGGATGGTGCGGACGGTGGTGGTGTTGAAGGCACCGGCCGGGTCGCCGTCGACCGTGAACGATTCGAGGGTGCCGCCGACGAGTTCGCTGGTGTGGCGCAGGAAGTCCTCGTTGACAAAAACTGCCGTGACGCTCTCAACGCTGTGCGGAAGGGTGGTGGATGCACTCAGGGCCATTGGGGGTCCTCCATGGGGGGTCTGGACGTTTTGGGCTCCCAACATCTTACGCGGTTGGCTCTGCCGGTTCCGATTCGGCAGCTGGCCCTGTCTCTGCGAGACGCTGGGCCGCCGCCGCGATGTTCCGCGACATGGCGGGGAAGATGAGGCTGTGGAAGGGCAGCACGGCCAGCCAGTAGAGCTTCCCGCTCAGGCCCTTCGGGAAGAAAATGGCCCGCTGGAGGTAGCGGCTGCCGGTGCCCTCGGGTTCCACCGAGAGTTCCAGCCAGGCGCGGCCGGGTGCCCGCATTTCCGCGCGGAGCCGCAGGAGCCGGCCGCGGTCGATCCGCTCCACCCGCCACCAGTCCACCACTTCGCCCTCGGCCAACAGGTGCGGGTGCCGCCGGCCGCGGGCCAGGCCGGCGCCGCCGGTGAGCTTGTCCAGCCAGCCGCGCACACTCCAGGCCAGCGGCAGCGAGTACCAGCCGTTGCGGCCGCCGATGCCTTCGATGATGGTCCAGACGTGCTGCGGGTCCACGGCGCTGGAGTAGCTGCGTTCATCGACGTAGACCCGGTGGCCGGACCACTCCGGGTCGCTCGGCAGCGGATCGGCGTCGGCCCCCGCACTGGCCCACGTCGTCTCCACCTGGCCGTCCCGCTCCCGTCCCAGGGCGAGGGCCACGGCGCGCCGGTAGGGGGTCAGGCCGCCCTCGGGCATCGGGATGTAGGCGTCGATGTCATGCTCGCGCGATACGGCGTCGTGCTGCAGGGACTCCACAAGGGGCAGCGACATGGACAGCGGAATCGGCGTCACCAGCGCCACCCAGAGCCCGGCGAGCTTCGGGGCGGGGACGGGCAGCGCCAGGACCCAGCGCAGGGGCAACCCGGTTTCGGCCGCATACTCCTTCATCATGCCCGCGTAGGTGAGGACCTGCCGGGAGCCGATGTCGAAAGTGCGGTTGATGGGCCCCTCGAGTGCGGCCGCGCCGACCAGGTAATGCAGCACGTCCCGCACGGCGATGGCCTCGATCTTGTTCCGCACCCAGCTGGGGGCAGGCATCACGGGAAGGGTCTCGGAGAGGTGCCGGATCATCTCAAAGGACGCCGACCCGGAGCCGATCACCACGCCGGCCTGGAACACGATCGCGTCCACCGGCCCGTCGAGGAAGACCTTGCCCACGGCCTCCCGGGAGCGCATGTGCGTGGACAGGGCGGTCCCGGAGGGGTGCAGGCCGCCGAGGTAGACAATCCTTCCCACCCCGGCCGCCGCAGCAGCCCGCGCCGCTGTGCCGGCCATCTCCTTCTCCTTGGCCTCGAAGCCCGCGCCGCCGGCCATGGAATGGACCAGGTAGTAGAGGACGTCGACGCCGGCCAGGGCCTCTTCCAGCGCCGCGCCGTCATCGAGGCTGCTCTGGACCACGTCCACCTGGTCCAGCCACGGAACCCCGGCGATCTTCGCGGGCGTCCGCACCAGCACCTTCACCCGGTGCCCGGCCTCGAGCAGCCGGGGAACCAGCCTGCCGCCGATGTACCCGGTGGCTCCGGTGACCAGCACCGTCCTGGCGGCCGGAGCCGGGGGAGTGCCGTTCACCTGGGGAGTGCCGTTCATGGATGGCTCCTTCTCGTCGGGGATGTCAGCTGGCGCCTATAAGTGGTTCGGAGCGCCGGCCCGGCCGGACTGCAGCCTGCCGGACCATAGCCCGTCCCGCCAGCTTAGCCCCGGGTCGAGCCCCGCCGCCGGGTAGCGGTAGGCTGGAAGAACCCGGGATTCTTGCGAATTTCGGGTATTCGTGTTGCCTGCATGCCCGTGATCACTTCAGGAGTTCGCCATGAGCCTCAACGGCCCTTCCCTCACCGGTCTGCGGCGTGTCCTCGCCGAGGACACAACCTTTGCCCGGGTGCAGGCAGCCGCCTCCCGGCCGTTCACAACCCGCTCCGAGGACTACCAGATCAGCGCCCCCGCGGGCCTCCGCGCGGCGCTGCTCGCGGAGATGGCCGACGGCCTGGCAGCCGCGGGCGCTGCATCCGACGACGGCGGCAACCCCGTGGTGCTGGCGGTCACCG
Organism: Arthrobacter sp. 10T416; assembly: GCF_056394165.1. Taxonomy (NCBI): domain Bacteria; kingdom Bacillati; phylum Actinomycetota; class Actinomycetes; order Micrococcales; family Micrococcaceae; genus Arthrobacter; species Arthrobacter sp. 10T416. Next base: position 48,052 of record NZ_JBFTHI010000008.1, on the reverse strand, counting down.
CCACCGGCCGCGAAGCCGAGGACCTGGCCGCCGCCCTGGGGGCCTTCCTGCCCGCCGACTCCATTGCCGAGTTCCCCAGCTGGGAGACCCTCCCGCACGAACGGCTGTCGCCGCGCTCGGACACCGTCGGCCGGCGCCTGTCCGTGCTCCGCCGCCTCGCACACCCCGACACTGCCGGCGGCGCCCTGCGGGTCGTCGTCGCGCCCGTCCGCGCCGTGGTCCAGCCCATCGTGGCCGGACTGGGTGAGCTGGTCCCCGTGACCCTGCACGTGGGCCAGGATGCCCCGTTCGGCGACGTCGTCAGGAACCTCGCCGACGCCGCCTACGCCCGGGTGGACATGGTGACCCGGCGCGGCGAATTCGCGGTCCGCGGCGGCATGCTGGACGTCTTCCCGCCCACCGAGGACCACCCGATCCGGGTGGAGTTCTTCGGCGACGAGGTCGAGCAGATGCGCTGGTTCGCTGTCGCGGACCAGCGCTCGCTGACCGCCCCGGGCGTGCACCACCCCACCGAGCTCCATGCCCCGCCGTGCCGCGAAATCCTCATCACGCCCTCGGTCATGTCCCGGGCTGCCATGCTCAAGGCGCAACTGCCGGCCGCGGCGGACATGCTGGAGAAGATCGCCGGGGGCATCGCCGTCGAAGGTATGGAATCCCTGGCCCCGGTGCTGGTTGATGCCATGGTGCCGTTCCTGGACCAGTTCCCGGCCGGTTCCATCTCGGTGGTGATCGAGCCCGAAAAGGTCCGTACCCGGGCCCATGACCTCGCCGCCACCAACGAGGAGTTCCTCGAGGCGGCCTGGTCCACGGCGTCCGACGGCGGAACGGCACCGCTGGATCTCAGCTCCGCCGCCTCCGAGGCCCTGCACTCGGCCAGTTTCCGTTCGCTGGGCGAGACGCGCACCACCGCGCTGGCCCACGGGGTGTCCTGGTGGTCCATCACCTCGCTCGCCAGCGACGAGGAACTGCTGCCCGACGTCGATGTGCTGAACCTGCACGCCCGCGAACCCCGCGGCTACCAGGGCGACGTGGCCGAAATGATGGAATTCATCGGCTCGCATGTGCGCAACCAGTGGCGGATCGTCGTGGCCACCGAGGGCCCCGGGCCGGCGCAGCGCCTCGCCGAGCTGTTCCACGACAACGACATCCCGTGCGCGCGGGTGGACACCCTCGACGCCGAGCCGCAGCCGGGCCTGATCGAGGTGACCACCGCCGCCGTCGGACGCGGCTTTGTCCTGGACAGCCTCAAGGTGGGCCTGCTGACCGAGGCCGACCTGCTGGGCCGGACCTCCGCCGGGTCAACGAAGGACATGCGGCGGATGCCCTCGAAGCGGCGCAACGCCGTAGACCCGCTGCAGCTGCTGGCCGGAGACTTTGTGGTGCACGAACAGCACGGCATCGGCCGGTTCGTGGAGCTGATCCAGCGCAAGGTGGCTGGCGGCGGCGACGGGGTGCGGGAATATCTTGTGCTCGAATACGCGCCCTCCAAGCGCGGCGCTCCGGGCGACCGGCTCTTTGTGCCCACCGACCAGCTGGACCAGGTCACCCGCTACGTCGGCGGCGACACCCCGGTCCTGAGCAAGATGGGCGGCTCGGACTGGGCCAGCACCAAGTCCAAGGCACGCAAGGCCGTCAAGGAAATCGCAGGTGAGCTGATCCGGCTGTACTCGGCCCGGATGGCCTCCCGCGGGCACGCCTTCGGCCCGGACACCCCGTGGCAGCGGGAGCTCGAAGAGGCCTTCCCCTACGTGGAGACCCCGGACCAGCTGACCACCATCAACGAGGTCAAGGCCGACATGGAGCGGGAGATCCCGATGGACCGGCTGGTCTCCGGCGACGTCGGGTACGGCAAGACCGAGATCGCCGTCCGCGCCGCCTTCAAGGCGGTCCAGGACGGCAAGCAGGTGGCGGTGCTGGTGCCCACCACCCTGCTGGCCCAGCAGCACTATGAGACGTTTACCGAGCGGTTCTCCGGCTTCCCGCTGCGGGTCAAGCCGCTCTCGCGCTTCCAGGGCGCCAAGGAAGCGAAGGAAACGGCCGAAGGGGTCAAGTCGGGGGCCGTCGATGTTGTCATCGGAACGCACCGGCTGCTGTCCAAGGACTTCGCGTTCAAGGACCTCGGCCTGGTGATCGTGGACGAGGAGCAGCGCTTCGGCGTCGAGCACAAGGAAGCGCTCAAGAAGATGCGCACCAACGTGGACGTCCTGGCCATGAGCGCCACCCCGATCCCGCGCACGCTTGAGATGTCCCTGACCGGTATCCGGGAGACCTCCACCCTGGCCACACCGCCGGAGGAGCGGCACCCCGTGCTGACCTACGTGGGACCGTACACGGACAAACAGACCTCGGCCGCGATCCGCCGCGAACTGATGCGCGAGGGGCAGGTCTTCTTCGTCCACAACCGGGTCTCCACGATCGAACGCACCGCGGCGAAGATCCGCGAACTGGTCCCGGAAGCCCGCGTGGAGGTGGCGCACGGCAAGATGTCCGAGGGCCGGCTGGAGCAGATCATCGTGGACTTCTGGGAGAAGCGCTTCGACGTGCTGGTCTGCACCACCATTATCGAGACCGGCCTGGATATCTCCAACGCCAACACCCTGATCGTGGACGGTGCGGACAAATACGGGCTCTCCCAGCTGCACCAGCTGCGCGGGCGCGTGGGCCGCGGCCGGGAACGGGCGTACGCCTACTTCCTGTACCCGTCGGAGAAACCTTTGGGCGAAGTGGCGCTCGAACGGCTCAAGGCTGTCGCCACGCACAACGAGCTCGGCGCCGGCATGCAGCTGGCCATGAAGGACCTCGAGATCCGCGGCGCGGGCAACCTGCTCGGCGGGGAACAGTCCGGCCACATCCAGGGCGTGGGCTTCGACCTCTACATCCGGCTGGTGGGCGAGGCCGTGGCGGACTACCGCGGCGAAGCCGAAGAGAAGGCCGCGGAGATGAAAATCGAGCTGCCCGTCAACGCGCACCTGCCGCACGACTACGTGCCCGGCGAGCGGCTGCGCCTGGAGGCCTACCGGAAGCTGGCCGCCGCCCTCAGCAACGAGGCGATCGACGAGGTTGAGGCCGAACTCGTGGACCGCTACGGCGAGCTGCCGCTGCCCGCGAAGAACCTCACTGCCGTGGCCCGCTTCCGGGTGGGCGCACGCGGGGCCGGGCTCACCGACGTCGCGCTGCAGGGGAACTTCATCAAGTTCTCGCCCGCCCAGCTGCCGGAGTCCAAGCTCATGCGGCTGGCCCGGATGTACCCCGGTTCGCAGGCCAAACCGGCCCTGGACGCGGTGCTGATCCCCAAGCCCAAGACCGCCCGGATCGGCGGCCGCGACCTGCAGGACGCCGAGATCCTGGCCTGGGCCAACGGCGTCATCGAGGCGATCTTCTCCGACGTCCCGCTCTCAGTGGGCTAGGCCGTGATGGGAGGACACCACGCCGCGTCCGGGGCCGCGGCGTGGGTGGCTATTGCCTCGACCGGGCCCTACGCGCTGGGCTGGTATCCGCTGGATGCCACCGGGATCGTGATCGGCGGGATGGCGACGGCGGGCACAGCGCTGGTCTGCGACTGGGACCACCGCTCCAGCACGGTGGCCCATGCCCTCCCGCCGCTCTCCAACCTGATCGCCGTCGGGATCGAAAACGCCTCGGGCGGCCACCGCCAGGGCACCCATTCGGTGATCGGCGCGGCGTTTTTCGTGCTGCTCGCCGCCATGGCCGGGCAGCTCCAGCTGCAGACGGACTGGGGCCTGCTGTCCGTCGGTGCCGGGCTGCTGTGCATGTTCATGATCAACATCGCCGCGAAAGCACTGAAGCTCTTTCCCAAGTACGGCTGGATCAGCAACTGGATCTTCGCCCTGGTCATGGCCGGGCTGGTGACCTGGTTCGCGCCGCACCAGTGGTCCTGGTTGCCGGTATCCATGCTCACCGGCGTCCTCGTGCACATTGTGGGGGACATGATCACCACCGGGGGAGTGCCGCTGCTCTGGCCGCTGGTCGCCAAGCCGTCGAAGTTCCTGCGCAAACTGCCCCTGGTCAAGGACATCTGGAAGGCCAACGGCGCGTTCTCCATCCCGCTGCTGGGCCGTGCCGGGTCGCGGCGCGAGTGGTTTGTCCTCATCCCGGTCAGCGCCTACGCGATGATCGGCGTGTTTTCCGCCGTCCTCGCCCTGGCCAAGGGCCACTTCCCGGCCGCCGTGGCTCTCGGGACGGCCCTGGTGAACCGGCTGCTCAGCGCCGTCGGGGCCGGCTAGGCCGCCCAGGGGGTCTGCTGCCCAGGACGCCGGGGCCCAAACAAACAAACCGCCGCCCGGACCGGCCGTTAAACAGCTGAAGCCCCGGATAACCGGGGCTTCAGCGGAAAATCCGGGGGAGGGCCTAGCTCTCGCCTGCGGAGTCGGAGCGTCCCGTGATGGTCTGCGGGATCCAGAACGCCAGGGCGAAGAGGATCAGGCAGGCGGCCATCGGCCAGGGGTTGCCCAGGGTGAGGAAGGACAGGGAGTACAGGGCACCGAAGAACAGCGCCATCATGATCACGAAGATCACAACGCTGGATGCCAGGGTGTTCTCGCCCTGCGGGGTCTTGGTGGTGTTGCTGGACATTCGTTCCTCCTCGGCCCCGCGGGGCTCAAAAACTGTGGCGGCAGCGGCAGTAGCTCGTGCGGGTCAGTACGCGGATGAACCCTGTTCACCCTTGACGATCGCGATGCCGGAGCTGGCGCCAATACGTGTTGCACCTGCAGCAATCATAGCCTGAGCGTCGGCGAGGGAGCGCACGCCGCCCGAGGCCTTGACACCGAGGCCGGCACCCACGGTGCGGCGCATCAGGGCCACGTCCTCGACGGTGGCGCCGCCGCCGTTGAAACCGGTGGAGGTCTTGACGAAGTCCGCGCCGGCTTCGACGGAGGCCTCGCAGGCCAGGACCTTCTGGGCGTCGTCAAGAAGCGCGGTCTCGATGATGACCTTCAGGATGGCGCCGCCGGCGTGGACCGCCTCGGCCACAGCACGGATGTCATCGACCAGGGCGCCCTTGTCGTTGGCGCGGGCGGCCGCGATGTTGATGACCATGTCGATCTCGTCCGCGCCGTCAAGCACCGCACCGCGGGCCTCGAAGGCCTTGACGTCGCTGGGGGTGGCGCCCAGCGGGAACCCGATCACGGAGCAGGTCAACACGCCGGAGCCCTTGAGGGCGGTCTTGACGGACTTGACCCAGATCGGGTTTACGCAGACGGACTTGAACTGGTACTCGGCGGCCTCGGCGCAGACCTTGAGGACTTCGGCTTCACTGGCCTCCGGCTTGAGCAGGGTGTGGTCAATGTACGAGGCAATGTTGCCTCCGGCCTGGTTCCCGGTGCTGGCGGCGCCGGCCGCCGTGGTGGCTTCGTTGCTCATGGTGGTCCCTTTCGTGGCGGACCTGGATGGTGCCCGGTCCGGCCTGCTGACACGTCGTGTGTCGTGGCTTCTCAGTGCACCATCTTGCCATAACAGCCGCGGCCCGCGTCGGCACTAGGCGGCCTGGACCAGGGGCGCGGACAGGCCTGCCTGGAGCAGCCCGGCGGCGCAGGCCCCGGCCGCTGAAGCGGCGGCCACCAGCAGTCCCAGCCGGACGCCGTCGTACGCCGCGGCGTCGCCGATCGCCCAGATCCCGGGCACGGAGGTACTGAAGTCCTTGCCCACCACGATCCCGCCCTGGGCCGCAGTGGCCAGGCCGGCGGTGCGGGCAAGGCCGTCGCGCGAAACGCGCTCCTCGGCGAGGACCACCAGGTCCGCGCTCATGCTGGAGCCGTCCTCGAACACGATGCCGGCGGCCGGCAGCGCGGACCCGGCGAGGGTGGGAACGACGGCGGAGGGCCGGAGGGTGGTGCGGACGGGCCGCACCCCGCGGGCCCTGAGTACCGCCTCGGCCTGGCCCGCGGCCGTTCCGGTCCCCACCAGGATGCCCAGCGGCCGGCGGCCGAGGACCCGGGTGACATCCTTGACGGCGTCGCCCAGCCGGGTCGCGTCATCGATGGTGGAGTAGCTCAGGCAGCGGCCCTCACCTTCGATCGGGGCCTGGGCGGGCGCGGACCCGGTGGCGATCACCAGCTGGTCGTAGCCGAATTCCATGCCGTCCGCCGTTGTGACGCGCTGCGCCGTGGCGTCGATGAAACTGGCCGGCTGGCCGAAGCGGACCGAAACCTGGGGCAGCGCGGCCAGTTCCAGCAGCTCTTCAGGGGCGTCGTCCCGGTTGCTGAGAACCGTGATGCCGCCGGCGAACGGTGTGCGGGTGAGCTGGCGGACCAGTGCCTGCGCCGCGGGCCCGGCGCCGGCGATCACGATCCGCGGCCGGGTCTGGGAAGTGGCGGACGGCGTGGCGGTGGCTTCGGTAACGGACATGTGCTGGCCCTTTCGCTGGCGGGCCGCTGGTTGTGGCCCGTGTTCTTGATGTTCCCCAGCGTAGGAGGCTGTTTTTTCGCGCAGGTTACCGGGCTGTTGCAGTATTTAGCCCGGCCGTTCGCCAGTTGTTACCAGCTGGTAATGCCGTGGGTCACACGCGGATCCGGTACCCGCGTTTCACCACTGTTTCCACCAGGCTGCCGTCCGGCAGGGAGGACCTGAGCCGGCTGACTGTCATATCCAGCGCGTGGACGGATCCGCGCAGTTCCAGCAGGTCCGAGAGGGCCTCGCGGGACAGGACGGCCCCGCCGGCGCCGAGGAGGGCACGCAGCAGGAGCAGCGGCGCCGGGGCGAGTTCCACGGCCTCGCCGTCGATCCGGAGGGAACGGCCGCGCAGCTCCACCGCCCCGCTGCTGGTGTCCAGTCGCCGCACGTGGTTCAGGGCCAGGTGTTCGCTGACCAGCCGGATGAGGGCACCCATCCGGAACCGTTCCGGGATGAGCGGCTGCACGCCGGCGTCGACCAGCGGCTGGGCGGTGATGGGGCCGACGACGGCGGTGGCAACGGTGGTCTTCAGGCTTTCCACCAGCTGCTTGTACAGGCCCATCTCGTGCGCGGTGCTCCACAGCGCGTCCACGGCGGGGGCGCTGGTGAAGGTCAGCACGTCCAGGTTGCCGCTGCAGGCCGCCTCGATCAGCTTCGGCAGCCGGTCGGCGCCGTCGGGTTTGACCCAGCGGTACGGGGTGACCGTCATAACGTGCGCGCCGGACATCCGGAGGCGTTCCAGCTGGCGGACATCGGTGTAGCCGTGCAGCTGCACGGCGACGGTTTTGCCGCGCACCCCCTCGGCCAGCAGCATGTCCACCAGCGTGGCCGTGGTCTCGTCGCTGCTGATCCCGACGTCGGCGAGCCCGGCGGCACGCACGGCGCCCCGCGCTTTCGGCCCGCGGACAAACATCCGGGTCGCGGAGAGAGTCTCCAGCAGCTGCTCGCCGATGCCGAAGGTGTCCGCCGCCTCGCACCAGCGGCGCATGCCGTAGGCCGTGGTGGCGATGCAGAGCTCCGGACGGGCCTCGATGATGGCGCGGGTGTCCTCGATCAGCCGGAGGTCCTCCTGGACCGGGGCGATCTTCAGCGCCGGGGCGTGCAGGACCTCCGCGCCGCGCCGTTCCAGGGCCTCGATCAGGTCCTGGGAGCGGCGGTGCGAGGTGACCCCGATCCGGAAGCCCTCCAGCGGCAGTTCGGCCTTTCCGGCGGGTGCCTCTGCCGTGTCGGCCAGGGTGGGGGCCAGGGCGTCCAACGCGCCCACGGCGCTCACGCCCCCACCAGGGACGCGGCGAGCCGGCCCAGGTCCGCTTCGGCGCAGCCCCGGTTGGCCTCGGCCACCTTCACGACCTCGCCGATGACCAGGACCGCGGGGTTGCTGCAGCCGGCGGCCGCCGCAGTGATGGTGCCCAGTTCGGCGATGGTGGTCCGCTGCCCGGGCCGGTAGCCGCGTTCGACGACGGCCATCGGCATATCGGCGCGCATCCCTGCCCGCCGGAGGCCCGCGGCGAGGTGGTGCAGGGTGCCGATGCCCATCAGGACCACAATGGTGCCGCCCAGTCCGGCCAGGTGCTGCAGTTCGTCCCCGGTCAGCGGGGCGTGGCCGGAAACCACTGTGAACATGTGGCTGACCTCGCGGTGCGTGACCGGGATCCCTGCGGCGGCCGGCACCGAGATGGCGCTGGTCACCCCCGACACCACACGGACCGGAACCCCGGCGGCCACGCAGGACGCGACCTCCTCGCCGCCGCGGCCGAACACGTACGGGTCCCCGCCCTTGAGCCGGACCACGTTGTGGCCGGCCAGCGCACTGTCCACCATCAGCCGTTCAATGTCGGCCTGGCTGACTTTGTGGTGGCCGGGCTTCTTGCCCACGTCCACGAGTTCCGCGGAGGTCAGGGACGCCAGCTCCTGGTAGGGGGCCAGCCGGTCGTAGAAGACCACGTCGGCGTCCCGCAGCGCGTCGACCGCGGCGACGGTCAGCAGCTCGGCGGTGCCGGGTCCGCCGCCCACCAGCGTGACGTGTCCCGCGGGGCCGGCTGCCGGCTCGGCGGCGACCGGGACGCCGGCGGCGCGGTACCGGTCCAGGACGGGCTCCCAGCCGGGCCGGCCGTCGTCGACGGCGGCGACCAGGAACGGGCGTGCGGGCGCCGGACCGTCGAGGACAGTGCCCTCGGGGGTTCGCTGGCGGTGAACCACCGCGCCGGCCGCGGCGTACCGGCGCACGGCCTGCCGGGCGGCGTCGTCGGAGCCGGTGACCAGCACGTCGCGTCCGGTGGGGTCGATGCTGAGCTGCATGGCTATACCTCGTTCTCGTCGAGCAGGTCCGCGGTGGCGCGGCGGACGGGAATGGAGGCCCCGATCAGGACCGGCTGCTGTGCCTTTTCCGCGGCCGTGGCGGGGCGCATCTGGCCGCGCTCGTCGGGGACGAAGGTGATGGAGTCGTCCTTCTGGTCCGGGGCGTTGACGAAGGACCGGAACCGGCGCAGGCGCTCGGGGTCCTTGAGGGTGTCGGCCCACTCGTCGACGTAGGTGTCCACGTGGTTGGCCATGGCGGCCTCGAGGTCCTCGGCGATGCCAAGGGTGTCGTGCACCACCACGTCCTCGACGTGCCGGATGCCGCCGTCGAGCTCTTCCTGCCAGCGTGCGGTGCGCTGCAGGCGGTCGGCGGTGCGGATGTAGTACATAAAGTAACGGTCGATGTACTTGATCAGGGTCTCGTCGTCGAGGTCCTTGGCCAGCAGCTGGGCGTGCGCCGGGGTGGCTCCGCCGTTGCCGCCCACGTACAGGTTCCAGCCGTCGGCGGTGGCGATCACGCCCACGTCCTTGCCGCGGGCCTCCGCGCATTCGCGGGCGCAGCCGGAGACGCCCATCTTCAGCTTGTGCGGGCTGCGGAGGCCGCGGTAGCGCAGCTCCAGCCGGATGGCCATGGCCACCGAGTCCTGGACGCCGAAACGGCACCAGGTGGAACCGACGCAGGACTTTACGGTGCGCAGGCTCTTGCCGTAGGCCTGGCCGGATTCGAAGCCGGCATCCACCAGCACCTTCCAGATTTCCGGCAGCTGCTCCAGCCGGGCGCCAAACATGTCGATCCGCTGGCCGCCCGTGATCTTGGTGTAGAGGCCGTATTCCTCGGCCACCGCCGCGATCACTCCCAGTTTCTTCGGGGTGATCTCGCCGCCGGCGATCCGCGGGACCACCGAGTAGGTGCCGTCCTTTTGCATGTTGGCCAGGGCGCGGTCGTTGGTGTCCTGCAGGGTGCCGCGGCCGGCGTCCAGGACGTAGGCGCTGTTCTGGCTGGCCAGGATGTTGGCGATGGTCGGTTTGCAGATGTCGCAGCCGGCCCCGGTGCCGTACTTGGCCATGATCTCCTCGAAGGAGGTCAGTTCCAGGACGCGGATGGTCTCGAAGAGCTCCTGGCGGGACAGTTCAATGTGTTCGCAGAGTGCCTTGGAGACCTCGACGCCGGACTTGGTCAGCTCGGTCTCCAGCAGTTTCTTGAGCATCGGCACGCAGGATCCGCAGCTGGTGCCGGCACGGGTGCAGCCTTTCAATTCGCCGAGGTCCCGGACGGGTGCGTTGCCGTCGCAGCTGCCGCAGCCGTTGACGGTGTCCCGGATGGTTCCGGCGGCCACGTTGTTGCAGGAGCACAGGATGGCGTCGTCCGGCAGTTCGGTCTCCGGGGCGTCTCCGCCGCCGGCCGCCGTGAGGTATGCGCCGGGTTCGGCGGCCAGTTCGCGGCCCAGCATGGGGCGCAGGGACGTGTAGGGCGCCGCGTCGCCGACGAAGATGCCGCCGAGGAGGGTYTTGGCGTCGTCSGTGGTGACGATCTTCTGGTASACGCCGCGGGCSGGGTCSGCGTAGACGATTTCRAGGGCGTGCTCGGTCCGGGCGAACGCGTCGCCGAAGCTGGCGACGTCGACGCCGGAGAGCTTGAGCTTGGTGGCGGTGTCGAAGCCGGGGAAGGTCGCGTCGCCGCCGTGCAGCCGGTCCGCCACGATCTCGGCCATGGTGTTGGCCGGGGCCACGAGGCCCAGGCACATTCCGCCGAAGTTGGCGACTTCACCGATGGCCCAGATGCCGGGAATTTCGGTGGAGCAGTCCTCGGCGATCACCACTCCGCCGCGGGGGCCGAGCTGGAACTGCCCGGCGGTGCCTTCGGGGGCGCGGAACAGCTCGTCGCGCGGCTTGACGCCGATCGCCACGATCACGATGTCCGCGTCGATGATCCGGCCGTCGGCCATCAGGACGCCGGTGACCTGGCCGTCGTCGTCGGCGAGGACCTCGGAGGGGAACACGCCGCCGTGGACGGTGAAGCCCTTGGCCTCGATGAGGCGGCCGAGCGCCTGGCCGGCGCCTTCGTCCAGCTGGGTGTTCATCAGCCACGGGGAGCCGTTGATGACGATCGGGGTGGCGCCGAGCTGTTCGGTGCCCGCCGCGGATTCGAGTCCCAGGAGGCCGCCGCCGATGGTGACCGCGTTGACTTTGCGGCCGAGCTTGGCAGTGAGGCCGGCGATTGCCTGGTTGATGGCCCAGACGTCCTCCAGCGTGCGGTAGACGTGGGTGTGTTCGGCGCCCGGGATGGGCAGGCGGGCGGCATCCGAGCCGGTGGCGACCACCAGCTCGTCATACGGGTACACCGTGCCGGCGGCGGTTTCCACGGTGCGGGCGGCGGTGTTGATGCCGGTGACGCGCTCGCCGCTGCGCAGCTCCAGTGCGTCGTGGTCCCACATCGAGGCGCTGCCGAGCGTGAGGTCCACTGTGGAGTCCGTGAGTGCCTTGCTGAGCGCCACCCGGTCGTAGGGGAGGTGCGTTTCCTCGGTGAGGACCGTGACGTGCCAGCCGTCGAGTCCGCGGGCATGCATGGCGTCGGCGAAGCGGTGCGCGGCGGGGCCGCCGCCGGCGACGACGACGCGGCGGGGGGTCTGCCGGGAAGCCCGGGGGCTTTCGTTCTCGGGGCTGGCGGTCTGTCCGGTCACGGGTGGCCTTTCGTTGGGCCGCAGGCGGTGCGCTGCAACGGTTCAAAGCCAGCTGTGCTGATCTGCAGGTGAGTTCAGCGGGTCCATCAGCTGGTCCGTTCAGCCTAGGGAGCCGCAGTTTCGCGTCAGTTTCCCTTTTGTTTCGTGAGCTTAACTTCTGCATCACGGATACATTTCCGGCGGCGTGAGGTCTCTTTTACCGGCCGGACACATTGGCCGCACGCCGTTGAAACACCGCGGTCCTAGCGTGGAGGCATGGCCGCAGCCGTGGCCGGACCTTTGAGAGGGGCATCAAATGACAGCCGTACTGGAAAGCGCTGCCCGCAGTTTTGTGGAGCGCATCGCGGGCGACGGCGGGACGGCCTGGTACCGCGTTTGTTCCGTCGAGGACCTCGAGCCCGGCTGGGGTGAGGCGGCGCTGATCGCCGGACGCCAAGTGGCCCTGATCCGCACCGCCGCCGGTGAGGTTTTCGCCGTCGAGCAGGCCGACCCGGCCACCGGTGCGCACGTGATGGCCCGCGGAATTACCGGGTCCCGCGGCGCCCGCCCGACGCTGGCCTCACCGCTGCATAAGGAGGTTTACGACCTCGCGACGGGGGAGTGCCTCGGCAACCCGGAACTGCGGCTTGGCACGTTTCCCGCCCGGATCGCGGACGGGTACGTCGAGGTGGAGCTCTAGAGCCCCAGCGCCTCGCGGACGTCGGCCAGGACCCCGTCCAGGGCGGCCCGGGCCTCGAGCCGGGCCTCCGGCAGCTCCGCGGCGGAACCGACGCTGCGGATCACCTCGAGGTAGCACTTGAGTTTGGGTTCGGTGCCGCTCGGGCGGATGATGACGCGGGTGCGGTCCCTGGTCAGGTAGAGCAGTCCGTCAGTGGGCGGCAGCTGTTCGCTGCCCTCGGCCAGGTCCGCGGCGGTCTCGACGGCGGATCCGCCGAACGATTCCGGCGGGCTCACGCGCAGCCGGTTCATCATGGCGTCCAGCAGGCCCAAGTCCGCGACCCGGATGCTGAGCTGGTCGCTCGCGTGCAGGCCGTGCACCAGGTAGAGCTCGTCCAGGGTGTCGAAGATGGTCTTGCCCTCGGCCTTCGCGGCTGCGGCGAGTTCGGCGATGAGGACGGCGGCCGAAATGCCGTCCTTGTCCCGCACCAATGAGGGCGCCACGCAGTAACCCAGCGCTTCCTCGTAGCCGTAGAGCAGCCCCGGCACGCGGGCAATCCACTTGAACCCGGTGAGGGTCTCCTCGTGGGCGTAGCCGGCGGCACCGGCAACCTGGGCCAGCAGCCGCGAGGAGACGATCGAGTTGGCGAAGACGCCCTCCACGGTGCCCTCGCCGGCCGCGGCCAGGCGGGCCACAACGTGCGCGCCGAGCAGTGCGCCTACCTCGTCGCCGCGCAGCATCCGCCAGGTCCCGGTGTCAGGGTCCTTGGCGGCGACGGCCGCACGGTCGGCGTCGGGGTCATTGGCGATGACAATGTCGGCGTCCACCCGGCCGGCCGTTTCCAGCGCCAGGTCCAGGGCGCCCGGTTCCTCCGGGTTGGGGAAGTTCACGGTGGGGAAGTCGGGGTCCGGGTCTGCCTGCTCGGCGACCAGCGTGACATCGGCGAAGCCGGCGGCGTTGAGCACGGCGACGGCGGTTTCGCCGCCCACCCCGTGCATGGGGGTCAGGACAATTTTGAGGTCGCGGGCCGGGAACGGCTCCGGGAGGGCCAGGGCGGCGACGGCGGCCTGGTAGTCGTCGGCAATGGACGGGTCGAGGACCGTCCAGCCCTGCGCGGCGAGGGTGATCGAGTCCAGTTCACCGACGGCGTCGATGCGGGCGGCGATCAGGGCATCGTAGGGCGCCACGATCTGGGCGCCGCGTCCGCTTTCCTCCACGGCGTGCCGGCCGAGGTAGACCTTGTAGCCGTTGTCCTGCGGCGGGTTGTGGCTGGCCGTGACCATCACGCCGCCGTCGCAGTCCAGGGCGCGGACCGCGTAGGCGAGCAGGGGAGTGGGCAGTGCCGCGGGCATCAGGAACGTGTCGATCCCGGCGGCCGTGAAGATCGCGGCGGTTTCCTCGGCGAAGATGTCCGAGTTGTAGCGGGCGTCGTAGCCGACGACGGCGCGTGGTGTGGTTCCGGGGGCGGCTTTCGCGACGGCGTCGGCCAGGAAGGCGGCGAGCCCGGCGGCGGCGCGGCGCACCACCACGCGGTTCATCCGGTTCGGTCCCGGTCCGAGGGCCGCGCGCAGGCCGGCGGTGCCGAACTGGAGCGTGCCGCTGAAGCTGTCCGCAAGTTCCTGCCGGGCCCCGGCCGTCCCCTCGTCGGCGAGGCGGACCAGCTCGGCCAGGGCGGCCGCGGTGGCGGGATCCGGATCCTGGGCAGCCCAGGCCCGGGCGTCGCTGAGGAGTTGGGTCAATGCGGCATCGGAAGACGTCATGGGTACCAAACTAGCGCCAAACCCGGGGCCGGCGCGCGCCGACAAGCGCGGTCCCGCCTCACAGTTCCATCACACTGGCCCCGCCGGAGCGATTCCCGGGCGGCGCGGCGCAGGGCCGGCGAAGGATCCGCGCAGGAGTTCGGCGGCAGGGGTTCGGGTCGTTGACACCCAATTTTCCGGACACGTAACGTCTGGAATATGAAAATGGGCCGTGGGGTGGAATGGGCCGTGCACTCGTGCGTCAACATGTCCTGGACGCCGCCCGGGGAGGCCGTGAACAGCGCCCGGCTGGCCGCCTACTACAAGCTTCCGGCAGCGTATTTGAACAAGCAGCTCCAGGCCCTGGTGCGCGCCGGGATCCTGACCTCGGTCTCCGGCCCGCGCGGCGGATTCCACCTGGCGCGCAGACCCGAGAACATCACGGTGCTGGATGTGGTCCTGGCGCTCGAAGGCCAGGAGCCGGCGTTCCGCTGTGAGGCGATCCTGGGTGATGCGCCGGAAGCGGACCGGCAGGAGAATTTTATGCGGACGTGCCTGATCTCGCAGACCATGCGGCAGGCGGAGCTGGCGTGGCGGCAGGCCCTGGCCCGGCAAACCATCGCCGGGATCGCCGATTCCATGGACCGCCGGCTGCCCGGGGACCGGGACAAGGCTGTGCGGCACCTCGCCGCCGGCTGACCCCCGGACAGGAACCGCCGGACAGGAGCCCCCGAACAGGGGCCCCTGATTAGGAGCCCCCGAACGGCAGCCCCCGGCTGACGTGTCCTAGAGCTTGGCGATGATCTCCGCGAGCAGCTTGGAGATCCGCGGGCCGGCGGCCTGGCCGGCCTCGAGGACCTCCGCGTGGCTCAGCGGCACCGGGCTGATGCCGGCCGCGAGGTTGGTCACCAGGGAGATGCCGAAGACCTCCATACCGGCGTGGCGGCCCGCGATGGCTTCAAGGGCGGTGGACATACCCACCAGCGAGGCCCCGATCCGCTTGGCGTACTGCACCTCGGCGGGGGTTTCGTAGTGCGGGCCGGTGAACTGGGCGTAGATGCCCTCGTCCAGGCTGGGGTCCACCTCGCGGGCCAGTCCGCGTATCCGCGAGGAGTAGAGGTCGGTGAGGTCCACGAACGTGGCGCCCTCGAGCGGTGACGTGGCGGTGAGGTTGATGTGGTCGCTGATCAGCACGGGGGTGCCGGGCGCCCAGTCCTCATTCAGGCCGCCGCAGCCGTTGGTCAGGACCAGGGTCTTGCAGCCGGCAGCCGCTGCGGTGCGCACGCCGTGCACCACCGCGCGGACCCCCTTGCCCTCGTAGTAGTGCGTGCGGGCGCCCAGGACGAGGGCGCGCTTGCCTTCGCGGGTCAGCACCGAGCGGATGGTGCCCACGTGGCCCACTACGGAGGGGGAGGAGAAGCCGGGGACCTCGTCCGCGGACAGGGTGGCGGTGGTCTCGCCGATCAGTTCGGCGGCGTCGCCCCAGCCCGAGCCGAGCACCAGTGCTACGTCGTGGCTGTCAACGCCGGTCTCCGAGGCAATGTAGTCCGCGGCCGCGCGGGCGGCGTCGAAGGGGTCCGTGTTCAGGAATTCTGTATTACTCACTGGTACAAGCTACCGTGCCGGTCCCGCGCTGCCCAGCACCTTTATTGGTGGCGCCGGTTCGGATGATGGAGAATGGATGATTGTGACTACGCATCCCGATTTCAACGCACCCCGTATCGCAATTCTCGGCGGAGGTCCTGGCGGCTATGAAGCCGCCAGCGTTGCCGCCTCCCTGGGAGCGCAGGTCACCATCATTGAGCGCGCGGGACTCGGCGGATCCGCCGTGCTGACCGACGTCGTGCCCTCCAAAACCCTGATCGCGACGGCGGACCTCATGACCCGCGTTGGCGAGGCAGGGGAGTTGGGCGTCAAGTTCGACCTCGACGGCGGCGACTGCACCCCGACGATGCGGGCGGACCTGAAGCACATTAACGACCGCCTCCTCGGCCTGGCACGGCAGCAGTCCTCCGACATCCAGAAGGGCCTGGAGGGCCAGGATGTGCGCATCCTGCTGGGCTCCGGCCGGATGCTGGACAGCCACACCATCGAGGTCCTCACCGCCGACGGTACCGAGACGATCGAAGCCGACGCCGTCCTCCTCGCCGTCGGCGCCCACCCGCGCGAGCTGCCCACGGCCCGCCCCGACGGTGAGCGCATCCTGAACTGGGCGCAGATCTACAACCTGGACGAGCTTCCCGAGGAACTGATCGTGGTGGGCTCCGGCGTTACCGGCGCCGAGTTCGCCTCCGCCTACAACGGCCTGGGCTCCAAAGTCACCCTGATTTCCTCCCGTGACCGGGTGCTGCCCGGCTCGGACACGGACGCCGCCGAGGTCCTCGAGGGCGTTTTCGAACGCCGCGGCGTGAAGGTGCTGTCCCGGGCCCGCGCCGAGACCGTGGAGCGCACGGACGACGGCGTTGTGGTCACCCTCGGCGACGGCTCCAAGGTCACCGGCAGTCACTGCCTGGTTGCCGTCGGTTCCATCCCGAACACCGCGGGCATCGGCCTCGAGGAAGCCGGCGTGGCGCTGACCGAGAGCGGCCATATCAAGGTCGACGGCGTCTCCCGCACCACAGCCCCGAACATCTACGCTGCCGGCGACTGCACGGGCGTGCTGGCCCTGGCTTCGGTCGCGGCCATGCAGGGACGGATCGCGATCGCGCACTTCCTGGGCGACAGTGTCACCCCGCTGAAGCTGCACCAGGTGGCGTCGAACATCTTCACCTCGCCGGAGATCGCCAACGTGGGTGTCTCTGAAGCCGAGATCGATTCCGGCAAGTATCAGGGCGACGTGGTCAAGCTGTCGCTGAAGAGCAACGCCCGCGCCAAAATGCGCAACCACAAAGACGGCTTCATCAAGATCTTCGCCCGGAAGGGCTCCGGAACGGTGATCGGCGGCGTTGTGGTGGGCCCGAACGCCTCCGAACTGATCTTCCCGATCTCGCTGGCCGTCACGCAGAAACTGCACGTCGACGACGTCGCCAGCACCTTCACCGTGTACCCGTCGCTGAGCGGCTCCATTTCCGAGGCCGCCCGGCGCCTGCACGTCCACATGTAGTTGGGAGGCGGCCCGGGCTGTGACGTTCGGCCCTAGCACCCCGCCGCGGGCCGCGGAGACAGTGGAGCATTGCCAACGTTTACGTTCCGTACGGAACGGTGGAGGGCCGGACCGCCCGGATCGCCGAGTACATTGTCCTTTGAAGGGCGTCGCCTCCTGGGCGTCCCTGTCACCGACGGGTAGTAAGCCCAGCAGACTTTGAACGGTTGCATGGCCCACAAAGTACCTGGAGATTCTCAGCGTTACTACTCCCGCCCATCTTGAGCGGAATGATGTGGTCGTACTGCAGCTCGGTTGTTGATCCGCAGGACCGGCATCGACCCTCATCGCGAGTCCAGATGTACTGCTTCAGATCATCGGGAATAGCCCGCCGAACTGAGGAACTCCGTGGCGTGGCCCCCATGGCGACAGTGGCTTGGGCCCGGTCGATAGTTTGCCTGGAACGCTGCTGTCGAGTTACCGCCAGGGCGTGTACTTCGTCAGCAGTAAGCCCGTCATTTTCCCAGTACATCCGGTTCGCGAACATCCAATAGCGTCTACCGCCTATGGTGGTGATCCTCAGCGGGCGTCTCCGTTGGAAGTCTAGACGCTCGGCAAATTCTTCACGGGTCCACTTGCCTAGTTCATAGACGCTCCTACCAATTGCAAGCACGGCCCGCCCCCGCCCGGTCAGGAAGTTGACTCGCTCCAGCGAGTAGGTGACATTGTCGGCCCTTCGAAGCATCCCCAAATACCTGCCTAATCAGCCTGCCGAACAGGCTCGACTGCCTTCGGTCAGATTCCAGCAGAGCCTACTACCTCCTTTAGTGAGCCCGATAATGAGCCGGGATGTGCAAGGATTCTTGGCCCATCAAGGATTGGTTCCCATCATGAGACTCGTGCTCTCGGAGAGGCCTCGCGCACGCCGCAGCCGAGTAATGAAACCAAACTGTCGATAGAGCAGGACGGTGCCCGTATCGGGCTGGCGCTCTATTTTCCCGAAGTAGCGCAGAACCCTAGCAACGTCCGAGTCGGTTATGCCCCCGGCTTTGAAAAGCGCGTAACGACCCGCGTTCTGCTCCGAAGCGCCAAGAACGCGCACGGAGAACTTCTGGCTGGGAAACTGAGTGCGAAGGGACTCGTCAAGAGCAGGCACCAGCCTCAAGAGGCTGTTGAAGGATCGCGAGGCCTCCCCATCCAAACCTGGGCCCGTGCCTTTCGTGCGAGCGCCGAGTTCAAGAACGACCGTAGGTACGTGTCGGTCGAGAACTTTGTTGTCGAGCTTCTTCCTGACCGCCCTCCACTTGGCGGTGACTCCTAGGGCGAAGCCAATCGCAGCGGACGCGATCTTCTGCAAGGCTTCCCAATTTTCTTGAACCCACAGGTACACATCCATCCATGGGCCGCCCGCGGCGGCGCCCAAACCGCCAATGAGGCAGCGGCGGGTTGGCACCCCACGCGACTCAAAGAAGTCCTCAACGACCTTGGCCACTTGGCCCTCAAGCTTCCGCTCGTCGTATATCTGAGCGGCGCTCACGAGAGCCGCATAGTCGACTCCGGAGAAGTTGTCAGGGGCGCTGCCATCCATCGGATACATACATTGAATGTATTAGAGGGAGATGGTGCCCTTTGACCCGACA
Source organism: Arthrobacter sp. 10T416 (assembly GCF_056394165.1). Taxonomy (NCBI): domain Bacteria; kingdom Bacillati; phylum Actinomycetota; class Actinomycetes; order Micrococcales; family Micrococcaceae; genus Arthrobacter; species Arthrobacter sp. 10T416. The sequence goes on along the minus strand of NZ_JBFTHI010000008.1, from coordinate 29,543 downwards.
CGCACGAGCTACTTACGACGTCAGACCTCGGCCTGGAGCATCTACTTGAGATGTGCTTGACAGGGTTTCGGCCTAGCCGAGTTGGGCGCTTTGCAAAGCCCCAAGATCGCCCTCGCCGTGGTTGCCAGCACCCTCACTCCGGCGGGGCATCGGCCAGCAGGTCCTCCCGACGGAGGGCGTTCGCGCGGGTAACGCGGGAATCCCGGCCCCCGTCAACTCCGTCTCACGCCCGCGCGTCACATGCCGTCATTCAGGGTCTTCCATCGACGGGCGAACTTGCTATCGTCGCAGGTAGGAATGCCGCCCTGCGGCTAAGCTGGCGAGCCGGTAAGGGCGCCTGGACGAAGGACCATCATGAAGCGCACACGACTTTCCGTCATCGGCCTGATTGCAGCTGCAGGACTGGCCCTGGCCGGGTGCGGGTCGGCGTCCACCACCCCCGCCAGCTCGGCGCCGGCCGGCGGTCCGGACACCTCCCTGAGCGACGTCAAGAGCGCCGGCGTTCTCCGCGTCGGCACCGAGGGCACCTACAAGCCGTTCTCTTTCCACGCCAACGGCAATGGCGAACTGACCGGCTACGACGTCGAGGTCATCACCGCCGTCGCCGGCAAGCTCGGCGTGAAGCCGTCGTTCCAGGAGACCCAGTTCGACGCCATCTTCGCCGGCCTCGAAGCCAAGCGGTTCGACGTCGTCGCCAACCAGGTGTCCATCACTGATGAGCGCAAGGCGAAGTACGAATTCTCCACCCCGTACACCGTGAGCACGGGTGTGATCGTCACGAAGTCCGACAACTCCGACATCACCTCGTTCGACAGCCTCAAGGGCAAGACCACGGCGCAGTCGCTGACCAGCAACTGGTACAAGCTGGCCCAGAAGAGCGGTGCCAACGTGCAGTCCGTCGAGGGCTGGGCCCAGGCGATCACGCTGCTGAAGCAGGGCCGGGTGGACGCCACCATAAACGACAAGCTCACCTACCTTGACCAGCAGAAGACGGCACACGACGACAGCATCAAGATCGCCGCCGAAACCACCGACAAGTCGCTCAGCGCCTTCGCCTTCCGCAAGGGATCAACCAGCCTGTCCGCCGCCGTCGACAAGGCCCTCACCGAACTCCAGGCCGACGGCACCCTCAAGAAGATCTCGCAGAAGTACTTCGACGCCGACATCTCCAAGTAACCCGATGGAGACCGCCGAAGAACGCAGCGCAACGCCATGACGGTGAACTGGGACCTCGTCTGGGGCTCCCTGGGCCCCATCCTCTCCGGCGCCATCACCGGCACCATCCCCGTGGCGCTGTCCTCCTTCGCGTTGGGGCTGCTGTTGGCCCTCATGGTCGCCCTGATGCGGCTCAGCCGGAACCCGGTCCTGTCCGCGATCGCCCGGGTCTACATCTCGGTGATCCGCGGGACGCCACTGCTGGTGCAGCTGTTCGTGATTTTCTACGGGCTGCCGTCCATCGGGGTCACCATCAACCCGTGGCCCAGCGCGATCATCGCCTTCTCCCTGAACGTGGGCGGTTACGCGGCCGAGGTCATCCGGGCCGCCATCCTGTCTGTCCCGAAGGGCCAGTGGGAGGCCGGGCACACCATCGGCATGTCCCGGCGCCAGTCGTTGATCCGGATCATCCTCCCGCAGGCCGCGCGGGTCTCGGTCCCGCCCCTGTCCAACACGTTCATCAGCCTGGTCAAGGACACCTCCCTGGCATCGCTGATCCTGGTAACCGAGCTGTTCCGCCAGGCCCAGCAGGTGGCCGCCTTCAGCCAGGAATTTATGCTGTTGTACCTGGAAGCGGCCGTCATTTACTGGATCATCTGCCTGGTCCTCGCCGGCGGACAGTCCGTCCTCGAGAAGAGATTGGACCGCTATGTCGCCCACTGAATCCGGCCAGCCCGACGCCGGTCTCCCGGACTCCGCGCCGCTGCTTTCAGTCCGCGGACTCCGCAAGGCCTTCGGCGACCACGAGGTCCTCAAATCCATCGACGTCACCGTGCGCCGGGGCGAGGTGGTCACCCTGATCGGGCCCTCGGGCTCGGGCAAGACGACGGTCCTACGGTGCCTGAACGGACTCGAAGTGCCCGACGGCGGCGTGGTCGCGTTTACCGGTGACCTCACCGTGGACTTTTCCGCGGCCGTGTCCAAGAAGCAGCTGGCGGCCATGCGGGACCGCAGCGCGATGGTGTTCCAGCACTACAACCTGTTCCCGCACAAAACCGTCCTGGAGAACGTCATCGAGGGCCCGGTCCAGGTGCAGAAGCGGCCCAAAGCCGAGGCCGCCCAGGAGGCGCGCGAGCTGCTGGCCCGGGTGGGGCTCGCCGACAAGGAAAAGAGCTACCCCTTTGAACTCTCCGGCGGCCAGCAGCAGCGCGTCGGCATCGTCCGCGCACTGGCCCTCCGGCCGCAGCTTCTGCTTTTTGACGAGCCGACGTCGGCGCTGGACCCGGAGCTCGTGGGCGACGTCCTGACGGTCATCAAGGAACTCGCGGACGAGGGCTGGACCATGGTGGTGGTCACCCATGAGCTCGCGTTCGCCCGTGAGGTGGCCGACGAGGTCATCTTTATGGACGGCGGCGTTGTGGTGGAACGCGGCCACCCGGACACGGTGCTCCGCGACCCGCGCGAGGAACGCACCCGGCAGTTCGTGGACCGGCTGCTGAACCCGTTCTAGCCGGCACCACTTCCGCCCGGGCCCTTCCTAGGCGAGTTCGCCCGCCTAGGCGGGTGCGCCCTGGAAGTGCTTCTCGATAATCCCCTTGATGTCCCCATGGCAGCCGCCGCAGCCGGTCCCGGCGCGGGTGGACGCGGAGACCTCGGCCACCGTCCCACACCCGCCGGTCACCGCGCCGGCAATGGCCGCGCCGCTCACCCCGGCGCACCGGCACACGGTCCGTTCCGGGTCGGCCGTGGCAGCCGTTTCCTGGTCCGGCCCGTCCAGGCGCAGCAACAGCGACCGGTCCGCGGGGAGTTCCGCTCCGCGTTCGAACAACTGCACCAGCTCGGCCGCAGTGCGCGGCATGCCCACTGCCACCAGGCCCTCCAGCACCCCGGCGCGGGTGGTCATCTTGACGTACCGGCCGTGCTCGGGATCGGACCACTGGGCTACCTGCAGCCGGGGCCGGCCGGTCACGGCGCCGGCCGTCAAAGCGTCCTCGTCCCACGGCTCGGCGGCGACGTCGCCGGCCACCGCCATGGTCAGCCCGCGGGCTTTCAGGAGCACCACCCCCGGCCTTTCGGCCGGCAGCGGCGCCAGGGTTTCCGCCTCGGCGGTGGCGCCGGAGGCCAGGGCAGTAAGGTACCCGGCGAGCCATTCGGCCTGCCGCCAGCCCGGTCCCACCAGGCCGGACGGGCCCCGGGCGGTCCGGCAGGGGAGGCAGTCGGGGTCGGGGCAGCGGACTTCGGCGCAGTCGCCGATCGCGAAGATGTGCGGCTCGTGGTGCGCCCGCAGCCGGTGGTCCACCAGGATGCCGGCAGCGGTGGACAGGCCGCAGCCGACTGCGAGTTCGGTCCGCGGCCGGACACCGCAGGAGAGCACCAGCAGGTCGCCGTCGATCGCGGAACCGTCGGCCAGCAGCAGCGCCGAGAACCCGCCGTCGGGCCCGGTCTCCACCGCAACCGAGCGCGCGTTGCCGGCCACCCGCACCCCGCAGTTCCGCAGGGACGCCGCAAGGACGGCCCCGCCGCCGCGGTCGATGTTGCGGCCCAGGGGGTGCGGGCCGTTGTGCACCACGGTGACGGTGGCGCCCTCCTCGGCCGCGGCCAGCGCTGTTTCCAGGCCGAGCACTCCGCCGCCGAGCACCACCACGCGCTTGCCGCCGGCCACCGCGGCCTGCAGCGCTGCCGCGTCGGCCAGGTCCCGCAGCGCCGTGACGCCAGCGGGGAGCACCGGGGCTGTCGGGTCCGGGTTCAGCCCGGTGAGATTGGGAATCACGGGGCGGGAACCGGTGGCGAAAACCAGGCGCTCGTACCCGGGGGAGGTGCCATCGCTCAGCACGACCCGCTGCCGGGCCCGGTCCACCCGGCGGACCCGGACGCCGAGCCGGACGTCCACACCGTCGGCAACCAGGGCCGCCGCGTCCGCGAGGGCCAGGGCGCCGGCCGTGGTCCGGCCCACCCCGAGGTCGGCCACAAGGACACGGTTGTAGGCCGGCGCCGTTTCCTCTCCGACCACAGTCAGTTCCACGGATCCGTCCCGCACTGCCGGCAGCAGCTCGTCGATCAGCCGTGCCGCGACCGGGCCGAAGCCCACCACCACAATCCGTTCCGTCACAGGGCACCTTCCATCTGCGGCACGTCGGCGCGCAGTCCAGCCGCGGCCGCCCGTACCCATACGTTGCTGGTCTTGAACTCAGGCATTCCGGAGACGGGATCAGTGGCCGCCTCGGTGAGCCGGTTGGCGCTTCCAAGCTCCGGGAAGTGGAAGGGAAGGAACACCGTTTCGGGCCGGATCGTGGTGCTCAGTTCCGCCCGGCAGAGCACTTCGCCGCGGCCATTGGTTATGGCGACGACGTCGCCCTCGGCGATGCCCTGGGCCGCGGCGGCGGCGGGATGGATCTGCAGCCGGGCCTCGGGCTGCGCGGCGGCCAGGGCCGGGACGCGGCGGGTCTGGGCGCCGGACTGGTAATGCTCCAGGAGCCGCCCGGTGATCAGGGTCATGGGCGTCCCGGCCGCTCCCGACGTGCCTGACTCCGCGGCAGATGACGGGCGACGGCGGGGCGCCACCGGAGTGAACACGGCCCGGCCGTCCGGATGCGCGAACGAGTCCCGGAAGAGACGGGGGGTCCCCGTACTGCCGGCCGGATAGGGCCAGTAGGCTTCCTCGCCGCGGTCCAGCATGGCGTAGTCCATCCCGGAGTAGTCGGCCAGCCCGCCGGCCGAGGCGAGCCGGAGCTCCTCGAACACCGTCTCCGGGTCCTCGCTGAACGTTGAGGGCGCCTCCAGGAGCGCTGCGACGCGGGTCATGATCCAGAGCTCGCTGCGGACGCCCGGCGGGGGAGCGATGGCCCGGCGGCGGCGCAGCACCCGGCCCTCGAGGTTGGTCAGGGTCCCTTCCTCCTCGGCCCACTGGGTCACCGGCAGGACCAGGTTCGCCTCGGCGGCCGTCTCGGAAAGGAAGAAGTCGCAGACCACCAGGAAGTCCAGACTGCGCAGACCTGCGATCACCGCGTTCGCGTCCGGGGCGGAGACCGCAACGTTGGCGCCGTGCACGAAGAGGCAGCGGACGCCGTCAGGCTGTCCCAGCGAGGCCAGGAGCTGGACGGCCGGGAGTCCTGGGCCGGGAATGGCGGACTCCGGCACCCCCCAGACTGCGGCCACGTGGGCGCGGGCAGCGGGGTCGGTGATTTTGCGGTAGCCGGGAAGCTGGTCCGCCTTCTGGCCGTGCTCCCGGCCGCCCTGGCCGTTGCCCTGCCCGGTGAGGGTGCCGTAGCCGCTGCGCGCCGAGCCCGGCAGGCCCAGCAGCAGGGCAAGGTTGATGGCGGCCGTGGCGGTGTCCGTGCCGTCCACGTGCTGCTCCACGCCGCGGCCGGTGAGGATGTAGCTGCCGCCCCGCCGCGCGCCGTCGGCCAGCCGCCGGGCGGTGTCGCGCAGCAGCCCGGCCGGAATCCCGGTCAGGGTCTGCACCCGCTCGGGCCAGAACGGGGCGACGCTGCGGGCCAGGGCCGCGTAGCCGGTGGTCCGGTACGCGACGTAGAGCTCATCCGCGAGGCCCTCGTGAATGACCACGTGGGCGAGGCCCAGCAGCAGGGCGAGGTCGGTGCCCGGCAGCGGCTGCAGGTGCAGTCCGCCGCCGTCGGCCGTAAAGGCCGCGGTCGCGGACCGGCGGGGGTCGACGACGATCAGGCCGCCGGCGTCGCGGGCACCCTGCAGGTGCTGGACGAACGGCGGCATGGTTTCGGCGACGTTCGAGCCCAGCAGCAGGATGGTGCTGGCGGTATCGAGGTCCGTCAGCGGGAACGGCAGGCCCCGGTCCAAGCCAAAGGCGCGCATCCCCGCCGCGGCCGCCGAGGACATGCAGAACCTGCCGTTGTAGTCGATCCTGGAGGTTCCGAGCGCCAGCCGGGCGAACTTGCCCAGCTGGTACGCCTTCTCGTTGGTGAGTCCGCCGCCGCCAAACACCCCGACGGCGTCCGGACCGTACGTGGCGCGGGTGCGGGTGACGGCCGCCGTGATGAGCTCCAGCGCCGCGTCCCAGCTGACCGGGCGGTGCACGCCGTCGGGGCCCTTGAGGAGGGGCTCCGTGACGCGCCCGGCGTGGCCCAGCAACGACGCCGACGTCCAGCCCTTGCGGCAGAGGCCGCCGCGGTTGGTGGGGAAGTCCCGTCCGGCGACCTCCAGTGGAGCGTCCGACGGCGGGGCGTCCGCCGGCGCGCCGGGGGTTAGAGCCCCGGCGGCTCCGGCCGGAACGGTCAGCGTCATGGCGCACTGGAGCGCGCAGTACGGGCAGTGGGTCGCGGCGCCGTCGGCCATTTAGACGTGGTCCTTCCCGTGGCGGGTGGCCGGGCGCAGGTAGCAGGCCCAGCAGACGGCCAGCATCACCACGTAGGCGGCGACGAAGCCGTAGAACGCCGGTGTGTAGGATCCGCTGGCCGTGTTGGAGGCGTTCAGGACCTGCGGGATCACAAATCCGCCGTAGGCGCCGATCGCGGAGATCAGGCCCAGCGCCGACGATGCCAGCCGCTGTGTGGCCACCGTGCTGGCCCCGGACAGGGCGGCGCGGCTGTGGAGGGCGAAGATCACCGGGATCATCCGGTAGGTGGCGCCGTTGCCGAAGCCGCTGGCGGTGAACAGGGCCAGGAACAGGACGAGGAAGAGCCAGAAGTTGCCCAGCGGCAGGGTCCAGACCATGGTCAGGGTGATCACCGCCATCGCCGCAAACGCGGTCACGGTCATCCGGGCCCCGCCGAGCCGGTCCGCCATCCGGCCGCCGTAGGGCCGGGCCAGCGATCCCACCAGCGGGCCGAGGAAAGCCAGGGACAGGGCCACGGTCCCGACGCCGAAGGTGGAGAACGCCGGGAAGTAGTCCTTGATGAGCTTCGGGAACACTCCGGCGAAGCCAATGAAGGAACCGAAGGTGCCGATGTAAAGCAGCGCCATGACCCACAGGTGCGGTTCCTTGACCGCCGCCAGTGAGCCCGCGACGTCACCCTTGGCGCTGGTCAGGTTGTCCATGTACTTCCATGCACCGAACGCGGCGAGCAGGATCAGCGGGATCCACATCAGCCCGGCCACCGGCAGGTTCACGGCCCCGGCGGCCAGGACCGTGATGGCCACGGGCACGGCGAGCTGTGCGACGGCGGCGCCCAGGTTTCCGCCTGCGGCGTTCAGTCCCAGCGCCCAGCCTTTTTCGCGGGCCGGATAGAAGAACGTGATGTTTGCCATCGAGCTGGCAAAGTTGCCGCCGCCGAACCCGGCCAGGGCGGCCACCAGCAACATCACGCCGAACGGTGTGCCGGGGTTCGCGACGCACAGCGCCAGCCCGGTCGAGGGGACCAGCAGCAGCATGGCCGAGACGATGGTCCAGTTCCGGCCGCCGAAGCGCGGGACCATAAATGTGTAGGGGATCCGGAGGGTGGCGCCCACCAGGCTGGGCATGGAGATCAGCCAGAAGATCTCGTTGGTGGAGAACCGGAACCCGGCCGCGGGAAGCTGCACCACCACAATGGACCAGAGCTGCCAGACCACGAAGCCCAGGAACTCGGCGAAGATGGACCAGTTCAGGTTCCGGCGTGCGATGCCGCGGCCCACGGACTCCCACTGGGCTTTGTTCTCGGCGTCCCAGTTGGCGATCCAGCGGCCCGGGCGGAACTCCAGTGCGGGGGCGCCGGCTGCGGTGCGTACGGAGCCGCCGTCGGGGCCGGCGTTGTGGTTCGGGGAAACACCGGTAGCGGCGTCTGCAATGCGGTCAACAGTCACGGGGACCTCCTTCAGGTGTCCCTCCAAACTAGGGAGGCCGCGTTTCCGGGACGCTCGCGCTTTGTTAACGTGCTGTGACGTTTGGCTATCGGCGCTTTTGTGACGGTGTGAGGCGTTAGTGCAGGCCGCCGTCGGGGTGTCCATGACGCGGGACGACACGCCGCGTCCAAATAGTGGAACATTTGTCCATTGACTGGACGGGGGGAACTATTATCAGACATATATCCACTCCCTTGCCGGACGTCCCCGCGCAGCCTGTGCGGTCGCCAGCCGGTCTCGATGAAAGCGTCACTACATGTCATCCACTGCCACTTCGACGGAGCAGGCGCCTGCCAAGAAGGTGAACTCGCGCGGCCGCGTGATCGTCGCCAGCCTGATCGGCACCACCGTTGAGTTCTACGACTTCTACGTCTACGCCACGGCCGCCGTGCTGGTCTTCCCGAAGCTCTTCTTCCCGGGCCAGAACGAAACCACCCAGCTCCTGAGCTCCTTCGCCGTCTTCGGCGTCGCGTTCATCGCCCGCCCGCTCGGCTCGATCGTGTTCGGCCACTTTGGTGACAAGTTCGGCCGCAAGGGCACCCTCGTGGCGTCCCTGCTCACCATGGGCATCGCCACCTTCCTGATCGGCTGCCTTCCGACGGCGACCGTCCCTGGCTGGTCCTTCTGGGCCCCGGCCCTGCTGGTGGTCATGCGCTTCGCCCAGGGCCTGGCCCTCGGCGGTGAATGGAGCGGCGCAGCCCTGCTCGCCACCGAGAACGCCCCGGCCAACAAGCGCGCCATCTACGGCACGTTCCCGCAGCTGGGCGCCCCCATCGGCTTCATCATCGCCAACGTGATCTTCCTGGTCTTCAGCTACACACTGACCCCTGCGGCCTTCGAGTCCTGGGGCTGGCGTGTGCCGTTCCTGGTCAGCGCCGTGATGGTCATCATCGGCCTGTACGTCCGCCTGAAGCTGATCGAAACCCCGGCCTTCACCAAGGTCATCGAGTCCAACGAGGTCGCGAAGCTGCCCCTGGGCCGGGTCTTCAAGAGCAGCTGGCGCCAGCTGATCCTGGGCACCTTCATCATGCTGGCCACCTACGTGCTCTTCTACCTGATGACCACGTTCACCCTGACCTACGGCACCCGCGCATCCAGCCTGGATGCCGCTAAGGCCGCCGCGGAGAAGGCCGGCAAGCCGATGACCGATGCGGCAGCCGCCGCCTTCGTCCCGGGCCTGGGGTTCACCCGCAACGACTTCCTCTGGATGCTGATTGCCGGCGTCGTCTTCTTCGGCATCTTCACCCTCGTCTCCGGTCCGCTGGCTGAAAAGTACGGCCGACGCAAGATGCTGATCGCGGTCACCGCCGGCATCTTCGTCTTCGGCTTGCTGTTCGTGCCGCTCTTCAGCGGCGGCTTCGTGGGCACCATGGCCCTGCTGATCATCGGCTTCTCGCTGATGGGTCTGACGTTCGGGCCGATGGGTGCGCTGCTGCCGGAACTGTTCCCGACCAACGTCCGCTACACGGGTTCGGCCATCAGCTACAACTTCTCCAGCATCCTGGGCGCTGCGGTGGCACCGTTCATCGCCGTCTGGCTCTGGGAAGCTGCCAAGGGCAGTTCGGTGCTGGTGGGCGTCTACCTCACCGTTATGGCCGTTCTGACCCTGGTCGCCCTGTTCGTAAGCAAGGAAACCCGCGACCTGGACTACGAGAACAACGTAGCCTGACGCTCCGGCCTTGGCTGGCGAAAAATGCCCGGTGTGTTCGCTGAACACGCCGGGCATTTGCGTGTCGCGGCAGGCGCGGGGATACGGGCCGGGACACCAGTGCGGGTGTACGACGGCGGCGCGCCCGGCACGCCGGACTAACTACCTAGCGCGCGTACCGCTCGACGAAGTTGTGCAGGATCTTCATCGGCTCCGTCGCGCTGAACTGCCGGGCGTCGTCCATCAGGTCCTCGGCCGAGTCGCGCGGGAAGTAGCCGGCGTGCCGGTAGATGTCGATCCGGGTGATCAGGCCCTCGGCGTCGAGTTCGGGGTGGAACTGGGTGGCGTAGAGGTTGGCGCGGATCCGGAACATCTGCACAGGGCACGCCGCGGAGCCTGCCAGCAGCACGGCGCCGGGCGGCAGCACGGTGCACGCTTCCTTGTGGCCGACGAAGGCCGTGAACTGTTCCGGCAGGCCGCGCAGGAGCGGGTCCTGCCGGCCCTCCTGCGTCAGGCTGATGGTGACGCCGCCCAGCCCCTCGCCGTATGTCCGGTCAATCACGGCGCCCTGGTGCAGGCCCAGGGTGCCGACGCCGTAGCAGGCGCCCAGGAAGGGAAAGTCCTCAGCCACAATCCGGTCCAGAAGAGCAGCTAGTTCCCGCTCCACCCGGTGCTGGACGGCGCTTTTCCCGTCCGCGGGGTCGCTGGAGGTGAAGGGGCTGCCGCCGACGATCACGCCGGAGTACTTATCAAGGTCCAGGCGGGGGAGCGGGGCCGCCTCCATCCGGATCCTGTGCAGATCGGCCTTGTCCAGGCCGGTGTAGCGCAGGTAGGCGAGGTATTCGTCGTCGGCGGCGGCGTCCTCGGCGCGGGAGGCGAGGAGCAGGAATGGCTTCACGTAGCTAAGTCTGCCCCCGCCACCGGCGCCGGACCTATTCGGCCGTTTCGCCGTCCTCGATCATGGCGATGACAGCGCCCGCGGACACCGTTTCCCCGGCCGACGCGGAAAGCCCGATGACGATGCCGGCGCGGTGCGCGGTGAGCGGCTGCTCCATCTTCATGGCTTCCAGCACCACCACGAGGTCACCCTCGGACACACGGTCGCCTTCGGTGACGGCCACCTTCACGATGGTGCCCTGCATCGGCGAGGTCAGGGCGTTGCCGCCGGCCGGTGCAGCCGTGCCGGCGCTGCGGGAGCGCTTCTTGGCCTTGGCTGGCTTGCTGCCGCCGCTGATGGTGCCCAGCGAGGCCGGCAGCACCACTTCTAGGCGCTTGCCGCCGACCTCGACGACGACGCGCTGGCGTTCGCCGGCGTCGGCCGCCTCCTCGGCGGAGCCGGTCGGCGTCCATGCCGGGATGTCGTTGACGAAAGCGGTTTCGATCCAGCGGGTGTGGACCTTGAACGGCCCTTCGGCGGGGGCGAAATCGGGGTTGCTGACCACGGCGAGGTCGAACGGGATGACGGTGGGGATACCCTCGACCACCATCTCCTCAAGCGCGCGCCGGGAGCGCTGCAGGGCCTGGGCGCGGGTGGCGCCGGTGATGACCAGCTTGGAGAGCATGGAGTCGAAGTTGCCGCTGATCACGTCGCCCTGCTCCACGCCGGAGTCGATCCGTACGCCCGGGCCGGTGGGGTTCAACAGCTTGGTGATGGTGCCGGGGGCGGGCATGAAGTTCCTGCCCGGGTCCTCGCCGGTGATGCGGAACTCGATCGAGTGGCCGCGGACCTCGGGGTCGCCGTAGCCAAGTTCCTCGCCGCGCGCCAGCCGGAACTGTTCGCGGACCAGGTCGATTCCGGTGACTTCTTCGGATACGCAGTGCTCCACCTGGAGCCGGGTGTTGACCTCRAGGAAGGAGATGGTGCCGTCCTGGCCSACGAGGAAYTCGCAGGTGCCGGCGCCGAGGTAGCCGGCTTCCTTCAGGATGGCCTTGGAGGATTCGTAGAGCCGCTGGTTCTGCTCGGCGGTGAGGAACGGGGCCGGGGCTTCCTCGACCAGCTTCTGGTTGCGGCGCTGCAGGGAGCAGTCGCGGGTGGACACGACCACCACGTTGCCGTGGGCATCGGCGAGGCACTGGGTTTCCACGTGTCGCGGGGCGTCCAGGAAGCGTTCGATGAAGCATTCGCCGCGGCCGAACGCGGCCGTGGCTTCGCGGACGGCGGATTCGAAGAGCTCGGGGATTTCCTCCCGGGTCCGAGCCACCTTGATGCCGCGTCCGCCGCCGCCGAAAGCCGCCTTGATGGCCACGGGCAGGCCGAACTTGTCCACGAACTCGAGGATTTCCTCGGCGGATTCGACCGGGTCGGCGGTGCCGGGGACCTGCGGCGCGCCCACCTTTTCGGCGATGTGGCGGGCCTGGACCTTGTCGCCGAGGGCGGAGATCGCCTCGGGGGAGGGGCCGATCCAGGTGATGCCCGCGGCGATCACCTTGGCGGCGAATTCTGCGTTTTCGGCGAGGAAACCGTAGCCAGGGTGGATGGCATCGGCGCCGGAGCGCCGGGCCACCTCGATCAGCTTGTCCATCACCAGGTAGGACTCCGCGGCGGTGTTGCCGCCCAGGGCGTAGGCCTCGTCGGCGAGTTTGACGTGCAGCGCGTCGCGGTCCGGGTCCGCGTATACGGCCACGGAGCCGATGCCTTCGTCGCGGGCGGCGCGGATGATGCGCACGGCAATTTCACCGCGGTTGGCGATCAGCACCTTGCTCAGGCGGTGGGTTCCCGGCGTGGTGGCGGCGGGCACTGGCGTTGCGGACTGCTCCGAATTAGCTGACAAGGCGTCTCCTTCTTTCCTTCAGGGAGCCTAGCGCGGTTTTGTGGGTTCCGCCGATATTACTTGCGGATTCCGCGCGTAAACGGCTGATCCTTTGTGGGTTTCCTACAAGGTGGTGCGAAATGGCTCACTCGGCGCGGATGTCGGCGGGGCTGGCTGCGCCGCCGGTCCAGAGCTCCGTGACGCCCACCTTGGCCTGGCCGAGGAGGCCGCGGAGGGTGGAGATGGAGAGCCCGACGACGGCGTGCGGGTCGCCGTCGACCTTGCGGATGAAGGCCCCGCCGTAGCCGTCGATGGTGAAGGAACCGGCGCACTGGAGCGGTTCGCCGGTGGCGATGTAGGTGTCGATCTCCGCCTCGCTCATCTCCATGAAGTGGACCTCGGCGGAGGAGACGGCACCGAGGGTCGCTCCGGAGCCGGGGCTGATGTCGGCGTCGGTGTCGCGGCAGTCCACCAGCCAGTGGCCGGTGTGCAGCACCCCCATGCCGCCGCTCATCCGGAGCATCCGCTCCTTGGCGACGTCGGCGGTGTAGGGCTTGCCGTGGGCCTCGCCGTCGAACTCGAAGACAGAGTCGCAGCCGAGCACCAGTGCGCCGTGCGCCTCCGGGAGCGAGGCGACGGCCTCGGCCTTGGCGCGGGCCAGCAACAGGGCCGTGTCATGCGGGTCGGTCACGCCGTACCGGGCCTGCACGGCGTCCTCGTCAACATCGGAAACCAGGACTTCGTGGGCGATGCCGGCGTTGGCAAGCAGCTTGGTGCGGGCGGGGGACTGGGAGGCAAGGATGAGGCGGGTCACGGCACCAGCGTAGTGCCTTGGGGTGACAGTGTGGCGGGATAGGTAGCAGCCGTCGGCGGCAGAGCTCGACGGATCTCGGCCGAATGGCAGGAGCGCGACTCTATAGGGCGCGGCCTTATATTGTCAGACCCCTCCGATTGAATTGAGTCATGGAAGGCGATCGGAAGCTTTTCGGGGATTCTGTCGCTTCGGGCCAGGTGGTGGGAGACGCGGCGGCGATCATTGACGAGCTCCGGGCTTTGGAAGATCGCAAGTCCGCGATCTCAGCCAGACAGGCCTGCCTGGCCGTGGAGCTGGATCTTGCGCGGCGGCGGGAACAAGCCGACGCCGGGATGTCGGCGGACAAACTCGGTGCCGGGGTCGGGGCCGAAGTCGCCCTCGCGCGGCGCGAATCCCCCGCCAAAGGCTCGAGGTTGCTGGGCCTGGCCCGGGCGCTCGTAACCGAGATGCCGCACACCCTCGCCGCTTTGGAGTCGGGGCAGTTGAACGAGTGGCGGGCCACGCTCCTAGTCCGCGAAACCGCCTGCCTGGACGCAACCGACCGGGCCGCTGTCGACGAAGAACTCGCCGCCGACACCGGCACGTTCGACGGCGCCGGCGACCACGCCATCGTCTCCGCAGCCAAATCCGCCGCCTACCGCCACGACCCCCGCTCCGTCACCCAACGCGCCGCCCACGCCGACACCGAACGCAGCGTCAGTCTCCGCCCGGCCCCGGACACCATGTGCTACCTCACGGCCCTGCTCCCCGTCGCAGCCGGAGTCGCCGCCTACGCCGCCCTCAGCCGGCACGCCGACAGCGCCCGCGCCACCGGAGACCCACGAACCCGCGGCCAGGTAATGGCCGACACCCTGGTCGAACGGGTTACCGGCACCCCGGGAGGGATCACCGGCATCGAAGTCCAACTCGTCATGACCGACCGGACCCTCCTGACCGGAGGCAATGTGCCCGCCCGCCTCCCCGGCTACGGCATCGTCCCTGCCGGATGGGCCAGAAAACTCCTGGCGAGTAAGGGTGAAAACCCCGAGTTCGGAACTTGGGTTCGGAGGCTCTACACCGCTCCAGGCACCGGCGAACTCATCAGCATGGACTCGCGGGCCCGACTGTTCCCCGCCGGGCTGCGCCGTTTCATCGAAACCCGCGACAGCACCTGCCGCACGCCTTACTGCGACGCGCCCATCCGGCACCTGGACCACATCGTCCCCTGGTACCGCGGCGGAGAAACCACAGCAGCCAACGGCGCCGGGCTCTGCGAAGCCTGCAACCAAACCAAAGAAACCCCCGGCTGGACCGCACAGCAACGCCCCGGACCCGGGCGGCACACCATCCAGCTCACCACCCCCACCGGCCACAGCTACCGCTCCACAGCAGCCCCGCTGCCGGGGACCGGACCACCTAGCAGGTTTATTCGGGGGAGTGCCGTGGCGGAAGTTCGAAATCCGGAATCGGACCCCGACCCGGAAGCGGACCCGATCAGCAAACGCCGCCGCGCTCGCCACCGACGGGCAAAAACCCTGCTGCAGGCTCGCGTGGCGAATCGGGCTGCGGCTTGAGGGTACATCCAGCCAACAACCGGTTCGCCCGCCCACCAACAAAGCCGCCCGCCGATCGCAATGATCGACGGGCGGCCAGGTCGGACCAAACGGCCCCGGGCGCCTACCGTTACCGGGCCGCGGCCGCCGCTGGCTCGGCGTCACCGGCGTCAGTCTCCGCGGCGGACGCGGGCTTGCGCAGCTTGGCGCCTTCGACGTCGACGTCCGGCAGGATGCGGTCCAGCCACTTCGGCAGCCACCAGGCCTTGCTGCCCAGCAGGTACATCACGGCCGGGACGATGGTCATGCGCACCACGAAGGCGTCCACCAGCACACCGAAGGCCATCGCGAAGCCCAGCGGCCGCACCATGTTCAGGTGCGAGAATATGAAGCCGGAGAACACGCTGACCATAATGATCGCGGCCGCGGTGACCACGGCCGAGGCGTGGCTGAACCCGGTGCGGACCGCGTGTTTGGCCGTTTCGCCGTGCATGTAGGACTCCCGCATGCCGGAGGCGATGAAGACCTGGTAGTCCATGGCCAGGCCGAACAGCACACCGATAAGGATGATGGGCAGGAAGCTCAGTACCGCGCCGGGGTTCTCGACGCCGAACACGGAGCCCAGCCAGCCCCACTGGTACACCGCCACAACGCCGCCGAACGCCGCCGCGAGCGAGAGCAGGAAGCCGCCGGTGGCCAGCAGCGGCACCACGATGGATCGGAACACCAACAGCAGCAGGATCAGGGACAGCCCGACGACGATCGCCAGGTACGGCGGGAGCGCGTCACCGAGTTTGGTGGAGACATCCACGTTGCCGGCGGTCTGGCCGGTCAGGCCGATGCTGACGCCGGTGCTGTCCTTGATCTGGCCCTTCTCGGCGCGCAGCTCGGAGACCACCTTCACGGTGCTGGCGCTGGCCGGGCCTTCGGTGGGCAGGACCTGGAACACCGCGGTCCGGCGGTCCTCGCTGAGGGCCAGCGGGATGGCGGCCGCCACGTTGTCCGTGGCGCGCAGGATGTCCGCGACGTCGAGCTGTTTGCTTTGTGCTTCGGCGGCGGTCAGCCCTGCGGGGAAGTCGCCCACCACGATGATCGGGCCGGTCATGCCCTCGCCGAAGCTGCGCTTGGTGACGTCATAGGCCTTGAACGCCTGCGAGGCCACCGGCTCGGAGCTGGCGTCGGGAAGGGCCAGGCGCAGCTGGCTCGCGGGCAGCGCCACCACTCCCAGCAGCAGCACCCCGGCCAGCAGCGACAACCACGGGTGCCGCGTGACCACGCCGCCCCAGCCGTGGCTGCTGCGGTATTCGTCCCGGGCCCGGTCCTCGGTGTCGTGGCCCGGCGCGGCGTTGTGCCGGTCAGCCTTCGCCCAGGCGCGCTTGGAAACCAGCCGGCGGCCCACCAGCGACAGGACGGCCGGCGTCAGGGTCAGGGCAACGACGACGGCGACAGCCACCGTGGCGGCGGCGGACAGGCCCATCACGGCCAGGAACGGCAGCCCCGGCACCACCAGGGCGGAGAGGGCGATGATCACCGTGAGGCCGGCGAAGAGCACGGCGTTTCCGGAGGTGCCGGTGGCCAGGGCCACGGATTCCTCGGTGTCCATGCCGGCGAGCAGCTGGCCGCGGTGCCGGTTGACGATGAAGAGGGAGTAGTCGATGCCCACTGCGAGGCCGAGCATCAGGGCCAGCATGGGGGAGATCGAGCTCATGTCGAAGGCGCCGCTGAGCGCGAATGTGCCGCCGACGCCGACGGCTACACCGACGATCGCCATCAGCAGGGGCAGGCCTGCGGCGATCAGGGTGCCGAGCATCACGATCAGGACCAGGGCCGCCACGGCGATGCCGATGATCTCCGCGGTGCCGAAGATCTCGGAGATGTCCTCGCTGATTTCCTTGCTGGGCAGCGCGGTCACGTTGGCGGCGGATACTTCCTTGACGATGTCTTGGACGTTCTGGCGCACCTCCGGCTTGAGCCCGTTGATCGAGGTCTTGAACTGGACCTGCGCGATCGCGGCCTTGCCGTCCTCGGAGACAAACCGCAGGCCCTTGGAGGCGTCCAGCTGGCGTTTGCCCAGGGCCAGTTTGGCGTCACCGGACGCTAGTTCCTTCTTCCCGGCGTCGAGCTTTGCCTGGCCAGCGGCGAGGGCTGCCTTCTGCTGCCCGAGTTGGGCCTCGATGGCAGCGGGCGGCAGGCCCGCGGCGGCCATCTGCTTCTCGGCGTCGGCCAGCTGGGCCTTGCCGGCGGCGAGCTCGGCGGCGGCCTTGTCCAGCTGGGTCTTGCCGGCAGCGGCTTTCTGCTGGCCCGCGGTGAGGTCGGTGGAAGCCTTGTCCAGCTGGGCCTGGGTAGTGAAGGGGTCCACGGTGCCCTGCACGTCGGGGAGGGTCTTCAGCTTGGCCAGGGCCGCCGAGACGGCCTCCTTGCCGGCCTGGGAGAACTGCGCGTCATTGGCTTCGAAGACGATGCTCGCGGATCCGCCGGAGGAGGACGGGAGTTCCTTCTTGAGCTTGTCCGCCATCTGCTGGGTCTCGGTGCCCGGGATCTGGAAGTTGTTGGACAGGGTGCCGTGGAAGGCCGCCGCGGCTCCGCCGACGGCCACCATAACGGCGAGCCAGAGGGAGATGACCAGCCAGCGGTGGCGGTAGGAGAACTTGCCGAGGCGGTAGAGCAACAGAGCCATGTCAGGACCGATCTTGGGAAGGGGCGGGGCTGGAGGCCGCGGGGGCCGCCGGGATGGCGAATCCGGAGCCCAGCAGGCTCATGGAGTCGATAAGGAGCTGGCGAAGCGTGGACAGCGACTCCGCGGACAGGGAGCCCCCGCAGCGGTCGAACCAGACGTCCATGGCGGCCTTGCCGCAGTAGATGACGGAGCCGGCCAGTGCGCGCAGGTACAGTTCGTCGACCTCGACGCCGGTGCCCGGGGTGAAGCGTTCCCTGGCGGCGTCGATGATCTCGGCCGCGCAGTGGTCCCACGCTTCGAGCTCGGACCGGTTCAGCTGCGGGTTGGACTGGCTGAGGCTGTAGAGCTCGGCCAGCGGGGCCACGGTCATGGGGTCGGCCAGGGCAACCAGGGCCGCCCGGGCCGATTCCAGGATGGGCTCGGTGGAGGGGCGGAGCCGGAACTGCTGCAGCGCGGTGTCCAGGAACCCCTGCGTGACCGAGGCGATGGCACCCTCGGTGCTGCTGAAGTAGTTGAAGAACGTCCGACGGGAGATCCCGGCGGTCTCGGCGATGTCCTCCACCGTAAAATTGCCGGGACCTTTGTCGCGGAGCAGGCCGTGCGCGGCGTCCGTGATGGCCTGCCGGGTGGCGGTCTTGTTCAGTTCACGGCGCGACGGCGGTGCGGCTGTGCCCGGCGGGCCCGCGAGGGGAGGAGTAGGCATGCGCTTACACTATGTGCATGTTTGCACTCCGTGCAACTTTGTGGCGACGGGATACGCCCCGGAAATCGTCAGCTGCTGAGCTGGATGGACTGGCCCGTGGCGCCGGGCTCGCCCTCGCGCAGCGGAATCGCGAAGACCGCCGTCCCGTAGGCGCAGATCTCCGTCCAGTTGTTGGCCATATGCGCGGTATCGAACCGCATGGCCACAATGGCATTGGCGCCCCGCTGGGCGGCCTCGGCGGTCATTCGGGCCATGACCTCCTGCCGGCTCTCGTAGAGCACCTGCGTCAGCTCGCGCAATTCACCGCCGGCCAGGGACCGGAGGCCCGCGACCACCTGAGCGCCGACGTCCCGCGACCGGACGGTCAGGCCCATAACTTCGCCGAAGACGGCGTCGATCCGGTGGCCGGGGATCTCGTTGGATGTGACGATCAGCATGACCTGAGCCTAGCCACCCGGCGGCCCTGTGCAAGGGGCCGGTGCGGGAAATGCGCACCAACATTCACAGGAACATAAAAGGTTCCCAACAGCTCCCACAGAACCTCGTGGCCCAGACTGGAAGTACCTTGTGAGTAGGACGTAGGCAACGGAGCCGTCGCTGGACGGCAGATCCAGGAGAGCGCACATGACACGCACGAAGAGCATCACGCTGGGCATTTCGGCCGGTGTCCTCGCCATCGGCGCGGGCCTTGGTATCGCCGGGATGGCCTCCGCCACCACGACGCCGGCGCCCAGTCCCAGCGCCAGCGCCTCGCCCGATGCGCGGAACGGGGAGCCGGGCGACGGGATGGGGATGCGCGGTGGCCATGGCCACGGCGGCGAACGGGGAGGTTTCGGCGGCGTGCGCGTCACGGAACTCGCCACCAAGCTCGGCGTTGACAAGACCAAGCTCACCGACGCTTTGAAGGCCTTCCGCGACGCCCACAAACCGGCTGAGCGGCCGGCCGAAGGAACCCGACCGGACCGCACGGCCCTGGAGGCAGAACTGGCCAAGTCCCTCGCGTCGTCGTTGGGCATCGACGAGGCCAAGGTCAAGACGGCCCTGTCCGAACTCCGCACCGCTGAGCAGGCCGACCACGCCGCGGCCCTGAAGAGCAGGCTGGACAAGGCCGTCAGTGACGGGAAGCTGACGCAGGCCGAAGCCGATGCGGTCACCAAGGCCGTTGAGAAGGGCGTCATCGGCGGCGGCGGGCGCTGACACAACACCTCCGGCCCCGCGAACCACGCCTGAGCACCGAATCTGAACACAAACGTAGTCCCCGGGAGAAGATCCCGGGGACTACGTTCGTTCGGCGGAGAGTGCAGCGGCGGAGAGGGCAGTTTCTGCCCGCGGCCTAGGCGGAGGTCCCAGCCAGCTCGCGCTCGCGTGCCGGGGCGCCGTCGTCGGCAGCGTCAACAGCGTCATCGGTGAACGGGTCGCCGTTGCGCGGGGCGTTGTACAGCGCCTCATCCAGGATGCCCTGGCGCTTGGCAACGATGGTGGGGACCAGCGCCTGGCCTGCCACGTTGACGGCGGTGCGGCCCATGTCCAGGATCGGGTCGATGGCCAGCAGGAGCCCGACGCCGGCCAGCGGCAGTCCCAGGGTGGAGAGCGTCAGGGTCAGCATCACCACGGCTCCGGTGGTTCCGGCGGTCGCAGCGGAGCCCAGCACGGAAACCAGGGCGATCAGCAGGTACTGGCTGAAATCGAGCTGGATGCCGAAGAACTGGGCCACGAAGATCGCGGACACAGCCGGGTAAATCGCGGCGCAGCCGTCCATCTTGGTGGTGGCGCCCAGCGGCACGGCGAAGGAGGCGTAGCCGCGGGGAACACCGAGGGAGCGTTCGGTCACGCGCTGGGTCAGGGGCAGCGTGCCCACCGAGGAGCGGGAGACGAAGGCCAGCTGCACGGCGGGCCAGACGCCGGAGAAGTACTGCTTGACGGAGAGGCCGTGGCTGCGGACCAGGATGGGGTAGACGACGAACAGCACCAGGGCCAGGCCGGCGTAGATGGCGACCGTGAACTTCCCGAGCGAACCGATGGTGTCCCAGCCGTAAACGGCTACGGCGTTGCCGATCAGGCCGACGGTGCCGAGCGGGGCGATCCGGATGATCCACCACAGGACCTTTTGGATCACGGCCAGGGCCGAGGCGTTGAGGTTCAGGAACGGCTCGGCGGCCTTGCCCACCTTCAGGGCGGCGACACCGACGGCGATCGCGATCACCAGGATCTGCAGCACGTTGAAGCTCACGACGGTGGTGGTGGCGCCGTCGGCGACCGTGGTGCTCGCACCCAGGCCCAGGAAGTTCTTCGGGAAGAGTCCGATCAGGAAGGCCCACCAGCTGCCGACCTTGGTCGGGGCCTCGCCCTGTCCGGAGATGCCGGTGTTGGCGCCGGGCTGCAGGATGACGCCCAGACCGATGCCGATCAGCACCGCGATCAGCGAGGTGATGGCGAACCAGAGCAGCGTGTTCCAGGCCAGCCGGGCTGCGTTGGAGACGGCGCGGAGGTTGGAAATGGAGCTGACGACGGCCGTGAAAATCAGCGGCACAACGGCGGTCTGCAGCAGCGAGACGTAGCTCGAGCCGATGGTCTGCAGGGTGGCGCCGAGGGCGTTGGGGTTGGTCTTCGTGCTGCCCGTGTACTTCGCGAGCAGGCCGAGGCCCAGGCCCACGATCAGGGCGGCGATGATCTGGAAGCCGAAGGAGCCGGCCCATTTGGGCAGCTGGAAACCGGGCTTGCCTGCGGTGGCGGGGGTGCTTGTCTGAGTGGTCACCCGGCTACGCTAGGACCGTGGCTTTTAGCACGGCCAACGAACGTTGAGAAATGTTACGCGTTGCCGCTCCGTCGCCCGCGCCGAAACCCCCGGAATTCCGCCGAAAGACCATGCGTTTGTGAAGTTATTCCAGCCCGGGGTGTGGTGATTGTCTCGCCATCGGGGTGGCGCTTCGCGGCAACTTTTCCGAAAAACGTTGCCGCGAAGTGCTGTCTCGATGCGGAACCGGCGCCTAGAGTGATCGCCATGGCTATCGCACGCTTCCCGACCGTCGTCCTGGATTGTCCCGACCCCAACGCCCTGGCGGAGTTTTATGGCGCCCTGCTCGACTGGAAGGTCGAGCACGACGACGACGGCGGCTGGAGCTCGGTCCGCGCCGAGTACGGCGATTCGATGAGCTTCCAGAAGGTGGACTCCTTCCGGCCGCCGCAGTGGCCCGGCCAGGAAGTCCCGCAGCAGATGCACCTCGACTTGGTCGTCGATGACCTGGACGACGCAGAGGCGGCGGTGCTCGGGCTCGGCGCTGCCAAGCACGAACACCAGCCGGGGACCACCTTCCGGGTCTTCCTCGACCCGGCCGGCCACCCCTTTTGCCTCTGCCTCAGCTAAACCCGCCCGCGGACAAGAGTGCGGGCGGGAGAACGCCTACCCCAGCAGCGCCCGCTTGAGGGTGTCCAGCCCCACGGAGCCCATGTTGAGCGCCTTGGTGTGGAAGGCCTTGAGGTCGAAGCCCGGACGGGATTCGAGCTCGGCGCGGATCTGCTCCCAGAGCCGCTGGCCCACCTTGTACGACGGCGCCTGCCCCGGCCAGCCGAGGTAGCGGGTGAACTCGAACTTGAGCTGGCCCTCGCTGATGGCGAGGTTCTGCTTCAGGAACTCGTACCCGGTGTCCGGAGTCCAGGTGCCCGACCCCCAACGCTCGGGCACCTCCAACTCCAGGTGCACGCCGATGTCGAACACCACCCGGGCGGCCCGCATGCGCTGCATGTCCAGCATGCCCATGTGGTCGCCCGGATCCTTCAAATAGCCAAGCTCCTGCATCAGCTTCTCCGCATACAGGGCCCAGCCTTCGCCGTGGCCGGACGTCCAGCAGACGTTCCGGCGCCACTTGTTCAGCAGCTCGCGGCGGTAGGTGGCGGTGGCCACCTGCAAGTGGTGGCCCGGAACACCCTCGTGGTAGACCGTGGTGGTCTCGGCCCAGGTGGTGAAGGTGTCCTCGCCCGGCGGGACTGACCACCACATGCGGCCCGGACGGCTGAAGTCGTCCGACGGTCCGGTGTAGTAGATGCCGCCTTCCTGGGTGGGGGCGATCTTGCACTCGAGGGTCTTCATGGCCTCCGGGATGTCAAAGTGCACGCCGGCGAGGTCCGCGACGGCCTTGTCGGAGAGCTCCTGCATCCAGGCCCGGAGGGCGTCGGTGCCCTTGAGCTGGCGGGAGGGGTCGTTGTCCAGGATTTCCTTGGCCTCCGCGATGGAGGCGCCCGGCCGGATCTGGTTGGCGACCCGCTCCTGTTCGGCGATCAGGCGGTCCAGCTCCTGGACACCCCAGGCATACGTCTCCTCCAGGTCCACGGTGGCGCCGAGGAAGGACCGCGAGGCCAGGGCGTAGCGCTCGCGGCCGACGGCGTCCTTCTCCGGGGCGGCCGGCAGCAGTTCGGCTTCCAGGAAGCCGGCGAGCCGGGCGTAGGCAGCGCGGGCGGCGGCAGCACCGGCGTCGAGCTTGGCCTGCACGTCCTCGGGGAGCGGGCCCTCGGCGGTGGTTGCCTCGGCGGCCAGCTTGGCGAAGAACCCGTCGTCGGCGGCGTGCTTGGTGGTCTGTTCGATGACGATCCGCACCTGCCGGGCCGCGGAGACGCGGCCGGCGTCCCGGGCCGTACGCAGGGACACGATGTAGCCGTCCAGCGCGGGCGGAACGTTGTGGGCGCGGCCGGCAATGTGGTCCCACTGCGCGGCCGTGTCCATCGGCATCAGGTCAAAGATCGCCCGGATTTCCTGCGCGGGGGAGGCGATGTTGTTCAGGTCGGCCAGGTCCCAGCCCGAATCGTGGATTTCCAGCTGCAGCCCCAGGCGTTCCCGCATGGCATCGAGGGTAACGGCGTCGACGTCGTCCGCGGGCTCCAGGCCGTCCAGCGCGGCGAGGGCCTCGCGCGCGGCGGCAGCGAACTCCTCGTGTCCGGCCGGGGAGAAGTCCGGGTACTCGGTCTCGTGGCCCGGCAGGCCCAGCTCGGTGGCGAAACTCGGGTTAAGCCGGATCAGCGTGTCCGTGAACGCGTCGGCAACGCCGTCGATCGCGGTCTGCGGGCGCGACGGCACCGGGGTGGCGGGGGAGGTGTTGTGGTTTGTTTCGGTAGTCACCCGATCGAGACTAGCCGCACCGGGCCAGTTATGAAAGGGTTACTGAACTTTTCTTAGCCGCGGCTGCGCTTCCACGAACCCGGGCCCGGTTTCGGTGCCAGCTGGAGCTGCTGCCGCCGGATCCAGTGCCGCGCGGTCGGCTTCTCCGCAGCCGCCGCCTCGCCGCTCCCGAGGGCGAGGACGACGGCGGTCAGCGCCGCAAGTTCCTCCGCCGTCGGCTCGCCCTTCGCGATGGCGAGCAGCGGCTGCTCCGGTGCCGTCAGGCCGGGTTCGCCGGTGCTGTCGGGGGCGGTCACAGCGGGATGTTCCCGTGCTTTTTGGCCGGCAGGCCGGCGCGTTTGTCGCGCAGGGCGCGCAGGCCTTTGATGATCTGCAGGCGGGTTTCCGACGGCGCGATGACGGCGTCGACGTAGCCGAGCTGGGCGGCCTGGTACGGGTTGAGGAGTTCCTCCTCGTACTGCTGGATGACCTCGGCACGCTTGGCCTCAACGTCGCCGCCGGCCTCGGCGACGGCGGCCAGCTCGCGGCGGTACAGGATGTTCACCGCGCCCTGGGCGCCCATCACGCCGATCTGCGCGGTGGGCCAGGCCAGGTTGAGGTCGGCGCCGAGCTTCTTGGACCCCATCACGATGTACGCCCCGCCGTAGGCCTTGCGCGTGATGACGGTCAGCTTGGGAACCGTGGCCTCGGCGTAGGCGTAGAGGAGCTTGGCGCCGCGGCGGATGATGCCCTGGAACTCCTGGTCCTTGCCCGGCAGGAAGCCCGGAACGTCCACGAGGGTGATGATCGGGATGTTGAACGCGTCGCAGTGCCGCACGAACCGGGCGGCCTTCTCCGACGCGGCAATGTCCAGCGTGCCGGCGAACTGCATGGGCTGGTTGGCGACGATGCCGACCGTGTGGCCCTCGACGCGGCCGTAGCCGATCATGACATTCGGCGCGTACAGCGACTGCATCTCCAGGAAGTGCCCGTCGTCGACGATCTGCTCGATCACCTTGCGCATGTCGTAGGGCTGGTTCGCGGAGTCCGGGATGAGGGTATCCAGGGCGAGGTCGTCGTCGTCGGTCTCCGGCTGCTGGCTGTGCTCGAGCACCGGAGCTTCGGCGAGGTTGTTGGACGGCAGGAAGTCCAGCAGTTCGCGGACGAACTCGACGGCGTCCGCCTCATCGGCGGCGAGGTAGGTGGACGTGCCGGTGTTGGCGTTGTGCTGCCGTGCGCCGCCGAGGGTCTCCATGTCCACGTCCTCGCCGGTGACGGTCTTGATGACGTCCGGACCGGTGATGAACATGTGCGAGGTCTTGTCCACCATGACCACGTAGTCGGTCAGGGCGGGGGAGTAGGCCGCGCCGCCGGCGGAGGGGCCCATGATGAGCGAGATCTGCGGGACGACGCCGGACGCGTGGACGTTGTTGCGGAAGATGTCCGCGAACATGGCGAGGGATGCCACGCCTTCCTGGATGCGGGCGCCGCCGCCGTCGAGGATGCCCACCACGGGGCAGCCGTTGCGGAGCGCGAACTCCTGGACCTTGACGATCTTCTCGCCGTTGACCTGGCTCAGGGAGCCGCCGTACACGGAGAAGTCCTGGCTGTAGACCGCCACGGGCCGGCCATCGACAGTGCCGTAGCCAGACACGAGGCCGTCACCCAGCGGCTTCTTCTTCTCCATACCGAACGCCGTGGAGCGGTGCACGGCGAGGGCGTCCAGTTCCACGAAGGAACCGGCGTCGAGGAGGAGGTCGATGCGCTCGCGGGCAGTGTTCTTGCCGCGGGCGTGCTGTTTCGCGACCGCTTCCGGGCCGGAGGGCTGCTCGGCACGGGCCTGGCGGTCGCGGAAATCGGCAATCTTTCCCGCGGTCGTGGTCAGATCGTGGCTCATCAAGTGTCTCCGGCTCTGTTGTTCTAGCGGTTGTACTCTGTGCTGGTGCTCGGCGGCCGCGCTTAAGTGGATTCCACACAAAAACCTGGCCGTGCTGGCAAGTCTAATGACGGTTTTGGTCCAAGCCGCTGTAGAAAACCTACAATTTTCCCTCGACGTCCCGCCGCACCCCCGCATTCCGCGGGAGTCCGGGCTGGTCCGCTTCCGCCGGCGTCGGCGCCCCAACTGTGGCCCGGCCACCCGGGAATCCACTATGTTACTGGCCGGTAACATCGGCTAGAGTGTGCGTATGACTTCAAGCAACGACGCTTCGGACAGCACCCAGCACCCGGGCCCGCAGGGACCCTACCAGGCCACCGGCTCCCTGGCGGGCCGCACCATCCTGATGTCCGGCGGCAGCCGGGGAATCGGCCTGGCGATCGCCACCCGGGCCGCCCGCGACGGCGCGAACATTGTGCTCCTGGCCAAGACCGGGCAGCCGCATGCCAAGCTCGAAGGCACGGTGTACTCCGCGGCCGAGGCGATTGAGGCCGCCGGGGGCCAGGCGCTGCCGCTGGTGGGCGATGTCCGCAACGACGCCGACGTCGCCGGCGCGGTGGCGTCCGCCGTCGAGCGTTTCGGCGGGATCGACATTGTCATCAACAACGCCTCCGCGATCGACCTCTCCAAAACCGACGGCCTGGACATGAAGCGGTATGACCTGATGCAGGACATCAACGTCCGCGGCACGTTCCTCCTCTGCAAGCTCGCCCTGCCGGCGCTGCGCGAATCCACCGCCGGGCAGATCCTCACCCTGTCCCCGCCGCTGAACCTTGACCCCAAGTGGGCCGGCCTGCACCTGGCGTACACCATGGCCAA
Organism: Arthrobacter sp. 10T416; assembly: GCF_056394165.1. Taxonomy (NCBI): domain Bacteria; kingdom Bacillati; phylum Actinomycetota; class Actinomycetes; order Micrococcales; family Micrococcaceae; genus Arthrobacter; species Arthrobacter sp. 10T416. The sequence continues at coordinate 3,628 of NZ_JBFTHI010000008.1, read as the reverse complement.
GTACGGCATGAGCCTGACCACCCTGGGCCTGGCCGAGGAGTTGAAGGTGGACGGGATCAGCGTGAATTCGCTGTGGCCGTGCACCCTGATCGACACCGCCGCGATCCGCAATATGCCCGGCGGCGAGCAGATCGTCCGCGGCGCCCGCGGTCCGCAGATCATGGCCGACGCTGCCCACGCCATCCTCACGGCCGGCAACGCGATTCCGGCCTCCGGGAGCTGGAGCGGGAATTTCTACACCGACGAGGAGGTCCTGGCCGCGGCCGGGGTCACCGACTTCGCGCCGTACAGCCTTGGTGCGCCCGAGGACCGGCTGGTACCTGACATTTTCCTCTGAGTTTCCGGCGGGTTCGCACCTTTAAGAGGCTCTGCGGTGCCTGGCCAGGCGCCCTCCAGGCGGTTACTCGGTAGGATTCAAGCATGGAAGACGCACAGGAGTCACCGGACCGTCCGCCCCTGGACCAGGGCGCCCTGGGCGATGCCGCCTTCCTGTCCGCGAACGGTATTGCGCAACTGACCGTCGTCGAATCCACCGGCTCCACCAACGCGGACCTGCTGCGCGGCGTGAGTGTCGATCCCAATGCCTGGCCGGACCTGTCCGTGCTCACCGCCGAATTCCAGACCGCCGCCCGGGGCCGTCTGGACCGGCAGTGGGAAGCGCCGGCCCGCAGCTCCATCTCCGTCTCGATCGTGCTCCGGCCTGTCAACGCCGAGGGCAGGCCCTTGCCCACCCAGACGTACTCATGGCTGTCGCTGCTCGCGGCCCTCGCGCTGCGGGAGGCGCTGCTGGAGACCGCCGGGATTCCGGCCGAACTCAAGTGGCCCAATGATGTGCTGGTCCGCGGCAAGAAGATCGCCGGCATCCTCGCCCAGCTGGGCCCCATGGGCGACGGCGCCGTGCCCCCTGTCATCCTTGGCACCGGCCTGAACGTCACCCTGACGGCGGCAGAACTCCCGGTCCCCACCGCCACCTCGGTGCTGCTCGAGGGCCCCGCCACCGTGGACCGGACCGTCCTGCTCAAGAGCTACCTGTCCCGCTTCGCCACGCTGTACCGCAGCTTCTGCAACGCCGATGGCGACCCCGCCGCCGGGATGGCCGGCGGCCCCTCGCTGCACAAGCGCGTGGAGCACGTCCTGACGACCCTCGGCAAGCAGGTGCGCGCCCAGCTCCCCGGCGACCACGAGATCATCGGCCATGCCAGCCGGCTGGATGAATACGGATCCCTGCTGGTGGTCGACGCCGCCGGGCACGAGCACGTGGTGACCGCCGGCGACGTCGTACACCTGCGCCCCTGGACCCCGCCCGGCGAGGCCGCCGGCGAAAGCGGCTATGCGTAAAGAGCTCCTCCCGGGCGAACAAGTAATTGTTGTGACCCGCCCCCAGCCCCGGACGCTGATTGGTCCGGCCCTGGTCCTGATCGTCGTCTCAGCCCTCACGGCCTTCGCCTGCGCCTGGATTGTGAAGGGCGGCCCGGTCCGGCTGATCCCGCTGGCCACCCCGGGCTGGACGCCGTGGCTGATCGGCCTCTGCCTGGCGCTGGCCGCCTGGGTGCTGCTGGCGTACTGCCTCCCGAGGACCGTGTCCTGGCATGCCAGCCGCTACACCCTGACCAGCCGGCGCCTGATTGCCCGTTACGGGATGCTGCGGCGCCGCGACCAGCAGATTCCGCTGGCCGCCGTGCGTAATGTGTTCATCGAACAGACCCTGCTCCAACGGACCCTGCGCTCGGGGAATATATCCTTGGATACCGGGTACCCCGCCAACACGGTGATTCCGGACGTCCCGGAGGTCATGACGTTCCGGAGCTTCATCCTCGACGCACTTGATGAACTTCCGGAGGGTGAAGTGTTTGACGCCCGCGACACGGTGCGCGGTCCCGACGATTGGCCCCTGGACATGAGAGAAGGTGGAAGAGATGAACGCTGAGCACGTGCACCCTGACACCGGACTCCTGGCCGCCGATCCCTCGGATGTCCCCGACGTGGTGCTCGACGCAGCCTCCCTCGAGGCCGCCGTCCTCGATTCCGTTGCGGCCTCCGACGCCGTTGACCCGGCGGACGCCGTTGATCCGGCGGACGCCGGGCCCGACGCCGAGCTGGACACCGACACCGACGCCGATCCGGGCACAGCCGCCGCCGATTCGGACGCCGACGCCGGCGCGGAGCCGCCGGTTGCCCCGCCCACCAGCACCATGTCCGCCGAACGGCTCGCCGCCAAAGCACTGGAGCAGCGCCTCCTCGGCGGCGAACGCAAGCTGCGCCGCCGCGAAATTGCCGCCGGGGCAGGGCTCTCGCTCCTGTCCGCCCGGAAACTCTGGCGCGCCCTCGGATTCCCCAATCTTGGCGATGAGGACGTCGCGTTCACCGAACGGGACCAGACGGCGCTGAACACGATTGTGGACCTGGTCCGCACCGGCAAACTCACCGAGGAAGCCGCTATCTCCGTGACCCGCGCCATCGGCCAGATGACGGACCGGATGGTGGTCTGGCAGATCGAGGCGCTGGTGGAGGACATGGTCCACCAGCAGGGGGTGACGGACGCCGTCGCCCGCAAACGGCTGGTCAGCGAACTGCCATCACTGGTGGACGCGCTGGAAGAAATGCTGGTCTACTCCTGGCGCCGCCAGCTCAACGCCGGAGTCCAGCGGCTGGCCGTGCGCGCCGAAGCCGGTCTTGCCTCCAGCGAGGAAGGCCGGGAAGGGGACGAGGACGACGCGCCGCTGCCCCTGGCCCGCGCCGTCGGTTTCGCGGACCTGGTCTCCTACACCAGCCTGTCCCGCCGCATGAACGAGAAAACCCTCGCCCAGCTGGTGCAGCGCTTCGAAAACAAGTGCGCCGAGATCATCTCCGTCGGCGGCGGCCGGCTGGTCAAGACCGTGGGCGATGAAGTCCTCTACATCGCCGAAACCCCGGCCGCCGGCGCCGAGATCTCCCTGGCCCTCGCCCAGGCCTTCAACGAGGACGAGATCCTGCCCCAGGCCCGCGTTGCCATGGTGTGGGGCCGGATCCTCTCCCGGCTGGGCGATATCTACGGGCCCACCGTCAATCTCGCCGCCCGGCTCACCGCGCTGGCCGATCCCGGGACCGTGCTGGTGGACTCCATGACCGCGGCCGCCCTCGAACGCGACGAACGCTTTGTGCTGCTGCCGCGGGACGCGGAAAACGTCCGGGGATTCGGCGAAATCCACCCGGTCGAGCTGCAGCGCGGCAGCGGAAGGGGCCTGGTCCTGGACTAGGCGCCCACGGGACACGCGCCCGGGCTTCCGTAACCCCGCGCCGGGGGTTTCTCTATTCGATGGTCAATATGTCATAGTCGTGGTTATCCGGCCACGCCAAGGCACTTCACCGCGCCCGCCGGGCGTGACTCTGGGGGACAGCAGCACATGAAGAACATCCTCGATACCGTGCGGGCACTAACACGCCCCGGTTTCCGTGCTGCCCCGCCCGTCTCCGCTGCCCGGCCCTCTGCTGCCCGTTCACGTGCGGGTCGGCGTCGTGTGGTGGTGGGGTCTTTTGTGGTGGCTGGTGTGGTGTTGGTGGCGGGTGCGGTGATTTATCCGGGGTTTAAGACCACTGAGGTGGATTTGAACGATGGTGGTGTGTGGGTGGTGTCGAAGGCGAAGAATGC
>NZ_JBFTHI010000007.1:0-176219 GCF_056394165.1 Arthrobacter sp. 10T416 | reverse complement strand
CGGTTGCGGTAGTCGCGCGGCAGTTCCACCTGGTCCAGCAGCGCCTCGATCCGCGACTGCAGTTCCGCCCCTTTGGCCACGCCGGCGAGGAACATCGGTTCGCCGATGCTCTCCCCGATGGGCAGCCGCGGGTTCAGGGAGGACGACGGGTCCTGGAAAACCATGCCGACGTGCCGACGCATCTCGTGCAGCTGGCGGCCGTTCCTCTTGGCGGCGGAGATGTCCTGCCCCACTACCTTCATGGTGCCGGCGGCCACGGGCAGCAGGCCGACGGCGGCACGGCCGATGGTCGTTTTGCCCGACCCGGACTCCCCCACCAGTCCGACAACCTGGCCGGGGTAGATCGCCAGATTGGCGCCCTCGACGGCGCGGAACGCGGGCACCCGTCCCTGCTTCGGGTATTCGATGGCGACGTCGGTGAGTTCCAGCACCGGATCGCCCTGCGGTTTAGCCGTCCCGGCGGCCGCCAGCGCGGCGGCGTTCTCCCGCTCGCGCCGGAGCAGCTCCGAACGCGGCACGGCGTCCAGGTCCGCGTGCGTTGCGGCGGCCAGGGCTGCGGTGACGTCGACGTCGGGCTCGCTCTCGGCGCCGCCCTGCCCGAGGTGCGGCACGGCCGCCAGGAGGGCCTGGGTGTACTCGTGCTGCGGGTTGTGGAAGATCTCCGCGGCGGTGCCGGTTTCCACGATCAGGCCGCGGCGCATCACGGCGATCCGGTCGGCGAGGTCGGCCACCACCCCCATGTCGTGGGTGATCAGCACAATCGCACTGTCCAGCTTGTTGCGCAGGTTGCGCATAAGGTCCAGGATTTCGGCCTGCACGGTGACATCCAGGGCCGTGGTGGGTTCGTCGGCGATCAGCAGCTTGGGGTCGCAGGAGAGCGACTGGGCGATCATGGCGCGCTGCCGCTGGCCGCCGGAGAGCTGGTGCGGGTAGGACTTGAAGGCTTTCTCCGGGTCCGGCAGCTCCACGAGTTCGAGCATCCGCAGCGCCCGTTCGCGGGCCTGGTCAGGCGAGACCTCGTTGTGCAGGCGGATGGTTTCCACGATCTGCGCGCCCACGGTGTACACCGGGTTCAGGGCGGTCATGGGTTCCTGGAAGATTACCGCGACGTCCTTGCCGCGGACCGCCCGGATGTTCGCCTCGTTGCCGCTGAGCAACTCCTTGCCGCCGAGCTTCACGCTGCCGCTGACCCGGCTGTTGCTGGGCAGCAGGCCCAGCAACGCCATCGAACTGGCGCTCTTGCCGGAGCCGGACTCCCCCACGATCGCCAGGACCTCGCCGGCCCGCACGTCGTAGTTCAGCCCGATCGCGGCGGGAACCCATTTTTTGTCCACGCCGAAGTCGACGCTGAGGTCACGGACCTCCAGGACGGTGTCGCCTTTCCCGGGCGCGGGGGCCGGAGCCGGATCCAGGGTGATGAAGTCAGTCATGTCGGGTTTTTCCTTCCACCCGAGCCGCCGGCACACCGGTGATTAGTGCTGGAACTCGGAATACTGAATTATGGGGGGCATGAGCACTGTGCCCTCTGCCGGGAATGTAGAAATTTTCAAGGCCCGCACGAACAAATGGTTCGCGTGGCTGGCCTGGACCGTGGCGTTGGTCGGCCTGGTGGTGACGGTCGCCGCTGCGGGTCCCGCCGCCTTGGCCGGGACGGCTCCGCTGCTCCTGATCGCCCTGCTGGGCTGGCAGTTCTTCTGGATGCCGGCCGTTGTGGTGGACGACGGCGGCGTGACCCTGGAGAACCCGTTCCGCACCGTGCTGGTGCCGTGGGCCGCCCTCGTGCACGTCGACACCCGCTATGCCCTGACCCTTGTGACCGCGGAGAAAAGCTACGCCGCCTGGGCGGCGCCCGCCCCCGGCATCTGGGGCGGACGCAACGCCCGCCCCGAGGACCTGGCCGATCTGCCGGACACCAGCTACGGGCCGGGAAAGTCGGTGCGGCCCGGTGACCTCAAGTCCACCGATTCCGGCCAGGCCGCCCGCCTCGTGCGAACACGCTGGCGGGAGCAGGTGGAAAGCGGCGCAGTGGCCGCGGCCGACACTGATTCGGACGCCACCGCCGTGACCGTTACGCCGCGCTGGGCGGCGATCGGCGGCGTCGTCGTGCTGCTGGCGGCCAGCTACTGGGCGGTGGCCGTCCAGTAGCCGGCCGCCGGAGCGGCTCCTGGTTGCCCTCTCCCCCGGGGCGGGGCTGCACCGCATCTAGCGGTCCTTGGGTCCATCGAGGGCGGTGACGGGGGTAGCCTCCGGGATACGGCCGGACGCATCCTTGGCCTTCTTGGCGTTGAACTTCTTCTGCCGAGGATCGAACGCATCCCGCAGCCCGTCGCCGATGAAGTTGATGCTGAGGCAGATCAGCACAATGAACAGGCCGGGGAACCAGAAGAGCCACGGGCGGGTCGCGAAGGCCTGCTGGTTCTGCGAGATCAGCAGGCCCAGGGAGGTGTCCGGTGCCTTGACGCCGACGCCGAGGAAGCTCAGCGCTGTTTCGGTCAGGATCGCCGCTGACATGGTCAGGGTGACGTTGACGATCAGCACGCCGACGGCGTTGGGCAGGATGTGCTTGAAGATGATCCGGGCGTTGCTTGCTCCCGAGATCCGGGCGGCGTCAACGAATTCACGCTCGCGCAGGGACAGGAACTCGCCGCGCATCAGGCGGGCCAGGCTGACCCAGCTGATCAGGCCCAGGAAGATGCCCAGGGCCAGCACGCCGTTGGTGCTGGCGAAGGCGGAGAACCAGCTGCCGGAGTCGCGCCGGCCGGCCATCTGCGCCATGACAGCGGCAAGCAGCAGGGCCGGGACGATGATGATGACGTCTGTCAGCCGCATCAGGATGGCTTCGGCCCAGCCGCGGAAGTAGCCAGAGACCGCGCCGACCACAACGCCGATTAAGCCGGCGATGATGCCGATGACAATCATGATGGTGATCGACTGCTGGGCGCCGCGCATGGTCATGGCGAACAGGTCGCGGCCGATCCGGTCCTGGCCGAACGGATGCTCGCCCCACGCCAGGGGCCACAGCGACGACGTCGGGGCGCCGTCGTTGACCAGCGGTGAGACCTGTTCGTGGTTGTACTTCCACCAGCCGGGAAGGCCCAGGTACCCGACTGACGTGAACGCGACGATGAAGATGAGTGCGAACACCGCCAGGCCGATGATGGCGCCGGAGTGGCCCAGGAAGCGCTTGCGGACAATCTGCCCCTGGCTCAGGCCTTTGGCCTCGAGGACGGGCTCGATGCCGGCCGCGGGCGTCTGCGGCAGGGCGGCCTCTTCGGCCATGATTTCGTCTTGCTGGCTTGGCTGGCTCATGCTTTTACCCTTACGCGCGGATCAAGTGCGGAGTAGGCGAGGTCCGCGATGAGGTTGAAGACCATGGCCGTGATGGCCACGCACACGAAGACACCCATCACGGGGTTGGGGTCGACGTGCGAGATGCCGTCCAGGAACAGGAAACCCATGCCCCGGACGGAGAAGACCGACTCGGTGATGACGGCACCGCCGATCAGCCCGCCGATGTCGAAGGCCACGATGGTGGCGATCGGGATCAGTGCGTTCCGGAAGGCGTGGCGCATGACCACGGTGCGCTCCGTCAGGCCCTTGGCCCTGGCGGTGCGGATGTAGTCCATGTTCATGATCTCCAGCATGGAGGCCCGGGTGAACCGGGTGTAGCTGGCCAGGGAGATCAGGATCAGGGCCAGGGTCGGCAGGATCAGGTGCGTGAAGGAGTCCAGGCCCAGGACCCAGAAGTCGCCCTCGATGTTCGGGGTGGTTGCCCCGATGGTAGCGATAGGACGGCCGCGGACACGGCTGTTGTTGAAGTACGTGGGCCATGCCTGCATAAAGCGGTCCAGCAGGATCAGGAAGCCCACCAGGAGCGAGGTGATCGCGGCTGCGCGCATTGACTGCCCGCGGTCGTAGCCGCCGACCAGGTATCCGATGCCGAGGCCGACGCCGACAGCTGCGATGGCCAGCAGCACGATTATCAGGAACGTCGCCTGGTCCAGCAGTGGCTGGACGACGAAATACAGGACCACCCCGACGGCGGCGGCGATCAGTGCCGACTGCAGGGCCTTCCGGTTTTTCAGGCCGGCAGTAAGCAGGGTGACAGCGAAGGCGAGGCCGACGCCGGCGATCGCTATCATCACCGGGCCGAGGCCCGGGGTCTTGAACCATTCGGTGGCGGAAAAGTAGACCAGGACGGCGGTCACGAAGAGGAAGACCGCTCCGCCGCTGATGACCCGGCGTTTGAGTTCACCTCCGACGGCCACCGCCGTCACGAGCCCGAGGACCAGGCCGATGCCGATGGCCGTCACGATCGGAATCTCAGGATTGCGCAGGAAGTTGTTGAAGCCAATGGCGCCGAATTCCTTGAGCAGGACGGCCACCCAGAAGATGGGGAGGGAGAAGAAGAGGAACGCCATGAACGTGACACCGTAGTCCAGCGCGCTGTACTGGCGCAGGGCGGTGATGATTCCCAGCGTGATGCCGATCAGGATGGCCAGCACGGTAGCTCCGGTAATCAGCGTCAGGGTTTGGATCAGGGCGTGGCCCAGGGCGTCGGTCACCGGCTGCCCGACGATGTTCTTGCCCAGGTCGCAGGAATTGGCGAACGGGACGAGGCATTGGGCGGCCCCGCCGAGCCACTTGAAGTAGCGCAGCGGCGCGGGGACGTCCAGCTGCAGGAGTTCGGTGCGGGCGTCCATCAGCTGCTGCTTGTTGGCTGCGCTGATGGCGCGGTACTCCTCGAGGGGGTCACCTGACGCCGCTGTCAGGATGTACACCAGGAAGGATGCGCCGAGAAGAATGAGGGCGGCAGTCATGAGCCGCCGGACTATGTAGGTCACCATGGGGAATAGAACCTCGGTATTCGGGCCCAGGGATCGCCCGGACCGGTCGCAGAATTAGGCCGGATGCCCCCGGCCGACGCGGCCGCGCCAGTCATCGCCGGGGAGGGTCGCTAGAAAGGCGTCGGGACCGTAAAGCCGTGGTCCCGACGCCTTCAGCTAGCAAGTGTCACTTGCGGTTGCGGGCTACTTCTGTGCCCACTCCCAGAAGTTCCACCAGACACCGGTCTGGTTCGGCATGTACTTCACGCCGGTGATGCGGTCGCTGTAAGCGTCCACACCAACAGCCTGGAAGAGGGGCAGGCCGTAGCTGGAAGCCCAGATCTTCTTGTCGACCTGCTGGATGAGGTCATCCTGCTTGGCCTTGTCGGTGGTGACGATCAGTTCGTCCATCAGCTTGTCAGCTTCGGGATCGCTGAACTTGTTGAAGTTCGAGCCGTTGCCGGACTTGAAGATCTGCGGAACACCGGAGACACCGACGCCCGAGTTGATCCAGCCGAAGATGGTGGCATCGTAGCTGCCGTCACCGAGGGCCTTGCCCCAGTCAGACTTGCCGAGGCCGCCGTCGACGATCTTGAAGCCTGCCTTGGCGGCGGACTCACGGATCAGGGAGAAGGCGTCAACACGGTTGGGGTTGTCCTTGTTGTACATGATGCGGACCGACGGCGTGGCGCCGTTGAGCAGCTTCTTCGCACCGTCGATGTCAACATCCTGGTACGCGGAGGAGCCGTTGTCCTTGACGGAGTCGGCGTACTTGGCCTGGTCCGGGACGAAGAGCTGGGAATCGAGCGGCTTGGCCTTGTCGTCCAGCTTTTTGACGATCTTGTCGACGATGTCCTTGCGCGGGACCGTCTTCATGAAGGCCTCGCGGACGTTCTTGTCAGCAAACGGGCCGCTGTAGTTCAGGTCAAGGTGGTCGTAGGAGAGCTGGTTGCCGACGTCGACGGTGACGCCTTGGCTCTCGAGGGCCTTGAGCTGGTCCAGTGTGTCAGCGGAAGCCTGCGGTGCGATGATGTCCGCCTCGCCGTTCTTCAGCGCCTGGACCTGGGCCGGAGCTTCACCGATGTAGCGGACGGTGATTTCGTCCAGCTTGGGCTCCGGGCCCCAGTTGTAGTCCTTGTTCTTGACCATGGTCAGGGACTGGTCCTGGTTCATCGCCTTGACGACGTAAGGGCCGTTGGAGAGGAAGAGGCTCGGGTCGGCCGGCAGCGTCTTGGTGTCGAAGCCGGTGTTCCACATATCGGACATGGCCTTGAGCTGCTTGTTCGCCGGCTTCGGGTTCTTGACGTCGCCGCGCGGCATACCCTTCAGGAGGTCCAAGAACGCCTTGGTGTCGGCCAGGCCGGCCTTCTTGGCGAGGACGTGGGCCGGGATGTCGACGCCGGGGCCGCCAAGGGCGATTTCCCAGTCAGCGAAGGGCTTGGAGTACTTAATGGTCATGGACCGGTTGTCGTCGCCAAGCTGCGGGAAATCGGTCAGCGCCAGGCCGGTCGGATCGCCGGCGTAGGAGAAGTAGGAGGTTCCCTTCTTTCCGTCCGCGTCGGCGTCGTTGTAGTAGCCGGAGAAGGCGGCCCACTGGAGCACCAGGTCGGCGGCGGTGACGGGGGTGCCGTCGGACCACTTCACGCCGTCGTTGATGGTGTACTTGACGGTCAGCGGGTTGTCAGAGACCTTTTCCATCTTGCCGAACTTTTCGTTGCGGACAACGTTCAGCTTGTTATCGATGTAGAAGAACCCGGAGTGGGTGGCGTAGCTGACTTTCGAGTTGATATCCGTGTTGCCGTCAGCGGTGTTGGAGTTGAACGTGTTGAACGCGTTCACCTCGACGACTGTTGCCGATCCGCCTGATTTGGCTGCTGCCGCCGCGGACGACGGGGTTGACCCGCCACTGTTGCCCGCGCAAGCGCTCAGTGCGAGTGCTGCAGCTGCCGCGACCCCCACTGCTTTGGAAATACGACCGAATCGCATTCCGCCTCCTTGTTTCTGTGGTGTGGATGAGACCGGCGCCTGAGGCACCAGACAGACGTCCACACTCCCCCAGCGGCAGTGTGGCGCGTCTCACATGGCATGAAGCGTAAACCCGGAGGGGCGCAGAACGGCATGAAAGTTGTTCGCCGGTAAAGTTCGTTATCGAGCTGCAACAATTGGCGGGCCCGTTAAGTAAATTTTGTCGAAATTCATTGACGAATCCGGGAGTCCGGGATAAAGACCTAATGCCGCAAAAAGCCCCTATCCATGCGGATCGGGGCCCCTCGAGTTAATCGCCCATTACTGTCTATAGCAGGTCATATCGGTGGCCTTGAGGGGTTCAAAGTTGTAGCGAATCGAAGGGACTGACCCAGGGAACCCCGGCCCGCGGCGTGTGTGTCCGGCTAGCGGGCTTCGAGGATCCTCTTGAGCTTCTCCAGGTCCTTGCGCATGGCCCGGCGCATCATGGGCGCCATAACGACGCCGGCAAGCACCGAGAACCCGGTGGGTTCACCGGTATTGCGGAGGGTCATAAGGGTGCCGCCATTCTCATCAGACCAGGCGGAGCTGGTCCGCATCGGGAAAGGCCCCTGGCTTGTCCGCATGGTGAGTTTGTGGCCCGGCACAAGCTCGGTGAACTCGTAGACATAATCCAAATTTCGGCCCAGGAACCGCGCGGTGAAGGCGACCCGGGATCCGACAGCCAGGGGCCGCGGCGTCTGCCATTGTGCAGAACGGATGTTCACGTACCAGGCCGGTGCGTTGTCCGGGTCGGACGCATAGCTGGCCACGAGCTCGCGGGGCTGCCGGATCAGTATTTCGGTCTGGACGTTCACCATGGGAGTTCCTCTGTGTGTTGCAGGCGGGAGCGAGATGCCGGAGGAGGCGCGTCCCCACTATCGCATGCCGAGCTGGCCGGGGGCCCGTCCAGGGTTCTTCGACGGGACCCGGCGGCGGTCACGCCTGCATCGAACGGGTGGTTAGGCTGGGTGGATGGCGACCGTCATTCTCGTGCGGCATGGCCGCACCACAGCAAATGCCACCGGACTGCTGGCCGGCCGGGCACCCGGCGTCGGCCTTGACGACGTCGGCCGCGACCAGGCAGCTCTAACCGGAGACCGGCTAGCTGCCGTGCCCCTGGCCGGGGTGGTATCGAGTCCCCTGGAGCGTTGCCGGCAGACCGCCCAGTTCATCCTCGACCGCCAGTCGGGCACGCCCTCCGCCCCGGTCGATCCCGAGCTCACCGAGTGCGATTACGGCCTGTGGCAGGGCCGGAAGCTCAGCGATCTCGCCTCCGAGCAGCTGTGGCCGGTCGTGCAGTCGCAACCGTCCGCCGTCGTCTTTCCCGGCGGTGAATCCATGGCGACCATGCAGGCCCGGTCAGTGGCGGCGATTCGGCGCCACGATGCAGCCTTCGAAGCCGAGTTCGGGCCGGGGGCGGTCTGGGCGGCGGTGAGCCACGGAGACATCATCAAGTCAATCCTCGCCGACGCGCTCGGTATGCACCTTGATCTGTTCCAGCGCATCAACGTTGGCCCCGCGTCAATATCGATCGTGCGCTACGGCGCCAGCCGGCCAAGCGTTTACGCGACCAACACCGACGCGGGTGATCTGTCATGGCTATCGAACGGCATCCAATCTGGTGATGCGCCGGTGGGCGGCGGTGCAGGGCAGAAGGCGCCATGAACCTCATGTGCCTAAAATACTGACATGCCTACACGTGTTCACGAGTTTGCCTGGCCCGATCGGGTCGTCGTCGGCACCATTGGCCTTCCGGGGGCGCGCACGTTCTATCTGCAGGTGCGCGCCGGGGCGCAAATTGTGAGCATTGCCCTGGAGAAGCAGCAGTCGGCTCTGCTCGCCGAAAAGATCGACGAGATTCTCGACCAGCTGAGCACCGTCGAGGGCAACCCTTTCAGTGTTCCCGCAAGCACCCCCATTGAACTGGTCGACAATGACGAACTCGAGGCCGTCCAAGAGCAGTTCCGAACCGGCGCCATGAGCTTGGGCTGGGATCCGACAACGGCGCAGGTCGTCCTGGAGGCCTACCCCATCACCGATGCCGATGATGATGACAACGACGAGTTCCCTGATGCGGACGGCGATTCAAAGCCCGAAATGGTGCTGGTACGCATGCCGGTGGGCACCGCCCGCGCTTTCGCGAAACGCACCCGGGAGATCGTCGGCGCCGGGCGCCCAACGTGTCCGCTGTGCGGATATCCCATAGACGCCGACGGGCACATCTGCACCCTTCCCGAAGTCTGATGCCGGCACCGGACCTCGTGACCGCCGAACTGACGCTCACCGGCCGCATCACGACGGCGTCAAACGCCACATTCCTGGGTGGCATTGGCGACGTGCAGGTCGTCTATAAGCCGATGGCAGGCGAAAGCCCACTATGGGATTTTCCCGACGGCTCCCTGGCTCACCGGGAGGTGGCCGCTTATCTGGTCTCCCAGGCCCTCGGCTGGGACATTGTGCCGCAGACCTGGCTGCGCGAGGGACCCCTGGGCCTGGGAATGGTGCAGCTCTGGCAGGACCGAGACCCCACCCAAAACCCTGTGGACCTCGTGGAGACCGGCCACGTTCCGGAGACGGGGTGGAAACACATTCTCGAAGGACGGAACGAGGACGGACGGTCGGTCGCCCTCATTCACGAGGACTCGCCAGAGCTCAGACGGATGGCGGTGTTCGACGTCCTCGTCAACAACGCCGACCGCAAAGGGGACCATATTCTGGCCATGGCCGACGGACACCGGCACGGCGTGGACCACGGACTTACGTTCCATCGTGACCACAAGCTGCGCACAGTGCTGTGGGGATGGCTTGGTGACGCCCTGACCGCAGAGGAACGCGACGGCATCGGCCGGGTCAGCGAGGGGCTGGACGGTGGGCTGGGCCGGGAGCTGGCGGACCTGCTCACGGCCGAGGAGATCGAATCGCTCGCCGCGCGCTGTATCCGGTTGCGCCGGGCGGGACGGTTTCCGGCTCCGAGCGGTGACATGCCCGCGGTGCCCTGGCCTCTGTTTTAGCGGAATTGAGGCTACGGACGAGCGCTCAGCGGCGCCTCACCCTAGCGCGACGGCTTCGCTGGACGGGGCCTGGACGGGTCGGGCCACCACCAGCGGTGTCGCGATCGGCGCTCTGCCCTGCGCTGGGAAGTCTCGAGGAAGTCCTTGCGCGCCGCGTCAAAGACTTCGTGAGGCAAACTCAGCGCTGCACGGCCCAATCGGCGGCCTCCCAGCAGATCGCTGATTGCCCCCGGGATCTCCCGCATCCCGCGGGCAGCTTTGGCGGACCGCCTGAGCTGCCCGCCCTGCTCCGTGAGCCGCATCCCCCAGGATGAGTCGACCTCAGCAAGGCCGGAACCGACAAGGATCGCCATTGCCGTCTCTACCCGTTCCCGGGAAGGGACGTCGGCCTGCAGCATGTCCCACCCCGGCAACAGCTCCCTGAGCGATGAGGGGCGCCCCCGATCATGAAGCAGGGTCATGAGCGTCGCAGCGTCATCCACGTCTATACGGTCCACGCGGATCAGACTAACTCACTCCGATTTCCTGCGCCCGCTGCGTGACCACCCCAGAGACCAGGCTCCGGCGCTCTGGGGTGGTCATTAACGTTTGAGGACCGGTGCTGATCAGCCGTCCTCGTGGTTCGATGAGCCCGCGGGTACGCCCGGTACGTCAGCGGGTCCATAGATCTTGGTGTCGCCGGGGTATGGGCTTTCCCAGTTGTGGGTCTGGTACCAAGTCCAGCGGTTGAACAGGTTCGGGTCCGCAGAGTCTTCCTTCGCGCCGTTTCCTGTCAGGTGCTGCCTCTCGGACCAGGTCCCCCACTGTTCGGCAGTTTCCTTCATCGGTGCCGGGACAGCGACGGCTTTGGCTGCGGCGGTGTTTACGGCTGCGGCGCCGGGCCCAGTCTGGCCCAGGGTGTCGGGGCCGCAGGCAGGCGCGGTCTTCACACCCTCAGTGAGTGGTATCTGGTTCGGGACCGCGTTGAACGGTGTCAGATCGGCCTTGTTGGTGAAGGCGTCAAACATCGGGGTGGCCGCGGCGACTTTCTGGTTCAGCGGCTGGGCGCCGAGGATCTGCTGAATGGTCCGCACCATGTTGATCTGTGAGTAGAAGGTGCTGACTGTCTTGCCGTGCGCTGCGTAGGGGCTGATGACCTGGACCGGGGCGCGGTGGCCGTCTACGTGGTCGGTGCCGTTCTGGCTGTCGTCCTCGGCGATAAAGATTGCCGAGTCCTTCCAGTACCGGGAGTGCGAAATTTCGTCGACGATCTTGCCCACGGCGAGGTCGTTATCGGCGACCTGCGCCCTGGGGTCGGCGGTGCCGCCGGTGTGGTCGCTGGAGAGCCACGTCATCTGGAAGTTCTTCGGTCCGTTCTTCTCAAAGTCCTGCTTCCAGGTCGCGTACCGGTAAATATCCGGCACCGATGTGTCGAACGGCGCCGCGTTCGGGTCCGTGATTGTGCTGAGCGAAGGGATGGACGAGCCGGCGCGCATCTGCAGTTCCGGGGTGAACAGCTTTGCCGGGTCGCCTCCTGCCATCGTGCTCGTGGCGGCGCAGTAGTACTGCTGCCACGTCGCGCCGGCCGGTTTGCCCTCGGTGGAGTCGAACTCGCCGTAGTTCCTGGCGGTCTTGCCTGCATCCTGTATGGAGGTCCAGAGGACCCTGAGCGCTGGTGGCCCAGGACGTCATTCTCGGTGTCGTATGAGCGTTTGTACTCACCGGCGCTCGTCTCCGTATATGCCGGGTCGTCGCCCTGCATCATCCAGTTATGGCCCTCGGCCGAGTTCGTACCGATGTCGTAGGTGTTGTCGTACAGGCTGAACTGGCTGGCGAGGGCGTGCTGGTTCGGAGTCACTTTGGCGCCGAACTGGGCCAGTGACGCGTCGCCGTTGCCCTGCTTCATGTCGCCGTAGACCTGGTCGTAGGTGCGGTTCTCCTTCACGATCAGGAACACGTGCTTGATCGCCGAGGGTTCCCCGATCCGCTTTGGCACCGCCACGGCCGCGTCGTGGTCGTTTTGATCTTCCTTCTGACCCTCCGTTGCCTGCTTGGCGGAGTTGCCGTCCCACCCGTTCTGCCGGAACACCGTGTCCGTGTACTGCCGTATTTTGTCGTCACCGGGCAGGGTAAATCTGGTGAGCGAGGCCGTCGTGGAGTGCGTGCCGTGCCCGGTCGCCGACGTGGTGCCCGGGCCCTCGCTGATGGTCTGGTCGGGGCCGAGCGCGTCGATGCCGCGGACATTGGTGACTACAATCTGGTTCTTCACCGTGGTGATGTTGCCGGGGTAGTAGTCCGTCGGGAGCAGCCCGATGTAGCTGGCCGGGTCCCTGGGATCGTGTTTGTTGATTTTGTAGACTGCGACGGCGTTCGCACGGCCGAGCGAGATCAGCAGGTGGTCACCCCGCATAGTCAGGGCTGTAGGTTCATAGCCGACCCGGGATGACGCCCACGGCTGCGTCGCGATGGTCTGTAGAACCTTGTTGCTGGCGGTGTCCACCACTGAGACGGTGTCGCTGTTGGTGTTCGCCACGTACAGCGTGGGGCCGTCAAGGTACATCGCGGTCGGGTGCAGCTGAACGTCGATGGACGATACCGTCGCCGCGGGTTCGGTCGTGTCGATAACGCTCAGCGTGCCGGTCGTGGAGGTGCCGAGCTTGGGGTCTGCGGGAACCTGCGTGCCGTAGGAATCCATGGTCGGTTCCCCGGCGAGAGCCCGCCTGCCTCCCTCGTTGGAAACGTACAGCTTGGTTCCGACGAGCTTCAGCTGCCGCGGGGCGATGCCCGTACTGAAAGTCTGCTTGACCGTACCCGACGTCGGGTCGATTGCGACGACCGCGTTCTGGCCGTTCACGGCTGCGTACAGGGTCGAGCCGTCGCGGGAAAACGCCATGCCGGCAGTCAGGGCCTGCTTGTCGCCCGCGTTGGGGATGCTGATGGCAGTGGCGGTCCCGAGCGAACCGTCAGGGTTGAAAGGGTAACGGAGGATCCCGCCCGCAACAGGTTCGTAGACGAACTTCCCATCAGGTGAGAAGACCGGGCCTTCCTGGCCTACGGAGCCATCCGTGATGTGCTGGTATGCCATGTTGGCGAAGCCTGCTTTTCCCGCCGCGGCCGCAAATGAGGCATCCGAGAGCGTGCCCGCAGCGGCCACCGGCTTATAGGTCGCGAGGTCAAAAACCTGCACATCGATTGAGCGGTCAGCGCTCGTCGCGACGAGATAGCGACCGTCCGGGCTGACGGTCGAGCCCATAATCTTGCCGAACGGAGTCATCAGACGGTCGCCGATGGGGTTGATCACCTGATTCGAGGAGATCTGCTCCCCGTCGTTGTTCTGGGTTCCGACCTGCTGCTGACCGAACGGAAGCGTCGAAGCGGCAGCGATACCCAATCCGCCGAGGACTGCCAACGTGCAGCCCGCCGCCACAATGGCAAGGGGCTTGCGGGCGCGAACCGACTTCGAGAGCTGGCGCAGGACGGAGGGGCCGGGTTCTCGCCCGCTGGTGGATCCACTGGCTGTTTTTGAGACTTTTGTCATGCCAACGAACCTACGGATTCCAGCTTAAATCCAGGTAACGCCCTTGGTTATTCCAGGCAACCATCTGCCGCCCAATCCGCGATCCAGACACTCGCCACCTATCCCCGCCCGGGCACCGGCATACGGTCCTCTCCCCTTATCGGTGCTGCTGCTCCCCCGCGCGGCAGCACCGGAAACCAGCACCCCCCTGGCCTACTCTGGAGGCATGAACCCACTTGTGTTCGCAGCGGCGTTGCCCGCCGGCCCGGTTACACCAGTCACCGGGCTTCTGCCCCCGTGGCTGGATCCTAATGAGTTCCTGCGCAACCCGGCCCTCGCGCCGTGGGCGGTTGCCATCGTGTGCGTTTTCCTGTTCATCGAAACAGGGCTGCTGGTCGGCTTCTTCCTGCCCGGGGATTCGCTGTTGTTCACGGCGGGCCTGCTCGTTTCAACCGGCACCATCCAGGTAAACATCCTGCTCCTCGCAGCCGCGGCGTTTGTGGCGGCTTTCGCCGGCGACCAGACTGGCTATCTGATTGGCCGGAAGGCAGGACCCTCCGTCTTCAACAAACCCGAGTCCAGGCTCCTGCGCGGCGAATACGTGGAGAAGGCACATGCTTTTTTCGAGAAGTACGGCCGCCGGTCAGTGGTGCTGGCCCGCTTCGTACCCATCGTCCGGACCTTCCTCCCGGTGACGGCCGGGGTTGCGAGGATGCGCTACCGGTCGTTCATCCTCTACAACGCCGCCGGGGCACTTCTCTGGGGTGTGGGTGTCACGCTGCTGGGATACTGGCTGGGACACTTTGACTGGATCGGCGCCAACATCGACCTGATCTTCATCATCATCGTCCTGGCCTCCTTCGTTCCGATCGGAGTTGAACTGGTGAAGAACCGCCGTAAGCAAAAGCAGGAGTTTCCTGACCGGCAGGGTGGCGTGTCATGAACCAGGTTGAATCGGGCGAGGGGACGCCGCAGGGCCCACCGAACTCCCCGACCCTTGCACCCCGGTTGGGCAGGCTATGGACGGATCGGCTCGGCCGGTCAAGCATCCGTGCCATCCAGATAGTGTCCCTGGCCGCACTGGTCTGGATCGTTGTGACCGTAGCGACGCGGGTTCCGCTCGTAACGACCCCCGTCCTCATCGCCCTAATCCTGGCGTCAGCGATGGCACCTGTCGTCAGGTGGCTGGCAGCGCACGGTTGGCCGCGGGCCTTGGCCGTGCTGTCGTCGTTCCTGGTGATCCTGGCCGCGGCGGCCGGCGTCGTCGGGGGCATCGTGACACTGGTACGGCAACAGGCCCCTGCTCTGGCAGCCCGGGCTGAGGCCGGCGTCGGACAACTCCAGGAATTCATCACCACCGGGCCGGTCGCCCTGTCTAACGCTCAAATCGACGCATTCAAAACCGAGGTCCAGAAGTTCCTGGCCGGGGGAAATCTTGGCGCCGATGCACTGACCGGGTTGAGGACCGCCGGGGAGATAGCGGCAGGAACGGTCCTGACGGCCGTGATTCTGTTTTTCTTCCTCAAGGACGGCGAGAAGATCCGCGCCTTTCTTATCGGTTTCCTCCCCGCGGATCGCCGGGAAACGGCACATCTTGCCGCGAACCGCAGCATCGTTGTTCTGGGAGGCTACGTCCGCGGGACGCTCATCATCGCGGGCATCGACGCCCTGATTGTTTTGATTGGGCTGCTGATCCTTCGAGTGCCGCTTGCGCTGCCGCTGGCCGCAGTAGTCTTCCTGGGCGGCTTCATTCCGATCATCGGGGCGACGGCGGCGGGAAGCCTGGCCGTCCTGGTCGCCCTGGTCGAGAACGGCCCGGTGCCGGCCCTGGTGGTGTTGATCATTCTGGTCGCCGCCAATCAGTTTGAACACCACATCCTCCAGCCCCTCTTCATGGGGCATGTCCTGCGAATCCACGGACTGGTCATCATCCTCGCCCTGGCCGCCGGGGCGACACTGGCCGGCGTCATCGGTGCGCTGCTCGCGGTGCCCCTTACCGCCGTCGGATGGACCATTTACAAAACGGTGGCCCGCCCCGAACCTGCCGTCCCGGCCCCCTCGCCGGACACGACGATCGCCCCTGCGTAAGAGCAGCAGCGGGGGCTGCTCCCGGTGGACACAATGGTCGCCCCCGACGTCCCGCCCGTTGCTGCTGAACCTCCATCAACCGATGATGTAGGCAAATCCGCGCCCGTCCGAGGCGGCCGCGCTGACGAAGACTTTCGCTCTGTCCAGGAAAGCGGCGGCATAGGCCACCTCGGACTCCAGCGACTGGCCGTATGAGCAGGACCCGCCCAAGGCGGAGTTGATGTCGCGGTGGTTGATCGCTTCAAGGTCCCGGGCAATCAGTGCGACCTCGTGCGGCGGAAGTGCACGCACCCACGGGTACCAGGAAAAACCATCGTCGGAGTGTGTCACCTGCCCTTCGAACATCCGGTAGGAAGCTCTGGCCGCGGCACCCGAAGAGCGGGGAGCGGTTAGCCGCTGCAAATACGGCCATGCCTTATCGAGATAAAGGAGGTCGCGCTCCGGCAGAGATTGCCGGAGGTCTGTGACGCCCTGAATGAAGCCAGGCTCAAGGCCGAATGCGTCCGCGAGCGGGTCGGGGCCGATCACGGCGCGCGGGTCAGCAAGTGCTTTCCGGGCCTGATCACGGTCAAATGCGTAGGCGTAGTATCGGATTCCCATACGACCGATTCTGAACGGACAGCAGGTTGCGCGGTTCAGAATCCTGCCACATGTGAATAACTTGCGGAGCCGGACCAACGGCCGTCAGACCTCCACTTCCAACCTTCCTTCGCTTGGGGCCAAGGTCCTTCCCTAGGCTCCCAGCGAGCGGTCAATCTGCCCGAGTGCGGCATCATACGCCGCGTCCCAAGTCCAGCCGGCCGCTGGCGTCCCGGCAAGTTCCAGGGACACCAGTCCATGGACTTGGCCCCACACAACTCCCACCGCCGAGGCGATCTCATCCTCCGATGCTCCGGGCAGCGCTGATGTAACGGCGGCGAACAGCGGCCCGATCGCTGGCTCAACGGCTCCTGGCGTCGGGCGGCACGGCACCTGGCTGGCCAATGAGCCGCCGAACATCAGGCCGTAGAGGACCGGATGCTCCAGCGCCCAGGCCCGGTAGGCCCGCCCCAGTGCTTCGAGGCCCCCGGCAGCTGCCGCCTTTTGGGAGGCAGCAAAGGAAGCGAAGCCGTCGTCGAGCACGGCACTCAGCAGTTCCGCTTTGCCTCCGAAGAGTGAATAGACCGCCGTCGTCGAGGTCCCCGCGGCAGCAGCAAGACCGCGCAGCGACACGAAGGCGGCGCCGTCGCTGGCGATCTGGGAGGCTGCGGTTTCCAGCAGGCTGCGGCGCAGGGCATCGTCATGAACTACAGGTCTTGCCATTTGCCCAGTATGGCATAACACTGTTCCGTAACACTGTTATGGAAAGGAAATAATGATGACACAAGTGCAAAAAGGCCGATTCACTGCCGCTCCCAGGGGCCCGGTTACGGTCTTCCTCATCGGGATGCGCGCGAACCGGTGGCGAAAGTTCGGGAAGGTGGCAAGCGTGGGCGCGTCCATGCCAAAGATGCTCGACTATCTGGCCAAGACGCCGGAGGCCGGATTGCTGGGCTACCAGCAATGGTTCGGCCGGACCACCATCATTGTCAGCTATTGGAAGAGCCCGGAGCATCTGCAACGGTTCGCGGCGGACCGGTCAGCGCCGCACCTTGAGCCCTGGCGCAGGTTCATGCGCGAATCTGCCGGCACCGGTGACGTCGGCATATGGCATGAGACCTACGAAACAATCCCGGGTGGCAGGGAAAGCATGTACAGCGACATGCCAGTCTTCGGGCTGGCAGCCGCAACCGGCCACGTTCCGGTCGGACCAGGACTGAACACAGCACGCCAGCGTTTTGCTGCGGACGAGTCGAGCCGTCATCCGTCCGAATGAGAGGTCTCAGCCGAGGCTTGCAGGCGGCTTCATTTTCACTCGGCCCGAAAAAGTGCATGGCCGCCGAGAACAGGTGTTCCCGGCGGCCATCCCTTTGCGGTCTCAGGAGGACTAGACGTTGAAGCGGAACTCCACCACGTTCCGTCATGGAAGAACCTTTCATCCAACTGGAGAGCGGCGGGGAGCCAGTGGGCCGCTGAGCTTGCCGCCTTAGCCGGCTTCCCCTCCGCGGGGGTTGGCCCGCAGGGGCGTCCGGTGCCGGTTGGACGCCCGCGCAGACTGGACGACTATGGCCGCAACCACGACTCCTACGAAAACCAAGCCCACAGCGATTCCCGTCGCCCGCCGAGAAATGACGGCCGGCTTCACAGCCTCGGGGCCACCCGCGGGAGCTTCGATGACAGGAACATCCCAGTCGTCCGTAGAGGGGAAGATTCCGGGCGGAAGCTTTTCCGCCCGAAGTTCGCGGCGGCCCGCGAGGCGGTCCCGGACTTCTTGATTCGGAGCGGGCACGGCGGCGTCTGCTGCGACCGCAGTGGGGAAATCAATGAGGTAGGGCTCACCATAGAACGCTGAAGAGGCGACGGACTCCAACCAAGTGGCCGGCGGTTCCGCAACGCCGCGGGCGGCGAAGGCGGACCGCAGGCTTTCAAGAATCTCGGCGAGGCTTTTACCTTCGGAGTCCTGGCTTGCCTCGAAAATAGCAAGTTGAAGCTGCAGCTTCGCGTCCGCAGCAGGGTCCTTATCCGCAGCAGGGTCCTTAACGGTGGGGTCCTGCCCGGTAGGGTCCACGGTGAGTGGCTCAGCATTCACGGCGCCGGCTTTGCTTGGATCAGTGGTCATGGGGCTTCCTTTCATCGTGGTTCCCTGCTTCCCGCTCGCAGGGTGTGGCAAGGGCCCTGCTCTTAACGCCACAGGCTTCCCCCGTCGCGTATGTCTCGCCGATGGGGCCTTTGGCGCCAACCGGGCCTCGTAGCCTGCGCAACAGCACTGCCCGCCTCATCCTCCGGCCACGACGAAGAGTCCGGCGACGCCGAGCGCATAGAGCACCAGCACGATAAGGGAATCGGCCCCCATCCGCGCTATGCGCCGTTGGGGCCGAAAAAGCAGACCCAGCAGGTAAACGACGGTGAGGAGGATCGCCAGGGCCGTGAGATAGATGTCGGTGGCCTGGGCCTGCGGCAGGACCGCCTTGCCGGAGATGAGGACTGCCAGAAGGAAAAGAACCGGAAGGAAGGCGTTTCCGCCAAAAATGTCGCTGACTGCCAGCTTGTAATCACCCTGGCGTACCGAGGCGAGGCCGGTAGAAATTTCCGGCAGGGACGTTGCCAGGGCCAGCACAGTGGCGCCGAAGAGCACACCCGAGAGACCAAGCTGGTCCGCTGCTGCACTGCCGCTTTGTTCAAGCACGACGCCGGCGATCAGGGTGGCGACGGCGGCGACAGCAAAAACAGCAACCGAAGCGCCGGTGCCCTTTGTTTTCGTGGAGTCGTGCTGACTTTTTGCCTTGCTGTGGCCCCTGGGTTCGGACTGGCTTTCCGGGGCCTCGCCTTCCTCCTGCCAGGGAAGGTGTTTCTGCGCACGCTGGACAAGTAACAAACCCACAACCCATACGACTGCGATCAGAACCGCACTCGGCGTCAGGCGCGCGAACACCACTCCTGACGGCATCTGGCTTCCGGCGATGACCACTGCAAGCACCGCGACGACCGTCACGGCCTCGATGACGAGCGTCAAAGACGCAGCCTTATAAGTCAGGGGATGCTTTCCCTTGATGCCGAAGATGTCCAGCACCACCAAGACGACCGTTTGCAACGCAACGCCGCCGAGGATGTTGCCCACAGCCACTTCCAGCTCCCCCGAGATGGCGGCGCTGACGGTGATGGCAAGTTCGGGAAGATTCGTCGCTATGGCCAGGAGGATCAACCCGCCTAAAGCTGAGCCGAGATGGAATCGTTTGTCCAGAATGTCGGTCTTCCTGGAGAGCTGGATGCCAGCGAACCAAATCACGGCCGAGGCGCTGACGAAAATAGCAATCAAAAGCCACAGAGGCAAAGACCCCATCACTACCACGATCCAATCCGGGCTCGCTGACCCACTCACGGAGTATTCAATTGCGCTTACGCAGTGGTATCCCCGGCGGCCTTCGGAACCGCGTCCCACAGCGGGCGTCCCCGGGTGTCACGGCAAGGAGGCCGCGTGAACTTATTTCCATTGCGCTTACGCAATGATAGCGTAAATGCAAGGAACGTCCGTGCCGGCCGCCTGCCGCACATGCCCCTTTAGAAAGGGAAAACCATGGAACAGGGTTCAACAGCCGTCATCCAGTGGCTGTGCTGGACAATCGCCATCGCCAGCGCGGGCACCGCCCTGGTTCGGGCAGGTGCCGCCTCCA
Source organism: Arthrobacter sp. 10T416 (assembly GCF_056394165.1). Taxonomy (NCBI): domain Bacteria; kingdom Bacillati; phylum Actinomycetota; class Actinomycetes; order Micrococcales; family Micrococcaceae; genus Arthrobacter; species Arthrobacter sp. 10T416. The sequence continues at coordinate 156,541 of NZ_JBFTHI010000007.1, read as the reverse complement.
CGGCGGGACCGCGCGTCGTACGGCAGAACAGCGGCGTCGTCGGCGTGCTCTGGATATTGTGCGCCGCCTCTGCTCTCACCGGCTTCGTCCTCGCCGTTGCCGCAGTCCGGACTGGCAGCTGAACAAAGTACCGCGGTGCGCCGGCGGTCCTCAGCTAGGCAGCCAACTGCTCACGATGACCGTCACGGCCATCGCCGTACGCCGCCGACTGGCCCCCAACACCGGAAGAAGGAGGAAGAACCATGGCAACTGTTAGCGATTTTGTGGTCCAACGCGTCAGGGAATGGGGAGTCAGCCGCATCTTCGCTTTTCCCGGAGACGGGATCGGCGAGTTCGATGGCGCTTTGGAGAAGGCCCAACGCGACGAGGCGGGCCTGAAGTATGTGCGCCCCACACACGAGGAGATCTGCTCGCTGATGGCAACCGCCCACGCCAAATTCACCGGTGAAGTCGGCGTCTGCGTCGCCACCTCCAGCCCCGGCGCCTTCCACATGCTCAACGGCCTCTACGACGCTCAAATGGACAACCAGCCGGTCGTCGCGATCGTCGGCCAGCAGGGGCTGAACGCGCTGGGCACCTTCACCCAGCAGGAGAGCAATCTCGAACGCACGCTGTCGGATGTCGCCGTGTACGTCCAGACGATCGTCTCACCCGAGCAGGCCCAGGCTGTCGTTGACACCGCCTTCCGTACCGCCAGGGTACGGCTGGGCCCGGCCGTGATCATCATCCCCCATGACGTGCAGGGAATGAAGATGCCCGAACTCACTCCGCAGAACTGGGTATCACGCTCCAGTGCCGTAGCCCCGTCCATCTCAATCGTCCCCCCGGAAAGCGAGATCGTGAAGGCCGCCGGCATCATCAATGCTGGCAGTAAAGTCACCTTCATTGTCGGCCACGGCGCAAACGGGGCCACCGACGAGGTCCTCAGGGCCGCCGAGCTCTGCGGTGCCGGCCTGATCACGGCCCTTCGCGCCAAACAAGTGATCCCCTCCGACGTGCCGCACCACTCGCAGCAACTCGGTCTCCTCGGCTCCCTGCCCAGTGCCCACCAGATGAGCGGATGCGACACCCTCGTATTCCTCGGCACCAACTACCCGTACAGCCAGTTCCTGCCCGAGAGCGGACAGGCACGCGCGATCCAAGTCGACCTCAAGCCCGAGCAAATGGGATTGCGCTACCCCACCGAACTCAACCTGTGGGGTGACGTGAAGGCAACCCTCACCGCGCTTATCCCGCATCTGGAGGCGAAAACCGACCTCTCCTGGCAGAACACCGTTGCCGAGGAAATGGTGGAGTGGGAAAACGAGATGGAAGCCCAGGCGATGCTGACCTATCAGGACGGCGTCAACCCCCGACGCGTCTACCACGAATTGAACAAGCGCCTGCCCCCGCAGTCCATCGTCACCGCCGACGCCGGATCCACGGCAGACTGGTACGGCCACCACATCCGACTCCGCCGCGGCATGCTCGGTGATCTTTCCGGACGCCTTGCCAGCATGCTCGCCGCGATGCCTTACGCCACAGCGGCAAAGTTCGCCTATCCGGACCGCCCTGTTATCTGCACCATCGGTGACGGGGCCTTCCAGATGCTCGGCCTGAACGAACTGATCACAATCAAGAAATACCTGCAGGAATGGGAGAATCCGCAGCTGATCATCATGGTGCTGCACAACAACGACCTCACACAGGTGTCCTGGGAAATGCGTACCGAGGACGCCAATCCCGTATGGTCCACCTCACAGGACGTCCTGTCCGTTGACTACGCCGGGTGGGCGGAATTGCTCGGGTTCACCGGCGTCCGGGTCAAGACCGACAGTGAGGTCGCCGGCGCCTGGGACGCCGCATTCGCGCACCGTGGTGTGACCATCATCGACGCCTACACCAGCAGAAACGTCCCTCCCCTTCCCCCGCATATCACCCTTGAATTCGCCAAGCACACCGCAGAAGCCCTCCTCAAGAAAGACCCCGACGCGATCGATGTCATGCGCGACTCCGCCAAGGCTCTCGTCTCCGAAGGAATCGAACGGGTCAAAGGAAAGCTCCACCTCGGCCAGGACCGTGAAGAGAAACAACACTAGGGAACGCCCCGCCGATTCCCCATCCCAGCTCGGCCACCGCCGGGCGCCCAGCAATTCTTCAGGTTATTCATTGCGATAACGCAATTATTGCGCTTAGGCTACATAACATGCTTAGTAATTCGCTTCCGGGCTTTCCCCCTCACGTTTTACGTGAGTACGCAATGGTTGCCGACGGCGCCCGTGCGGCCCTAATAGGCCCCGGTGGGGAAGTGGTGTGGATGTGTGCACCGCAATGGCAGGACGACGCGGTGTTCTCGGGACTCTTGGGCGGCCCCGGAACGTACGCCGTGACGCCTACCGACCCGCACAACGTCTGGGGCGGACAGTACGAGGACGGAACGCTGATCTGGGTGAGCCGGTGGGTAACCGGCTCAGGAATTATTGAATGCCGGGAAGCGCTGGCGTACCCCGGGGATCCAACCCGGGCCGTGCTGCTGCGCCGGATCCGTGCCGCGCGGGGCCAGGTAACCGTGCGGGTGACGTTGGACGCCCGAGCGAACTTCGGCAAGCACAAGATGACCAGGCTTTCCTGTGCCGACGGTCTATGGACCGCGAGCTCCGGAGACCTCAGGATCCGCCTCGGCGGCGCGCCGGGGGCGAAGGCGGGATCGGAAGGACTCGAAGTGGTTCTCCAACTTGCCGAAGGCGAACACCACGATCTGGTTTTGGAAATCTCCAACCGCGAACTGCCCGCGGAGCCCGTGCAGGCCGCTCCGGCGTGGAGCGCGACAGAAAATGCGTGGCACTCGGCAGTCCCCCGCTTCGACAACACCATATCCGCGGACGACTGCCGGCAGTCCTACGCCGTTCTTCGCGGAATGACCGGGGTGGGAGGAGCCATGGTCGCCGCGTCGACCATGGGCCTGCCCGAACGGGCCGGGCAGAAAAGGAACTACGACTACCGCTACGCGTGGATCCGGGATCAGTGCTTTGTCGGCCAGTCGGTGGCGGCCTGCAAGATGTTTCCGCTGCTGGATAGCGCGGTCGGTTTTGTTTCGGCGAGGCTGCTCACGGACGGACCGGAAATGAAGCCGGCCTACACCACCGAGGGGGGCCGGGTCCCGGATGAATGGGATGTTGGGCTGCCCGGCTACCCCGGGGGGTCCGGCAAGGCCGGCAACTGGGTCAATGACCAGTTCCAGCTGGACGCATTCGGGGAGTCCTTGCTGCTGTTCGCCGCCGCTGCGGAGCATGACCGTCTGAACCTCGAGCACTGGAAGGCGGCGGAGATCTGCGCGGAGGCCATCATGGCGCGGTGGCAGGAACCTGACGCGGGCATGTGGGAACTCGACAACAGAAGGTGGGCCCACTCCCGCCTCATCTGCGCCGCCGGGTTGCGCGCCATCGGCCGCAATGCCCCGCCGCAACAGGGGGCCGCGTGGACCTCGCAGGCTGACGCCCTCATTACCGATGTGGCCAACGACTGCCTGCATTCCAGCGGACGGTGGCAACGGGCACCCGACGACGACCGGGTCGATGCGTCCCTGCTTCTCCCGGTAATCCGGGGCGCCCTTCCGGCCGACGATCCCCGGTCCGTGGCCACTCTCAAAGCGATCCGGGACGACCTTGCCCACGACGGGTACCTGTACCGCTTCCGCCAGGACGGACGGCCGCTGGACCAATCCGAAGGCGCCTTCCTGCTGTGCGGCTTCGATATGGCCATGGCCCTCCACCAAAGCGGGGAGACCACGGAAGCGGCTCGCTGGTTCGAAAGAAACCGTGCCGCCTGCGGCTCCCCGGGACTCTTCACAGAGGAGTACGACATCGAACAACGCCAACTCCGGGGGAACTTCCCCCAGGCCTTTGTGCACGCAGCCCTGCTGGAAACATCCCGGCGGCTGGCGGATCCCCCGCCACCATGGCGGGGCCTGAATTCTTGACAGTGAGCACCACCAACCACCTCCGGGCGAGCTTGCCCGGGCGAGGACGAGGAGCACGCATGAACACCTTCAGGGACAAGACAATCGTTGTCACCGGCGCCAGCGGCGGTATCGGGCGGGCCACGGCCATTGCCTTTGGCCGGCATGGTGCCTCCGTCGCCCTGCTGGCGCGCGGCGAGGCAGGGCTTGCCGGTGCAGCCAAAGAAGTCGAAGACTCGGGCGGCCGTGCCCTGACCATCGCGGTGGACACGTCCGACCATGATGCCCTCGACGCGGCAGCAAGCCGCATAGAGCAGGAACTGGGACCGATTGACATCTGGGTCAACGTTGCCTTCACTTCCGTATTCGCCCCCTTCGCCGAGATCAAGCCGGAGGAGTACAAACGCGTCACCGACGTCAGCTACCTGGGATACGTCTACGGAACAATGATCGCGCTGGACCGCATGAAGAAACACAACCGGGGCACCATCGTCCAGGTCGGCTCGGCGCTGGCCTACCGGGGCATCCCGCTCCAGTCCGCCTACTGCGGCGCCAAGCACGCCATCCAGGGCTTCAATGAATCACTTCGCTGCGAATTGCTGCACGACGGGAGTCCGATCAAAACGACCATGGTGCAAATGCCCGCGGTCAACACACCACAGTTCAGCTGGGTGCTTTCCAGACTGCCGAACAAGGCCCAGCCGGTTCCGCCGATCTACCAGCCGGAAGTCGCTGCCCGCGGGGTGCTCTATGCCGCCGCCCATCCGCAGCGCCGGGAGTACTGGGTGGGGGCCAGCACCGCAGCCACCCTGGTGGCGAACGCCGTGGCCCCCGGGCTGCTTGACAGGTACCTGGCCCGGAAAGGATTCGCCTCGCAGCAGAGGCCGCAACGCCGCGACCCGGAACAGCCCGTCAACCTCTGGGAACCGGCCGACGAGGACCGGGATTTCGGCACCCATGGGGCGTTTGATGCCCGCTCGGCGGCGCGGAGCCCCCAACTATGGGCCTCCCACCACCACGGCACCCTCCTTGCGGCTGCCGGTGCCACCGCGTTGGGTCTGTGGGCTTTCGGCGCTTCGCTGCTGGGAAGGACAGGGCGGTGAGGGCGATGGAAGCCACCCGGGCAGCGTACGGACTGTGCCAGCTGGCCTTTCCGGGCATGATCTTCCGCTTGGCGCTCGGACACCAGCCGGACCGGCGGGTTCGCGCAGTGGTCCGTATTCTTGGCGCAAGGCACCTCCTGCAGGCGCTGGTCGTTGGTGCTGCGCCCGCCTCCCGATTGCTGCACCTCGGCGCCGGCGTGGTGGACTCGTTGCACTCGGCCAGCATGGTGGGGTTGGCGGTTACGGATCGGCAGCGCCGCAGGGTCGCCGCGCTGGACGCTGTGATTGCCGGCCTGTTCGCAGGTACGGAATTTGGCCTGAGCGGCCGGATCAGGCCGCGCCGGCCCTCGGCGCTCCCGCCAGCGGCCCGCCGCAAGCGGCGGTGAAACTATGTCGATTCAGCGGTGGAGGTCCAGGGCGAAGCGCCCGTCTTCGGTTTCAGTCTCCCCGGAGGCCTTCGCGAACGCGTTCATGGCCTCGGTCAGGGACTTCCGGGTCTGGGCGGGCAGGTGTTCCAGGACCGCTGCTATCGCTTCACGGCGGTGTGACATGACCTGCTCCACCAGTTGCATGCCCTTGGCGGTGAGGACCAGCTTGGACAGGCGGCGGTCCTGCGGATCCTCTCCCCGTTCAATCAGCCCGGCCTGTACCAGCCTGTCACACGTTCGCGTGGCGTTCGAGGGATGGACCCCCAGTTCGACAGCCACAGCACCGGGGTTTTGCGGCCCGCGGTTCGCGATGAGCACCAGCACCCGCAACTGCGGCGTCGTCACCACGTCTTCTACTTCTGCCACTGACTGCGCGGCGACCCGGAGCAAGACGTTGGCCGCCCGGACCACCGCATCCACCTCACTGCCGCCCAACGGCATGGTCCGCACACCGGCGGCTTGTTCTGCATCTTCTGAATGTGCCACACCACGAGTATCCATCCATCTGTTGCGCAAGTGAAATATTTGCGTCGCGGCAGAACCAGTCTGACGACAAGGAGCGCCATGAAGACACCAGTTACACCCGGGGCAACCGTCCACGGGATAGACCGGATGATCCGCAACGTGGAAACCGGCCACTTCGAGCGGTCCCTTTCCGGGCTTACCGCGATCGGCGCCCTCGTGACCGCCGCAGAAATCTATTTTGAGCATGACAAGGCAAGCTTTGGCAACAAACTGATGTGGATCCCTGTTGCCCTCGGACCGATCGGAGCAGCTGCCGGCGTGGCTGGAGTGTTCAGCAGGCGGATGGCCAAAACGGCGCTCCCCCTGGCCTCCGCAGCGATTGTCGCCAACGGCCTGCAGGGAACATATCTACACGCCCGGGGCATTGCGCAGAAACCCGGCGGGTTTTCGAACTTGAAGTACAACATGGAAATGGGGCCTCCGCTGCTGGCCCCGCTCTTGGTGACTCTGGTGGGCGGCATGGGTCTGCTCGCCGCGGTGCTCAGGAGGGAAAAGTGACGGCCCTGCCGCTGGACCCGAAGGACGGGGGCGGCCGCTTCCCCGGCTTCGATGCCCAGGGGCAGTCCGGGCACTGGGATCAGGTGACGCAAGGCGTCGTCCTGGCACGCCTCGGCCGGCCGGCCGACCTGCGCTTCTTCACCGTCGCGGAGGAGGCAGCAGCGAGGGCGTTGTTTGACCAACTGCTGGACCAGCGCCAGGAACCCCGGGTCCCGGTGGTCAACATGGTCGACTCACGTTTGGCCGAGGACCAGACCGACGGCTGGCACTACGAGGGCATGGAACCGGATCCGGCGGCCTGGCGCAGCACCCTCGCGGCGCTGGACGCCGAGGCCCGGGCACGGAGCGGGAACGCGTTTTGCGAGCTGTCCTGGGATGAGCAGGAAGACCTCCTGACGGACATTCACCACGCCGAACAGTGGCGGGGGCGGCAGGCATCCCAGGTGTGGAGCCTCTGGACCCGGTATGCGTGCACGGCCTTCTACTCGCATCCCCTGGCCTGGGATGAGATTGGTTTTGCCGGGCCCGCTTATCCACGCGGATACAAGAATCTTGGACTGGACGCCCGTGAGCCTTTCGAAGTGGCGGATGCCCGCCCCGGACAGGATCCGGCCAGTCCCAAAACAAAATCCAGGAAAGGGAGGCGGCACTGATGGCGCCGGTGAGGGATCGGAATGCCTCTGCATGGCTCTTGCCTCCCGTACCGGGAACAAATCATGCCATGCGCACCGACATGGCGCGGTTCCGGGACGAGGACGAGGTTGACATAGTGATAGTCGGCTGCGGCGCGGGCGGTTCTACCCTGCTGCAGCGTCTGGCCCGCGCCGGCTGGAAGGCCGTGGCCCTGGACGCGGGCCCGTTTTGGGACCCGGAGCGCGACTGGGTCAGCGACGAGGCGGCCTCGCATCACCTGTACTGGACGGAACCACGGGTAATTTCCGGGGACGATCCGGTGCCGCTTGGCTCAAACAACTCGGGCCGCGGCGTGGGCGGCTCCATGGTGCACTATGCCGGTTACACCCCCAGATTCCATCCCAGTGACTTTCACACCTACCGGGCCGACGGCGTGGGCGCCGACTGGCCCTTCGAGTACGAGGATCTTAAGTCGTATTACGAGGACATCGAAGGCGAACTTCCGGTGGCCGGGGAACACTGGCCGTGGGGCGATCCACACTCGTATCCGCACCGCCCGCATCCCGTCTCCGGGAACGGTGAGCTCTTCCTGCGCGGCGCACTGGCCTGCGGTATCACCGCGAAGGTCGGCCCAGTCGCGATCTCCAACGGCCGCTTCGGCAACCGGCCACACTGCATCTACCGCGGCTTCTGCCTGCAGGGCTGCAAGGTCAACGCAAAAGCCTCACCCCTGATCACCCATATCCCGGATGCCCTGCACCACGGCGCAGAAGTACGGGCTGACTCGATGGTGACCAGGATTGAAGTGGACGACACCACGGGCAAAGCCACCGGCGTACACTACGTCCGCCACGGCCGCACGCGCTTCCAGCGCGCCCGAATCGTCGCCGTCGCCGGCTACTCCATCGAGACCCCCCGCCTGCTGCTCAACTCCACCTCCAAGCGTTTCCCGGACGGGTTAGCCAACGACTTCGACCAGGTGGGGAGGTACCTGATGGTCCAGGGGGCACCCCAGACGGCGGGCCGGTTCGACGCTGAAGTGCGGATGTGGAAGGCGCCCCCACCGGAGGTCAGCACGGAGGACTTCTACGAAACGGACCCTTCCAAGCCGTACAAGCGCGGGTTCTCTATACAGACAGTGTCACCGCTGCCCATCACCTGGGCCGAGCACGTCGCCACCCAGGGGCACTGGGGAGGAAAGCTGCGCGCATACATGAGCGACTACGTGCACTGGGCCTGCCTTGGCGCCCTGTGTGAATTCCTGCCGCAGGCGGATAACCGCGTCACCCTGGCACAGGAAAAGGACCGAAACGCGATGCCGGTAGCGCACTTCCACTACTCCCAGTGCGAAAACGACCGCCGACTGATGGGCGCCGCACAGGACGTCATGGAGAAGATCCTTAAGGCCGCCGGGGCCGATGAGGTCATCACCATCAAGCGCTACGCGCATTTGGTGGGCGGGGCCAGGATGGCGGCGGACGAGCGCCACGGCGTCGTGAACGCGGAGTGCCGCAGCTTCGCCGTGCCCAACCTCTACATCACGGACGGCAGCGTGCTGCCCACCCAAGGAAGCGCCAACCCGGCATTGACCATCATGGCGGTCGCAGCGCGCGCCGCTGAACGGCTGATCGCGGGCGGGGCCAACAATGCGGCCTGAGCGAACTACCGGCCGCGTATCCGGGCCGCCGCCACCCAAGGAACGGACCATGCCAGAACCACAGTCCGAAGATTACCTGCTGAACCGATCTCGGGAAGCTAGAACCACACTGCAGGTATTCCTCCCGCACAGGAAAGGCTGAGCCATGCGCGCCACGGGAACCAGACCCGATCCGGCCCTCACCGGCCTGGACGTCAGCACTTACACGATTCCCACCGATATCCCCGAGGCAGACGGCACCTTCGCCTGGGACGCCACCACGATGGTGGTGGTCCGGACCAGCGCCGGCGGCTGCGAAGGGCTTGGCTGGACCTACGCTCCACCCTCGTGCGCCCAGCTGATCACAGGATTGCTGGCGCCAGCCGTCTCCGGACGGTCTGCGTGGGATACCGGAGGAGCCGCGCTGGCGATGCTGCAGGCCGTGCGCAATACCGGCCGCAGCGGGCTCGCCGGCTACGCGATCTCCGCGGTGGACTGTGCCCTGTGGGACTTGAAGGCACGCCTGCTTGACCTTCCCCTCTACCGCCTCCTGGGAGCGGTGCGCGACGAGGTCGATATTTACGGCAGCGGCGGGTTCACCACCTACTCCCGCCAGCAACTGGAGGACCAGCTGGGCGGCTGGGTGCACGGCCAGCACATCCCACGGGTCAAAATAAAGATCGGACAGGACCGGGGGAACGCCATTCCCCGGGATTTGGAGCGCATTCATCAGGCCAGAACCGCCATAGGAGACGACGCTGAGCTGTTCGTTGACGCCAATGGTGCCTACACGGCAAAACAAGCGGTGAGGGTTTACGAAGCGGCCGGCGACTCCAGGTTGGCGTGGTTTGAAGAGCCTGTCTCCTCCGACCACCTGGCCGGCCTGCGGACCGTCAGGGAGGCGATAGCTGCCGACGTCGCCGCGGGTGAATACGGTACAGACGTGTTCTACTTCGAGCGCCTGTGCCGGGCCGAAGCCGTCGACTGCGTCCAGCTGGATGTGTCGCGCTGCGGCGGTATCACCCAATGGCTGCGCATCGCCTCCCTTGTGGCAGCGTACGGGCTTCAGGTGTCCGGCCACTGCGCACCTAACCTAAGCGCCCACGTCGCCGCCGCGACAGAAAACTTCCGGCATCTGGAGTGGTTCCACGACCACGTACGAATCGAACGGACGTTCTTCGACGGGACCCTGGACCCCACCGGCGGAGCAATCGCACCGGATGCCAACTCCTCAGGCAACGGCCTCGCGTTCCGCTGGGAGGCCGTCGAAAAGTACCGGGTGGGGTAGGCGCCGCAACACCGCAGACAGTCCGCAAGGAGGATATCGCTGATGCCGGCACGAGCGAGGGCCGCAGCACCGACCGGCCATTCCCGAGGCCACTCATTTCCGGCTCTATGCGGTGACCGCAGTGACCGCAGTGACCGCAACGGGGTAGTCAGCCTCAGAACACGGAACCGAGACAAAGGAGCCCGGGCTGCGGCCGAAGCAGGAAACAGACTGAGCCATGGCTGATACCGATACCCCTGACGCCCGCGCCGAGCACCGGTGGCCAGCGGTGATTGGACTGCTCGTCGCGCTGGGCCTTTATGCCGCGCTGCCCAGCTCCTTCCTTCCGTGGCTCAGGTATACGGTGGTCGGCGTTGGTCTGACGATGCTGATCCCGCTCGTGCACCTGAATCCGCACCGGTTCCACAGGGAAACGCGGCGGTCAAAAAACGTTGCTACCGGCCAGGCGCTGCTTCTGGTCGCCGCGAACGAGGTGGCCCTGGTACAGGTGGTCATCCGGCTCACCACTTCGGGCAACAGCGATGGCCCTGTAATCCTGTTTGCTGCACTGCAGATCTGGGTCACCAACATCATTGCGTTCGCCCTGGCTTTCTGGGAGATGGACCGAGGTGGCCCTGTTACCCGCCGCCACGCCGAACGCGAGGACATGCCGCCAGCAGACTTCCGGTTCCCTCAAGACGAGGACCGAGACGCCATTGAGGAGGTCGCTGCGAGGTCCTCCGAGCGGACCGGGTGGGTCGCATCGTTCATCGATTACGCATACTTCTCGCTATCCAATTCCATGGCCTTTAGCCCCACCGACACCATGCCGTTGTCTGCGCGGGCAAAAGCCATGATGGGCGTGGAGGCAGCCGGAGCATTCGTCCTTCTGGCCCTCGTCATCTCCCGGGCCGTTTCGCTTCTCAGCTGAACGCACGCTCCTTCCGGCACGAGCAAGAACCCGACGGCCACAAAGTCGTCAAGGCTCAACACGAGACGTTGAGGCGGAACTCAACTACACGTTGAAGCGGAACTCCACCACGTCGCCGTCGGCCATCACGTATTCCTTGCCTTCAATGCGGACCTTGCCGCGGGCCTTGGCCTCGGCCATGGAGCCGGCCTCGATGAGGTCGTCGAAGGAGACAACCTCGGCCTTGATGAAGCCACGCTGGAAGTCGGAGTGGATTACGCCGGCGGCCTGCGGTGCGGTGTCGCCGCGGTGGATGGTCCAGGCGCGGGTCTCTTTGGGTCCGGCGGTCAGGTAGGTCTGCAGGCCCAGCGTGTGGAACCCGACGCGCGCCAGCTGGTCAAGGCCGGACTCGTCCTGGCCGTTCATTTCCAGCATTTCGCGGGCTTCTTCCTCGTCCAGCTCGACGAGGTCCGATTCGAGCTTGGCGTCCAGGAAGATGCAGTCGGCCGGGGCCACGAGGGCGCGCAGCTCTTCCTGCTTTTCCGGGCTGCCCAGGATGCCTTCGTCGGCGTTGAAAACGTAGATGAACGGCTTGGCCGTGAGCAGGCCAAGCTCCTTGAGGTGCCCCATCTCCAGCTTGTCGCTCTTGATCGAGGAGAAGATAGTGTCGCCGCGCTCCAGCACGGCCTGCGCGGCCTGGACGGCAGCGAGTTCGGCGGCTTCCCGCTTCTTGATCTTGACTTCTTTTTCGATCCGGGGGACGGCCTTCTCGATGGTCTGGAGGTCGGCGAGGATCAGCTCGGTGTTGATCGTTTCCATGTCCGAACGGGGATCGACCTTGCCGTCGACGTGGATGACGTCGGGGTCATCGAAGACGCGGACCACCTGGGCGATGGCCTCGGCCTCGCGGATGTTGGCGAGGAACTGGTTGCCCAGGCCTTCACCCTCGGACGCGCCCTTGACGATGCCCGCGATGTCCACGAAGGACACGGCAGCGGGGAGCAGGCGTGCGGACCCGAAGATGGCCGCCAGCTTCTCGAGCCGCGGGTCCGGCAGGTTCACGACGCCGACATTGGGCTCGATCGTGGCGAACGGATAGTTCGCTGCGAGCACCTGGTTGCGGGTCAGTGCGTTGAAAAGGGTTGATTTGCCGACGTTGGGCAGTCCGACGATGCCAATAGTAAGAGCCACGAGTATAGATTCTACCGGTAAACGCCCTCACCCCTTGCGGCCTTGGGACCACGCGCGCGGCCGGCCCCGGTCCGGATCCGCATCAGCCGAGGTTCGGCGGGCAGGCTCCCCGCACCCCGCCCAGTGCGTCCTGGCTAAAACTGTCGGAGCTGCGTGCCAGAGTGAAGGCATGGACGCTTTCGCACTAATTCTTGCCCTGCTGATGCTCTTGATCGGCGCCGTAGCCGGGGCCGGCTTTGCCTTCGTGGTGTTGCGGCGCCGCAGCGCTGCCCTTGAACAGGACTTCGACGGCGTTTCGGCTCGTCTCTCCGAGGTGAACGCCCGGTATGCCGCCGCCGACGCCGAACGTCGCCTTCTCGCGGCCCAAAACCGGGAGCTGGGCGATGCCAGGACGCAGGATGGCAGCGTCCTCCGCGCCCTGGCACCCGTGGCGGAGAAGCTGACAGCTGTCCAGCAGCAGGTGTCGCTCCTGGAACGTGACCGGCTCGAGCAGTACGGGCAGCTTGCCCAGCAGCTCCAGGAGGCCAGGCTCTCCGACGAACAGCTGCTGAAGTCAACGCATGCGCTCGAGTCGGCGCTGCGGTCCAACAGCGCCCGCGGCCAGTGGGGCGAGGTGCAGCTCCGCCGCGTCGTGGAGGCGGCCGGGATGCTGCGCCATGTGGATTTCCATGAGCAACTGCATAGCTCCGGTTCCGACACCACGGTTCGGCCGGACCTCGTGGTCCAGCTCCCGGGTGACAAGCAGCTCGTCGTGGATGCGAAAGTGCCGCTGACCGCGTACCTGGAGGCACAGGAGCTTGGCAGCCAGCCGGGCGGCCGGGGCGCAGGAACGGCGGGCAACCAGCAGGCCCTGCTCGCTACCCATGCGAAGGCCCTCAAGGCCCACGTGGACGCGCTGAGCAACAAGAAGTACTGGGACATTCCCGGCAACGCGCCAGAATTGGTGGTCTGCTTCCTGCCCGCCGAATCGATTCTGGCGGCCGCACTCACCGCCGATTCCGCCCTGCTGGACTATGCCCTGTCCAAGAATGTTGTCCTGGCCTCGCCGGGGACCCTGCTGGCAGTCCTCAAGTCTGTGGCGTTCACGTGGCGGCAGGATGTGCTGACGGACAGCGCGCGCGAGCTCTTCGAACTGGCGCAGCAGCTGTACGAGCGGATGGGAACACTGGGCGACAACGTCACCAAGCTGGGCTCGTCGCTGAAGACGTCGGTGGACCGCTACAACTCCCTGGTCGGCACCCTCGAGGCCCGGGTCCTGCCGACCGCGCGCAAGCTGAATGCCCTGGATGCCGCTAGCCTAGCCACACCCATCACCGTTGAGGCGACACCCCGTTCGGTGGCCGCACCGGAGCTGCAACAGGGCATCGCCACAGGGGACGCAGCCGCCGCAGAGGAATCCGACGACGACGCCGCGGAAGAGTCGGCAGCCTAGGGCTGCCCGGGGTAAGGGCCGCCCGGCCCGGTAGGAGCTGCCCGGCCACGTCTGCCCGGCGGTACTAGTCGGTCGGGCGGGCGCCGCGGCCGCCGAGGGCACGCGAGACGTCCCCGGCCCGCTTCAGGGTGGCGCGGAGTTCCTTTGGCAGGGAGAAGAGCAGGTCTTCCTCCGCCGTGACGACTTCCTCAACGCTGCCGTAGCCGTAGTCGGCGAGCAGCCGCAGGACGTCCTTCACGAGGACCTCCGGCACGGACGCCCCCGAGGTCACGCCGACGGTCGCCACGCCCTCAAACCAGGACTCGTCGACTTCGTTGGCGAAATCGACCCGGTAGGAGGCCTTGGCACCGTATTCCAGTGCCACCTCAACAAGGCGGACGGAGTTCGAGGAGTTAGCCGAACCGACAACGATCACCAGGTCAGCCTGGGGCGAGATCTTTTTGATGGCCACCTGGCGGTTGGTGGTGGCGTAGCAGATATCGTCGCTGGGCGGATCCTGCAGGGTGGGGAACCGTTCCTTGAGCAGGCGGACGGTCTCCATGGTCTCGTCAACGCTCAAGGTGGTCTGGGAAAGCCAGATGACCTTCTCCGGATCCCGGACCGTCACCTTGTCGACCTCATGCGGGCCGTTGATGATCTGGATGTGTTCCGGAGCTTCACCCGCGGTCCCTTCGACTTCCTCGTGGCCGTCGTGGCCAATCAGGAGGATGTCGAAATCGTCCTTGGCGAAGCGCACGGCCTCGCGGTGCACCTTGGTCACCAGCGGGCAAGTGGCGTCGATGGTCCGCAGCCCGCGGTCCTCGGCGGACTGCACCACGGCCGGGGAGACTCCGTGCGCGGAGAAGATGACCAGGGCCCCTTCCGGGACCTCGTCGGTCTCGTCCACGAAGATGGCGCCCTTTTCCTCCAGGGAGCTGACCACGTGGACGTTGTGGACGATCTGCTTGCGCACATAAACCGGCGGACCGTAGTGCTCAAGGGCCTTTTCCACCGCGATGACGGCCCGGTCGACGCCGGCGCAGTAGCCGCGGGGAGCGGCCAGGAGGACCTTCTTCGCCCCGGTCACGGGAGCCGCCGCCAACACTTCCTCCGGCGATCGCCGGCGGCGCGGGACGGAGGGCATCGGGATGGATACAGCGGTGGAGGTCATGCCCCCAATGCTACCGGTGTTCGCTGTGGCCGGTCATTTCAGGCCTTGCGGCGGCCGGCGACTACCCGAAGGATGAGCCCGGAGGCCAGGAGCACCCCGCCGGCCACGAGTGCCACCACTATCCACTGACCAAAGCCGGCGGTGGAGGCGGCCACAAATTCGCGCTTGAAGAGGTCCGCAACCTCGTTGCCGCTCCCGGTCCCCTGGACCATATTGCCGGCCGCGTCCGAACCCAGTTTCCACACCCCGGCCAGCACCAGGGCGCCCAGGCCGACGCCCGCCAGGACCGTCCATTTCCGCCGGGCCGCGACAAAAGCCAGGACGAAGGCGATGGCCGCGCCCACAGCCACGGCAGATCCCATCGGCGCGTACGCGGAAACCCGTTCGATGAGCTGGCGCTGGTTGGACTGGCCGATGTTGATTCGCACCGTGTCCGGCGCCTTCAGCGGTACCGGCGAGGCGTCCGAGACCCGCTTGACCACCAGGCCCACCAGCGGGGCGACATCGAGGGTCAGGGAGGAGGTGCCGTCCACCTCGGGCGGCAGCGTCCGGGGGTCGGCGAAGCTGAGCCGGTGGCTCCTGCGCAGGGTCTCAGCCCACGCGTCCGAGTATCCGGGCGCGGAGGTCAGGGACTGGGCCGCCTCGGCAAGAATGGGTTTGACCAGGCCCGTGACCGCGTCGGGCAGTTGCCGGCCGCCCAGATTGATACCGTTCACGGCGGCGGTGGCCAGCCTCTGCTGGAATGCCGGGTCCTTCCCCAACGGTGCGGTGAGGGCGACGAACCCGTCTTCCTGGACGATATTCCGGTCCACCCACATGGCCGGGACGGCGACAGCCGCCATGGCAAGGCCGATCAGCACAGCAACGGCCGAGACAAAAGTGCGCACGAAAGTCTCCTAGGAGGGTTGGGAGTAGAGCCATCCTACGGTGGCGCCGCGGCGAACCGGAAAGCAGCGGGCCAAAACGTCCGGCCCTGCTGGTAAAGCTATGGATAGAGTTGAAGCAGCTCCCCGCCTCCAGCAAAGGACTCCGCACCCCATGCACCAGCACATGCACCAGCTCACGGACCAGGCGCGCCGCGCCTGCGGTTACCGGCATGTCTGAAGATACCGCTGCGGCCACCACCCTGCCGGCGACCGCGGCCGAGACCAGCCCGGACAACCCCTGGCCGCTGCAGCTGCTGTCGCAGAAACTGAAGATGCACATCGACCGTGCGCCCTCGGCCTGGGTCGAGGGCCAGGTCATCGAACTCAACCGGCGCGGCACGAACGCCTACCTGACGCTGCGCGACATCGACGCGGAAATCTCGCTGCCGGCCTCGGTCTGGACCAACGTCCTGGACCGGCAGGCTACCCCGCTGGAACGCGGGTCCCGGGTGGTGGCGCTGCTGAAGTCCGAGTTCTGGCTAAAAACCGGCCGGCTCAACATGTCCGTCAAGGACATCCGGCCCGTGGGGTTGGGTGACCTGCTGGCTCGCATTGAGCGGCTGCGCCAGGCGCTGGCGGCCGAGGGTCTCTTCGCCGACTCCCGCAAGAAACGCCTGCCGCTCCTCCCCCACCGGATCGGCCTGATCACCGGCCGCGACTCAGATGCGAAGAAGGATGTGCTGCGCAACGCCGCCCTCCGCTGGCCCGCTGTCGAATTTGAGATCCGTGAAGTAGCCGTCCAGGGCAATACCGCCGTGGCCCAGGTGGTCCGTGCGCTGCAGGAACTGGACTCCCAGCCGGAGGTGGACGTCATTGTCATCGCCCGCGGCGGCGGGGCGCTGGAGGACCTGCTCCCGTTCAGCAGCGAGGAACTCATCCGGGCCGTCGCGGCCGCGGCCACCCCGATTGTCAGCGCGATCGGCCATGAGGCGGACCGGCCCGTCCTCGACGACGTCGCGGACCTGCGCGCCTCAACGCCCACCGATGCGGCCAAGCGGATCGTGCCGGATGTTGTGGAGGAACTGGCGCGGGTGCGGCAAGCCCGCGAGCAGCTTCGCCGCGGAGTCACCCGGCTGGTCGAGCGGGAAACGGACCGGCTCGCGTCGCTCCGCTCGCGGCCTGTCCTGGCATCGCCCGAGGGCATGGTGACGGCCCGGCACGACGACGTCGAACGGCTCAAGGGCCGCTCCCATGCGGCCGTCAACACCGCCGTCGTCCGGGCCGCGGACCAGCTGGTGCATCTCAAAGCCCAGGTTCGCGCCCTCTCGCCGCAAAAGACCCTGGACCGCGGCTACGCCGTCGTGCAGCTCGACGACGGTACGTCCGTGCCGGGAACCCGCCATGACGTCGTCCGGGACCCCAGCCAGGCGCCGGCCGGTACAGCCCTCACGGTGCGGGTGGCGGGTGGCAGGTTCACAGCCCAGTCCACCGGCGGCGGGGAAGCCAGCGGGGACTGACCGGCCGCCAAACCGCGGGAACCCCGAACCAGCACCGAAGCATCGCCTAACCGGCAACCATACGTATAGAGGAGCAACACCATGGCAGCAGAAAACACGGCATCCCCCACCCCGGAGACGGACCTCGACGGACTCAGCTACGAGGACGCCCGCGAACAACTCGTCGGCGTGGTGAGCCGGCTCGAGGCCGGCGGCGCCAGCCTCGAAGAATCCCTCGCCCTCTGGGAGCGCGGCGAAGCCCTGGCAAAGCGCTGCGAGCAATGGCTCGAAGGAGCCCGCAAGCGCCTCGCCGCAGCCCGGGACCAAGCGGGCCAGGCCGGCCAGGAAGCCTGACAGGAGCCCTGGACAGGGCCGGACAGGAAGCCGGCAGCTAGGAGCGCCGCACCAGCTCGGCCTCCATGTCGACGTCGATCTCGGGGACCGGCCATTCCAGCGCTAGCCCCTCGAGGGCGTCCAGGAGCAGTTGCTGGACGGCGATCCGGGCAAACCATTTCTTGTCGGCCGGGACTACGTGCCAGGGCGCGTGCTCTGAGCTGGTCTGCTCGAACGCGGCCTGGTAGGCATCCATGTAGTCGTCCCAGAACGCCCGTTCCTTCAGGTCGTTGCTGCTGTACTTCCACCGCTTCGCCGGATCATCCAGCCGGGCCAGCAGGCGTTCCTGCTGCTCGTCGCGGCTGATGTGCAGCATGACCTTGATGATCTTCGTGCCCGCCGCCGTTTGCCGGGCCTCGAACTCGTTGATGGCGCGGTAGCGGCGCTCCAGTTCCGTGGCGTCGGCCCAGCGGTGTACCCGGTGGATCAGCACGTCCTCGTAGTGGGAGCGGTCGAAAACGCCCACCATGCCGGCAGCCGGAACTTCTTTTTCGATCCGCCAGAGGAAGTCGTAGGACTGCTCCTCCGGGGTCGGCGCCTTGAACGACTTCAGCTGCACGCCCTGCGGATTCATCTGGCCCATTACGTGGTTGACGATGCCGCCCTTGCCCGCGGTGTCCATGGCCTGCAGGACCAGCAACACCCGCTTCTTGCCGCCGATCCGGGACTCGGCGAAAAGCTGCTCCTGCAGCTGCGTCAGCTTCCCGTCGAGCTCGCTGAGCAGCTTCTCGCCGGCGGCCTTGTCCCCCGCGTAGCCCGGGGTGGAACCCGGGTCAACGTCGCCAAGGCGGAACTTCTTGCCAGCCTTCAGCGTCTCGGAGGGGTGCTCGTCGAAGTTCACGACATCTGCCATCAAAGCCTCTTTCCGGTTCGGGCAGCCCGCCCGCCGGACGTACGTCCCGCAGCGCTGCTGTCCCGAATCCTAGTTGCCCTGGTAGCGGCTGAGGAAGTCCGCCATGCGGTTGATTGCTTCCTCCAGGTCCTTCACGTTCGGCAGCGTCACCATCCGGAAGTGGTCCGGGCGGACCCAGTTGAACGCGCGGCCGTGGGAGACCAGGATTTTCTGCTGGCGCAGCAGGTCCAGGACGAATTTCTCGTCGTCGCGGATGTGGTACACCTCGGGGTCCAGGCGCGGGAAAAGATACATCGCGCCGCGGGCCTGCTGGGTGCTGACGCCGGGGATGGCGTTGAGCATGTCGTAGGCCTTGTTCCGCTGCTCCAGGAGGCGGCCGCCGGGCAGGATCAGGTCATTGATGCTCTGGTAGCCGCCCAGTGCCGTCTGGATGGCGTGCTGCGCCGGCACATTGGCGCAGAGGCGCATGTTGGCGAGCAGGTTAATGCCCTCGAGGTAGTCCCCGGCGTCCTTCTTCGGGCCAGAGATGGCCATCCAGCCGGCCCGGTAGCCGCAGACCCGGTAGGCCTTGGACAGCCCGCTGAACGTCAGGCAGAGCACGTCATCACCGGTGAGGCTGGCCATGTTCACATGCACGGCGTCCTCGTAGAGGATCTTTTCGTAGATCTCATCGGCGAAGAGCACCAGGCCGTGCTTCTCGGCCAGGGCCACGATCTTCTTGAGGGTTTCCTCCGGGTAGACGGCTCCGGTGGGGTTGTTGGGATTGATGACCACGATCCCCTTGGTCCGCGGCGAGATCTTCGCTTCGAGGTCCTCGAGATCGGGCTGCCAGCCGGATTCCTCGTCGCAGAGGTAATGCACCGGCCGGCCGCCGGCCAGGGCCACGGACGCGGTCCAGAGCGGGTAATCGGGGGTGGGGATCAGGACCTCGTCGCCGTCGTCCAGGAGGGCCATCAGCGACATGGTGATCAGCTCGCTGACGCCGTTGCCGAGGTAGATGTCATCGACGTGGATGTTCTGGATGCCGCGGGTCTGGTAGTACTGCGAGACGGCGGTGCGGGCGGAGAAGATGCCGCGGGAATCGCTGTAGCCCTGGGCGTGCGGCAGGTGGCGGATCATGTCCACCAGGATCGCGTCCGGCGCTTCGAACCCAAACGGGGCCGGGTTTCCGATGTTCAGTTTGAGGATGCGGTGACCCTCTGCCTCCATTTGCTGGGCGGCCTGAAGAATCGGTCCACGGATGTCGTAGAGGACATTATGAAGCTTGGTGGACTGCTTGAATTCTGCCATTCATCAAATATGCCATATGGCGGATGTACTTCCGTTGAGACTTGTCTCACAGCGGGATACCGCGTCACACGGGCGTCCGCAGGCTGCCGCGGACACAACGACGGCGGCTGCCGGGCCCACTATCCCGGGCCCGGCAGCCGCCGTCGAACGCTTACTTCAAGGGCCTACTTGACCAGGCCCTTTTCTTTCAGCCACGCTGCCGCGGCGTCCTTGGGGTTCTGCTTCTCGCTGCCGCCGACTGCGCGGTTGAGGTTGATCAGGTCCTCGGTGGTGAGTTGCTTGGAGACGGCGTTGAGGGCCTCCTTCGCCTTGTCCGACATCTTGGCCTTGTTGTACAGCGGCAGGACCTGCTGGGCGATGAAGTTGTTCTTCGGATCCTCCAGGACCACGAGGTCGTTGTCGGCAATGGCCGGCGTGGTGGTGTAGATGTCCGCCACCTGGACCTGGTCCGAGAGCAGGGCCTTGACCGTGACGGGGCCGCCGCCGTCGCTGAAGGGTTCGAGTTTCTTCGGTTCGCAGTTGTAGTTCTTCTTCAGGCCCGGAAGACCGTAGGCACGCTCCTTGAAGGTGGCAGGCGCACCCACCACGATCTCGCCGCAGACCTTCGCCAGGTCCTCGATGGACTTGAGCTTGTACTTCTCCGCGGTGGCTTTGGTGACCACCATGGCGTCCTTGTCCTCGGCCTTGGCGGCGTCCAGCACGGCCAGGCCGTCCGGAAGCTTGCCCGGCAGGGCCTTGGCGATGTCGTCGGCCGAGATCTCAGTCGCGTCCTTGTTCACGTGCAGCAGCAGGTTTCCGCTGTAGTCGGGAATCACGTCGACTGAGCCGTCCTGCACGGCCTTGAAGTAGACCTCGCGGGAGCCGATGTTCGGCTTGGTGGTGGCCGAGACGCCGGCGCCGCTGAGGGCCCCGGCGTAGAGCTCGGCGATGATCTGGCTCTCCGTGAAGTCGGCCGACCCGATGACCAATGCCCCGCCGGCTCCGCCGGAGGAACCGCCGCTGGCAGGTGCCGAGGACAGCGGGTTCGACGACCCCCCGCAGGCGGACAGGGCCAGGGCCAGTCCGACGCCGGCGGCCAGGCCGCCGAATGCGCGTCTGCCAAGTGCTCGTTGGCGGTTTTCCTTCATGACGTACCTCCTTGGACAACAGTCTCCGCGGTCGCGGGGTCTGTGAGATCAACCGCTGCCTGCTGGCGGCGGTTTGGTTTTTTGGCGGCCCCGCGGGTCAGGAAGAGCCGCTGGACAAGGACCAGTACCAGGTCCACGGCAATGGCCAGCCCCGCGATCAGGAGCGAGCCGCCGAGCATTTGGGGGAAGTCGGAGAGGACGAGCCCGTCGAAGAGATACCGGCCAAGGCCGCCGAGGTTGATGTACGCGACCACGGACACCGTGGCGATGACCTGCAGGACGCCGGTGCGGAAGCCGCCGAACATCACAGGGAGTGCGTTGGGGAACTCGGCCCGGAAGAGGACCTGGAGTTCGGTCATGCCCATGGCCCGGGCCGCGTCCACCACATTCCGGTCCACACTGGAGATCCCGGCGTAGGTGCCGGCCAGCAGCGGCGGAACGGTCAGGATCACGAGGGCCCAGACCGGCGGCATCAGACCAATGCCTGCCAGCAGCACGAACAGCGTCAGCAGGCCCAAAGTCGGAAGCGCACGCAGGGCACCGGCGAGGGCAACCACGGCCACCCGGCCACGGCCGGTGTGCCCTACGTAGAGGCCGATCGGAAGCGCGATGGCGGTGGCGATCAGCATCACCAGCCCGGTGTACTGCAGGTGCTCCGCCAGCCGCACGGGGATACCGGTGCTGCCGGACCAGTTTTCGGGATCAGCCAGCCAGGCGAAGGTATCGGTGAAGACGTTGCTCATGCGGACGCCCCCGCCGTGGAGTCAGCGAGGCGCCGGGCGGCTGCGGGTTCCCCGGACGTGCCGGTCTTCCCGACGCTGGCGCGGGTCCAGGGCGTCAGGAGCCGTTCCAGCAGGACCAGCAGCGCGTCCATCACGAGTGCCAGGACCAGGATGGCGATGATGCCCACCACCACCTCGGTGACGAAGTCCCGTTGCAGGCCGGAGGTGAAGAGCATTCCGAGGTTGCCGATGCCCAGCAGCGCGGCGACGCTGACCAGGGAGATATTGCTGACCGACACCACCCGCAGGCCGGCGAACAACACCGGTAGGGAGAGGGGCAGGTCGATCTGGACGAAACGCGCAAAGGGTTTGAAGCCCATGGCGACGGCCGCCTGCTGGAGATCCTCATCGACCGAATCGAAGGCGTCCAGGGCTGCGCGGACCAGGAGCGCCACGGCATAGATCGTCAGGGCCACCACAACGTTGGCGGGGTCCAGGATCCTGGTGCCCAGCACGGTCGGCAGGATGATGAACAGCGCCAGCGAAGGGATGGTGTAGAGCAGCGACGACGCCGTGAGGATGACGGTGCGCAGGGTCCGGTTCCGGCGGCCCAGTTGGGCCAGCGGAATCGAAATCAGCAGGCCGAAGACCATCGGGAGGATGGCCAGGACCAGGTGCTGGCCGGCGAGGCTGAAGACCTGCCCGCTGTTGGCCAGGAACCATTGCATCAGCGCGCACCTTGCCGGACCCGGCGGTCCGCTTCGATCACGGCGAGTACTTCTTCGGCCGAGATCACGCCTGCCACCCGGCCCTCCGCGTCGACGGCGACGCCGCGTCCCGACGGTGAGGACAGCGCGGCGTCCAGGGCGCGGCGCAGCGTCTCGCCCTTGTGGAATAGCGAGCCTCCCGGGACAGTCTCCCGCCCGGCACCCGGCGCGCACCAGCCCAGCGGCCGGCCGTCGTCGTCAACCACCAGCTGCCACTCATCGGCGCCCGGTGCGCCGGAGCCCAGCTCGCCGGCACGGACGGTGTCCACCGGGTGGACCGTCACGCCGTCGGACGGGCTGAACGCGAGGTGCCGGAAGCCGCGGTCGCGGCCCACGAAAGAGGCGACGAAGTCGTTGGCCGGAGCGCGGAGGATTTCCTCGGGCGCGGCGTACTGCGCCAGCTTGCCGCCGCCGGCGAAGACCGCCACCTTGTCACCCAGGACCGTGGCCTCGTCGATGTCGTGAGTGACGAACACGATGGTCTTGGCGAGGTCGCGCTGCAGGCGGAGCAGTTCCTTTTGCAGCTCGTCGCGGACCACCGGATCCACTGCGCTGAAGGGCTCATCCATCAGCAGCACCGGCGGATCCGCCGCCAGCGCCCGGGCCACGCCCACACGCTGCTGCTGGCCGCCGGAGAGCTGTGAGGGGTAGCGCCGGCCGAGGACGGAGGCGAGACCAACGACGTCGAGCAGTTCCTCGGCGCGTTTCCGGGAGTCCGCCCGGGACACACCATTGAGCCGCGGGACCGTGGCGATGTTGTCCAGCACGGACCGGTGCGGCATCAGGCCGGAGGACTGCATGACATAGCCCATGGACCGGCGCAGCTGCGCGGCCGGGACGGAGGTCACGTCCCGCCCGTCCACGGTGATGGTGCCCGACGTCGGCTCGACCATGCGGTTGATCATCCGCAGGGAGGTGGTCTTCCCGCAGCCCGACGGACCGACGAAGACCGTGATGGCGCCTTTGTCGATGGACATGCTCAGATCGTCGACGGCGGCCTGGCCGCCCTGGTACTGCTTGGTGACGCTCTGGAACTCGATCATGGCCTCTGCCATTCCGGGGCTTACCTAACTGTTGGCGGCAACATGGGACGGTCCAGCCAACTGATCATATGCATCCTGATTTTTGGCTGTAAAGCGGATATGACCCAGCGTAGCTGCCACCTGGGACAAAGTCGGGGCATCGTTTGGGACAAACCGGCCCCGATTGCCCCATGTGCTGCGGCTACCCCCGGCATTCGGGGCCGGGCGGAATCCGGATGGGTGCCGCCCGGCTCCGCGCCTAGTCGGCGCCCTTCCGGTTGCCCTTGGGCTTGCCTTTTCCGCGGCCGGCCTGGTCGTGGCTGAACCGCTCGGCGGCCCGCTGGCTCCGGCTGGCCACCACCACCTTCTGATGCCACTCCCGCTGGTAGGCGCGCCGGGCCGCCGCATCGTGGCGCCGGTTCAGGGCCGCGAGTTCGCGCTGCATCTTCAGGTAGCTGGTCCAGCGGCGCTCATCGAGGGTCCCGTCGGCGAGCGCGTCCTGCACGGCGCAACCGGGCTCGCGGTGGTGCGCACAGTCGGCGAAGCGGCACCGGCCAAAGAGGTCCTCCAGGTCACCGAAGACCTCCTCCATGCCGTCCTCGGCGTCGAACAGGCCGAAGCCCCGGACCCCCGGTGTGTCCATCAGCACCGAACCGCCCGGCAGCGGGACCAGTTCGCGGGAGGTGGTGGTGTGCCGGCCCTTGCCGTCCCCGGCCCGGACGGCTCCGGTTTCCTGTACCTCGAACCCCACAAGGGCGTTGATGAGGGTGGACTTGCCGGCGCCCGAAGGCCCCAGCAGCACAATGGTCCCGCCGGCAGGCAGGTAGGCCAGCAGCGCGTCCAGGCCGTCGCCTTGTTCGGCGGAGGTGGTGACGACGTCGACGCCGGCGGCCTGCATCATCACCTGCCCGACGACGTCGTCCGCCACGTCCGCGAGATCGGCCTTGGTGATCACCACCAGGGGCGTGGCGCCGGAGTCCCAGGCCGCGACCAGTGTGCGTTCCAGCCTGTTGTGGGTAAGCGGACGGTCCACCGGCACCACGACGCCGACGATGTCCATGTTGGCGCCCAGGACCTGCGCCTCTGAGGACGCCTCGAAGGCCTTCTTCCGGCTCAGTTCCGAACTGCGCGGCAGCACCCCCGCAATGATGGGCTCGCCCCCGGGGTTGCTGCCCAGCCAGACCCAGTCGCCCGTGGCGGGCAGGACGCCGGCGCGTGGATAGGGCAGGTGCGCCTGACCGGTATGGTCCGCGACCAGCACCAGGTTGCGGTCCACACGGACCACCCGGCCCGCGCTGGTCCCGCCCGGGACGGGGGTGGTGGTGAAAAGTTCCGCTACGGCATCGGTAAACCCATAGCGGACCGGCCCCTGGAGGCCGGTGTCATGACTGCGCTCAGAATTCAATGGAAACCCTTTGATGGGCCCGGCGGCGCAATGCCCGCTGTGCTCGGAATGGACCGGCCAGCTGGAGGGGCTAGGAGATGCGAAGTGCCGGGGCAGGAATAATGATGTGGCGTGAAGTTGTGCGCTGTGCGCGCAGTTCCGTTGCAT
This sequence comes from Arthrobacter sp. 10T416, assembly GCF_056394165.1. Taxonomy (NCBI): domain Bacteria; kingdom Bacillati; phylum Actinomycetota; class Actinomycetes; order Micrococcales; family Micrococcaceae; genus Arthrobacter; species Arthrobacter sp. 10T416. The sequence continues at coordinate 131,743 of NZ_JBFTHI010000007.1, read as the reverse complement.
TCATTGCTTCCACCTCCCCGGTTGTCCGGCGGCCGTCGCGGCCGCGGTTTTCCAAGGGTAACCGGCCGGGCCGCGGGTGGCTAGGGGTTTCTCAGGAGAGCTTTCCGTCCAGCGGCCGCTCGCGGTACAGCCGGAGTCCGGCGTCCACCAGGGACACCCGGTTCAGCCCTGCCACGTCGTCCAGCGGGATCCAGGCAGCGTGGGTGGTGCTGCCGCCTACCTCGTGCCTCAACTCCCCGCCGGTGATGGTCGCCTCGTAGACCAGCCGGAGCGACTGGAAGTCCCGCCGGCCGCCGTCCAGCCGGGTCTCCGCGGGCCAGTGCCCGACGTCGATCCCCAGCATGGCGCCGATCCGGGCGTCGTAGCCGGTTTCCTCGAAGACTTCCCGGCGGCACCCGTCAACCGGGTGCTCGGCGAGGTCCAGGCCGCCGCCCGGGAGGGTCCAGCCTTCGCGGCCGCCCTGTTTCCAGTACGCCAGCAGGAGGCTGTCGTCGCGGACGATGAGGGCGTAGGCGGCCGGGCGGGTATCGAAGGACAGGGTCATTGATCAAGCTTATCCGCGCGGCGCCGGCCCTGCCGGAACTCCGGGTTCGGCCCTAGAGTTTGAGGGTGACCAACCTCGAAGTGCTTCCGCCCGAAGAAGTTTGCCCTCCCGCCGGAACAGTGGAGGGCCAGGCCAGCGGGCCGTGTCTTGAGCTGTGGCCGGCCCGGGAGGTTCCGCTGGGCGGGGTCCGTGCCATGACCGTCTCCCGCACCCTGCCCCAGCGCGGGCTGCCGACGGTGGGCGCCTGGTGCTTTTTGGACAGCTTCGGGCCGGACCGGGTGGCCATGTCCGTGCTGCCGCACCCGCACACCGGGCTGCAGACCGTCACGTGGCCGCTGGCGGGGACCATCAGGCACCGTGACAGCGTGGGCAGCGACGTCATTGTGCGGCCCGGTGAGCTGAACATCATGACGGCAGGGAACGGCGTCTCGCACTCCGAGTTCGCCGTGCTTCCCGCGGCCGCGGACGCCGGGCTGCCGCTCCAGCGCGGACTCCAGTTGTGGGTGGCGTTGCCGGAAGCCGAGCGGCACCGCGCGCCGGCCTTCGAACAGCACCGGGAGCTGCCGGTCGTGGAAGGGGACGGGTACGCCGCGACGGTGATTGTCGGGACCCTGGCCGGCACCAGGTCACCGGCCACGGTGTACACACCGATCGTCGGTGCCGATATCAGCTGCGCGGGCCGGATCAGCGTGCCGCTGGACCCGGAGTTTGAACACGCTGTGCTGGTGCTCGACGGCGGCGTGGAACTGGACGGCCAGCAGGTGCTGCCGGGGCCGCTGGGCTACCTCGGGTCCGGTCGCACCAGCCTGGACCTTGAGTCGGCTCCGGGTACCCGCTTTGTCCTGCTTGGCGGTGAACCGTTCGAAGAAGAGCTGCTGATGTGGTGGAACTTCGTCGGCCGCAGCCATGAGGAAGTGGAGCAGTCGCGGCTGGAGTGGGAGGCCCAGGCCGCCCTCCCGGACGCGGATGCGGCCCGGGCACGCTTTGGGCTGGTCCACGGGCACGGGCCCGACGCCGGTGCCGAGGCCGGCCGGATCCCCGCGCCGCCGCTGCCGGGAGTGCCGCTGCGGCCGCGGCGCCGGCGCTGATTCGGGGAAGCTGGTCGGAGGCTAGCCCTGCTCGGCGACGAGTTGGAGCACTCCGAACACGGGTTCCTGCTGCAGCACCCGGACGTCGGTGATCCCGGCGCCGGCCAGGGCTGCGCGGAAGGATTCCTGCAGGCGCGTCACGTTCATGCCCAGCCCGCTGCCCAGGATGACCGGGCCGTCGATGCCGAGTTGCCGCACCGCCTGCTCAGCCATGGCAGCGAGGTCCCGGCCGGCCTGGACGATCAGGGCCTGGCTTGGGGCGTGGCCGGCGTCGGCGGCTTCCACAACGAGCCGGGCGCGCTGGGCCCAGTAGCGGCGGCCGGTGTCCGGCGAATGGAACAATGCGATGAGCTTGTTCGGGTGGTCCGTCCCGCAGGAGGCCAGGAGGGCGCGGGTCAGCTCGTCCGGTTCCAGGCCCTGGTTCATCCGGCGCAGGCTGTGGCGGACGGCCTCCCGGCCCAGCCAGTAGCCGCTGCCCTCATCACCGAGCAGGTAGCCCCAGCCGCCGGCCCGGGCCTCGTCGCCGCGGCTGTTCCGGCCCCACGCGGCCGAGCCGGTGCCCGCGATCACGGCGACGCCGGTGCTGGCCCCGCCGGCCGCCAGCAGGAGCCGGGAGTCGTGGACGACAGTAATCTTGGCGCCCGGCGCGTGTGGGGCGATCAGGGCGGCGAGCGCGGCGGCGTCGTCGTCGGTATCAATTCCCCCTGCGCCGGCGTAAACCTGGGCAACGTTTCCCCCGCCGATCCGGGCGAAGAGGTCCGCCAGGTTGCGGGCGGCTTCTGCCGGGGTGACGTTCTGGACGTTGGCGCTGCCTACGGATTCGTCGGCCACGGCGGCGCCGGCCTCGAACCGGACGCCGCGCGTCTTCGTGCCGCCGATGTCAAGGCCGATCACGGCACCGGCCGCGGTGGAGGCAGCGGCGGCGGGCGGGGCGGGGATGTCAGAATGGGTCACCGGACCAGCCTACTGAATGTCGGACAGGAGTGAGCAATGCCGCAGAGGATCTTTGGCACCCGGATTATCGCCGCCCCGATGGCCGGAGGGACTTCCACCCCGGACTTCGTTACGGCCGTCCACGCGGCCGGCGGGCTGGGATTCCTGGCCGCCGGGTACAAAACGGTGGCCGCCATGCAGGAGGATATCCGGACCGTGCGGGAGGCCGGTGCGCGGTTCGGCATGAATGTTTTTGTCCCGGATCCGGCGCAGCTGCCGCCGTCCGCCGCTGTCCTCGCTGAGCTGGAGGACTTCAGGCTGCAGCTGGGCGCCGATGCCGCGCGTTACGGCGTGCAGCTGCCGCCCCTGCGGATCGACGACGACGACGAATGGCAGGGCAAGATCGACGCCCTCTTGGCGGACCCGGTGGAGCTGGTCAGTTTCACGTTCGGTCTTCCCGGCGCCGGCGCCGTCCGGGCCCTGCATCGGGCGGGATCGATGGTGCTTGCCACGGTCACGACGCCGGATGAGGCGCGGCACGCCGCCGGCCAGGGCATCGATGCGCTGGTGGTCCAGCACGGCTGCGCCGGCGGCCACAGCGGGGCTTTCCTGCCGGCGTCGGGCTCGACAGCACCGGCCGGCGCCGTTCCCGGGACGACCGCCGAGCTGATCACCGCCGTGCGGGCCGCCGTCGACCTCCCGCTGGTGGCGGCCGGCGGGATCATGGACGCCGCCGGGGTGGACGAGGTGCTCGGCGCGGGGGCCCAGGCCGCCCAGCTGGGCACGGCCCTGCTTCGCACGGACCAGAGCGGTGCCCGCCAACTGCATAAGGACGCCCTCGCCAGCCCGCACTTCACGCAGACCGCGGTGACCCGGGCCTTCACCGGGCGGGCGGCCCGGGCGCTGGTCAATGAGTTCGTCCGCGACCACCCCGACGCGCCGGCCTCTTACCCGGCCGTGCACCACCTGACGGCCCCGCTCCGTGCTGCCGCGGCCGGCGCCGGGGATCCCGAGCGGCTGAACCTCTGGGCCGGAACAGGCTGGCAGCAGGCACGGCCGGGTTCCGTCGCGGAGGTTCTGGCCCCGCTGCTGGGCTGAGGCCGCGGCAGGTTCAGTTCCCCGAGCGTCCGCGGACGAAGCCGGCCAGGAGCGCGGGCCCCTCGGTGAGGACCAGTTCGCGGAAGAGCCGGACGGGGTCCGGCTCCGCGTCGGCTCCCCCACGCCGTTCTCGCCACGCCAGGCCGATCTCCCGGAAGGCCAGCCCGGAGTCCAGCGCCAGTTCCACCCAGCCCAGGTCCCCGGGCTGGGCCGGGGTGTGCCGTCCGGGGGCCAGCCCGCCGGGCGGAAGGATGCTGACCCCGAGCCCGGCGGAGACCAGGCCCCTGGCCGTGTGGGAGTCCTGGCTTTCGAACGCGATCCTGGGCCGGAAGCCGGCCTCCCTGAAGAGCGCGTCGGTCAGCGAGCGCATGCCGTAGCCCGGCCCCATGGCCACGAACGGGTCCTGCCGGATCTCGGCCAGGCGGGCGCTGCGTCGCTGTGCCAGGGGGTGGCGGTGGTGCACCACCAGCCGCAGCGGTTCGCGGTACAGGGCGGCGGAGGAAATCAGGCGGCTCGGTGCGGCCACGGGCGCGGTCAGGGCGAGGTCGGCGTCGCCTGCGGCCAGTTCTGCGAGGCAGCCGTCCCGGGCCCCCTGGCTCAGGTCGAAGGCGGCCTGGGGATGCCGGCCGCGGAAAGCGCTGATCAGTAGGGGAAGCATGGCCTCGCCGAAGGTGTGCTGGAACGTCACGGCGATGCGGCCCCGGACGACGTCGGACTCGTGCCGGACCAGGTCCAGGCCGCTGCGGAACTCCTCCAGCGCCGCCTCGATATACGGGAGCAGCGCCCGGGCCGCCGGGGTCAACCGGACACCGCGCCCGTCGCGGAGCAGCAGTTCCGTCCCGATGATGCTGCTGGCCCGCGCAATACCCCGGCTGACCGTCGACTGCGGCAGCCCAAGGACCTCGGCCGTGCCCGTAATGTGCTGGGTCCGGCCCAGCTCGGCAAGCAACGGCAGGAGGGGCAGCAACTGGACCAGCTGTTTGTGCTCCACGTCCATGGCGGGCTCCAATCGTTCCGTCCTAGCTATCAATTCCATCGAAACCATGCATTGGAAGCATGTCTTCGCTCAGCCTACTCTGGGTAGATGTCCAGCCACCCGCTCCCCCAGGCCACCGCCGGCGCGCAGGCGGCACCGGCGGCCGTTCCCGGGGCGGGTCCGGCCCCGGCGCCGGCCGGCCACTCGAAGGGTTCCGTGGCCTACCGCAGGATCCTTGCCGGGCTGGCCTTCGCCGGCGTCGCCACGTTCGCGCAGCTGTACTCCACCCAGGCCGTGCTGCCGCTGATCGCCGGGGAACTGCGGGTGACGGCTGCCGAGGCCGCCCTGACCATTTCCCTCGCCACGGTGGGACTGGCCGTTACGGTCCTTCCGTGGTCGTTCCTGGCCGACCGGATCGGGCGGGTGCGGGCCATGGCCTGGGGCATCTGCGCCGCTACGGTCCTGGGGCTGCTGGCTCCCCTGGCTCCCAGCTTCGCGGTGCTGCTGGTCCTGCGGACGCTGGAGGGCATGGCGCTGGGAGGAATCCCGGCCATCGCGATCGCCTACCTCAACGAGGAGGTGAACACGGCCCATGCCGCGATGGCGGCCGGAACCTACGTTGCCGGCACCACCCTGGGCGGGCTGGCGGGCCGGCTTGTGGCGGGCCCGGTCGGCGAGCTCTGGGGCTGGCGGGCCGCGGCCCTGGCCGTGTCCGTGATGGCCACCGCCGCCGCCGTGCTGTTCCTGGTGCTGGTCCCGCCTGCACGGAACTTCACGGCCACGGCCGCGGGAGGCGTCCGCGGGGCGCTCACCACGCTGGCCGGCCACACCCGGAATCCGCGGTTGCTGGCCATCTACGTGCAGGCTTTCCTGCTGATGGGCGGCTTCGTGGCGGTCTACAACTACCTGGGCTTCCGGCTTTCGGGTCAGCCATTCAGCCTGCCGGCCTCCCTGATCAGCCTGATCTTTCTGGCCTACCTCTCCGGGACCGTGTCCGCCCGCTGGGCTGCGGGGCTGACGGCGCGGTTCGGCCGGCGCAACGTGCTGGTGGCGGGAACGGTGCTGATGGTCGCCGGGCTGGCGTTGACCCTGACCCAGGTGCTGGTCCTGATCCTGGCCGGCCTACTCCTCTTCACCGGCGGGTTCTTTGCGGCGCACAGCATCGGTTCCGGCTGGACCGGCGTAATTGCCAGTACGGGCCGGGCCCAGGCCGCCTCGCTCTACAACCTGGCGTATTACCTCGGGTCCAGTGTCATCGGCTGGGCCGGCGGCCTGCTTTTCCAGGGCCTGGGCTGGACCGCGCTCGCCCTCGCGGTGATGGGCCTGGCGTGCACGACGGCGGTSATCACCGCCGTCGTGCACCCCGGCGCACCCAAGGCGCCCCGGCCGGACCGCTAGCGGGTCGTTTCGACCGCCTGCACCAGGTCGGCAACGATATCCGCCGGGTCCTCCAGCCCCACGGAAACCCGCAGCAGGCTGGCGTGCGGTTTCGCGTCCGCGGCCACCGGGCGGTGGGTCAACCCGGCCGGGTGCTGGATCAAGGTGTCGATGCCGCCCAGCGAAACAGCGTGGGTGATCATGCTGACGGCCGCCGGAATACGTTCGGCGTGCTCTGCGCTGGCTAGTTCGAATGCCAGCAGTGAACCAGCTCCCGCCATCTGGGTTCCGATCAGGCCCTGCGGGTCGCATTCCGGCAGCCCCGGGTAGAAGACGCGCCGGATCAGCCCGTGCCCGGACAGGGCGGCGGCGACCTTTTCCGCGCTTGCCTGCTGCGCCCGGACACGGACCGGCAGGGTGGCCAGCCCCCGGTGCAGGAGGTACGCGGGCCAGGGCGTGAGGATTCCGCCCGTGATGGCACGGATCTGGCGGAGCCGGACGGCCCACTCGGGACCCGCCGCGACGACGCCGCCCATGGCGTCACCGTGGCCACCGAAGAACTTGGTGGCGCTGTGCAGCACCATGGCCGCGCCGTGCCGGTACGGCTGCTGGAGCACTGGGGTGGCGAACGTGTTGTCCACCAGCAGCGGCACACCGTCCGCCGCCGCGGCTGCGGCGCTGATGTCGACCAGTTCCAGGCTAGGGTTCGCCGGGGTCTCCAGGATGACAAGCCCGGTGTCGGGCCGCAGCGCCGCCCGGATCCCGTCCGGGGTGGTGAACGTGACCTCGGTGCCGAGCACACCGGAGGCCAGGAGGTGGTCGCTGCCGCCGTAGAGCGGACGGACCGCCACCACGTGCTTCTTTCCGGTGGCGACGACGGCGAGGAGCACCGCGCTGAGGGCGGCCATGCCGGTGGCGAAGGCGACGGCTTCTTCGGTGGCCTCGAGGACGGCCACACCCTCCTCGAACCGAGCGACCGTGGGATTCCAGAGCCGCTGGTAGACGGTGCTCTGCCCGTCCAGGTGTGCGCCGCCGGTGGCCATCTGTTCATAGGCGAGACCGCCGTCGTGGACCGACGGCAGCGGAGCCGTGGTGGAGAGATCGATCGGGACGGCGTGGACGCCGAGTTCCGTCAGGCCGTTGCGGCCGGCGTGGACCGCCAGCGAGTCTTGAGAAAGCACCGTACTCCTTATGAATATTCACCGTTGAATGCGGTAAGTATCTGGCAATAATTCGGAGTTTTGTAGGGCTTTTGAATGGAACTGCCGGATAGTGCCGTTTATGATGAATGCACAACACATCAAGGAGGATCCGTGAGCAGCACCACGAAGAATGTTCGGCCAGGAGCCGGGGCCGGCGAACCCCTGGACGCCATTGACGAGCGCCTGCTGGCCGCGCTGGTGGCCGACGCCCGGATCTCCAACAAGCAACTGGCCGAGCTGGTGGGCATCGCGCCCTCCACGGCACTGATGCGGACCCGGGCGCTCTCCGAGCGCGGAATCATCCAGGGCTTCGAGGCCAAACTCAGCCTTGCCGCCGTCCGCCGCTCGGTGCAGGCCCTGATCGCCGTCCGGCTGCGGGCCCATGACCGCGAGCAGATCGACCGCTTTACGGCCAGGGTCCCAAAGCTTCCCGCGGTGCTGTCCACGTTCCACACGTCGGGCTCAGTGGACTACCTGCTGCACATTGCCGTTGCCACCACGGAGGACCTGCGCGACTGGGTGCTGGACAACCTCGCCACGGATCCGGTGGTGGGCCACACCGAAACCACGCTGGTCTTCGCCCATATCCAGGGCAACCACGGCCCCCTGCCGGACTAGCCGGAGGCCGTTCAGGCCCGGGCGCGGAGGGCGCTCCGGAACGTCACGGCGGCCAGCACGAGGGCGAAGGCGGCGCACAGCACCACGAATCCGGCGACGGCCGTGTGCAGGCCGACGGCGGCGGCTGCCAGTCCCAGCCCGATCACCGGGAAGGCGCTGCCAAGGTACGTAATGACGTAGACAGTGCTGATGATCTGGGCATGGCGTGAAGCCTCCACCTTGCCGGCGACATCGTTGAAGACCGTCCGGAAGGACACCCCCTGGCCCAGGCCGGCGGTGATGCTGGCGGCGATCAGCAGCCACGGGCTGCTCCACGCGGCGGCCGCGGCGATCAGCAGCACGGATCCGGCCAGCAGCGTGAGGCCGACGGGCACCACAAAGCGTCCGCGCACGGCCAGAAGCTGGCTCACAGCCGAAGCCGCCAGCGTCAGCCCGGCGAGGAGCCCGATCAGCGGCCGCGAGTCGGCGTGGACAATCTGGGCGAAGTAGCCCGGAGCGAGCGAGAGGCAGAAGCCGAACACCGCGAAACTGAGGAAGCCCACCGCCGAGGCCAGCCAGAACGCGCCGCGGGCCTCGCTCGATACCGAGGGGCGGCGGGGCGCCAGGACCTTCAGTGGCTGCGGACCACCTACGGAGGTAATGGCCGGCCGGGCCTTGAGCAGGTACAGCGGCACCAGGAGCGCCAGCAGCACCACCGAGTGCAGGTAGTACGGCGTAGAGGTCGGGCCGGGGAGGACGGAGAGGACCCCGCCGATCGCCGGGCCTGCGGCCACACCGCCGGCCGAGGCCAGGAGCGTGAACCGTGAGGCCCATTCGGGACGGCTGGGCAGCAGTTCGCGCAGGGCCGCCGAACTGGCCCCCGTGGCGAGCGCTACTGCGGCGCCCTGCAGCGCCCGGCCGGCGGAGAGCGACAGCAGGCTGTCAGCGTTGGCGAAGACGAATCCCCCGGCCAGGCCCACCAGCACCGCCAGCACCAGGGCCGCCCGCCGACCGATGTGGTCGGACCAGTGGCCGGCCAGGATCAGGGTGGCCACCAGGGAGAGCACGTAGGCGGAGAAGGCCACCGTGACATCGAGCGGGGTGATGCCGAGTTTGGCCTGCAGCAGCGGGTACAGCGGCGTCGCGAGGTTGGCGCCAACCAGCAGGGTGAAGATCACGACGCCGGCCATCACCAGCCGGGCGGTGACGGACGCGTCCCAGCCCCAGCGGTCCGCGGTGGTGGGGCGCATGCGAAGTTCGCTGAAGACGGTCATAACGGTGCCCTTGCTGCATTGATGCGGGCCGCACGCGTTCCCTGTAGGGAGGCGCAGGCCCGGCGAAGTTGGATACCTACAGAATGCGGCATCAGTGACCGAACCAGCTAAGTTTTGTGCCAAAATTGAGCAAAACCGTCAATCGCGGGTACCACGGATGAACCGGAGTGATGATTTGAACAGCCTCGACCCTACCGACCTGAAAATCCTGCTCGAACTCATCAAGGACCCGCGGATCCAGATCGGCGAATTGAGCGACGCTTTGGGGATCGCCCGGAACACCGCCCAGTCCCGGGTTCGGCGGATGCTGCGCTCGGGCCTCCTGCACGACGGCGGCCGTGAAATCGATCTGGAGGCGGTGGGGTACGACGTCGTCGCCTTCGTCACGATCGAGGTCAACCACCGGGAGCTTGACGGCGTGGTGGGCGCCTTGCGCCTGATCCCCCAGGTCCTCGAGGTCCACGAGATCTCCGGCCGGGGCGACGTCTGGTGCCGTGTGGTGGCGACCGATACCCACAACCTGCAGGCGGCCCTGCGGTCCATCCTGAGAATCAAGGGCGTGATCCGGACCGAGACCGTCCTGGCCCTGCACACGCACATTCCGTACCGCACTGAGCCGCTCATCAGCCGGCTGGCCCAGGGCAGCGCGCTGGTCCCCGGCCGTCCCGCGCCGCGGCGGGCCGGATCCGCAGGAAAAGACGGGATAATGGCCCCGTGACTATTATTGACAACGCTGTCTACGTCGACGGCGTCCGCCGTGCCGAGCCGAGCAGCCTCGAGCAGACCTTCGAAACGATGGCCGAACACGGCGGCATGGCCTGGATCGGACTGTACCGGCCGACCGAACAGGAGATGGCCGCCGTCGCCGCGGAGTTCGGCCTGCATGGCCTGGCCGTGGAGGACGCGATCTCCGCCCACCAGCGCCCCAAGCTCGAACGCTACGATGACAACCTCTTCACCGTGCTCCGGCCGGCCAGGTACCTGGACGAGACCGAGACCGTGGAGTTTGGTGAACTGCACGTCTTCACCGGCCGCAACTTTGTGGTCACCGTCCGGCATGCGGAGACCGCCGTCGTCGGCCAGGTCCGGCGCCGGCTCGAACACCGCCCGGACCTGCTGTGCCACGGTCCCGAAGCCGTCCTCTATGCCCTGATGGACCAAGTGGTGGACGACTACGTCCCCGTGGTGGCCGGCCTGGAGAACGACATTGACGAGATCGAGGATCAGCTGTTCAGCGGCGACCCTCTGGTCTCCCGGCGCATCTACGAACTCGCCCGTGAGGTCATCCACTTCCAGCGCGCCATCCACCCGCTGCCGGCCATGATGCAGCAGCTCCGGCGCGGGTTCGAGAAATACAACGTGGACACGGAACTGCAGCACAGCCTGCGCGACGTCGAGGACCACGTGGAGCGGCTCATCTCGCGGGCCGATTCCTTCCGCGACCTGCTCCAGAACGCGCTCACCCTGGACGGGACGCTCACGGCCAACCGCCAGAATGAGGCCAGCGCGGAGCAGAACGAGCAGGTCAAGAAGATCTCCTCCTGGGCCGCCATCTTCTTCGCCCCGTCCTTTGTGGCGGGTGTGTACGGCATGAACTTCGAACGGATGCCGGAACTGCACTGGACCTTCGGCTACCCCATGGCGATCTGCCTTATGGCCGGAACCGCCGCGATCATGTACGCCATCTTCAAACGGAAGGGCTGGCTCTAGCCGGCGCGGCGCCAATGTCCTGAGGACGCGCAAAATGCCGGGCGCGGCGGGTTTACCCGCCGCGCCCGGTCATTTGCGCGTCGTGGGCCAATTTACGCGTCGGGGACTAGCCGTTTGGGCGGCGCCGGCGGGCCAGGGCGACCAGCCGGATGAAGGCCCAGACGAAGCACGTTTCGATCAGCGCCATCAGTCCGAGCCACAGCCATTGGGCGTGGCCGATGAAGTACACGGCTCCCACCAGGACCAGCACGCTGCCTAGGACCAGGGCGTACACGGCGAACCCGACGGCCACACGGGCACTCCGGACCCCGGTGCGGAAGCCGAAGCCGTTGGGTTCCCCGCCCGGGATCCCGGCGACGCGATCCTCCCCTGCCGGACCCAGCCGGTCGAATTCCTCCCAGGGGTCCCGGTCCTGCTCGCGTCGCTGATCGGCCATATCCCCATTATCCCGCCGGCGCCGGACGCCCGCCGGCTCCCTAAGGCCAAGCGCCGCTCAGGCTACGCGGCCCGCTGGCCGACCTCACCCGGCGCAGCGCCGGCCTCGCCGAAGACAAGCTGGCGGGTAGCGATCTTTTCGGTGAAGAACCTGTCGTGGCTGACGGCCACAACGGCGCCCGGGAAATGCAGCAGCGCCCGCTCCATGACCTGGGTACTGGAGAGGTCCAGGTGGTTGGTGGGCTCGTCGAGCAGCAGTACTGAGGCACCGGACAGCAAGCACTGAGCCATCGCCACGCGCGCTTTCTGGCCGCCGGAGAGGTTCCCGATCTTCTGCTTCAGGTCCGCCTCGGAGAACTGGAACATGGCCAGGAACCGGTTCACAGACTTCTTGGTGGCGGTTAGAGCGAGGCTGTCCGGCAGGGCGTTGACCGCGTGAGACACGGTGTCGCCGTCGTCGAGGTCTTCCAGCATCCGGTTGTACGACACAAAACCGGGCCCCTTGGCCCAGGTCACGGCACCGGAATCGGCCTGCTCGTCCCCGGTCAGGACTTTGAGGAGGGTGGATTTGCCGCTGCCGTTCGCGCCGAGGACCACGATCCGGTTGCCCTTTCGGATTTCGAAGCTCAGATCCTCGAAGAGCACCTTCGCGCCGTAGGACTTGCCCAGCCCTTCCACCCGGCACAGCACGTCCTTGACGTGCAGGCCGCCGTAGATCTCGGTGACGATCTGGTCCACGGGCCGGGGTGTGCGGGATTTCTTGATCTTCGCCAGCTGGTTGCCGAGGCCACGGCTGGCGGCTTTGGCAGCCTCGCGGCGGTCGGCGATCCCTTCGGCCTCGAACGCGAGCAGCTCGGACTCGTGCACAAATTGCTGCTCAAGGGTTTTAAGCCGGAACTGCTTCTGGACCACGTACTCGGCGAAGTTTCCGGGATATTCGTGCAGGTGGAAGTTCTCGACTTCAACGATCCGGGTGACCACGGCGTCCAGAAATTTCCGGTCATGCGAGACGACGACGGCGGCCCCCTTGAAGTCGCGGAACCAGCTTTCCAGCCATTCCACCCCGGCGACGTCAAGGAAGTTGGTGGGCTCGTCGAGCAGCAGCACGTCGGGGCCCTCGAGCAGGATCTTGGCCAGTGCAGCACGGTTGCGCCAGCCGCCGGACAACGCGTCGATGGCGCAGTGGCGGTGGGCGTCATCAAAGCCCAGGGTGGTCAGCACAGTGTCGATGCGGCGGGGGTAGTCCCACCCGTCGAGCCGGTCCATGTCCTCGAAGAGTCCGGCCTGCCGCCCGATCAGCCGGTCCAACTCGTCCGCGGCGGGTTCCGCGGCGATGGCCGCGTCAATGGCGGCCAGCTCGGCCTGCACGGCTTTGATCTCGCCGAACAGGCCATCGAGGACCTCGGTGATGGTCGAGTCCCCGTTCAATTCGGAGAACTGGGAAAAGTATCCCACCCTGGTTCCGAGCTCGACGCTGACCGTACCGGTGTCCGGCGCCACCTGGTTCATGACCAGTTTCAGGATGGTGGTCTTGCCGGATCCGTTTTTGCCGATCAGGCCCACCCGGTCGCCGGGTTCAAGCCGGAAGAAGGCTTCCCGGAGGACCGGGGTGTTATCGAAGCGGACGCTGACGTCATGCAGCCGGATCAGGCTCATGGGCGCTGTCCTCTCAAGGGGGTTGGTTCGGGGTCCTAGGTTATCCCGGACCCGCGGCGCGGCCGGACCCGGAGGGTGGCCCGGTACGGGGTCAGGCCAGGCGGCCGCGGACAATCTCGCTGACAGTTTTGCCGTCGAAACGGCCGGCAACCTTGGCGGTAACGGGTTTCATTACGGCCCCGATGGAGCGCATGCTGAGGTCCTGTCCGTCGGCCCTGAGCGCGGCGATGGCCTCATCAACAATCGCTTCCACCTCCTCGCGGGTCAGCGCCTTGGGCAGGTACGCCTCGATGATTTCGGCTTCGGCGACCTCTGCCGCGGCCCGGTCGGATTCGCCGGCCTGGGTGAAGATCCGGGCGGTGTCGCGCCGTTTTGCGGCTTCCTTCTGCAGCAGCGAGGTCACTTGGGCGTCGTCGAGCTCAACCGGGGTCTTCCCGGACTTTTCCCGGGTGCCGATCTCCCCGAGGACGTTGCGGACGGTTGTCAGCGCAGTCTTGTTGCCCGCCTTCATGTGGGCGACGACGTCGTCTTTGAGCCGCTCCTTGAGCGTCATGGTGGTCCTCTTTCCGGTCGTACTTGTGGAGTGTCCTACACGCAAGTTTCCCCTACGGGAGGCCGAATGACGATGCGGGGCCGGGTCCCGCCTTGCCTTGCGACCCGCAGACCGTAGACTCGGCCCATGTCTGGTTTCGGGGGAAATCGAACTGTCCGCGGCGCTGCCGCATCCATTATCGGCGTGATCCTCGCCGGGGGCGTTGCGGCCTGCACCTACGAGGACGACGCCGGTTCGCACCAGTCCACGGCCGTTTCGGTCCGGGCGGCTCCCACCGCAGCCGCAAAGGATCCAGGGGTTTTGGGCGTCGACGCCGCCAACTATGCCGTGCTCCATCAACGCCTGGATACCGCACCAGGGCCCGTGGTGCTGTCCGACGCAGGTCCGGCGGACGGGCCGTCGGTCGGTTTCCGGAAAGCCGCCACTGTGAGGACCGCCGGCCCGCACGTCGTGACGGCTGCGTGTGTCGGCATTCCCCATGCGCAGATCTATATCTCCCAGAACACTGAGAGCGGAACCGAACACACGGTCCTGGAGGTCGACTGCAGCGGAACCCGTAGCCAGATGGTTCAACTGCGCAGCGGATACGTCAGCGCGCAACTGACCCGGTCGGACCCGACGGGCGCCTGGACGGGTGCGGTTGCCGGCATCAAGATCACGTCCCGTTAGGACCGACCGGCCAGGTCAGTACCAGTTGTTGGACACCTCGTGGTCCCAGGCTCCGCACGGTGATCCGTAGCGGCCGGCGATGTAGCCGAGACCCCAGTTGATCTGGGTGTGGTAGCTGGTCAGCCAGTCGGATCCGGTGGACGAATACTTTTCCGGCGGGAGGGCCTGCGCGACGCCGTAGGCGCCGCTGGACGGGTTGGTGGCGTTGGTCATCCAGCTCGACTCCTGGTTCCACAGCTTGAGCAGGCAGCCCATCTGGTCCCCGCCCCAGCCGTGGGCGCCGAGCTGGCTCGAGGCGTAGGACTGGGCGCCGGCGGGATCGTTAACGGCTCCGCCGGGGATGTCGGGGGTCACCACGGCGGCCGGCGGAGGCGGAGATGCCGGAGCAGCCGTCGACACTGCGGCCGCGGCTGCCGCAGCGGCGGCGGCGGCCGCGGCCGCGGCGGCTTCTGCCGCACGCCGACGGGCCTCCTGCTGCGCCTCGTAGGCTGCCTGTGCTTCAACGCCGGCGCGGTAGTTGCGCTCGACCGAAGCGCTGGTGCCTTTCAGCGAGGCGAGCTGGGCGGTGAGAGTGCTGCTGTACTTCGTTTCCTCGTCCACTTTCTGCTGGGTCGCCTTCTGGGCGTCCTGCGCAGCGGAGAGCTTGGCCTGAGCGTCGTCGGTGAGCCTCTGGTTCTCAGCCTGTTCGACGGACTGCTGGGCGTCCAGGGACGCCGCCGCCGCCTCCGCGGCCCGTGAGCTGTTGTACAGATCCGTGGTCCTCAGGGTGACCATCTGGAGGACGTCGAGTTTCTGCAGCCCGTCCTTGCCCTGCAGGGTGTCCATCACCGAGAACGGCCCGAGGTCCGTGCCCCCGCCCATGTAGTCGTGTGCGGCCAGGGAGCCGGTTTGCCGGTGCAGCTTGTCGGCTGCGGCGTGGGCTGCTGCGGTCTTCTCCTTCAAGGATGCGAGCTTCACGCTCGAGGCATCCAGGTTTTTGCGTGCGACGGCGTAGTCCAGGCCCGCCCGCACCGCTGCGGCACCCAAGGAGGATGCTTGCTGCTGCAGTCCGTCGAGGAGGGTGTTGATCTTCCGGATCTCAACGCCTTTGGCCTCGACATTGCCTTTGGCAGCCTGGACGTCGGCCCACGATGGATAGCCGGACGGCGGCGTGTCATCAGCGTTGGCGGTGGGCGCAGCCACGCCGGCCACGAGGGCGGCGGCGGTGAGTACGGCGCAGACCTTTGCAACCGGAACTTTCAACGTGAACTTGAACCTGCACATATTCAGCAGATCCTACTGGACAG
This sequence comes from Arthrobacter sp. 10T416, assembly GCF_056394165.1. Taxonomy (NCBI): domain Bacteria; kingdom Bacillati; phylum Actinomycetota; class Actinomycetes; order Micrococcales; family Micrococcaceae; genus Arthrobacter; species Arthrobacter sp. 10T416. The sequence continues at coordinate 116,345 of NZ_JBFTHI010000007.1, read as the reverse complement.
TACTGTGCGGTGCCTGGAAAGACCGCGCCGAGGAGCTAGCCCAACCGCATCCACACTCGTCTTATTGTCGAGCGTCCCCTACATCGCCAGAGGTGTTCGGCAATGGGTTGGGAGGTAAGGAAAAAGGCGGCAGCCCGACGCCGGTCATGGCTCTAACCCGACCGTCCTAGGAACGGCAGGGCATCAGAAGCGGCACAGCGAGTCTTTCCCGTCCCCTCCCGTGGCCTGGCGGTGTCGTAGTACGCTCGCGTTGAGCCGTTCAATGGCGGGCTGCTCACCGCGGTGCCTTACGGGCCCGCGGCGGTACGCGTAATGCACCAACCTGGGGGTAGTGGCATGGCGGTCAGACATTCGGCGTCGCGGGTGCGGGACGTCCTGGTAGTGGTCCTTGTTGTGCAGCTGGTGTTCGCCCTGATCGGCGCCGCGGTCCTGATCCTTGATCCGAGCGGCCTATTGGAAGAGCCCAGGGACCAGTTGCTGGCCGCCCTTCTGATCCTGGCGCCTGTCACCATGGCTGTCGTCCTCGCCGTCCGTTTCCGGAAACGCCACCGGGCTGAGGGGCGGCGCACGAGGGCGACCGCCCAGCTGATGGATACCGTCCTGACCACCAGCCACGAATGGGTCTGGGCCGTGGACGACCAAGGACTCTTCACGTTTTCCAGCCCGGCCAGCGAGAGCATCGTGGGATGGGCCCCGGAAGAGCTGCTCGGCCAGCGGTGTGACCTGGTCATCGACGGCGCCGATCTGGCCCGCGCCAAGTCCGAAGTGGCGGAGGCGCCGGGGCCGGCCTGGACCGGAGTCGTGGCACGGTGCCGGCACCGGGACGGCCGTGCCGTGTGGGTGGAAGTCTCCGGCACCGTCCGCCCGGCAGGGCAGGACCACCCCGCCGGGTTCGAGGGAACGAGCAGGCTGCTCCCGCCACTGACGGCACGGGAGGCCATCGACTCCCGCAACCGCGAACAACTCCAACTGATGCTCGACCAGGACCGGCTGCTGACTGCATTCCAGCCCATCCGCAGTCTCGAAACCGGTGGCCTGATCGGGGTCGAGGCACTGACCCGCTTCGTCGATGAGGGTACGGCCGGAACGGAGTTCTGGTTCAGCGAGGCAGCCATTGTCGGGTTGCTCAGCGAACTCGAATTCGCCGCCATGGAGAAGGCCCTGGAGACCGCCCCGGCCCTCCCGCCGAATATTTACGTAGCCCTGAATCTCTCCCCGGAGACGTGTCTGGACCCGCGACTGCCCGGATTCCTCCGCCGGTCGGGCCTGCCGCCGAAACGGATTGTCCTCGAATTGACAGAGAGGGTTGAAGTCAACGAATACGCCCCATTGACGGCCGCGCTCGATCCGCTACGGAGAGAAGGACTGCGCATCGCCGTGGACGACGCCGGCTCCGGCTTCGCCTCGATGCGCCACATCCTCCATCTCCGGCCCGACATCATCAAACTGGACCGCAGCCTCATCGCGGGGATCGACGACAACCAGGGCCAGGAGGCCCTGGGCGCAGCCATGGTCGAGTTCGCCCGCCGCATCGGGGCCACGGTGATCGCCGAGGGCATCGAAACCTCCGAAGAACTCGCCGCAGTGGCGTCGCTCGGCATGACGGCCGCGCAGGGCTACCTCATTGGCAGGCCTTCCATCCATCCGCAGGACTGGACCGCGTGGTCAGAGTCCAAAAGCCCGGACACCGAGAGCAGGTAGACCGTCAGACCTGCCGGACCCGTGCCGAACAAGGTCTATGGGAAAAGGGTCTAATGAAGCCCTCACGCTCGGTATCGAGCGCCCCTGGGTCGCCGGTCGGCCCAAAGTGTTAGCAAAGTGTTTATTCCAACAGTGCAGGGGCTCAAAAACCTCTGCAAATTGTGGAGCTAAGGAGATTCGAACTCCTGACCTCTTCGATGCGAACGAAGCGCTCTACCAACTGAGCTATAGCCCCGCAACAACGCCGCTCCCGTGGGAACGGCGCAATCAACGTTCCTAGGCTACAAACTATCGGCGTTCATTGCCAGCCAGCCCGCGAATGACTGAGTGCCGTGTCGCCCTTCCGGGACCAGGTTCAGGCCGGCACGCAGGTACCTGCCCATCCCGCCCGGCAGCGGAAATGCCACCACCCTGGCGCGTGAGCCTGATGCCTGCTTCCAGGTGGCGGCCAGTTCGCCCATCGCGGCGATGTCCGGACCCCCGATGGTCCTGACCCGGTGGCCAGTACCGTCCGGCGCCTCAACGGCAGCGTCCAGCAGAGCTGCGGCGACTTCTGCGGCCGCGATCGGCTGGAAGCGGGCGCCGCGCACCACCGGAATCACCCCGACCCTGGCACCGGCGCCAAAGAGTCCGCTCAGCAGGGAATGGAACTGTGTAGCCCGCAGCGTCAGCGTTTCGAGGCCGGAGTGCTCGTAGACCCGTTCCTTGGCTGCCTTGGACTTGTAGTAGCCAAAGGTGCTGCGGTCGCAATTGACGATGGACAACAGGACCGCCTTCGCGACGCCGGCGTCCTGGGCTGCAGCGAGCAGCCGCGCCCCGCCGTCGGCGAAGCCCTTCATGGCCTTTCCCGAGCGTCCTTCAAGGCAATCGATCACGACGTCGGCCCCTTCCAGCGCGGCGGCCAGCCCCTCACCGGTCGAGACGTCGGCACGGAAATACTCGGCCCCCGCGGTGTTGCTGCCGGTGCCCTGCATCGGCGGGCGGCGGCTCAGGACGGCCACCTGATGGCCGCCCTCGAGAGCCTGCCGCACCACCTCGCGGCCTACTTGTCCGGTTCCCCCGGCAACGCAAATCCTCGTCATGCTGATCAGGCTACCTCCAGCCGGAGACAAAAAAGCCCCGGGCGGCCGGTACGTCGGCTGCCCGGGGCGGAAAACTGCGTCAGGCGCGGCGGCGCTGGAGAACGTCGTCGAGGTTGCTCAGCGCGCTCTGACCCTTGCCAAGCTGTTTCGGCTCGGCGGCGGGCGCTTCCGGCTGGCGGACGGTCCCCTGCTTGAGGGAGGGCTTGCCGACGGCTTTCGGCGCCTCCGGCAGGTCCAAAGGTTCCGGTGCGGCACGCTCGGCCTTCGGCGCTTCCACGTAAGTGGGCTTCGGAACCTGCACGGGTTCCCAGCTGGCTCCTTCCGCGGTGGACGGGTCGCCGACGCGGCGGACAGAGGTGTCGCCGGAGGCGGCTGCCTCGGCCATGGCAGCCTGGCGCAGTTCCTCGGCGGTCAGCGGCTTCGGGGCGGGCTGGGGAGCCGGTGCGCCGGCCTCGGCGTCGAAGAGCGGGCTTTCCTTGGCGGGAGCCTCGGGGCGGTGGGCGTCGGGTCGGGCTGCCTCTGCGGCGGAGCTGCCCGCAGGGGCGCCCATGGCCGAACGGAAGGCCGCGTTGACCTTGCGCCGGCGGTCGCGGACAGCGAGCCTGCGGAGGAGGACGACGGCGGCCACCCCGACGAACAGGGCCACCGCAGGCAGCCAACCGGAGCCAATGCCGAAGAGCCGCAGGCCGGCAGCAACCACTCCGGTCAGCAGCGAGGCCAGCCCCACCAAAGCGACACTCAGGCGCCCGTAGCGGATCCGGAACGCCGGGGCGGCCGGCGTGCGGCCGGCGTCGTGCTCAACGGGAGCGGGAGCTGGTGAGGGGCGCTGCGTACTCGTCATCGATGTCTCCTGCGGGGGCGCCATCTTCATGACGATCCCGGCTTGGGGGTCTGCTTTTCCTACATCCGCGGCATCCATCCGGAGCTCCCCCGCCGACTGCAGCTGGGGGCGGCCGTTCCGGAGCATGTAGGGAGCGACCCATACGATCCAGAGCGCAACAGCAATGACAAGGATCACTGAGCTGCTAAGAGGGAAGTCCACAGTCAAAACGGTATGAGCAAGACGGCGGAGCGGACGGCATTGCCGGCGGTGTGTCGCGAGGCAACTGGCAAATCACTGGATTTATGTCAAAACTGCTGGTCAGGCGGGAGTTTCCGGCGCCCGCCCGGGGCTGCTCTTCAGCCACCGGGCCAGGAGTCCCTCGGGCACTTCCTCGGACGTCAGAGCGAAGGTCCGGTGGTCTGCCCAGCGGCCGTTGATGTGCAAGTAACGCGGCCGGTAGCCCTCGTCCCGGAACCCGAGTTTCTCCACTACCCGCAGGCTCGGGCCGTTCTCCGGGCGGATGTTGATTTCCATCCGGTGCAACCCGAGGGTCCGGAAGCAGTGGTCGGTCGCCATCGCCACCGCGGTGGGGGCGATGCCCTGGCCCGCACGGCTCTCGTCAACCCAGTAACCCAGGGTGGCCATCATCGCCGAGCCCCACACGATCGAGGAGACGGTCAGCTGGCCGACGATGACCGGTTCCCGGAATCCGGGCGTCCAAGCGGTGATGACGAACGGCAGCGCGGTGGCCTGGGCCGCCTGGGCTTTGAGCGACCGCACCATCTGCCGGTAGTCGGGCAAACCGCCGCCGGGCACCGGATTGGACGCCTCCCAGGGGGCAAGCCACGTGTCGTTGCGGGCGCGCAGGGCGCTCCACTCCTTGCGGTCCCGGTAGCGGATGGGCCGCAGCACCAGGTCCCCGCATTCCAGGGTCACCGGCCAGGTGAAGCTGCCCCCCACGGGACTATTTGGTCAGGCCGGAAGCGAAGCCGGGCAGCCATTCCCGCAGGCCGGGGCCGAGGTCCTCGCTGTCGCAGGCGAGCTGGACGCAGGCCTTGAGGTAGCTGAGTTTGTCACCGGTGTCGTAGCGGCGGCCGCGGAAGACGACGCCGTACACGCCGTAGCCCTCGCCCTTCCCGGCGGAGAGTTCCTGCAGGGCGTCGGTGAGCTGGATTTCGCCGCCGCGGCCGGGCTCGGTGCGCTCCAGGACCTCGAACACGGCGGGGTGCAGGACATAGCGGCCGATGATGGCCAAGTTCGAGGGGGCCTCGTCAGCGTCGGGCTTTTCCACGAGCTGCTTGATGCGGACGTACTCTTCGCCTTCAACCACCTCGACGTCGGCGCAGCCGTAAGCGCTGATCTGCGACGGCTCGACCTCGATCAGGGCCACGACCGACCCGCCGGTCTTGGCTTGGACCTCGATCATGGTGCTGAGCAGTTCGTCTCGGGCGTCAATGAGGTCATCGCCCAGCAGGACGGCGAACGGCTCGTATCCGACGTGCTGCTTGGCGCGCAGAACGGCGTGGCCAAGGCCCATTGGGTCGCCCTGGCGGACGTAGTGGATGTCGCCGAGGTTGCTGGCGGCCTGGATGGACTCCAGTTTGGCGGTGTCGCCCTTGGCTTCGAGGGTCGCCTCCAGCGTCGGGACCCGGTCGAAGTGGTCCTCGAGGGCGCGCTTGTTGCGTCCGGTGATCATCAGGACGTCGTTGAGCCCAACGTTCACCGCCTCCTCGACCACGTATTGGATGGCCGGCTTGTCGACCACAGGCAGCATCTCCTTCGGCATCGCCTTGGTGGCGGGAAGGAAGCGGGTGCCGAGGCCCGCAGCGGGGATGACGGCCTTACGGACGGAGGCGTTGGGGGTAATCACTCGACTAATCTAACCGAGGGCGCAAAACTTCACGTAATTTCCGACGTCGGCATGGCAGCCGTTCCGGCCCGCACCAATGCTGCCGCCCGGGTGAAAGGACACCAGCGTATGAGCACGAAGGAAGAGATCCGATCCAGCCACCGGCTGCGCCGGGCGGCCATGTCTGCCTCGGAGCTGGACGCCGCCGGCGCCGAGGTGGCTCGTCACGGCCTGGAGTGGGCGTGCGGGCTCGCGGACGGAGCGCCCCGTACGTTCGCCGCCTACTTGGGTGTCGCCTCCGAACCGCCCACCATGCCGCTGCTGGCCGCGCTCCACCATGCCGGCCACCGGGTCCTGTTGCCGGTCTGCGAACCGGACCTGGAACTGAGCTGGGTGTACTGGACTCCGGCGTCGCAATTTGCCCCGAGCCGCTACGCCCCGATCCAGGAGCCGGTGGGGGAACGGCTCGGCACGTCCGTGATGGACGGTGTGACGGGGATCGTCCTGCCCGCCACGGCCCTGGACCGCGCGGGCAACAGGATCGGCCAGGGCGGTGGCTACTACGACAAATTTCTGGCGGCGCTGGCCGACCTGCTCCCCCACCCTGCCGGGTCCGGCACAGGCGGCAGCCACCACTGGCAGCCCCTGCCGACGGCGGCCGTCGTTTACGACGGCGAGGTCCTGCCGGCTGGCAGTATTCCCACGGAGCCGTTCGACCGGAAGGTTGATTGTGCCCTGACGCCGGGGGGCGTGGTTCCCCTGTCGGACTTTTCGTAGGGCTTTTCCGGGCTTGCCTTAGGCGTTGCCTGGGCGTTGTTAGGGCTTTCCGGAGGCGGGCGTGCCGGTGATAGAATTGGCACTCAGGCCCCGCGACTGCTAAGGCAGCACCGGACCTGCTCGTTTGTCCCAAAGGAGGAATTCCAGTGCCCACGTATGCATACGCCTGCAAGGACTGCAGCCACGCCTTCGAGACCGTGCAGTCGTTCACGGACAGCTCCCTGACGACGTGCCCGGAGTGCGAAGGCACGCTGCGCAAGAAGTTCAACAGCGTCGGCGTCGTGTTCAAGGGCTCCGGCTTCTACCGGACCGATTCGCGCGATTCCAAGGGCAGCACAGTCTCCGCCGCCCCGGCCGCGCCCGCAGCGTCGTCCACGGCGTCCGCGGCCGCCAGCTAGCGACCCACGCCGGACACGGCGGGGCCACCCGGCCCGGTGTCCCTCCGGTTTTCCACATAGCCGCTCCGGCACCTGAAGCCTGAGTGCGGGTCAGTCATAGCGTGGCCGTATGGCCCACCATCTCCTCCGCTCTCCCCCCGCCGCGGTTCCGCGCCCCAGGCCTGCAGGGCCGCAGCGTCCCGCTCCGCGCATCCGCCCCGGAACCGGCCGCCAGAGCCATCGTCGGCGTCGCCTCCGCGGCTGGCTTGGCAGGCAGCGCAGGCTTGCTGTGGCCCTCCTGTTGTGCCTCGCCGCCGGGCTCACGGTGCAGCAGCTGACCCCGGCACCGGCCCCGACTGTCCCGGCGTGGGCAGCGGCCCGCGACCTGCCGGCCGGACGGGTGCTGGATGCCTCCGACGTCGTCGCGATCCAGGTTCCGCCCGGCATTGTCCCCGGCGGTCCGCTGAGCCGGGCCGCGCTGGAGGGCAAGCAACTGGCCGTGGCCGTGCGGAAGGGCCAGCTGTTCGCGGATTCCCAACTTGTCGGGCCGGGCCTGCTGGCGGGGAGTCCCCCGGGTGTGGTGGCCGTTCCGCTGCGGATGGCCGATCCCGCCTCGATCCAGCTGGTCTCCCCCGGCCAGCTGGTCAACGTGGTGATCACCAACGGCGACGGCCTGGCCCAGCCCGCGGCGTCGAGGGTTCTGGCCGCTGCCGTTCCTGTTCTTTGGACCTCCGCCCAGGGCGGCCGGGCGGGCCAGTGGCTCGACGCCAAGGAGACGGACGGTCTGATAGTCGTGACCGCGACTTCCGAGCAGGCGCTGAAGCTGGCCGGCGCATCGACGCAGGGCAAGTTGTTCTTTGTGCTGGTCGGCGCCAGTCCGGGCTAAGGGTTGTTCCGCTGACCGGCTGCCGACGGGTGATCGGGCTAGCCCCAGTGCGGCGGACGCTGCTCCCGCAGCCAGGCATCGTGGTCGTAGCTGCCGGGCTGGTCGCCCCAGCGGCGCGGATCGTCCTCTGCAGCCTTGTTGGGCAGCACGCCGCGGGTGGCAGCTGTGGCGGCCGCCGTTTTCGTCGGCTGCGAGGGGGCGTCCTCCGCGGCGGGTTCCTCGTCCTCGGGATCCTGTTCCCCGGGGGCCATGTCCGCAGCTTCCCCGGCGTCCTCCGCGGCGGGTTCCTGGTCCGCAGGATCCTGTTCCCCGGCCTCCGGCTCCGCGGGAGCCGGGGTGCCCGCGTAGACAAAGTCGTCGGCCAAGTCCTGGTCCACGTGGTCTTCGTTATTGCCGTGAGCACTCATGCCGCCGGCCTCCTTACTGCAATTCTCAATTCGTGCCGCCGGGCGCCGAGCAGTTCAGCCGCGGAATTTATCCGCGGAGTTTAACCGCGGTCTGCGGCTGACGCCGGAGCGTAGGCCTCCAGGCCGTCTTCGACGCTGAGGTTCTCGATGTCGTCGGAGAACCCGGGCGAGGTCCGCGACCGGCTCGGAGCAACTGGCTTCTCCAGGCCGAGGTATCCGCCGATCCGGTCAGCACAGGCGGAAGGATCCGTGAAAACCTCTATGGTCCATAGTGGCATGTACCGCCAGCCCATGCGCTCGAGCAGCTGCGGCCGGAGACGGCTCCGCTCACGCACCGACATCCGGCGGTACCGCTCGGTTCCGTCGGACTCGATGGCCACCGGGCTGGGAATCTCGGCTTCGTCCTGGCCGATGGTGTGCATGGGGTCCGCGGCCGCCACCATATCCACGACGCCGTCGTACTGGTGCCAGACCCTGGCCCCGCGGGCCCGGAGCCGGTCGCCCAGATCTGCCACCAGCGGGTCGGCCCCCAGCGACTGTTCGCTGGCCGCCGCGCGGGATGCGGGGCTGCCCAGGTCGGAGTTGCCCGCGATTTCGCGGTCCAGGAGCTCGTAGAAGTCCACGGCGCCGTGGCTCAGCCGGGTAACGTCCAGATCCTCGGGACGGAAGCAGCTGAGTACGTGTACGGAGCGCCGTGCCCGGGTCATGGCCAGGACGAACTTCGCGCGGCCGCCCTCGGCCGAGAGCGGCCCGAGGCTGTGCAGGGCGCGCCCGTGCGGGGTGCGGCCGTATCCCGGCGAGAAGATCACGTGGTCCCGGACCAGCCCCTGTGCACGTTCGAGGTCCACCACGCGGAACGACTCGTCGCCGGCGGTGAAGAAGCTGCCGAGCAGTGGGTGGTTCGGCAGTTGACGGCGGATGGCCTCGCCAATCCGCGCGGCGTGCCGCAGGCTTCCCGTGACGACGGCCAGCGAGGTGCGGGGCCGGAGCCGGGCGTGGTCGAAGACCAGTTCCACCACGCGGTTCACCTCGGCGACCACCGATTCCACGCCGTCCTGGTCCGCGCTGGGCAGGCCTGTCCCGTCCGGCAGGTATTCCACCGTCAGCGCCCGGTCCAGGCCGGTCGCCGACTGCCCCTCGGGAAGCCGGCGGAGTTCGCCGTCGTAGAATCCCTTGCTCAACTGCCGGACGAGGTCCTCGTCGACGGCACGGTAAACGGTCCGCAGGTTCCAGACCGGCAGTACGGCGGCCAGTGCCCGGTAGGCGCTGTCGACCGGGTGGTGCGGGTTCTCTCCGGCGGCGAGCCGTTCCACCCCCACGGTGAAGCTGCGCGGGCTGGCGATCTTGTCATCACCGAAGGCGATGACCTGGCGGGAACGGGCGACGGCGGGCAGGACGGCCTGCAGCGAGGTCGCCTCGGCGTCGAGGATCACCACAGCATCGAAGTGCTGCTCGGCAGGGAGGAGGCTGGGGAGCAGGTACGGGCTGACGGACCAGACCGGAACCAGCCGGGGCACCAGTTCGGGTGACTGGGCTGTGAGGGCCGTCGGGGTCACCCGTCCGTCCTTGAGCAGGCTGCGCAACAGGTCGGCCTGCCGGGGATGCTCGCTGAGGGCGGCGCGCCACCGTTCGGCCAGTTTCCAGCGCAGCCGGGCGGCTCCGCTGGCGATGTGGGCGTTGTCAGCCAGGCGGTACTCAGCCTCAAGCTGTCGGAGGGCGTCGCCGTCGGACATGGCAAGGTAGTCGTCGCCGCTGATCATGGCCTCCAGCGCGGACTGCCACCAGGCGAGCTCGAGTTCAGAAGCCACCGATCCGGCAGGGACCTCCCGTTCGGCGAGGTCGGCGAGGAGTTCGCCCAAGCCGTGCTCGCGCATGTTCTCCACCAGCAGCGTCCGCTCAGGGAGAGTCTCGAGGGTGCCGGTGTCCGCGACGAGCCGTTCCAGCCGTTCCATCAGTTCGGGGTACGGCGTGTCCCGGACGTTGCCGCCGGCCTCCGTGTGCCGGACGGCGGCCGAAAGTTCGGCCAGCTCGGATTCGAGGTCACGGTACAGCGCGGTGATTTCGGCCAGGCCGGACGGGACCGCGGGGTGGCGCTGGGTGGTGGCGTATTCGGACCATGTGGCCCGCTGTTCCTGGACCAGCAACAGCGAACTGTGCAGGTCTGCGATGTGGACGCCGGGCCGGACGTATTCTTTGGCGACCCGACGCAGCCGGGAACGCTGCATCGAGGCCATCTCGATGTTCCGCTCCCGGCGCCAGGCAGAGGGGGCGGTGGCAGAGATGAGGTCGTGGACGGGCCGGTCGAAAATGTCGGGGGTGAACTTGTCCAGGCTTTCCCGGACGGCAACCAGCAAGTCGATCTGGTCGCCCCACTCGCTGAAGGTTGTCCCGAGGCGGATCTCCGCGTGCTCGGCGACCTCGTTCATGCGTTCGCGCAGCTGCGGGAGCTTCTCCGCCACGGAGACGGCCACCTGCTGCGCTTCCTGGGTTTCCTTGCGGGTCAGAAGCCGGGCTCCGTGCCAGGGGCTCATGGTGGACGCGCGGCTGAAGCTGCCCAGCTCGGCMGCGCGTTTGAGCCGGCCGGCAAGTTCCTCGCGGTCCCGGATGCTGTCCAGCACGCTGCGCTTGAGCCGAACCGTGGTGGCCGGTGCCGGGTGGATGGCGGTGAGCGCCGCCAGCGACTGCATGGCCTCGTGGGGAGAGCAGCCCCAGCGCTGGCGGACGTTGTGCAGGGACGCCACGTGGTCCATCAGGGCGTGCCGGTGTTCGGTCAGCGTCGAGTGCAGGTTTTTCAGCTGCGGTTCGAGCGACTTTTCGTTCCGCACAATCGCGCGGACCAGCTGGCCCTTGAGCTGCAGCGGCGTGGAGTTGCCCGCCAGCTGGACCAGCAGCGAGTCGAGTCCGAGTGTCTCCAGCTGGCCGGATATTTCGCCGAGGCTGGCCCGGCGGTCGCTGACCACCAGGACGCTTTTACCCTCGTCGACCAGCGCCCCGATGGTGTTGATCGCGGTCTGGGTCTGGCCGGTGCCCGGGGGGCTGCTGACCACCAGGGAGTCGCCGGCGCGGACGGCGTCCACGACGTACTGCTGGTCAGTGTCGGCGTCGAGCAGGAGGAGTTCGTCCGCGGGGCTGCGTTCGTCGGTGCTGGGGAACCGGCCGGGGACCGGTGCGGGGACGTCCACCGGAGTGCCGGCGGCTGCGCGTGCCAGCGAGGCCACCAGCGGGTTGCCCTGGTTGATCCAGGGGTCGTCGAGGTTGCCGGAGAGGTCTGCGAAGGTGGAGACCAGGAGGTTGTGTTCGATCTCGGCGCCGTGGATCGGCTGGACCAGGGTGCCCAGGCGGTCAAGCACGGGCTGGGGATCGTACCGGGCGGTGCTGTAGGCCATCCGGGTCACGGCGTTGACGTCGAAGACAATGCCGTGGATGGATTTGAGGTGCCGGACCAGGGCCGGGTTGATCCGGGCCTGCTCGGTCAGTTGCAGCTCGTAGTCGTCCTCGCCCGGGCGGACGGTGAGTGAGATGGCGGAGAGCATCACGGGGGCGGATACCCGCTGCGGCTTGCCTCCGACGGCGGAGGTCCAGACAACGGTGCCGGCGGAGAAGTACCCGGCGTCGATGCCGCGGTCGTTGGCCAGTTCGAAGATCTTGGAGCGCAGGTTGCGGGACGCCCTCGCGGCCACAACATACTGCTGCCGGTCGCGGATCAGGGTGGACAGGCGGGTCCGGCGCCCGGCCATCAGCTGGGCCAGGCCCGAGGGATGGGCGTGGGTCAGGTCGATGGAGCCTTCAGGCGTTTTGGTAAACCGCAGCATGGTGTCTGCTCCGGTGACGGGCTTGAGGCCCGACAGCCATTTCCTGAACTCCTCGGAGCCCTCGGGGTGGCCTTGACCTACTGACACTTCTGCCTTCTTTTCTGTGCTCACGATTTCTGGGTTCGCGCGGGACGCCCTGGACCATACCGGCATGCTTTCGAGGGTAGCCCGAATCCGGGGCCAGTGCGGGGCCGCAACACTGGCGCACGCCAAATTCGTGGCTCAAATTACCCCGGCCTGTCAGAAGGCCTGGCAGTTCCGGAGCGCCGGTGGCAAAGAAAATGGCCGGCCTCCGAGGAGACCGGCCATTCACTACGCTATTCCCATTCGATGGTTCCCGGCGGCTTGCTGGTAACGTCCAGCACCACGCGGTTCACGCCGTCCACCTCGTTGGTGATCCGGTTGGAGATCCGGGCAAGCAGCTCGTAGGGCAGCCGGGACCAGTCGGCCGTCATGGCGTCCTCGGAGGACACCGGGCGCAGCACGATCGGGTGGCCGTACGTGCGTCCGTCGCCCTGGACCCCGACGCTGCGGACGTCCGCCAGCAGCACGACGGGCATCTGCCAGACCTCGTTGTCGAGTCCGGCGGCGGTCAGTTCGGCGCGGGCGATAGCGTCTGCCTTGCGGAGCAGGTCCAGGCGCTCCTTGGTGACCTCGCCGACAATCCGGATGCCGAGTCCCGGGCCCGGGAAGGGCTGCCGGCCGACGATTTCCTGCGGCAGGCCGAGCTGGGCGCCGACAGCGCGGACCTCGTCCTTGAACAGGGCGCGCAGCGGTTCGACCAGTTCGAACTGCAGGTCCTCGGGAAGGCCGCCCACGTTGTGGTGGCTCTTTATGTTGGCCGCACCTTCGCCGCCGCCGGATTCGACGACGTCGGGGTACAGGGTTCCCTGCACGAGGAACTTGATCTTCTCGCCATGGGCGGCGGCCTCGGCGATGATCGCCAGTTCGGCTTCCTCGAAGGCGCGGATGAATTCACGGCCGATGATCTTGCGCTTCGTTTCGGGATCGCTGACGCCGGCGAGGGCGGCCTGGAAGCGCTCCTGCTCGTTGGCGACGTACAGCTTGACGCCGGTGGCGGCGACGAAGTCGCGCTCCACCTGCTCTGCCTCGCCTTCACGCAGCAGGCCGTGGTCGACGAAGACACACGTCAGCTGGTCGCCGACGGCACGCTGGACGAGGGCCGCGGCCACGGCGGAGTCGACGCCGCCGGAGAGGCCGCAAATCACCCGGGAGTCGCCGATCTGTTCGCGGATCCGCGCGACCTGCTCCTCAAGGATGTTGCCGGTGGTCCAGTTCGGTTCGAGCTTGGCGCCCTTGAAGAGGAAGTTCTCCAGGACTTCCTGGCCGTACGCCGAGTGCTTCACCTCCGGGTGCCACTGGACACCGTAGAGGCACTTTTCCTCGTTGGCGAAAGCGGCGACGTCGGCGCCGGCCGTCGTCGCGAGGACCTCGAAGCCCGCCGGGGCCTCATGCACGGAGTCGCCGTGGCTCATCCAGGTGCTCTGGTGCTGCGGCATTCCCTCGAGGATGGAACGGCCTTCGCCGATGGTGGTGGTCTCGGTGGCGCCGTACTCGCGCAGACCGGTCCGGGCCACCTTGCCGCCGAGGGCGTTGGCCATGGCCTGGAAGCCGTAGCAGATGCCGAAGACCGGGACGCCGGCCTCGAACAGGTCCGCCCCCACGCTGGGGGCACCCTCGGCGTAGACGCTCGAGGGTCCGCCGGAGAGGATGATGGCGGACGGGTTCTTCGCCAGCAGCTGCTCGGTGCTGTAGGTATGCGGAACGACTTCCGAATACACATTCGCTTCCCGGACGCGGCGGGCAATCAGCTGCGCGTACTGGGCACCGTAGTCAACAACCAGCACCGGCCTTTGGGACGTCTGGGATGCAGTGGGAGTGGTCACTGTACTAGCCTACTTTGCGGCGCCGGTCCCCGCACATCGAAAAGCCTCCCGTAAGCGAACTCACAGGCCTGCGCGCCGCCGGCAACCAGGGGCCGGCGGCGCTACCGGTCAGTAGCGCTGCGGGGCCTGCGGGTTGGCGGCCAGTTCCGCGTCCACCTCGGCGTGGAACCGCTTCTCCACGAAGAAGGACAGGAACGGCACCACACCGCCGAGGGCCAGAATGATGAGCTTGGCGAAAGGCCAGCGCATCAGCGACCAGAGCCGGAAGTTGGACATCAGGTACACCACATACATCCACCCGTGCACGATCAGCACCGCGATGGAGACGTTGACCCCGCCAATGACTCCCGGGGGCTCTGCGTCGGCGAACCCGAAGCCGAAGGCCTGCCCGGTCACGGCGTTGGTGCCGCCGGCAAAGAGGTACTGGCCAAAGACGTAGCGGGCCACCAGCTCCGCGCAGAGCAGGAGCAGCATGGACCCGGTGAGGTACGCCAGGACCTTGTAGAACTTCAGGGCGGAGCGGATCTGCGCCTCGGTCCCGCCGAAGCGGCGCTTTTTGCCGCCGGGGGTTCCCGTTCCGTTGGACTGCTGCGGCTGGATGGCCGGCTGGGGCTCGATCATGATTGCACTCTCGGATTGGTTGGTTCGGTTTCGGGGGAATCTGCGTTGTGGGGACCGTCTCCGGCGGAGCGGCGGGCGGCTTCTTCGTCTTGGGCGTCCTCGAGGCCACGGCGGTAGTCATCCTTGACCAGGCGCCACCAGATGAACAGGGCGAAGCCGGCAAACACCACCCATTCCGCGGCGTAGAAGAGGTTAAGCCAGTTCACCGTCGTCGCGGGCGGCTGCGGGCCGATCTTCAGGGGCTTGATGGCACCCGAGACGGCTACGTCGGCGCTGCCGGACCGCTCGGCGCTGGCGGCGACAAATCCCGGGTAGCTGCTGACGTCCCAGAGGTTGATCAGTTCGGCGACGGACACCGCGGTGGCCCGCCCGGGGCCGGCGTCGGTGTTGGGCACCGGCGCTTCCGACGGGATCAGCCTGCCGGTGAGTTCGAGGGCGCCCGACGGCGGTGGCGTCGCGTCGGCGGGATCGGCGACCCAGCCCCGCGCGACCGGGATCCAGGTCTGCGGCGAGGCTCCGGCTCCCGTCAGGGCAGGGGCGCCCTGCACGGCAAAGGCGGAAACTATCCAGTATCCCTTGGTGCCGCCGTTGACCCGGCCGGCCACGAGGACCTGCTTCTTCGCGTCATAGTGGCCGGTGGCTGTGACCATCTGGTCCGCCACTGTGCCCGGGAAGAAGTGCCCCGGCGCCAGGACCGCCGTCAAAGGCCGGAGGTCCTCGGTACCCGTGGAAACCGGCGCCTCGGACTGCGTTGAGCGGCCGAATTGCCATTGGCTCAACAGCACGAAGACCCCCGAGATCACGATCGCGAACACGAGGCCTGCGATCCAGCGGGGTTTGAGGGCGGTTTTCAGCACCCCTTAACCGTACTTCGTCCGCGTGTAGAACAACGAAACGGACCGTTGCCCCAATCTCAGTGGTCGAAGAACACCAGGCTGGAATTGATCAGTTCCGAAATCACTTCGGAGTCGTAGGCGCGGCGGAGTGATTCGCGGAACGATTCCTTGGACAGGGAGCGGGCCAGGGTAGCGAGCACTTCCAGATGCTCGGAGAAGGAACTCGCGGGGGTGGCGATCAGCAGGACGATCGTGGCGGGCCCGTCGGCAGCACCGAAGTCCAGGGCGCTGCCGTACTTGGTGATGCCGACCGCGATCGAGGTGCGGGAGACGAACTCGCTGCGCGCGTGGGGCAGCCCAACACCGCCGGGAAGCCCGGTGGCCAGCTGGTGCTCGCGGGCGTTGACGCTGCCGAGGAACCCGTCCAGATCGGAGATCCGGCCGGCCTCATACATCCGCTGCGCGAGCTGCGCGGCGGCGTCGTACTTGTCCTTGGCGTCCAGCTCCAGGATCACCATTTGCGGTGTGGTGAGCTCGGCATCGTACCGGTCCAGTGGTTCCGCCAAGAGGTATCCCTTCGATGTGGCGCCAGCGCGGGCCGGCGGGTGGTGCGCCGTGCGGCGCGCCCGGTCAGCGCAGCGGAACGATGTCCTCAACGCCCAGGCGCGCGGCGTCGGCGGATTCGTCGTCCGGCTGCTCCTGGCTCAGCCGTTCGGCGTCGACCCGGGCCAGGTAGTGCTTGATTTCGCTCTCGCGCTGCGCATCGCTCCAGCCGAGAACCTCGCCCATCAGTTTAGCGACTACCGGGGCTGCGGACACACCGCGGTCCCACGCTTCGATTGAGATCCGGGTCCGCCGGGTCAGGACGTCCTGGACGTGGCGGGCGCCTTCGTATTTGGCGGCATAGACGGCTTCGGCGGCCAGGTAGTCGTCTGCACCCGGGAGCGGCTCGGCGAGCTCGGGGTTCTCCCCGATGAGGGCCAGCACTTCCGGGGCCATGGAGCCGTAGCGGTTGAGCAGGTGTTCGATCCGCGCCACGTGCACGCCGGTCTCGTCCGCCATCCGGTTGCGCTTGTTCCACGCCGCCTTGAAGCCGCTGGCGCCCAGCAGCGGAATGGACTCGGTGCACGACGGCGGAACCCGTTCGTCCATGCTGCGGGTCGCCTCGTCGACGGCGTCCTTCGCCATGACGCGGTAGGTGGTCCACTTGCCGCCGGCCACCACCACGAGGCCCGGGACGGGGTGCGCGACGACGTGTTCGCGGGACAGCTTGGCGGTCGAGTCGTTTTCCCCGGCGAGTAGCGGGCGCAGGCCCGCGTAGACGCCCTCGACGTCCTCGCGGGTGAGGGGCCGCTTGAGCACCTTGTTGACGTGTTCGAGGATGTAGTCGATGTCCTTGCTCGACGCCGCGGGGTGGGCCTTGTCCAGGTGCCAGTCGGTGTCGGTGGTGCCAATGATCCAGTGCCGGCCCCACGGGATGACGAACAGCACGGACTTCTCGGTCCGCAGGATCAGGCCCACGGTGGACTGGAAGCGGTCCCGCGGCACCACCAGGTGGATGCCCTTGGAGGCGCGCACCTTGAGCTGGCCCCGGTCAGTGACCATCGCCTGGGTCTCGTCGGTCCAGACGCCGGTGGCGTTGATGACCTGCTTGGCGCGGATGTTGAAGCTGGAGCCGTCTTCGTGGTTGACCACTTTGGCGCCCACCACGCGTTCGCCCTCGCGCAGGAAGTCCACCACAGCCATCTGGTTGACCGCGTGTGCGCCGTAGTAGGCGGCGGTGCGGATGAGGTTCGCGACGTACTTCGCGTCGTCGACCTGGCCGTCGTAGTAGCGGATGGAGCCGACGAAGGCGTCGTCCTTGAGGCTTGGAGCCGCCCGGAGGGTGCCGCGCCGGCTGAGGTGCTTGTGGAAGGGGACGCCGCGGGCGTGGCCGCCGGTGATGGACATCGCGTCGTAAAGGGCGATGCCGGAGCCGACGTAGGGCCGTTCAACGAACCGCTTGGTCAGCGGGTAGAGGAACGGTACGGGCCGGGCCAGGTGCGGGGCCAGGACGGAGAGGATGAGGCCACGCTCGTGCAGGGCCTCTTTGACCAGGGCGAAGTCCAGCATCTCCAGGTAGCGCAGGCCGCCGTGGATGAGTTTCGAGGACCGGGACGATGTGCCGGCCGCCCAGTCGTTGGCCTCGACAATGCCGACGCTGAGGCCGCGGGTCACGGCGTCCAGGGCAGCACCGGCGCCGACGATTCCGCCGCCAACAATCAGGATGTCCAGTTCCTTGCCGGGCTGGGCGCTGGCCTTGAGCACCGCGAGGGACGCCTCGCGTTCCGCGGGTCCGAGCGCGCCGCCCGCCAAAGGAGCACCACCGGGAAAACTGTTCATCTCACGCCTCCGTCCGGATCAAACCTCGTAGTGCACCACACTACTTCCAAGTTCAGCCGTTGGGCAGGGTTCCGGGCAGCCCGGAGGTGGGCTTAGTTTCCGGCGTAGGGCGAGACGACGACGTCGACGCGCTGGAATTCCTTCAAGTCCGAATAGCCAGTGGTCGCCATGGACCGGCGGAGCGCCCCGATGAGGTTCGAGGTGCCGTTGGTGTGGTGGCCCGGACCGAACAGGACCTCTTCGAGCGGCCCGACGGTGCCGACATTGGCCCGGTCGCCGCGGGGCAGTTCGAGGTGGTGGGCCTCCTGGCCCCAGTGCCAGCCCTTGCCGGGGGCTTCCTCGGCGCGTGCCAGGGCACTGCCGAGCATCACGGCGTCGGCGCCCATGGCGATGGCCTTGACGATGTCACCGGAGGTGCCCATGCCGCCGTCGGCGATCACGTGCACGTAGCGTCCGCCGGATTCGTCCATGTAGTCGCGGCGGGCGGCGGCAACATCGGAGATGGCCGAGGCCATCGGCGAGTGGATGCCCAGGGCGCGGCGGGTGGTGGTGGTTGCTCCGCCGCCGAAGCCGACCAGGACGCCGGCGGCGCCGGTGCGCATGAGGTGCAGGGCCGGGGTGTAGCCGGCGGCCCCGCCCACGATCACCGGGACGTCGAGTTCATAGATGAACTGCTTGAGGTTCAGCGGCTCGTGGTCCTTGGAGACGTGCTCTGCGGAGACGGTGGTGCCACGGATGACGAAAATGTCGACGCCGGCGGCCAGCACGGTCTTGTAGTGCTCCTGGGTGCGCTGCGGTGTCAGCGAGCCGGCCACGGTCACCCCGGCGGCGCGGATTTCGGCGAGCCGCGAGGTGATCAGTTCGGGCTGGATGGGGGCCTGGTAGAGCTCCTGCATCCGACGGGTGACGGCCGGGCTGTTGGTCTCGTCCTCGAGGGCAGCGATCTGCTCCAGGACAGGCTGCGGGTCTTCATACCGGGTCCAGAGCCCTTCGAGGTCGAGGACGCCGAGACCGCCGAGCCTGCCGAGGGCGATGGCGGTTTCCGGCGACATCGCGGAATCCATCGGGGCGGCGATGACGGGCATATCGAACTTGTAGGCGTCGATCTGCCAGGAGACGGAGACGTCCTTGGGATCACGCGTACGTCGGTTGGGGACGATCGCAATGTCGTCCAGGGAGTAGGCACGACGCCCACGCTTGCCACGGCCAATCTCAATCTCGTAAGTCACGTGCCCACTTTACTTGACCCTGCCGCGAGCCGGCATTTCTCTCCTGCCGCCGCGGTTCGCGGGGCTCCGGGCCGCCCGGCCGCAGGGCAGGGCCAACGCGGAAGGGTCAACGCGGAAGGGCCAACGCGGAAGGGCCAACGCGGAAGGGCCCGCGCGGCAGGTACGCTGGCGGCATGGGCAAAGGGTGGATCTTCGAAGGCCACATCGCCGGGCTGGGAACAGAATCCGGGCTGCGGGCGGTGCTCGGCCTCTGGCAGCAGTCCCCCTTCGGGCCCTTCGCCGACGCCATGGTGGAGTTGCCCTCGGGCCGCCGGATTCTCCTGGCCCCGACCGCCGAGACCTGTGACTTCATCGCTTCGGTGTACAACTTTGACGAGAGCCGCGTCGTGGATGTGGCGGCCTCCCACGAGGGAGGGCAGCTCACCGTCGACGCCGGGCCCCTTAGCGTCCGGGCCGCCGTCGGCGTCCGCACCCGACTGGGCGCATTAGTGCGCCTGGTCCCGCGCCCGGTGGCCGTACACCCGCTGTGGTTGCGGGCCGTCAACCCGGTCGCTGCCAGGATCAGCCCCGGAGCCCGCACCGCCGGCGCCGCCAAGGGTGGACGCACCGAGTACTACGGTGTGACGGATCTGCACCACATCGGGGCGGCCCGTGTGAGCTGGGGCGGGGCCGACGCCGGGTCGCTGGCCGCCGTCCTGCCCCCGGTCACTTTCGGTTTCAGCAGCGTTCCCGCCGCTCCCAGCCTGGCCCGCGTGCGGACCACTGTGACGCCGTCGTAGCCCGCGGACGCGCCCTAGAACCCGGCCGCGCAACCAGTCAGGCCCCTTCGGCCTCGTCCACGCTGAGCTGGGATTCGAACATCCGGAAGTACCGGCCGCGCAGCGCCACCAGTTCCCGGTGCGTGCCCTGTTCCACGATCCTGCCGTCCTCGAGCATGTAGACCACGTCCGCTTTTTCGATGGTGGCCAGCCGGTGGCTGATCGCGATGATGGTGCTGCTGCGGTCGGCGAAGAGGCGGGTGAAGATCCGGTGTTCGGCCAGGGCGTCGATTGCCGACGTCGGCTCGTCCATCACCATAAACGCCGCGTCGCGGTAGAAGTTCCGGGCCATCGCCAGGCGCTGCCACTGACCCCCGGAGAGACCACTGCCCTTCCGGCCCCGGGGATCCTCCATCCAGTTGCTGACATGGTTGTCCAGCCCGTTGGGCAGCCTGGAGATGAACTCAAGCGCCTCGGCGTCGGCGGCGGCACGGCGGACCCGACCGTCATCACGCGCCGCGTCGACGTCGCCGAAGAAGATGTTCTCCGCCGCCGTAGCGAACTCGTACTTGAGGAACTCCTGGCTGAGCACCGCCAGGTGGCGGTGCCAGGACGTCACGTCGACGGCGGCGAGGTCCACGCCGTCGAGCATCACCTGGCCTGAATCCGGCCGGTAGAGCCCGGCCAGGATCCGGATCAGGGTGGATTTGCCGGCACCGTTCTCCCCGACAATGGCAATGTGCTGGCCCTGCCGGATGGTCAGCGAGATCCCTTTGATCACTTCCAGGTCGCTGCCGGTGTAGGTGAAGCGGATGTCACGCAGCTCCACCGTTGCGGGTGCCGCCAGCAGAGGCGGGGCGTGGCTGGAGTGCACGGGCAGGGCCATGAACAGCTCGTAGTCCTTGAGGTTGGCAAGATCCTCATCGATGGAACTCAGCGAGGAAACCAGGCTGTTCGCGGTGGACAGGGCACGGCTGACGATCTGCTGGACGTAGAGGAACTGGCCCACAGGCTGGGCGTGGGCGATGATCTGGCCGACCACCCAGATCAGCGAGACCACCTCGGCGCCGTACTGCAGGGCGTCGGCGGCAAGCTGCTTGGGGATGTAGCGCTTCTGGAAGTCGAGCCGGCGTTTTTCATCCGCGTCCCGCAGCCGGGAACGCAGCCCCATGAGGTAGCCGACGATCCCGTACAGCCGCATTTCGGCGATGTGCTGCGGGCGCAGGAGGTTTGTTTCGATCATCCGGCGCTGCCGGCGGGAGTCGACCTGGGTGTTCCAGTGCGCGATTTGCTCGCGGGAGAGTTTGAACTGCAGGTAGACGCTGGGCACGATCGCCACCAGGACAATCGCGGCGATCCACCAGCTGACCAGCAGCAGCGCGCCGATCGCCAGAAGCACAGAGACCAGCTGGGTGAAGATCGCGGCAATCCGGTCCAGGACGCGGGCGTAGGAATCCGAGAAGCGTTTGGCGCGGTCGTAGAGATCCACCGTCTCCTTGTCGTCATAGCGCCAGAAGTCCAGGGCCAGGAAACGCTCGTACATCAGGTCCCCGACGATCGCGCCGACCCGGAAACTCATGAGCTGCTGGATGTAACGGTCCACGCTGCTGAACGCTCCCCAGAAGAGGCCGAGGGCGGCGGTGATGATGACATAGACGATGGCCTGTTGCCCGGCGGTGGCATTGCCCGCGTAGGCGGCCGCCAGCGCCGTCGTCGTCAGGGCGGCGAAGTAGGTGGTGACCAGCGGCAGCAGTGCCGAGATCAGGGAGCCCAGGACCTTCATCACGACGGCGGCCGGTGAGGCCCGGAAACTGACCCGCAGCACCTGCGCGACAGCCCGGGCATAGGGCCGGAGCGCCAGTTTGCGCCGGGGCTCACGCGCGGGCAGGAGTTCGGACATGGTCCCAGCCTAGTTCCGGGTCGCGGGCAGGTCCGCTGTTAACGCAGGCAGGCCACGGGGAGAAAATCCCCATGGCCTGCCTGTCCAGCCTTCTCGCGGGTCAGCGCGACCCGTAGTTCGGCGCTTCCACCGTCATCTGGATGTCGTGCGGGTGGGATTCCTTCAGGCCGGCCGGGGTGATCCGGACGAACTTCCCGCGGGCCTTGAGCTCCGGAACGGTCGGGGCGCCGGTGTAGAACATGGTCTGGCGGAGGCCGCCGACCAGCTGGTACGCCACCGAGGCGAGCGGTCCGCGGTACGCCACGCGGCCTTCGATGCCCTCGGGGATCAGTTTGTCGTCTCCCGAGACGTCGGCCTGGAAGTAGCGGTCCTTGGAGTAGGACGTGTTCTTGCCGCGCGTCTGCATCGCCCCGAGCGAACCCATGCCGCGGTAGAGCTTGAACTGCTTGCCGTTGACGAAGATCAGGTCGCCCGGGGACTCGTCGCAGCCGGCCAGCAGGGAGCCGAGCATCACGGTGTCCGCGCCGGCCACGAGGGCCTTGCCGATGTCGCCGGAGTACTGCAGGCCGCCGTCGGCGATCAGCGGAACGCCGGCCGGGATGGCAGCCTTGGCGGACTCGTAGATGGCGGTGATCTGCGGGACGCCGACGCCGGCCACCACACGCGTGGTGCAGATGGAGCCCGGGCCCACGCCCACCTTGATGCCGTCGGCGCCGGCGTCGATGAGCGCCTGGGCGCCTTCACGGGTGGCAGCCTGGCCGCCGATGATGTCCACGTGGGCAGCCACCGGATCGGACTTGAGCCTGCGGATCATGTCCAGGACGCCCTGTGAGTGTCCGTTGGCGGTGTCGACGAACAATGCGTCCACACCGGCGTCGATCAGGGCCATGGCCCGCTCCCAGCCGTCACCGAAGAAACCGATGGCGGCTCCGACGCGCAGCCGGCCCTCCTCGTCCTTGGTGGCCAGCGGGTACTGCTCGGCCTTGGTGAAGTCCTTGGTGGTGATGAGGCCCTTGAGCCTGCCCTGCTCGTCGACGAGCGGAAGCTTCTCGATCTTGTTGGTGGCCAGCTTGTGCGAGGCCTCCTCGCGGCTGATGCCGACGTGCCCGGTAATCAGGGGCATCTTGGTCATCACGTCGCTGACCAGCCGGATCGGGAAGTCGGTTTCCGGGACAAAGCGGGTGTCGCGGTTGGTGACGATGCCCAGCAGCTTCATGCCCTCGTCCACCACGGGGAGGCCGGAGACGCGGTAGTGCGAGCAGATCTCGTCGAGTTCGGCGAGGGTGGCTTCGGGGCCAATGGTGAGCGGGTTCGTGATCATGCCGGATTCGCTGCGCTTGACCCGGTCCACCTGGTCCGCCTGGTCGGCGATGGAGAGGTTCCGGTGCACCACCCCGAGGCCGCCCTGGCGGGCCATGGCGATGGCCATCCGCGACTCTGTGACGGTGTCCATCGCGGCGGACAGCAGGGGCGTGTTCACCGTGATGCGCTTGGAGATCCGGGAGGAGGTGTCAGCTTCGGAGGGGATGACGTCGGTGTGCCCCGGCAGGAGCAGGACGTCGTCGTAGGTCAGGCCGACAAAGCCAAAGGGGTCGTGTTCGGGCTGGGTCATGAGTGCGCCTCTTACCTTGGGTTTCTGGGTTCACGGGTAGGGGTTGCAGCAGATGACCAGCCCGTCATTACGGGCGTGGCCTGTGCAGAAGTGTTGAATAAATAGTAGAACCTAGCCGGCGATCCCCCTATTCCGCGCCGCGAATGTGAGCAACGGCATGCGGCCGGGGGACGCCCTGCGTCACTTCCAGCCGGTGGCGGCCAGCAGGCGTTTTTCGAACATGGGGATCATGCTCTGGACGTAGGTCTTGGTCAGGTGGTTGTCGTCCTTGTAGACGTAAACGTTTCCGACGACGGCGGGGCAGGTCCCGTTGGCGCAGATGAAGTCGCTCATGTCCATCAGGTGCAGCCGGGCCACCTTGCCGCGGTAGTCGTCCAGCGGCGAGGACGCGGCCAGCGATTCCTCCAGCGGGACGTTGCAGTCGGCGGCGTCGGCGCCCTTCTTCTGGACGCACTCGGGCATGTTCACGGTGAACCGGGGATTGTCGCGGATGCCGATCACATCGATGCCGGCGTCGGTGAGCGGCTTGATGCCCTCGAGGTACTGCGGCACCTCCGTCTCGAACGGCGCGTCCTTGTGGGTCAGCGAGGCCACGGTGAATACCGCGTCCGGCTTGTGTTCGAGGACGTAGTTGGAGCTGGCCTTGTTGAAGGCGTTGCAGTCCGCATCCCGTTCGGGAGAGTCACCGCCGAAGCGGCAGTTGCCCTTGAGCAGGGTCACCACTTCCCAGCCGTGGCTCTTGGCGATGGGCCCCAGCGCGGCCATGTACTGCTGGGCATGCGAGTCGCCGAGCACCACGATCCTCTTGGTGACCTTGTCCGGCCGGCTGTTCTGCAGGCAGCCCTGCAGCAGCGGATCGGTGGGCACGTTGCCGCCGGTGCACAGGCCGTCGATGTCAGCCCATTCGTTCTTCATGGCTGCCGGCGCGGGAATGATCTTCGCCTCCGGGGTCGGCTTCCCGGCGTTCTCCGGGGCCAGCACGGCAGCGCCCGGTGTCAGTTCCTTCGGCTGGGCTGCTGCCGCTGCCTCGTCGGCCACGATGTGGCTCTGCCAGAGGGTGACCGGGCCCGCCAGCAGCGCACCGCAGGCGGCGATCACGACGGCGGTGCGCCAGGCACGGCGCTGCGGCCAGTGCCACTCGCGCAGTGGTTTCTCGACGAACCGGGTGGTGAGCACGGCCAGCACCAGCGAGGCGGCGACGATGGCCAGCCCCTGCCACAGGTCGGGCGCGGTGATGCCCATGCCCGCCAGGGCCAGAACCAGCAGCGGCCAGTGCCAGAGGTACAGGGCGTAGGAGTTGTCCCCGAGGGCCACCAGCGGCCGCAAGGTCAGGAGCCGGTCGACGCCGAAACGGCTGCTGCTCCGGCCGGCCACGATGATGGCGGCGGCGGCGAGGGTGGGCCACAGGGCGATGAAGCCCGGGAACGACCGGTCCACGGTCAGCAGGAGTCCGCAGGAGAGCATCGCGGCCAGGCCGGCCCAGCCCAGGACCAGCCGCACGATTTTGCCCGGTTTCAGATAGGGCAGGGCCAGGGCCAGCAGTGACCCCAGCGCGAATTCCCAGAGCCGGGCGCGGGTGTCGAAGTAGGCGTAGGCCTGGTTGCTGGCTGTCTGTTGGACCGAGTAGGCCAGGGAAACGGCGAAGATGGCACCGAATGCGACCGCCAGGAACACGCGGTAGTTCAGTTGCCGTTCGTCCAGGCGGGTCCAACGGAGCAGCGCGCGGCGCAGGAGGGCCGCCCCGGCGAAGACCAGGGGCCAGAGCACAAACACCTGGCCCTGGATGGACAGTGACCAGAAGTGCTGCAGCGGGCTGGCGCCGGAGTGGTCCTGGGCGTAGTAGTCGACGGCGGTGTCCGCGAGCAGCCAGTTCTGCCGGTAGAGCAGCGAAGCCCAGGCCTGGTCGAGGATGTCGGACCAGCGGCTGGCGGGCAGGATCGCCCAGGTGCCGATCAGGACGCCGAGGACCACCACGACGACGGCGGGCAGCAGCCGTTTGAGCAGGTGCAGCCAGTGGTTCAGGAGACGCAGCGGCTTCCCGCTTTCGACCTTGCGCGCGAAGCTTAGGGTCATCAGGAAGGCGGAGATCAGCAGGAAGATGTCCACGCCGCCGGAGACCCGGCCCAGCCACACGTGGTACGTCACCACCATCAGCACTGCCAGGGCGCGCAGGCCCTGCACTTCGGGGCGGTAGTCCGATTTCCGGCTCGCGGGGGAACCGGCCGCCGCATGTTGCGGGCGGGCTGTGATTCGCTCGTTCGACATTGGGGTTTCCTCGGGCCGGCGTCCAAAGCATCAATGTTACCGAAACGTAATTTTCTTCGCCAATCGCCGCGGCGCCCGGGACGGTCCGGCGACGCGTCCCGGCGGCCGCCGCGGGGCTAGTCTGTTACGAGTCGAAGGAGGCCGCCCAGTGATCGTCCAGTTGCGGATTTGCGTGCCGGAAAAGCTTTCCGCCGCGGTGGTGGACTGCTGCTCCGCCGGGGTGGGCGTCGCGGAGGTTGCCCTGCACCCGGGCGCCTCGGTGGTGCCGGCCGGCGACGTCGTCCTGGTCCTGGCGGCCCGGGAATCAGTCGAGGCGTTGATCGAGCAGCTTCATGGCCTCAACGTCCAGGACGTCGGGTCCATCTCGGTCACCACCCCTGACCTGGTGCTGTCCGATCGGGCGGACAAGGCCGTGGAGGCGGCGCCCGGGGAAGGCGCCGATGCGGTGATCTGGGACGAGGTCTCGCGGCAGACCGGGGAGGAATCCCGGCTGACGTGGAGCTTCCTGGCGTTCCTGGCGCTGGCGACGCAGCTGGCCGCGATCGGAATCGTCACCGATTCGACCATCGCAATCGTCGGTGCCATGGCCGTCGGCCCCGAATTCGGCCCGCTCGCCGCGCTGGCAGTGGCCCTCGTCCGGCGGCAGTGGCGGCTGGGACGCAGCGCCTCGCTCGCTCTGGGTGTGGGTTTTCCCGTGGCCATGCTGGCCGCGGCCTTCACCGCGTGGCTTTCCGTTCCGCTGGGGCTTTTCCCTGCCGATGCCCTGGACCGCGGCTCCGCCGTCGAGTTCATCTACCACCCGGGACCTTACTCGCTGATCGTCGCCCTGCTGGCGGGCACCGCGGGGATGCTGTCGGTAATCGGCCGGCGCTCCGCAGCCCTGATCGGCGTGTTCATCTCGGTCACCACCGTCCCGGCGGCCGGTTTTGTGGCGGTGGCCCTGGTCCTGGGCGAGTACCAGAAGGCGGCTGGTTCGGCCCTGCAGCTGTTCGTGAACCTTGCCGGGATTGTGGTCTCCGCAGTGGCGGTTCTGGTCTTCTACCGGCTCATCGCCAAACGCCGGCCGCCGGCTGCCGCAGGCGCCCTGCAGCCCAACGCACACCACCTGAGGCCCTGAGGCCCTGAGTCCCCGAAGCCCTGAAGCCCTGAAGCCCTGAAGGGACGTTACTTCCAGCCGGTCGCCTCGGACAGACGCTGGCCGAAGACAGTGGCCATGGAGGCCACGTAGGTTCTGGTCAGGTGGTTGTTGTCCTTGTAGACGAAGGTGTTCCCGACGATGCCCGGGCATGACTTTCCGTCGCAGATCAGATCCGTCATGTCCACGATCGACAGCCCAGGTATTTTGCCCCGCAGCGCCGAGAGGGGACTCTTCGCCGCGAGCACGTCGCGTTGGGCGCGCACGCAGTCCGGGCTGGCACTCCCCTTCTCGGCCGCACACTCGGCAATGTTGAAATTGAAACGCGGGTTGTCACGTATGGCCACGACGTCCACGTGCCGTTCCGTCCAGAACCTTGCGGTTGCTTCGAAGGACGGGGACAGTTTTTCCGCCGGGGAGGAAACCGCCGCCGCCGTTCCCACGGTGATGATGGCGTCCGGCGGATTGTCGGTGACCTCCTCCGTCACAGCCGCGTTGAACGTGTCGCACGGAATCGAACGCCCCTGGGCGGAGATCGAGTAGCGGCAGCCTGCCCGGAGTATCGAGTACACACGCCAGCCGTTCTGCTTGCCGGCCGCATCGATGGCTGCCTGCCATTGCTGGGCATGGGAATCCCCGAGCACGAGGATGGTCTTGGTGGGTTTGCCGGACAGTGAGTTTTGCGAGCAGTTGCCCTTGAGTGAATGGTCTTCCGGCTCGAGGTCACCTGTACAGCGGTTGCCGAGGCCGGCCCAATCGTTCTTGAGCTGTTCGGGCAGGGGCAATGCAGGGGCGTCGCTGTCGGCTGCACTGACAAAACCCGGCAGCAGCGCGATGGCGCCGGGGTTGTTCCGTGCCGATTCGGACATAACTGCCTGCGCCTGGAGGTGCTGCCGGAGCTGCACGCCGGACAGGGGAACGGCGACCACGGCGAGACACAGCACGACCGCGAGGGCGGCCCGCCGTCGTCGGACTTCCGGCCATGCCCATGACCGCCACGGGCGCTCGATGAAGCGCGTGGTCAGGAAGGCGAGTCCGAGGGATGTGGCGATGATCAGGGTGCCGGAGAGCCAGCCCGCCTGTTCCTTGCCGCTCCAGGTCAGGGCCAACACGAGAACCGGCCAGTGCCACAAGTACAGGGCGTACGAGTTGTCACCCAGTTTGACGAGGGGCTTGGAACTGAGGAAGCGGTCGATACCCCAGCGGCTGTTCGTTTGTCCTGCCAGGACGACGCAGCTGGCAGCCAGTGTGGGCCACAGTGCCACGAAGCCCGGGAACGCCCCTTCCACGTCGAGGATAAAGCCGCAGCTGACCATCGCAAGGACGCCCACCCAGCCGAGGACCACGCGGAGCCTGCGGGAAAAGAACGACAGTCCCGGCAGGAACAGTGCCAGCAGCGTGCCGAGCGCAAATTCCCAGAGACGCGCTCCGGTGTCGAAATATGCCTGCGACTGGTTGGTGGCCGTGTAAACGATCGAGTAGGTCAGCGAGACCAGGAAGATGGCCGCGAAGATGTAAGCGAGCAGCGCGCGGTACCGGAGGTCGTATTTGCGCGCGACCACGGCAGTGCCGGCGAAGATGAGGGGCCAGAGGATGAAAATCTGGCCCTGGATCGACAGCGACCAGAAGTGCTGGAGTGGGCTGGCCAGGGCATGGTCCGCCGCGTAATAGTTGACGGCTTCCGCCTGCAGTACGCGGTTTTCGGCGTAGAACAACGACGCCCAGCTCTGAGCGACGACGTCCGGGAAGCGAGTTCGGGGCAGCAGCACGTAACTGGCCAGCAGAGTCGTCAGGATGACCACGGCCGCGGCGGGCAGCAGCCGCCGGAAGAGGTGCAGCCAGTGCTTCAGCAGGGCCATAGGCGAGCCGCTTTCGTAGCGGCCCACGAACTGCAGCGTCATCAGGAACGCGGAGATTAGGAGAAAGACATCGACGCCGCCGGACACACGCCCGAACCAGACGTGATAGGTGGCAACCATCAGGACGGCCAGCGAACGCAGCCCCTGGATCTCCGGCCTGTATTTGCGTCCCGGGGCACGACGCCTACCGGCCCTGGGTTCGCGCGGGGACACAACACTTACCGCTCCGGACATGAAAAACCCCCAAAAAATACTCAAGATAGCAACCGCAACTATACCGTCCGGGGTAGACGCGGAGCCCGGATGACGGTGGTCCGCCCAGGGCAGGACTCGGACGGACGGGCCGCAAACGGAAGAAGGACCGGACCAGCAGTGCTGGTCCGGTCCTTCTTTTGCGCCTAGCGAGTGCGCGGAAACCTTAGTGCTGGTGTCCGGCGTGCTCGTCTTCTTCGGCCGGCTTTTCCACCACGAGGGTTTCGGTGGTGAGGACCAGCGCCGCGATGGACGCCGCGTTGCGGAGGGCCGCACGCGTGACCTTGACCGGGTCGATGACACCGGCGCCGATCAGGTCTTCGTATTCGCCGGTCTTGGCGTTGAAGCCCTGGTTGACGGCGGATTCGGCCACCTTGGCGACGACGACGTAGCCGTCGAAGCCGGCGTTCTGGGCGATCCAGCGCAGCGGCTGGGTCAGTGCCCGGCGGACGATGCCCACGGCAGCTGCCGCGTCGCCGTCGAGCGCCTGGACTGCCGGATCCTCGTCGAGCGCCTTAAGGGCGTGGATGAGGGCGGAGCCGCCGCCGGCCACGATGCCCTCTTCAAGGGCGGCGCGGGTGGAGGACACGGCGTCCTCGATGCGGTGCTTCTTTTCCTTCAGCTCGACCTCGGTGGCTGCGCCGACCTTGATCACGCCGATGCCGCCGGCCAGCTTGGCCAGGCGTTCCTGCAGCTTTTCCTTGTCCCAGTCCGAGTCGGTGCGGGTCAGCTCGGCGCGCAGCTGCGCGACGCGGGCGGCGACGTCCTCGGCGGAACCGGCACCGTCAACAATGGTGGTGTTGTCCTTCGTCACGGTGATACGGCGGGCGGTGCCGAGCACCTCAAGGCCAACCGAATCCAGGCTCAGACCCAGCTCCGGGGACACAACCTGGGCGCCGGTGAGGGTCGCGATGTCCTGCAGCATGGCCTTGCGGCGGTCGCCGAAGCCCGGTGCCTTGACGGCAACGACGTTCAGGGTGCCACGGATGCGGTTGACGATCAGCGTGGAGAGAGCCTCGCCGTCGACGTCTTCAGCAATGATGAACAGCGGCTTGGAGCTCTGCAGCGCCTTCTCCAGCAGCGGCAGGAATTCCTGTACGGAGGAGATCTTGCCCTGGTTGATCAGGATGAGGGCGTCCTCAAGGACTGCTTCCTGGCGTTCCGCGTCGGTGACGAAGTACGGAGACAGGTAGCCCTTGTCGAACTGCATGCCCTCGGTGAGAACCAGCTCGGTCTGCGTGGTGGAGGACTCCTCGATGGTGATCACACCATCCTTGCCGACCTTGCCGAACGCCTCGGCCAGCAGTTCGCCGACCTCGTCGCTCTGCGCGGAAATGGCGGCCACGTTGGCCACCTGGGTGCCCTCGACCGGGCGGGCGTTCTCGAGCAGGCGGGCTGCAACGGCCTCGACGGAGACCTCGATGCCGCGCTTGATCTGGCCCGGGGCGGCGCCGGCGGCTACGTTGCGCAGGCCTTCCTTGACCAGGGCCTGGGCCAGCACGGTGGCCGTGGTGGTGCCGTCACCGGCGACGTCGTTGGTCTTGGTGGCGACCTCCTTGGCGAGCTGTGCGCCAAGGTTTTCGTAGGGGTCGTCCAGTTCCACTTCGCGGGCGATGGTCACACCGTCGTTGGTGATCGTGGGGGCGCCCCACTTCTTGTCCAGCACGACGTTGCGGCCGCGCGGGCCAAGCGTGACCTTGACCGTGTTGGCGAGCTTATCGATGCCGGCTTCAAGCGACCGGCGGGCAGCGTCGTTAAACGCAAGCTGCTTTGCCATGGATTTGTCCTTTCAAGACAGAACCCCGCGCAGCCGTCCCGTTCTAAAGTGACGGAGCGGCGGCGCGGGGGTCCAAGAGAGTTACTTTACGACGATCGCCAGAACGTCGCGGGCGGACAGCACGAGGTACTCGACGCCGCCGGTCTTGACTTCGGTTCCGCCGTACTTGGAGTAGATGACAACATCGCCGACGGCGACGTCTACGGGAACGCGGTTGCCGTTGTCGTCAAAGCGGCCGGGGCCAACTGCGACAACTTCGCCTTCCTGCGGCTTCTCCTGCGCGGAGTCCGGGATAACCAGGCCGGAAGCCGTGGTCTGCTCAGCTTCGAGCGGGCGGACAACAATACGATCCTCAAGAGGCTTAATAGAGACCGACACTCGGACCTCTCCTTTTCATCAGCAAATTCGTGGACGTTGAAGCTGTGGTGCCAAGGCGTACAGACCGTCGTCGCGGTGCCGGCAGCAGCCAGGCTGGTGAAGCTTCAGGTGTTAGCACCCGCCTAGGGAGAGTGCTAACGACGACTCTATGTAAGGTGTTAGCACTCGGTCAAGGTGAGTGCCAGAAGTTCGTCGTGGGTGAACGCCTGAGACGGACATGCCCATCCTTCGCGCCGGCCGATGGACATGCCCAATGGTCCCGATGCGCATGCCCAGTCCTGGCTCTGAACAATGGACATGCCGGTTGGGGCGTGTCGCCGCTGGACATGTCCCGCGGAGTGCTTGCGGACATGCGCGACGTTGACGCCGAAGGATGGACATGCTCATTGGTGGGACCTGACAGTGGACATATCCGGGTTATGCCCAGTCCTGGCGCTGAAGAATGGGCATGTCCATCGCGGCCCCGCTCTGAACTAGGGACATGTCCGAGGAGTACTTGCGGGCACGCTCAACGTTGGCGCCGAAGGATGGACATGTCCAGTGGTGGCACCGACCAGTGGACATATCCGGATCATGCCCACTCCTGGCACTGAAAAATGGACATGTCCATCGTGGGCGGTAGGCGGCACCCGCCGGAACCCGACACCCCCAGCCCCGCCTACTCCCCGGCGAGGTCCTCGTAATCCCAGTCCTGGCCGTCGTCGTCCTCGTCGATGCGGGGGGTCGAATTGCGTTCGCGGTACAGGACGAAGCCGCCGGCGAGTGCAGCCAGCGCGCCCAGCGCCAGGAAGATTATGCCGCCAACCTTGGCTGCGGCGTAGGTGTCACGGATGGCCCGCGCCTCGTCCGTTGCGTCCTTCACGTCCTTGCCGCCCACCGAGTAGACGGTCGCGTTGAAGGAATCCAAAAAGAAGATGATGACCAGCAGCGCCACGCACACGACCGCGACCACGCAGCCCGCGATCAGGGCCGGTCGCGCAAAACGCGCAATGCCCGTGCTGCGCACGGCCTCCGCCGCGGCCTCCCCGCCGGTTTGCTCGCTGGTGCCTGCCGTGCCGAAGTCGTCTGTGTCCCTGCCGTTCATGCCGTCCAGCCTATCGGTCGCGCCCGGCGTTCCGCGCCTGAACTACGCTTGATGGCATGGCTGAGACGACGCAGGACCAGATCGCCCCGCTGCTCAATCCGGAAGGCTGGGAGCTGCTCGCGTCGCTCGGGCCCTACCGGGAGGAGGAGGCTTTCCGCCTGAACGCCTCGCTCCGGAGGGCCGGGCACTCCCCCGAACTGGTCTCCGCGGCACTCACCCAGTCCCGGCTGCGGACCAAGGCCGAGGCCAAGTTTGGCGAGTTCGCGCGGCAGATGATTTTCACCCGGGCCGGCCTGGAACAGGCCACACGGCTGACCGTGGCTGCACGGCATGCGCAGCGCTTCGCCGAGGCCGGGGTGGCCCACGTGGCGGACCTGGGCTGCGGCCTGGGCGCCGACTCCATGGCTCTGGCCTCCCTGGACATCACGGTCACCGCCGTGGAACTCGATGAAACCACCGCCGCCTGCGCCACCATGAACCTGATCCCGTTCCGGAACGCCACCGTCGTCCACGCCGACGCCGCCGCCGTCCCGCTCGAGGGGATCGACGGAGTCTGGCTCGACCCTGCACGGCGCACCACCTCGTCCTCGGGAACCAAACGGCTCTGGGATCCGGAAGATTTCTCGCCGCCGCTGTCCTTTGTGGAATCGCTGGCAGGTTCGGGCCGCGCCGTGGGCGTGAAGATGGGCCCCGGCATGCCGCACGCCTCCGTGCCCGCCGGCTGCGAGGCCCAATGGGTTTCGGTGGGCGGCGACGTCACCGAGGTGGCGCTCTGGTTCAACGCGGTCCGCCGGCCCGGAATCCGGCGCGCCGCGCTGGTCCTGGGGCCGCAGGGCGCCGCGGAACTCACCAGCACCGAGGACTTCGACGCCGGACCCGAGGCCCCCGTGGGCCCGGTGGAGGGCTACCTCTATGAGCCCGACGGCGCCGTGATCCGCGCCGGCCTGGTGGCCGACGTCGCGCTCCAGCTGGGCGGGCACCTGCTGGATGAACACATCGCCTACATCTGCGCACCGGACCTGCGCGACAGCCCCTTCGCCCGCGCTTACAAGGTCCTGGAAGTGCTGCCGTTCAACGTCAAGCTCCTCAAGGCCTGGGTGCGGGACAACGGCGTCGGCGTCCTGGACATCAAGAAGCGCGGCACCGCCGTCACTCCTGAGGAACTCCGCAAGCAGCTGCTCCCGGGCGGCAAGACCGGCAAGAATGCGGCGAAGAAGACGGCCACCCTGGTCCTGACCAGGATCGGCGAGGAACGGGTGGCCATTTCGGTGGAGCCGGTGTCAGCCGAGTCCGCCTGAGCCCAACGGCCCGAGCCGAGTCCGCATAAACAAACAGGCCCGCTACAGGCCCGCTACTGGGCGCGCATGAACTCCTCGGCGGCACGGACCTGCTCGGCGTCGGGCCGCACGCCGGTGTAGAGCACAAACTGTTCGAGCGCCTGGATGGTGGCCACTTCGGCTCCGGTGATGACGGGTTTGCCGGCCGCGCGTGCCGCCTTGATCAGGGGTGTCTCGGCTGGCAGGGCGACGACGTCGAACACCACCTTCGCGGCGTCCACTGCGGCTTGCGGGAAGGACAGCGCGTCGGCGTCCGGGCCGCCTGCCATGCCCACCGGCGTCACATTGATGAGCATGTCCGCGGCCCCGGCGCCCGTCCCCGTGGCGGGAATCGCCGCGAGCCAGTCGAAGCCATACAGGCCGGCGAGTGCCCGGCCGGCCTCCTCGTTGCGGGCGATGATGGTGACCCGCCGGAAACCCGCATCGCGGAGGGCCGCCGCCGTCGCCTTCGCCATGCCGCCGGCGCCCAGCAGCCACACCGAGTAGTCGGCGGGGACCGCGTTGCGCTGCAGCAGCTGCTCGATGGCGGTGTAGTCGGTGTTGTACGCCGTGAGCCGGCCGCCGTCGTTCACGATCGTGTTGACCGACTCGATCGCCCGTGCCGACGGGTCCATCGCGTCCACCAGGGCGATGACGTCCTCCTTGTAGGGCATCGACACCGCACACCCGCGGATCCCGAGGCCCCGCACGCCGGCGATGGCCTGGGCGAGGTCAGTGGGGGCGAAGGCCTTATAGATCCAGTTCAGGCCCAGCTGGTCGTAGAGGTGGTTGTGGAAGCGCGTTCCGTTGTTGCTCGGCCGGGCCGAGAGCGAGATGCACAGGGTCATGTCTTTATTCAGGATGGGCACAGCACAATTAAACGCCACCCCGCCGCGGCCGCCCCATGTGAACACTCTCACGTAACAGCCGCCACCTGGCCGCCAGTCCGCCGCCACCCCTGCACTAGACTTGGAGCACCGTTGCCGTGCCGCAGCAGGCCGCTTCCGCGGCGGACGCCAACGCCGACGCCGACGGTGGGGACAAACCGTCAGTTCAGGCCGTCATTGGGGCAGTCGGTTCAGGCCGTCACGCATCACAGCACAACCGGGCATTCATGGCGCGCAGCACTGGCGGGCGACACAACAGCGAAGGGACCACATGAAGATTGATTTCGCTTCATCCGGGCAATCAACTCTTGGTGTGGAATGGGAACTCGCGCTAGTCAACGCAGAGACCGGTGAACTGGCCTCCGTGGCCGGCGAAGTGCTCCGCGGCGTCGCTGCCCGGCACCCCGAACTGAACGAGGATGACGAACACCCGCACATCAAGCAGGAACTGCTGCTGAACACCGTGGAACTCGTCACCGGCATCTGCACCACCGTGGCGGAAGCCAAAGCGGACCTGAACAGTTCACTCGCCGCTGTCCGCGAAGTGACCGACCCCATGGGTGTGGAGGTCTTCTGCGCCGGCAGCCACCCGTTCAGCCCCCCGCAGCTGCAGCCCGTCACGGACAAGGAACGGTACGCGAAGCTGATCGACCGCACCCAGTGGTGGGGCCGGCAGATGGTCATCTACGGCGTCCACGTGCACGTAGGCCTGGACAGCCGCGACAAGGTCCTGCCCGTCCTGGACGGACTGGTCAATTACTTCCCGCACTTCCAGGCACTCTCCGCGTCCAGCCCGTTCTGGGGCGGCGAGGACACCGGCTACGCCTCGCACCGCGCGCTGATGTTCCAGCAGCTGCCGACGGCGGGACTGCCGTTCCAGTTCGCCAGCTGGCAGGAATACGAGTCCTACGTCCAGGACATGTTCACCACCGGGGTGATCGATACCCTCTCCGAGATCCGCTGGGACATCCGCCCGGTTCCCAACCTCGGCACCATCGAAATGCGCATCTGCGACGGCCTGGCCACCATTGAGGAAGTCGGCGCGATCGCGGCCCTCACCCAGTGCCTCGTGGACGAGTTCTCCACCATCCTGGACAACGGCGGCACCATCCCCACCATGCCGCCGTGGCACGTACAGGAGAACAAGTGGCGGGCGGCCCGCTACGGCCTGGAGGCCATCATCATCCTCGACGCCGAAGGCAACGAACAGCTGGTCACCGACCACCTGCGGGAGACGCTGGCCCGGCTCGAACCCGTCGCCGCGAAGCTCGGCTGCACCGCGGAGCTGGCCGACGTCGAGAAGATCATCGAGCGCGGCGCCGGCTACCAGCGTCAGCGCCGGGTGGCCGCGGAGCACGGCGGTGACCTGCGCGCCGTCGTCCTGGACCTCGTCGACCAGATGCGCAAGGGACCCGAAGCGTAGACAGCCTGCGGGTTCTCCTCGGGCTCCCGGCTGGCCGTTAGGCGGACACCGAGGTCACGGGCATCGACGAGTCGGGGGCGAAGCCGATCCCGCTCGGCGCGGTCCCGGACATCACCAGCTGCGCACCCAACGCCGCCACCATGGCGCCGTTGTCCGTGCAGAGCTGCAGCGGCGGCACCGTCAGCCGGATGCCGGCGGCACGGCAGCGCTGTTCGGTAAGCTGGCGCAGCCGCGAGTTGGCCGCCACTCCCCCGCCCAGCAGCAGCTCGGTAATGCCGTTCTCGCGGCAGGCCAGCACCGCCTTGGCCGTGATCACATCCACCACGGCTTCCTGGAAGGCCGCCGCGACGTCGGCCACCGGCACCTCTTCGCCGCGGGCCTCGAACTGCTCCACGCAGCGTGCGACGGCGGTCTTGAGTCCGCTGAAGGACCAGTCGTAACGGTGCGGGCCGGGTTCCTCCGCGGTCCCCATGTACTTGGGCTGGGTGAGGCCGCGCGGGAACCGGATGGCCTTCGCATTGCCGGTGCGCGCCAGTTTGTCGATGGCCGGGCCTCCGGGGTAGCCGAGGCCCAGGAGCCGGGCCACCTTGTCGTAGGCCTCGCCGGCGGCGTCGTCGATCGTGGAGCCCAGGAGTTCGACGTCGTCGGTGATGCTGCGGATCCGCAGGATCTCGGTATGGCCGCCGGACACCAGGAGCGCGCCGAGATTTTCGGGCAGGGCTGGGACCTGCGGTCCGCCGTCGTCGCCGGTGTCGAGCAGCCCGACGCCGACGTGCGCCACCAGGTGGTTGATGGCGTACAGCGGTTTGCCGGTGGCGACGGCGAGCGCCTTGGCCGCGCACACGCCCACCATCAGAGCGCCTGCGAGACCGGGCCCGGAGGTGACGGCGATCGCGTCGATGTCGTCCAGCGCCACGTCAGCATCGGCGAGGGCCTCCTGGAGGGTGGGAACAAACGCATCGAGGTGGGCGCGGGAGGCGATCTCGGGAATGACACCGCCGAAGCGGACGTGCTCCTCCATGGACGAGGAGACCGTGTTGGCCAGCAGCCGGGTGCCGCGGACAATGCCCACGCCGGTCTCGTCGCACGAGGACTCGATCCCCAGCACCAGTGGCTGGGAGCTGTGCAGGGGGTGGCTCATTCTCGGCCCGCTTCCGTTGGCTGGGTGTCGTCGGTACCGGCCGCCGGCCGGCCGTCCGTGTGCAGTTGCAGGCGCATGATCAGCGCATCAACGCCGTCCCGGTAGTAGCGCGGGCGGACGTGGATCTGCTCGAAGCCGAAACGCCGGTAAAGCTGCTGCGCACGGGGGTTGTCGGCCCGTACCTCCAGCAGCACGTCCGCGGCATGCCGCAGCCGGCTTTCCCGGATTAGTTCGGTCAGCAGCGCGGAGCCGATGCCGCGCCCCTCCTGTTCGGGCACGACGGCGATGGTCTGGACGTCCGCGATGGGCTCGATGCACATCAGACCCGCATAGCCGACGATCTCGCCGGCGGACTCCGCAACGAGGTAGCGCCGCGTTTCGGTCTGCGCGAGTTCATCGAAGAACATCTGCAGCGGCCAGGCGTCCACCGGGAACAGCCGGCACTCCAGGACATGGACGGCGGGAATGTCCGCCGGCGTCATCGGCCGGAGGCTCATCCCGGCAGGATTGGCACCCGCCGGGGTCTGCGCGGCGGTCACAGGGCGCGCTTCCGCGGGCCGGGGACCTGGGCGTCGGACTCGCGCAGGTACAGCGGTGTGGTGTCCAACAGCTGTTGTCCGGCAGTGAGCCGGGCGAGCGCGAACTGGCCGAGGGACAGCGCCTCGGGCTGGCGTCCGGCGAATCCGGGTACGGCGTCGAGGACTTCGGGGTAGAGCCCGGCGCCCGCACCGAAGACGGGCAGGTTGGGCAGGCCGGCAGCGAAGCCTACGTGGGGCCCGTCGAGCAGTTCCGGAAGCTGGCCGTCGGCCAGGGCGTAGCGGGCCCAGTAGACCTCTTTGCGCCGGGCGTCGGTGGCGACGATGAATTCGGCGGCCCCCTCGGTGGACTCGGCCACCTCCAGGGCGATCGCGTCCAGGCTCATCAGCCCGTACAACGGTTTCTGCCAGACGTACGCAAGGCTGCGGGCGGTGACGATGCCGGAGCGCAGGCCGGTGAACGGTCCCGGGCCTACCCCGGCGACGATGACGTCGACGTCGGCCCCGCTGAGGCCGGCTTCGGCGAGGAGCTGGGCGATGCCGGGGGCCAGGACCTCGGCGTGGCTGCGGGTGTCCTCGGTGGCGAAGCTGCCCACCACCGATTCCGGTGAATCGTCCGAAACGAGGGCGGCGCTGGCAACGGCCGAGGTATCAATGGCAAGGATCAGCATCTTCAGTCCGTTTCCGGGGTTGCGGGACGTCCGGGCGGTGCGGCGAGGACGGCCGGCGGCTCGGCCCAGCGCGGACCGAAGCCGCGGAAGACCACGGTGCGGGGCTCGTCGGCGTCGTCGGTGTCGAAATCGAGGACGACGTCGGCGGGGACGGTGTCGGTGGGGGCGGGCTGCGGGGCGCCGCCGTCGTCGTGCGGCTGGGGCGCGCCGACCGCGTGGGCGCCGCCGAGCTGGCGGTACAGCTCAATCTCCAGCCGGCTCTCGCTCAGGTGCTCCACCCGGTCGCGGCCCCATTCCACCACCGTGACCGCGCTGTCCATGGTGTTTTCGAGGTCGATGTCGTCGATTTCAGCGGCAGACGCGAGCCTGTAGGCATCCACGTGGACCAGGTCGGGACCGCCGGGACGGGGCCCGTCGGGCAGGTTGGGGTGGATCCGGACCAGTACAAACGTGGGCGAGATGACCCCGGCGCGAACGCCGAGGCCCTCCCCCAGTCCCTGGGTGAACGTGGTTTTCCCGGCGCCGAGTTCGCCCGTGAGGACCAACAGGTCACCGGCCTCCAGCCCTGCACCGAGGGCGGCTGCGAGCGCGTGGGTCTGTTCAGCGGTACCCACCTCGAGGGTCCGCTCCCAGGCAGGTTCGCTCACTGGGCTGCCCCGCTGGTGGCCTCTTCGTTGATGTAGCGCCGGGGCACGCGGGGGCTGATGCGGGTGACGATTTCGTAATTGTTGGTTCCCGCGGCCCTGGCCCAGTCCTCGGCGGTGGGGCCGCCGTCGGCGCCGTCACCGAACATCACGGCTTCGGCGCCCAGCACGCTGGGGCCGCCCTCGGTGACGTGGAGCGGGCCGAGGTCGATCACCATCTGGTCCATCGCGATGCGGCCAACCACGGGATAGTTCACCCCGCCCACCCGGATGGGTCCGCCCGTGGCGACGCGGGGAACGCCGTCGGCATAGCCCAGCGGGACGAGGCCCAGTGTGCTGGCGCCGGCGGTGCGGTAGTTGAGGCCGTAGGAGACACCCTGGCCGGCGGGGACGTCCTTGCAGTGCGAGACAAGCGTCCGGACCGTCATCGCCGGTCGCAGCCCCACCTCGGCGGACCCCTGCTCTTCGAACGGGGAGAGGCCGTAGATGCCGAGGCCCACCCGGACCAGGTCGAAGTGGGTGTCGGGGCGGGACAGCGTCGCCGGGGTGTTGGCGAGGTGCCGGACCTCGGGGTCGACGCCGGCGTCCTGCGCCATCGCCAGGATTTCGCGGAAGGCCGCCAGTTGCTGGTCGGTCTCGGGGCGCTCGGGTTCATCGGCGACGGCGAGGTGCGAGAAAATCCCGACGACGCGCAGCAGGCCCTGGTCCTGATACTCGATGGCCTCGCCCAGCAGGGTGTCCCAGGAAGCGAGAGTGGCGCCATTGCGGCCGAGGCCGGTGTCCACTTTCAAGTGGATTCGGGCCGGGCGTTCCTGTTCGCGGGCTGCAGCCACGATCCGGCCGAGCTCCCAGCCGGAACAGCCAATGTCGATCCCGGCTGCGACGGCGGCGGCAAAGTTGCTTTCCGGGGTGTGCAGCCAGGCCAGCAGCGGGGCGTCGATACCGGCGGCGCGCAGAGCGAGGGCCTCGGAGATGTGTGCGACACCGAGCCAGCTGGCTCCTGCCCTCAGCGCTGCCCGGGCCACCGGGATGGCCCCGTGCCCGTAGGCGTCTGCCTTGACGACGGCCATCACCTTTGCCGGGGACGCGACGGCTGCCAGGCGCCGCACATTGTGCCGGATGGCCTCAAGGTCAATGACGGCCGAGCGTTCCTCGACCCGGCCGGTCCAGGCTTCCGCCGCGGGCCCGAAATCACCTGTTGCTGCTGGGTATATCACCGTTCGATTCTACGGGTGGTCGCAGGGCGTGCTGAATTCCCCGGCCGCCGGGCGCGGATGGACATGCCCATCGGCCACAAGCCACGCACCCACGCGGCCACCCCCGGCAACGCCCACCCCTACGCGTCGGAGAGATGCGCGATGGTCGCCGTCGCCCGCCGTTGCGCTTCCGGCGGCACGTCACGGACGATATCCTCCAGAAAGCGGTAGCGGCGCAACCACTGGCTGCCCTGGCGCTCCTTGCGGGCATTCGCGCGCTGCCACCAGTCGGCGAGGTCGCCCCAGCCGGGCGCGGCCAGCGACCCGCCGACGTGCTGCACGGCCAGGGCCGCGCAAAGGTTGGCGAACCGCAGCCGGTCCCCCAGTGGCCAGCCCGCCAGGCAGCCCACAATAAACGCGGCGCCGAAGCAGTCCCCCGCCCCGGTGGGGTCGTAGGCCGGGACCGGCAGCGCAGGAACCCACTCCTCCTCGCCGGTCTCGGAGTCCACCGCCATGGCGCCCTGCGGACCCAGCGTCACCACGGCCACGGGGACTTGGT
Source organism: Arthrobacter sp. 10T416 (assembly GCF_056394165.1). Lineage (NCBI taxonomy): Bacteria > Bacillati > Actinomycetota > Actinomycetes > Micrococcales > Micrococcaceae > Arthrobacter > Arthrobacter sp. 10T416. The sequence goes on along the minus strand of NZ_JBFTHI010000007.1, from coordinate 76,263 downwards.
CCGCGAGCGCATACAGCGCGGCCCACGGGTTGTCCTTGCCGGTGAACGCCATGGCCTCCTGCTGGTTGGGCAGGAAGGCGTGGAAGTATTTCAGGTTCTCCAGCCGGGACTGCGCCCATGTGCCCGTGGGATCCCAGCCGACGTCACCAAACAGCCGGACGCCGGCCCGGTGCGCGTCGACGGCCCAGGGTTCCAGTTCCTCGCCCAGTTCGGCGACGGCGGCGAGCGCGGGCGGCGGGCAGCCGATGAGCTCGGTGGAGGAGACCGGCGCCGGATGCCCGTGGGTCACCATGGAGCGGTCCTTCTCGACGCTGAGCGACACGGTGACCGGGGAATGCCATCCCGGGACACGCCGGGACAGCGACAGGTCAACGTGTTCCTGCCGGTCCAGGATCTTCCAGTTGTAGTCGCCGTAGCCGTCATCGCCGAACGCGGCGGCCAGCGCGGTGCGCAGCCCCAGCCGGGCCGCGGCGATGGCCTGGTTGGCCACCCCGCCCGGGCAGCTGCCCATCCCGTCGCTCCAGATCTCGGTGCCGGGCCGGGGTGCATGCGGCAACCCGGTGAAGATGATGTCCTGGAACACGGTGCCCGTCAGGAGCAGGTCGAAGCCGCCCGCCCCGGGGGTCCGGACGGCGGCGAGCGGGTCGAAGCGCGGCGCGGGGATCGCGTCCATACACGGCACACTACGCCGTCCCGGTACCCCGCGAAAGGCGGCGCTCCGGGCCCGTGGCCCGGGTGCCGAATAGACTGCAGGCATGCGGCTAATGATTGCCGGCGGCGGCGGATTCCGCGTGCCGCTGGTCTACCGGGCGCTCTCCGCCGGCCCCTACGCCGGGCTGGTGCGCGAGCTGGTGCTCTACGACGTCGACGCCGGCCGGCTCGCTGCGATCCGGGCCGTGCTGGCCGCCATGCCGGGGCCTGCGGCCGCCGAGGGTGCTGCCCGCGGCGGCCCGCCCATCCTGGCCACCACCTCCCTGGCCGAGGCCCTGACCGGCACGCACATGGTCTTCGCGGCCATCCGTCCGGGCGGCACCGCGGGGCGGACCGCCGACGAGCGGGTGGCCCAGAGGCTGGGGTTGCTGGGCCAGGAGACCACCGGGGCGGGCGGTATTTCCTACGCCCTGCGCACCATCCCGCCCATGCTGGACCTGGCCCGGTCCATGAAACGCCTCTGCCCGGAAGCGTGGCTGGTCAACTTCACCAATCCGGCCGGGATGGTCACCGAGGCGCTGGTCCCTGAGCTCGGCGGCAGGGTGGTGGGGATCTGCGACTCGGCCGGCGGGCTGGTGCACCGAGCGGCGCGGGCCGCCGGCGTCGTCCTGCCGGAGGGGCGGCTGGACGGGGTGGGCTATTACGGGCTTAACCATCTGGGCTGGCTGTACCGGCTCCGGTCCGGCGGACGTGACGTCCTCCCGGACCTGCTCGCCAGCCCCGGCGCCCTGGCCGGCTTCGAAGAGGGCCGCCTGTTCCCGCAGCCGTTCCTGGCGGACTTGGGCTGCCTGCCGAACGAGTACCTGTATTACTACTACAACACCGCCCGCGCCGTGGCCGCCATGCAGGCCGCACCGCAGACCCGCGGGGAATCCATCCACCAGCAGCAGTCCGGACTCTACCCGCGGCTCGCTTCCGGGGGCCCCGACGCCTACCGGCTCTGGGACGCCGCCCGCCGCTCCCGGGAAGAGGGATACCTGGCCGATGCCCGGACCGCCGGCGAACAGCGGGACGAAGAGGACCTGGCCGGCGGCGGGTACGAACGCGTCGCGCTGGCGGTCATGCGGGCGCTCTCCGGCGGCGGGGACGCCGAGCTGGTCCTCAACACCCCCAATGCGGTGCCCGGGCCCGGCGGCGCCGTGTCGGCCGCGATTCCCGGCCTCCCGGCGGACGCCGTCGTCGAGGTTCCCTGCCGGGTGAACGCCGACGGCGTGGTGCCGCTGCCGCAGGACCGCCCGGCGGAAGCGCAGCTGGCGTTGATGCGGCGGATCAAGGAGGTGGAACGGCTGGTGGTCCGGGCGGCCGGGCCGCGGGGCGCTGACGCGCCGTCGTCCGGCGCGGACGGCCCGTCGTCAGGCACGGACGCGCCCTTCGACCGGCGGGAGGCGGCGCTGGCGGCCTTCGCCCGGCATCCCCTGGTCGATTCGGAAGTACTCGCCGGACGGCTGCTGGCCGGATATGAGGCCGCGTTCCCCGCGCTCACGGAGCTGTGGACCGCGGACGCCTAGAGCCGGCGGTACATCACGTGCAGGCCCACGTAGCCCAGCTGCGGGTGCCGGAAGGCCTCCGGGATGGTGGCCAGGATCTCGAAGCCCATGCCCTGCCACGCCGCAACAGCCCGGGTATTGCTTTCCACTACGGCGTTGAACTGCATGGCACGGAACCCGGCGGCCCGTGCGGCGTCCAGCGAGTAGGCGCACAAGGCCCGGGCCACACCCCGTCCGCCGTGAGTTGCCCCCACCATGTAGCCGGCGTTGGCCACGTGGCTGCCCGCGCCGCCCTGGTTCGCGTGCAGCTCCCCGGTGCCCAGCACCACGCCGTCGAGCTCGCCGGTCCCGACCGCCACGAAGGTCTGGCCGGGGGACGTCTTGATCCACTTGCTGCGCGCCTGGTCCTCGGTGGTGTCGCGTTCCCAGGTGAACGTCTCCCCTGCCCGGATGACGGGCTCCAGGATCTCCCAGATGGCAGGCCAGTCCTCAGCGGTGGCCTCGCGGATCCGGTACGGTGCCTCCGCGGGAGGGATTTGTGCAGGTGCGTTCACAGCCGTCACGTTAGCATCAGGCGGGACCCCGCCGGCCGGGCCGCTGTACAGGAGTAGTGTTTTATCGAATCCACGTCACGCCAAGGGAAGGAAGCAGATGCCGCTGGTCCGCCGGGTCGCGTTCCTGTCCCTGCACACCTCCCCCATGGAGCAGCCCGGTTCCGGGGACGCTGGCGGCATGAACGTGTACATCCGGGCCCTCGCGGCGGCACTCGCCGAGACCGGCGTCGAAGTGGAAATCTTCACCAGGTCCACCGCGGCCGGGCAGGCCGCCGTCGAGCACCCGTCACCCGGTGTCTGCGTCCACAACGTCCTCGCCGGCCCGCCGCGGAAACTCCCCAAAGAGGAACTGCCGGCACTGCTGCACAGCATGGTCGCGGAGATCGACCGGATCCGCCAACTCCAGCCGCACGGCCGCTATGACGTCATCCATTCCCACTATTGGGTCTCGGGCGTCGCCGGGCTGGAGCTTTCGGAGCTGTGGGGGGTGCCGCTGGTACACACCATGCACACCATGGCCAAGGTCAAGAACCTGCTCCTGGAGTCCGGCGAGCAGCCCGAACCGCGCCGGCGTGAGGACGGTGAGCACCGGATCGTCGACGGCGCCACCCGGCTGATCGCCAATACCGGCGCCGAGGCCGCGGAACTGGTCTCGCACTACGCCGCCGACCCGGACCGCATCGACGTCGCGCCCCCGGGGGTGGACCTTTCCGTCTTTACCCCCGCGTTCCGAAGCCGAGCCCGCACCGAGCACAACGTCCCACCGGGCCGGTTCCACCTGCTGTTCGCCGGACGGATCCAGCGGCTCAAGGGCCCGCAGATCCTGGTCAAGGCGGCCGCGCTGCTGCGTGCGCGGCGCCCGGACATCGACCTGCAGCTGACCATCCTCGGTGCGGTGAGCGGGGCGCGGGATTTCGACCTCAAGTCCTTGATCAGCGCCGCCGGAATGGACGACGTCGTCACACACCACCCGCCGGTCAGCGCGCCCAAACTGGCCGGGTGGTACCGTTCGGCCGACGTCGTGGTGATGCCGTCCTACAGCGAGTCCTTCGGGCTGGTGGCCCTGGAGGCCCAGGCCTGCGGCACGCCGGTGGTCGCCACGAAGGTCGGCGGGCTGTCCCGGGCCATCTTCGACGGCCGGACCGGGCTGCTGGTGGAGGGCCACAAGGCGGCGGACTGGGCGGATGCGCTGGAGGCGCTGCACGACGATCCGGCCACCCGGGAGGACATGGGCCGGGCCGCGTCGGTGCACGCACAGGATTTCGGCTGGCAACGCACCGCCGCGATCACGCAGGAGAGCTACCAGGCCGCACTGGTCCAGTACCTTGGAAGTCGAAGCATCCCGGCGGGCCACGCGCACTGACCGGACGCCAGACGGGCCTCCCGGGTGGAACCGCCGGCCGGAGCCCACGAAGCCACGAGCTGAAGGACACCGATGTCTGAGAACACCACCGAACACGCCGCAGCCAGCACCGCAGGGCGCATCCTGAGCGATCTGGAGATCGCACAACGGGCCACCATGCGGCCCATCGAGGACGTGGCCGCCGCGGCCGGGATCAATCCGGAGGCCCTGGAATTCTACGGCCGGTTCAAGGCCAAAATCGACCCCGCCAAACTGCGCCGCGACGCCGCGCACACCCCGGGCAAGGTGGTGCTGGTCTCGGCGATGTCCCCGACTCCGGCCGGGGAGGGCAAGTCCACCACCACCGTGGGCCTGGCGGACTCCCTGGCCCGCGCCGGGCACCGGGTGATGATTGCGCTGCGTGAACCCTCGCTGGGCCCGATCCTGGGGATGAAGGGCGGGGCCACCGGCGGCGGCTACTCCCAGGTCCTGCCGATGGACGAGATCAACCTGCACTTCACCGGCGACTTCCACGCCATCACCTCGGCGAACAACGCCCTTATGGCGCTGGTGGACAACCACATCTACCAGGGCAACGTGCTGAACATCGATCCGCGCCGGATGACGTTCAAACGGGTCCTGGACATGAACGACCGTGCGCTGCGTGAAGTGGTGATCGGCCTCGGCGGCCCCACCCAGGGTGTGCCGCGGCAGGACGGTTTCGACATCACGGTCGCCTCGGAAATCATGGCCGTGTTCTGCCTGGCGACTGATCTTGACGACCTCCGGGCACGGCTGGGCCGGATCACCTTCGGCTACACCTACGACCGGGAACCGGTCACGGTCGCAGACCTCGGCGTCCAGGGCGCCCTGACCATGCTCCTCAAGGATGCGATCAAACCCAACCTTGTGCAGACCATCGCGGGCACCCCGGCCCTGGTCCACGGCGGCCCCTTCGCCAACATCGCGCACGGCTGCAATTCCCTGATTGCCACGCAGACAGCCCGCAGCCTGGCCGACGTCGTCATCACCGAGGCCGGCTTCGGCGCGGACCTGGGCGCTGAAAAGTTCATGGACATCAAGGCGCGGATGGCCGACGTCGCCCCGTCCGCCGTCGTGGTGGTGGCCACGATCCGTGCGCTCAAGATGCACGGCGGCATCGCCAAGGACCAGCTCAAGGAGCCGAACGTCGAGGCCCTGGCCGCCGGCGTCGCAAACCTGCAGCGGCACGTGCGCAACGTGGAGAAGTTCGGCATCACCCCCGTAGTGGCCATCAACAAGTTCGGTACCGACAGCCCGGAGGAGCTGCAGTGGCTGCTGGACTGGTGCGCTGCCGAGGGTGTTCAGGCCGCGGTAGCGGACGTCTGGGGCCGCGGCGGAGGCGGCGACGGCGGTGACGAACTCGCCGCGAAGGTCGCCGCCGCCATCGACGCCCCGCACGGTTTCCGGCACCTGTACCCGCTGGAGATGTCCGTGGAGGACAAGATCCGCACCATCGTGCAGGAAATCTATGGGGCCGACGGCGTCGACTTCTCCGTTCCGGCGCTCAAGCGGCTCGCGGAGATCGAGAAGAACGGCTGGTCAGGGATGCCGGTCTGTATGGCGAAAACCCAGTATTCGTTCAGCGACGACGCCACCAAGCTCGGCGCACCGAAGGGCTTCACGGTGCACGTGCGGGACCTGATTCCCAAGACGGGCGCCGGGTTCATCGTCGCGCTGACCGGCGCCGTGATGACCATGCCGGGCCTGCCGAAGGTCCCGGCGGCCATGCGAATGGACGTTGACGCCGACGGAAACCCTGTCGGCCTCTTTTAAAGCCGGATGCCCTATCACTTTTGGTCCCTAACCCGGGGGTTGAGGGACCAAAAGTGATAGGGCAACAGGTGGGGTTTAGCGCTCCAGGTCGCCGCGGATGAACGCCTCGACCTTTTCGCGGCCCAGGTCATCGTTGAACTGCTCCGGCGGGGACTTCATGAAGTAGCTCGACGCCGACAGCAGCGGGCCGCCGATGCCGCGGTCCAGGCCGATCTTGGCCGCGCGTACGGCGTCGATGATCACACCGGCGGAGTTGGGCGAGTCCCAGACCTCCAGCTTGTATTCGAGCGATACCGGGGCGTCGCCGAAGTTGCGGCCCTCAAGGCGGACGAAGGCCCATTTGCGGTCATCGAGCCACTGGACGTAGTCCGACGGGCCGATGTGGACGTCCTTGGCCGCGAGGTCGGCCTCGACGTTGGAGGTTACGGCCTGGGTCTTGGAGATCTTCTTGGACTCGAGCCGGTCGCGTTCCAGCATGTTCTTGAAGTCCATGTTGCCGCCGACGTTCAGCTGGTACGTGCGGTCCAGGGTCACGCCGCGGTCTTCGAACAGCTTGGCCATAACGCGGTGCGTGATGGTGGCGCCGATCTGGCTCTTGATGTCGTCGCCCACGATCGGGACGCCGGCGGCGGTGAACTTGTCCGCCCATTCCTTGGTTCCGGCGATGAAGACCGGCAGCGCGTTGACGAACGCCACGCCGGCGTCGATGGCGCACTGGGCGTAGAACTCGGCGGCTTCCTGCGACCCGACGGGCAGGTAGCAGACCATCACGTCGACCTTGGCGTCCTTGAGGGCCTGGACCACGTCAACGGGCTCGTCCGGGGACTGATCGATGGTCTCGAGGTAGTACTTGCCGAGGCCGTCGAGGGTCGGGCCGCGCTGGACGGTGACACCGGTCGGCGGGACGTCGGCGATCTTGATGGTGTTGTTTTCGCTGGCCATGATGGCGGCGGACAGGTCCTGGCCCACCTTCTTGCCGTCGACGTCGAACGCGGCAACGAACTGCACGTCGTTGACGTGGTACTTGCCGAACTCCACGTGCATCAGACCCGGAATCGTGGCCTGGGGGTCGGCATCCTTGTAGTACTGGACACCCTGGACCAGCGAAGTGGCACAGTTACCCACGCCGACGATTGCAACACGAATCGGATTTGAAGACACGAAACTCCCTTTTGAACAAACTTCACATGCCCGGCGCGGGCGTACTCTGCTGTACGACGGCGGCAAACGGGCATAACGCCATGCGGCTCACTTGCATTCTAGTCAACGGCGCCGCGGTCCAGGTTGTTCCCGGCCGCGGCACCGAATCTGTTACCGCTTGGGGACTACCGCCGCGGCGAGGGCTCCGGGCTCACTTCTGGGCCCAGAGGTTGATGTCGGACTCGACGGCGAACTCGTCGATCGCGTCCAGTTCCTCGGCGGTGAAGTCCAGGTTGTTGATGGCAGACAGGGTGTCCTCGAGCTGCCGGACGCTGGAGGCACCCACCAGCGCGGACGTCACCGGAATGCCCTTGCCCTGCTCCCGGAGGATCCAGGCGATCGCCATCTGCGCGAGGCTCTGGCCCCGCCCCTCGGCGATCCGGTTGAGGCCACGTACCCGGTCCAGCTTCTCCCCGGTAATGCTTGCCTCGTCCAGGGACTTGTCCTGGGCGGCGCGGGAGTCGTCCGGGACGCCGTTCAGGTAGCGGTCGGTGAGCATGCCCTGCGCCAGCGGCGAGAAGGCGATGGCTCCGGCCCCGGTCTGGTCCAGGGCCTCGAAGAGGTTGGGGCTGCCGTTCTCGGTCCAGCGGTTCAGCATGGAGTAGCTCGGCTGGTGGATCAGCAGCGGCGTGCCCAGCTCCTTGAGGATCCGCGCCGCCTCGAGGGTCTGTTCCGGGGTGTAGGACGAGATGCCGGCGTAGAGGGCCTTGCCGGAGCGCACGGCCTGGTCCAGGGCGCCCATGGTCTCCTCCAGCGGGGTCTCCGGGTCCGGCCGGTGGCTGTAGAAGATGTCCACGTAGTCCAGGCCCATCCGGCCCAGCGACTGGTCCAGGCTGGCCAGCAGGTATTTCCGGGAGCCGAAATTGCCGTAGGGCCCGGGCCACATGTCGTAGCCGGCCTTCGTGGAAATGATCAGTTCATCCCGGTACGGGGCGAAATCGTCCTTGAAGTGGCGGCCGAAGTTGGTCTCGGCGCTGCCGTAGGGCGGTCCGTAGTTGTTCGCGAGGTCAAAGTGGGTGACCCCGAGGTCGAAGGCGCGGCGCAGGATGGCGCGCTGCACCTCGAAGGGCTTGTCGTCGCCAAAGTTGTGCCAGAGGCCCAGGGAGATGGCCGGCAGTTTCAGGCCGCTGCGTCCAACGCGGCGGTAGGGCATGGTGTCGTATCGGGTTTCCGCTGCAACATAAGTCATGGTCTTATCCTGTCCTATTCCGGGGCGACTGGTGAGCCGGCTGAGACGACGGCGGCGCTGTGGCCGGGCAACGCGACCTCACCATTGCCGAGGTTCACGGCGTCGTCGGTACCCAGCAGCAGCGTGCTGCCCCCAACGGCCACGCGGCGGGGTTCGGCGGAGAAGTTCATGGCGACCTCCACACCGCCGCGCCGCAGCAAAAGCCAGCCGTTTTCCTCGCTGAAGTCGACGGCGGTGTCCGCGAAGCCCGCTTCGGCCAGTTCCGGGGTTGCGCGGCGCAGCGCGATCAGTTGCCGGTACAGCTCCAGGAGCCGGGCGTGGTCGCCGGCCTGCGCCTCCGCCCAGTCCAGCTTGGAGCGGGTGAACGTGGCCGGATCCTGCGGGTCGGGCACCACGGCGGGGTCCCAGCCCATCCGTTCGAATTCCTTGATCCGGCCCTCGGCGGTGGCTTTGCCCAGTTCCGGTTCCGGGTGCGAGGTGAAGAACTGCCAGGGCGTGGTGGCGCCGTACTCCTCGCCCATAAACAGCATCGGGGTGAACGGTGAGGTCAGCGTCGCGACGGCGGCGAGCGCCAGCGGCCCGTAGCCGAGGGTCTGGGAGAGCCGGTCTCCGGTGGCCCGGTTGCCGATCTGGTCGTGGTTCTGGCTGCAGACCACCAGCGCGGCAGGGTGCACCAGGGCGGTGTTGATCGGCCGGCCGTGATGCCGGCCCCGGAAACTTGAGTAGCTGCCGTCGTGGAAGAAGCCCTTCTCGAGGACCTTGGCCAGGGCGGCGAGCGAATCGAAGTCGCTGTAGTAGCCGGTGGTTTCGCCGCTGACGTTGACGTGGACGGCGTGGTGGAAGTCATCGCTCCACTGCCCGGCGAGGCCGTAGCCGTTCAGGTCCCGCGGGTAGAGCAGGCGCGGGTTGTTCAGGTCCGATTCGGCAATCATGGTCGCGGGACGGCCGGTCTCGGCGGCAACGGCATCGGCCAGGGCGCCAAAGTCCTCGAGCAGGTGCACCGCGCGCTCGTCCTTGAAGGCGTGCACGGCATCGAGCCGGAGGCCGTCCACGTGGTAGTCGCGCAGCCACATGGCGGCGTTGTCCAGGATGTAGCGTCGCACCTCATCGGAGCCGGGGCCGTCCAGGTTCACCGAGTCGCCCCAGGTGTTTCCCTCGCCGGACTTCAGGTAGGGCCCGAACCTCGGCAAGTAGTTGCCGCTGGGGCCGAGGTGGTTGTAGACCACGTCCTGGATGACGCCCAGCCCGGCGGCGTGCGCTGCGTCGACGAACCGCTGGTACGCGGCCGGTCCGCCGTAGCCCTCGTGCACCGTGTACCAGAGGACCCCGTCGTAGCCCCAGTTGTGGGTGCCGTTGAACCCGTTGACCGGCAGCAGCTCGACGTAGTCGACACCGAGCCCGGCCAGGTAGCCGAGTTTGCCGATGGCGGCATCCAGGGTTCCCTCCGGGGTGAAGGTGCCCAGATGCAGTTCGTAGATCACACTGCCCTGCAGCTCGCGGCCGGCCCATTGCCCGTCGGTCCACTGGTGGCTGCCGGCGTCGAAGGTCCGCGAGAGCGAGTGCACGCCGTCGGGCTGCCGACGGGACCGGGGGTCCGGCAACGGCGTGGTCTCCCCGTCCAGGAGGTAGCCGTAATCGACGTCGCCGGAGGCCGGAGCGTCCGGCGCGCTCCACCAGCCTCCGGCTTCGGCCCGGCGCATCGGGTACTCCCGGCCGTCCGCCAGGAGGGTGACCTCCCGGGCGTCCGGTGCCCAGAGGTCGAAGCGGGCGGTTCCGTGTGCAGGCAGAGTCATTGCCGTTCCCCTATGTCAGTTCGTCAGTTCGTGCGATTCAATCAGCCGGGGCCAGCAGGGCCACCGGGTAGTCGCGGAGGATCTCCGCCACGTCGACGCTGCCCGGGCCGAAGGACCGGCCGCTGAGCTGGTCCGTCATGGCGGCGTCGAGGCGGATGGCAGTATCCTGCCAACCTCCCCGCTGCTCCAGGCCCCGGGGCAAGCGGGTGGCCAGGGTGACGGCTCCCGGGGTGCCCGCACCGCGGTCGAACGCGATCAGGTGCCCGGAGGCGGCGCCGGTGGCCGCTACGGGCGTGTAGCCGGTGAAGTATTCCGGCCGGTCCCGGCGCAGCCGCAGCGCCCGGGAGGTCACCAGCAGCTTGGCGGCATCGTCGCGGTACGACGCCGGCAGCTCACCGGCGTCGAGCGCAGCGAGGGCGTCCCGGCGCGCAGCGAAGTCGAAGGGCCGCCGGTTGTCCGGATCCGTGAGCGACCGGTCCCAGAACTCGGTGCCCTGGTAGACGTCGGGCACGCCGGGCATGGTGAGCTGGACCAGTTTCGCGCCGAGGGCGTTGGCGGCGCCGTACGGGTCCAGCAGGGCCACGAGCCCGTCGAGTTCGGCGCGCACTCCGGGGTTGTCGAACGCCGCGTCCACGGCGGCCGTCAGCTTGGCCTCGAAGTCCTCATTCGGATCCAGCCAGTCGGTCGAGTTGCCGGCCTCGCGCGCCGCTTTCTGCGCGTAGGACTGGAGCCGTTCCCGGTCCGCGGGCCACACGCCCGCGATGGCCTGCCACAGCAGGTTGGCCAGCGGCCCGTCGGGCAGCGGTGCCAGTTCCTGCAGGCGCTGCAGCGCAGCGGTCCATTCGGGGGCCAGTTCGGCGAGCACGGAGATCCGTGCCCGGGTGTCCTCACTGCGTTTGGTGTCGTGGGTGCTGAGGGTGGTCATGGACAGCGGCAGGGCGGCCTGGCGGTGCGCCATCCGGGCGTGGAAGTCCTCGGTGGAGACTGAGAATTCGGTGGGGTCCGCGCCGACTTCCGTGAGGGTGCCCAGCCGGGTGTAGCGGAAGAACGCGGTGTCCTCCACCCCCTTGGCCATCACCATGCCGGAGGTCTGCTGGAAGCGGCGGCCCAGTTCGGCGTCGGCCCCGGGACCCGCTTTCAACAGATGGGGCAGCAGCGCCTGCACCCCTGCCTCCAGCTCCGGCCGGCGCTTGGCGGCGAGCGCGCAGGCTTCGCGCAGGACGTCCTCGCCGTCCGGCAGGTAGCTGCGGTAGACCGGGAAGGCGGCGATGATTTCGGACAGCGCGTCGACCGCAGTGTCCGCGTCGATCCCGGCGTCAGCCGGCACCAGGCGGCCCAGCCGGCGCAGCTCGGAGTGCAGGATCCCGTCGGTGATCCGGCGTTTGGTGCCATGGATCATATCCTCGTAGTCCGCCGGGGTTCCGCCGCGCAGGGACGCGTCCAGGGCGTCGAGGCCCGCCTGGCCGGCGGGGTCGACGAAGACCCGGTCGACGTCGGCCAGGGCGTCGTAGCCGGTGGTCCCCTCGCATTCGAAGCCGGCCGGCAGGGCCTCCCCCGGCTCGAGGATCTTCTCGACCAGCAGGTACGCCCCTCCGGTCACGTCGCGCAGCCGCCGGAGGTAGCCTTCGGGATCGGCCAGGCCGTCCGGGTGGTCGATCCGCAGACCATCCACGAGTCCCTCGCGGAACCAGCGGACAATTTCCGCGTGCGCCTCGTCGAAGACTTCGGGGTCCTCCACCTTGATCCCGGCCAGGGAGTTGACGGCGAAGAAGCGGCGGTAATTCAGGTCGTTGTCCGCCCTGCGCCACCCCACCAGTTCGTAGTGCTGCCGGCCGTGGACCTCGCGCGGGTCATCCCCGTCCGAGTAGCTTCCGTCGGCCAGCGGGAAACGGTGGTCGTAGTAGCGCAGCTCGCCGTCGACCACCTTGAGGGCGTCGACGTCGGCATCCTCGCCCAGCACGGGAATCCGGATGCGTCCGCCGCCGAAGTCCCAGTCGACGTCGAACGCCGGGGCGTACGGCGACTGCTGGCCGTCCTTGAGCAGCGACCACCACCACGGGTTCTGGACCGGGGTGGCGACGCCGACGTGGTTGGGCACAATGTCCACCAGGACGCCCATGCCGGCCTCTTTGGCCGCGCGGGCGACGGCGTCCAGGCCCGCGGCGCCGCCGCGGTCAGGGTCGATCGCGGCGGGGTCGGTGACGTCGTAGCCGTGGTCCGAGCCCTTTTCCGCCGTCAGGATCGGCGACAGGTAGATCCAGTCGACGCCCAGGGACTTCAGGTAGGGCACGGTCGCGGCGGCGTCCTGCAGGGTGAAGCCGGGCCGGATCTGCAGCCGATAGGTCGAGACGGGGGTCCTCATGAATCGGTGGCCTTCGCTTCGCTGGCTTCCGCGGCCTTGGTCTGGGCCTGGACCATCTCCTCCTGCGCCTCTTCCTCGGCGGCCATGGCGGCCAGCGACGCGGCGGCGGAGTAGTCGACCTCCACTTCGGGACCGGAGTAGGCGCGCAGCACCACCATGGACTTGGCGCCCAGGGTCAGGGTGGATCCGGCCTTGAGCGGTTCGTTCTTGTCGGCCTGGTCGGCTGTGTCCACCAGGAGCTCCCAGAAGGGCGAGTACTCGTCGTTGGGCAGCGCGAAGTCCACGCCGTCGTCGTGGGCGTTGAACGCCAGGATGAAGCTGTCGTCGGTGATCTGGCGCCCGCGGGAGTCCTGCTCCTGGATGCCTTCGCCGTTGTAGAAGACGCCGATGGTCCGGCCGAAGCCGCTGCCCCAGTCCTCGGGCAGCATTTCGGTGCCGTCAGTCTTCAGCCAGACGATGTCCGGCAGTTTCTCGCCTTCGCCGCGGACCACGGGCCGGCCGTCGAAGAACCGGCTGCGGCGGAAGATCGGGTGGTCGTGGCGGATCTTGTTGACGAACGCGGTGAACTCCACGAGCGGCTGGTCCATGGCTTCCCAGTGCACCCAGCTCAGTTCGGAGTCCTGGCAGTAGGTGTTGTTGTTGCCCTGCTGTGTGCGGCCGAGCTCGTCGCCGTGCAGCAGCATCGGCACGCCCTGGGAGAGCAGCAGGGTGGCGATGAAGTTCCGCTGCTGGCGGGCGCGCAGGGTCAGGACGGTGTCGTTGTCCGTGTCGCCTTCCTCGCCGCAGTTCCAGGACCGGTTGTGGGATTCACCGTCGTTGTTGCCTTCGCCGTTGGCCTCGTTGTGCTTCTCGTTGTAAGAGACCAGGTCCCGCATGGTGAAGCCGTCGTGGGCGGTGACGAAGTTGATGGATGCCACCGGGCGCCGGGCGGAGCTCTCGTAGAGATCCGCGGAGCCGGTGAGGCGGGAGGCGAATTCACCCAGCGTGGAGGGCTCGCCGCGCCAGAAGTCACGGACGGTGTCGCGGTACTTGCCGTTCCATTCGGTCCATTGCGGCGGGAAGTTGCCCACCTGGTAGCCGCCGGGGCCCACGTCCCACGGCTCGGCGATGAGCTTCACCTGGGACACGATCGGGTCCTGCTGGATCAGTTCGAAGAAGGTGGAGAGCTTGTCGACGTCGTAGAACTCGCGGGCCAGCGTGGAGGCGAGGTCGAAGCGGAACCCGTCGACGTGCATTTCGGTCACCCAGTAGCGCAGGGAGTCCATCAGCAGCTGCAGCGAGTGCGGGTGCCGGACGTTCAGCGAGTTGCCGGTGCCGGTGTAGTCCATGTAGTGCTTCTGGTCATTGTCGACCAGGCGGTAGTAGGCCTGGTTGTCGATGCCCTTGAAGGAGAGCGTGGGGCCGAGGTGGTTGCCTTCGGCGGTGTGGTTGTAGACGACGTCGAGGATCACCTCGATGCCGGCCCGGTGCAGCTCGCGGACCATGGCCTTGAATTCCTGGACCTGGTGCCCGACGTCGCCGGAGGAGCTGTACGTGTTCTGCGGCGCGAAGAAGCCGATGGTGTTGTAGCCCCAGTAGTTGTTGAGGCCCTTCTCGACGAGCGTGCCGTCGTTGACGAACTGGTGGACCGGCATCAGCTCGATCGCCGTCACACCGAGTTTCTTCAGGTGTTCGATCACAGCCGGGTGGGCGACGCCGGCGTAGGTGCCGCGCTGGTCCTCGGGGATCTCCGGGTGCAGCTCGGTAAGGCCCTTGACGTGCGCCTCGTAGATGACCGACTCGTGGTACGGGATCCGCAGCTGGCGGTCACCGTCCCATTCGAAGAAGGGGTTGATGACCACACCGTGCATGGTGTGCGGCGCCGAGTCGGCGTCGTTGCGGGAGTCCGGGTCGCCGAATTCGTAGGAGAAGAGCGCCGGGTCCCAGTCGATCTGGCCCTGGATCGCCTTGGCGTACGGGTCCATCAGCAGCTTGTTGGCGTTGAAGCGGTTTCCGCTCGCCGGGTCGTAGGGGCCGTGCACCCGGTACCCGTACTTCTGGCCGGGCTGGATCTGCGGGAGGTAGCAGTGCCAGACGTAGCCATCCACCTCGGTCAGCTCGATCCGCGTCTCGCTCAGGTCGTCGCCCAGGAGGCAAAGCTCCACGCGCTCGGCCTGTTCGCTGAACAGCGCAAAATTGGTGCCGGTGCCGTCAAAGGTGGCTCCCAGCGGGTAAGCCGTTCCGGGCCAGACTTCCATGTGTACTCCTCGTGCGATGCGGACAATCTCTAGACAGACTACTTGTAAGCAAGGTTAGTAATTGACCGGGGCCCCAGCGCGGGCGTTTTTGTTACAGCCTTGCGATAACCCGCGGGAGGGTTTTCGCGATGTCCGACGCCGTCAACGGGCCGCCGTCCGAGGCCGCGGTCCCGGCGCGGCCGTGCAGGCTCGCCGCCATCGCCGCGATGGCGGCCCACCGGTCGGGGCCGTCGATGCCGACGGCGCTGAACGCACCGGTGTCCTCCGCGAGCTGGGCGAGCAGGGCGCCCAGTACCCCGGCCAGGACGTCGCCGCTGCCGGCGGTGGCCATCCAGGGGCTCGCTTCCGCCTGGCTGAACACGGCACCCGACGGCGCGGCCACCAATGTGGTGGCGCCCTTCAGCAGCACCGTGGCCCCGGTGAGTCCCGTGGCACGCCGGGCGGCGGCCAGCGGCGAGTCCTCCACGGCCGGGCGCCCTCGGTGATCGCCGTAGCGCGCCAGGAGGCCGGCCAGCTCGCCGGCGTGCGGGGTGAGCACGGTCCGGGCGTCCAGGGCCGCGGGCAGGGCTTGGAGGGCGCCGGCGTCGGCCACGGTGGGCAGTCCGCCGGCGGCGGCCTCGCGGACACGTTCGAGCTGTTCGTGGGCGCCGTCGTCGAGGCCGGAGCCCACCAGCCAGGCCTGGACGTGGGCTTCGGCGACGCTGGTGCCGCACACCACTTCCGGGCAGGAGTGGCGCACCAGGTCGGCGACCTCCGGCGGCCCCACGTACCGGACCATGCCGGCGCCGGCGGCCAGGGCGCCCCGGCACGCGAGCACGGCGGCGCCCGGGTAGCGGGTGGAACCCGCGACGACGCCGAGCACACCGCGGGAGTACTTGTGCGAGCGGCGACCGGGCTGGGGCAGCAGGGCAGCCAGGTCGCCCTGATCGAGGCGGCGTAATTCCGGAGCACCGAGTGCGTCCTCAATGCCGATGGCGACGGTGCGGATCCGTCCGGTGAAATCCGCCCCGGGATCGGTGAGGAGGCCGGTTTTGGCCGCTCCGAAGGTAACGGTGATGTCCGCGGGCAGCACGGGGGCTGTGGCCTCCCCCGTGTCGGCGTCTACACCGCTGGGCAGGTCGCAGGCCACCACCAGGGCGCGGCGGCCCGTACGCGGCAGGGCACGCTGCAGTTCGGCGACCAGGGTCGCTGCCGTGCCGTGCAGCCCGCCCCGCGCCCCGGTGCCGAGGACCGCGTCAATAACGACGTGGGATCCGGCGGCGCCGGCTGCCAGGGCCGTGGCGTTGCCCGCAGTGAGGGCCGTATCCCTGCCGCCAGCGGCGCGGAAGGCCGCAAGGGCGGCCGGGTGGGCTTCGCCGGCAGTGAGGACCGCCGTCGCCCGCAATCCCCGGCGGGCGAGCAGGGCCGCGGCGAAAAGGCCGTCTCCGCCGTTGTTGCCCTTGCCCGCCAGGACGGCAACACTGGAGCCATAGGGCCGCAGTCCCCGGTGCTGCAGCTCCCGGACCACCGTGTTGGCGAGGCCGTGGGCGGCCCGCTGCATAAGAACAGCGCCCATACCCGAGCCCGCACGTGCGTCGAGAAAGTTCTTCTCGACGTCTCGGATGTGGGTTCCGGTATAGGCGCTGATCATGGAGCCTAGCCCTCGGCGATCACCGTGGCGGTAGCGATTCCGCCGTCGTGGCTGATCGAGAGGTGCCAGCGTTTGACCCCTTTGGACTCAGCCACGGCAAGGACGGTGTCCTTGACCTGGACGGTCGGACCGTGCTGGTCCAGCCCGATCCAGCAGTCCTGCCAGTTCATGCCGGCCGGGGCGCCCAGCACCTTGGCCACGGCCTCCTTGGCGGCGAACCGCGCGGCGAGGGACCGGGTGTTCAGTTCCCGCTCGGCCGGAACGAACAACCTGTCACGCAGCCCGGGGGTGCGCTCCAGCTGCCGGCCGAACCGCTCAATGTCTACGACGTCTACGCCGATGCCAACAATCATGCGGCTATTCTACGGTCACGCTCTTGGCCAGGTTCCGCGGCTGGTCCACGTCGTAGCCCTTGGCGCTGGCGAGGGCCAGGGCGAAGATCTGCAGGGGCACGGTGGAGAGCAGCGGGGCCAGGAGCGTCGGGGTCTCCGGGATGTAGATGACGTGCTCGGCGAAGGCCTTCACGGCCTCGTCACCTTCCTCGGCGATCACGATCGTCTTGGCGCCGCGGG
The DNA here is from genome assembly GCF_056394165.1 of Arthrobacter sp. 10T416. Lineage (NCBI taxonomy): Bacteria > Bacillati > Actinomycetota > Actinomycetes > Micrococcales > Micrococcaceae > Arthrobacter > Arthrobacter sp. 10T416. Next base: position 59,371 of record NZ_JBFTHI010000007.1, on the reverse strand, counting down.
CACGGACTTCCTGGATGTTGGAGACGATCTTGGCGTGCAGGGAGTCGCGGCCGCGGGGCGAGGGGACCACCACAAAGACGGGCTGGCCTTCCTCGATCAGCGCGATGGGTCCGTGCTTGAGCTCGCCTGCGGCGAAACCCTCGGCGTGGATGTAGGCGAGCTCCTTGAGCTTCAGGGCACCCTCCATGGCGACCGGGAAGCCCACGTGGCGGCCCAGGAACAGGACGGACTTGGAATCGGCCATGTCCGCGCCGAGGGCCTTGATGACGTCGGCGTTGTCCAGGATCTGCTGGATCTTGGCGGGGATCTTGCCGAGGTCCGCGAGGATGTCCTTGATTTCGCCCTGGAACTTGTTCCCGCGCAGCTGTGCCAGATACAGGCCCAGCAGGTATGCGGCGGCGATCTGGGCGAGGAACGCCTTGGTGGAGGCCACGGCAATTTCCGGACCGGCGTGCGTGTACAGCACGGCGTCGGATTCGCGCGGGATCGTGGAGCCGTTGGTGTTGCAGATGGACACCGTCTTGGCGCCCTGTTCCTTGGCGTACCGCACAGCCATCAGGGTGTCCATGGTCTCGCCGGACTGCGAGATCGAGACGATCAGGGTGTTGGCGTCAACGATCGGGTCCCGGTAGCGGAATTCGTGGGAGAGCTCCACCTCGGTGGGGATCCGGCACCAGCGCTCGATGGCGTACTTGGCGACCTGGCCGGCGTAGGCGGAGGTGCCGCACGCCAGGACGATGATCTTGTCGACGCTCTTGAGCAGTTCGGTATCGATGCGGAGCTCATCGAGGGTCAGCCGGCCGTCGACGTCGGAGCGGCCCAGCAGGGTCTGCAGGACGGCGTCGGGCTGGTCGTGGATTTCCTTCTCCATAAAGGACGGGAAGCCGCCCTTCTCGGCGGAGGCCGGGTCCCAGTCGACGTAGTATTCCTTGCCCTCGGCCGGGGCGCCGAAGAAGTCGGTGATCGCGACGGTGTCCGCGGTGATGGTGACGATCTGGTCCTGGCCCAGTTCCACGGCCCGGCGGGTGTAGTCGATGAAGCCGGAGACGTCGGAGCCAAGGAAGTTCTCGCCCTCGCCCAGGCCGACCACCAGCGGGGAGTTGCGGCGGGCAGCGACGACGACGTCGGGCTGGTCAGCGTGCACGGCCAGCAGGGTGAAGGCGCCTTCGAGCCGCTGGCAGGCGAGTTCCATGGCCTTGGTCAGGCCGCCGTTGGAGTTGTCGCCGCCGAGCTGGTTGCGGTAGATGTCCCCGAGCAGGGCCGCGGCCACCTCGGTGTCGGTCTCGGAGAGGAACGTGACGCCCTTGGCGAGCAGGTCCTGCTTCAGTTCCGCGAAGTTTTCGATGATGCCGTTGTGGATCAGGGCCAGCTTGCCGCCGTCGGAGAGGTGCGGGTGCGCGTTCAGGTCCGTCGGGCCGCCGTGGGTTGCCCAGCGGGTGTGCCCGATGCCGGTCAGGGCGTCCGGCAGTGGGTTGGCCTCCAGCTCGGCAATCAGGTTGCTCAGCTTGCCCGACTTCTTGCGGGACGAGATAGCGCCGTCCGCCACGACGGCGATGCCGGCAGAGTCATAGCCGCGGTACTCCAGGCGGCGCAGTCCTTCCAGGACAACGTCCAGGGCCTTGTGATCAGTATTTACCCGGCCAGCCGACCGGCCTACATATCCAACGATTCCACACATGGGCACAAGCCTAGCTGGTTTCACGGTCAGGAGACGTAGGATGTGGCGCGCGCAACCCGGAAGGCCGCCGCCGGCGGGGTGTCCATTTCGCTCTGGGCCGCGTCAAGGGCAGAATCTCTAAAGTGACTTTGCAACGCAATGACGCGAACGGCGAGGGCGTCTCCCCGTTCGTTGAGCTGGACCGGCAGACCTGGTCCCGGCTCGCTGCCCAGATGGAGCAGCCCCTCAACGAGGAGGACGTGCTCCGACTTCGCGGCCTGGGCGACCCCCTCGATATGAAGGAGGTCCGGGAGGTCTACCTTCCGCTCTCCCGGCTGTTGCACCTGTACGTCGAGGGCGCCAACCAGCTCCACGCGGCCACCACCACGTTCCTCGGCGAGAAGACCCAGCGCACTCCCTTCGTCATTGGCGTGGCCGGCTCGGTCGCCGTCGGCAAATCAACCATCGCCCGTGTTCTCCGCGAGATGCTGCGCCGGTGGCCCGGCACCCCGAACGTCGAGCTGATCACCACCGACGGGTTCCTCTACCCGCTGGCCGAGCTCAAGCGGCGCCAGCTCCTGGAGCGCAAAGGCTTCCCGGAATCCTACGACCGCCGCGCGCTGCTGCGGTTCGTGAGCGAAGTCAAGGGCGGGGCCGAGGAGGTCCGCGCCCCCTGGTATTCGCACGTCACCTACGACATCGTCCCCGGCAAGGAGGTGGTGGTCCGCCGGCCGGACGTGCTGATCGTCGAGGGGCTGAACGTGCTGGCGCCAGCGCGTCCGCGGCACGACGGCAGGCAGGGCCTTGCCCTGAGCGACTTCTTCGACTTCTCCATCTACGTGGACGCCAAGACCTCCTACATCGAGGAGTGGTATGTGGACCGGTTCCGGAAACTGCGCACCACCGCGTTCGCGCAGCCGGAGTCCTACTTCCACCGCTACGCGACGCTCTCCGACTCGGAGGCCGAGCAAACCGCGCGCAGCATCTGGAAACGGATCAACGAGCCGAACCTGGAAGAAAACGTCCTCCCCACCCGCGGCCGCGCCCAGCTGGTGCTGACCAAGGACGCCGACCACTCCATCCGTCGTATGCTGCTCCGGAAGGTCTAGCACAGGTGTGCCAGGACAGCGCCGCCTCGCGGCTGGCCCGGAGAACGCCCCGCCGGCAGGTGCTCCGCCGCATGCTTGTTGCCGCCGCCGCCGTGGCTCTGCTGGCCGCCACCGCCGGCTGCAGCCCCGCCTCCGACACCGCTGACCGCACCTCCGGCACAAGCGTGCCAACTGGCGCCGCTGCCTCCGCGGCGTCCGCGGTCCCTACGGGCACGTCCCCGGCCGGTACGTCCACGCCCACGGCCCCGCCGTCGCCCGTGGCCCCGTCCTCGTCCCTCACAGCCTCCGCGTCTGCAACAGCGGTGCCGGCGCCCCCGGCATCCTCAGCACCGGGCCCAAAGCACTCCCTCACGGACCCGGCGAGCCCCTGGGTGGTGGTGAACAAGCACCGCCCCCTGTCCCCCGCCACGTTCGTGCCGGCCGACCTGGTCAAGCCGCACGTCACCCTGGCCGTCTCCGGCGAGGCGAGCCAGCTGAACAGCACGACGGCGGCGGCGGCGGAACGGATGTTTGCCGCCGCCGCGGCCGACGGCGTCGTTCTGACCCTGGCGAGCGGTTACCGCTCCTACGCCACGCAGAGCACCACCTACAACGGCTACGTGAACTCGCGGGGCCGCGCGGAGGCAGACACCGCCTCCGCCCGGCCGGGTTATTCGGAGCACCAGACCGGCTGGGCCTTCGACATCGGCGACGGCGGCGGGGGCTGCAGCTTCCAGCCGTGCTTCGCCGACCAGCCCGCTGCCGTGTGGGTCAAGGCCAACGCCCACCGGTTCGGGTTCGTGGTCAGGTATCCCTGGATGGCGCACCCGGTCACCGGCTACTTCTACGAGCCGTGGCACCTCCGCTACATCGGTGCCGAGGCAGCCGGAGACATGCACAAGCGCGGCATCGCTACCCTCGAACAGTATTTCGGCTTGGAAGCCGCGCCGGCCTACCGCTAGTAACAGACAGGTGTGGCCCGCCTCCAGCCGGAAGCGGGCCACGCTTGCGTGAACTTGCGGTCAGTCGGTGACCAGCGCCAGGGCCAGCTCCGTGCGTACCACCTGGGCCAGGTCTTCGGCGATCGCCTGGGCAGTCGCCTCGTCCGCGGCTTCGACCATCACCCGGACCACCGGTTCGGTGCCGGAGGGGCGCAACAGGACGCGTCCGCTTTCACCCAGCCGCTCTTCAGCCTGGGCTACGGCCCGGGCAACTGCCTCGTCGCCCTTCACCCGGGTGCGGTCGACGCCCTTGACGTTGATCAGCACCTGCGGGAGCTTGGTCATGACGGTGGCCAGGTCACGGAGGGGACGGCCCGTCAGGGCTACCTGGGCGGCCAGCTGAAGGCCGGTCAGCACACCGTCGCCGGTGGTGGCGTAGTCGGCGAAAATCACGTGGCCGGACTGTTCGCCGCCGAGGTTGAATCCGCCTTCGCGCATGCCTTCGAGGACGTACCGGTCACCCACGCCGGTCTCGCGGAGGCTGATGCCGGCCTCCCCCAGCGCGATCTTGAGCCCGAGGTTGCTCATAACGGTCGCCACCAGGACGTCATCCTTGAGCTTGCCGGAGGCCTTGAGGGCGACGGCGAGGATGGCCATGATCTGGTCACCGTCCACCTCGTTGCCTTCGTGGTCGACTGCCAGGCAGCGGTCGGCGTCGCCGTCATGGGCGATGCCAAGGTCCGCACCGTGCTTGACTACCGCTTCCTTCAGCGGGCCCAGGTGGGTGGACCCCACGCCGTCGTTGATGTTGAGGCCGTCGGGTTCGGCTCCGATCACCACGACGTCAGCGCCAGCGCTTTTGAACACCTCCGGCGAGCAGCCGCTGGCGGCGCCGTGGGCGCAGTCCAGCACCACCTTCAGCCCCTCCAGGCGGTGCGGGATGGTGCCCAGCAGATGGACGATGTAGCGGTCTTCAGCGTCGGAGAAGCGCTGGATGCGACCCACTTCGCCGCCCACCGGCCGGACCGGTTCCTTGCTCAGCTGTTCCTCGATGGCGTCCTCGACGTCGTCGGGCAGCTTCTGGCCACCCCGCGCGAAGAACTTGATCCCGTTGTCCGGTGCCGGGTTGTGGGAGGCGGAAATCATCACGCCGAAGTCGGCGTCGAGGTCTGCCACCAGGTAGGCCGCTGCCGGGGTGGGGAGCACGCCGGCGTCGTAGACGTCGATGCCGGAGCTGGAGAGCCCGGCCTCCACAGCTGCGGCAATGAACTCGCCGCTGGCTCTCGGGTCGCGGGCCACCACGGCGCGCGGCCGGTTGCCGTTGGTGTTGCGGTCGTGCCCAAGCACGACGGCGGCGGCCTGCGCCAGTTGCATCGCCAACTCTGCGGTCAGTAGGCCGTTAGCCAGGCCCCGGACACCATCTGTTCCAAATAATCTAGACATCGAGCCCAAGTTTAGTCGATGGCGGGCCCGGGGTCCGTTCCGGGTGCGGCGGACGCGGCCTTAACGCCGGAAGCCCGCCCCGCATGATGCGGGACGGGCTTCCGGGTAAGCGCCATATGCGCTTGGGAAAGCGCTGATTAGCGCTTGGGGATCCGGGCGCTGAACAGCGCTGCGGGCCCCAAGCTGTGGTCGCGCAGGCGGCCACAGCTTGGGAAAGCGCTGATTAGCGCTTGGAGTACTGCTGAGCCTTGCGTGCCTTCTTGAGACCAGCCTTCTTACGCTCGATGACGCGTGCGTCACGGGTAAGGTAGCCGGCCTTCTTCAGGGTGGCGCGGTTGTTGTCGACGTCGATCTCGTTCAGCGAACGGGCGATGCCGAGGCGCAGAGCACCGGCCTGGCCGGAGGGGCCACCGCCGTGGATGCGGGCAATGACGTCGTAGGCGCCTTCGAGATCGAGGATCTTGAAGGGCTCGTTGACGTCCTGCTGGTGCAGCTTGTTCGGGAAGTAGTTCGACAGCTCGCGGCCGTTGATGGTCCACTTGCCGGAGCCGGGCACAACGCGAACGCGTGCAACGGCTTCCTTGCGGCGGCCAACAGCTGCGCCGGCGACGGTCAGTGCCGGACGTTCCTTCTTCGGCGCCGCTGCGTCAGCAGCACCGCTCTCCGAGGTGTAGCTGGTCAGGTTTTCCTCAGCCTCGACGGCTTCGGTGGTCTCTTCGTTCTGAGCCACGGTTCTCCTTGTATTAATAAGTTGTTTGGTGGCCAGGACTACTGGGCGACCTGGGTGATTTCGAAAGTCTTGGGCTGCTGGGCGGCGTGCGGGTGCTCTGCACCGCGGTAGACCTTCAGCTTGCCCAGCTGCTGTGCAGCGAGCGAGTTCTTCGGGAGCATGCCCTTGATGGCCTTCTCCACGGCGCGGACCGGGTTGGATTCCAGCAGCTCCGCGTAGTTGACGGAGGTCAGGCCGCCCGGGTAACCGGAGTGGCGGTATGCGCGCTTCTGCTCCAGCTTGGCGCCGGTGAGGGCAACCTTTTCAGCGTTGATGATGATGACGAAGTCGCCCATGTCCATGTGGGGCGCAAAGGTGGCCTTGTGCTTGCCGCGCAGCAGGATTGCGGTCTGGCTGGCAAGACGACCAAGGACAACGTCGGTGGCGTCAATGACGTGCCACTGGCGGTTGATATCGCCGGGCTTCGGGGTGTACGTACGCACGGTGTTTGCCTCGTTCTTGTTCTGGCGTTCTTGTTTTAGGCGTCACTCGAAGGTGCACCTACTATCTATGCGCTACCGGAACAGAGGTGAGGGCTCTATGTAACCAGTCATCCAGTGGTCTCGAATGTGCACGTTGAGTAGCTATCCTGCAACCGGATTCTCAAGCGGGCACGCATCATCGAGATAGGACACGCACAACGACTACCAAGAATAGCGGAAGCCTTGGCTGTGGGTCAAAATGGGGTGTCCGGTGGCATGCTGCCCGCGTGCCTGTCAGTTCCGGCCCGCCGCGCTCCTGGAGGTCACGTGCCCGTTCCCGCCATTGCAGGACCCGCACCGCTGCTTTTTGTCGCCATCGTTACTGTCGCCGCGCTGTGCCTGTCGCTGCTGGCTGACGTCGTGGTTCGGCGGACCCTTCCCGGGCTGGAACCGCACCCCTCCCCCGCCCAGCGGACGACGACGGCGGCGGCCGCTGCCGCGATATGCGCGCTTCTCGCGTGGCGCCTGGGCGTTTCTCCCGAGGTGCCGGCATTTATGGTCCTGGTTATTATCGGCGCCCAACTGGCGCGTATAGATGTTATTCATCATTTGCTGCCCAACAGGCTGGTTTTTCCACTGCTTGGGGCTGGCGTCCTGCTGCTCGCAGGGGCTTCGGCAGCGCTCGGAGGCTGGGAAAAGCTGGCCCGAGCCCTCGCCGCCGGCGTCATTCTCTTCTTTTTCTACTTCATCTTGGCTCTCATCAGCCCCAAGGGCCTCGGAATGGGCGATGTGAAGCTTGCAGCGCCACTTGGGCTGTACTTGGGCTACTTGGGCTGGTCCCAGTTGTTTTACGGCGGCGCCCTGGGCTTCGTCGCCGGAGGCCTAGTTTCCGCGGTTCTCGTCTCGCGCAGGCGCGCAAACACGCCAAAAGAAGTCCCGTTCGGGCCCTCCATGCTGGCGGCCGCCCTAGCGGTCATCCTGCTCTCGGCGTAGCCCACTTTTCGCGCCCATCCGTGGCGGAACCAGTAAGTCGACTTAGCAAACCAAGTAGTTGCGAGTTTGGCACCCTACAGAACTGAGTACACCTCTCAGACCTACGCGTAAAACCATCGTTTTGCCTTCCAGAAGTCGAGTAGCCAATGCCATTGCAGGGCCAATAATCGCCGTGCAAATGTTGTCCCAACGGACCTCCAGGGCACAACAAAGGGGAGTTGCTGGAATTCCGTAAAACTATTCAAAAACTCTGGAAAAGGACTTTTACAATGACTGGTCTCATGGTTTCAATGATCGCATTTGTAGCCGGCGTCAAGGACAGGCTCGAATCGGAAAAAGGCGCGACCGCGACGGAATACTCGCTGCTCGTGGCTTTCATCGCCTTCATCGTCATCGGCGGGGTCACGCTCTTCGGCGCCGCGCTCAACACGTGGTTCGGTCAGCTCGCGACCCACGTCGGCACTTTTGCCCACTAGGCAAGTCGAGCAGGTCTCAGCAACACCCACTGTGCCGCGTCCGTGTTTCGCGGACGCGGCACAGCTCTTAATCCTTCAGCTGCATCTATCCCTGGGGGGATCCAATGAAGCGCAGCATCTGGCCGTCGCGCCGGCTAAGAGCGCAAGACCGTGAGCGGGGGGCCGCCGCCGTCGAGTTCGCCCTGATTGCACCCATCCTCCTCGCCCTGGTTGGCGGGATCATCGAATTTTCGTACTCCTACAATCTGCAGATCTCCGTGACCCAGGCGGCCCGCGAGGCCGCTCGAAGCATGGCCATCTTCAACGATCCGGCCCGTGCACAAGCGGCCGGGGTGGCAGGCGCGCCAGGGCTGAACCCGGCCGGATTCACCTACACGTTTACAGGTGCTTGTCCCGCCGGCGGCACCGGCAACGCACAGGTGTCGGTCGGCTACACCGCCAACTCACTGACAGGAATCTTCGGTGGTTCCGTCACGCTCAACGGAACTGGAGCCATGCGATGCCACGGTTGACGTGCGCCGCGGGGATCCGCCGGGGCCAAGAAGCAGAGCGGGGCGCGGCCGGCATCCTCGTAGCAGTCTTGATGCTTGTGCTCATCGGAGCAGGGGCCTTGGCTGTTGACACCGGCGAGATCTATGCCGAAAAAGCACAACTGCAGAATGCTGCGGACGCGGGCGCTTTGGCGGCAGCTCAACGATGCCACGCGGCAGGAACCTGCACCAACGCCCAGGCGCTCGCCTGGGCCCGCGAACTGGCCGGACCCAATTCCAATGACGGCGCCTCGGCCGTTGATTCGGTGGACGTGTCGGTACCGGGTCAAGTATCCGTAGTTACCTCAACCCTGGGCAGCGACGGGGCAGGCTTCCTGACCAAGATGTTTGCCAGCGTTCTCAACGCGCCACCCGCAACCGTCCGGACTGGTGCCACTGCCGCCTGGGCACCGTTGAGCAGCGGTTCCGGATTCCCGCTCGCGATCTCCAACAGCTGCTTCAACCTCTCCACAGCCGTAGCAACCGGAGAGGTCCAGAAGATCTCCTACAAACCGGGCGGCACCTGCACAGGGCCATCCGGAACTCAAATCCCGGGCGGGTGGGGATGGCTCGATCGCAGCTCTCCATGCGTCGCGGTAACCGCCACCGGCAACAACCGTGTGGGGTCCGATCCCGGCAACAACCCCCCGACAGACTGTGACGCCGTCCTTGCCGGGTGGATCTCCACCATCCTCGCCGGCGGCGACGTCAAAGTCGCTTTTCCCGTCTTCGACAACGCTGGCGGCCAGGGGCAGAACGGTTACTTCCACGTGATCGGCTATGCCACTTTCAAGATGTGGGGGTGGAAATTCGGCAACAACCACAACTACGAATTCAAAAACACGGCAGGCGATCCGAACATGACGAGCTCCCTGGCCTGCAGCGGCGGTAACAACCGGTGCATTATCGGCCAATTCGTGAAGTTCGAAACAATTAACTCGACGGGAGAGGCTTCTGGCGGCAGCACCGACTTGGGAACCGTGGATATAAAACTCATCAAATAAGCAATTTCTAAGGAGTTACGATGAAAACACGCCTGCTGGGGGGCATCGCCGCATTGTTAGTGGCAATTATCGGAACCGTGCTGCTGGTCTCTTATGTACAGAATGCTGACAAACGGGCATTGGCCGGCACGGAAACAGAATCGATCTACGTAGTGCAAAAAGCTATTCCGGCCGGAACCGCCGCAGACCAACTGTCGGCGATGGTGACCAAGAAGGACGTTCCGAAGCTGGCACTGGCAGAGAACAGCATTACGGACCTTGCGTCGTTGGGATCCAAGGTCACCGCGGTGACGTTGATGCCGGGAGAGCAACTGCTTTCCAGCCGGATGGTGGACGCGAATGCGTTCCTCGGCCCGGCGCGGGTCCAGGTTCCTTCGGGCATGCAGGAACTGACGCTCAAGCTCCCGATTGAACGCGTTGCCGGCGGGATCCTGAAGGCTGGCGACACAGTGGGGGTCTTCTTGTCCATGGATGTTGCAGCAGCTGGAGGGGACGGGGCTGCTGGCGCCAAAGTGAGCAAAACCCAGCAGACGTTCCACAAGGTCCTGGTCACGGCGGCCCAATTCAGCGACGGGGCCGCCACACAGACCGGCGCATCCGAGACTGCCCCCGGCACCAGCCAGGTCTCGGCAACCTCGACTACCAAGTCACAGGGCGACGGCAGCTACCTCATCACGCTGGCGAGGAACTCCGCCGATGCGGAGCGGATCGTCTTCGCTGCCGAGTTCGGCAAGATCTACCTCTCGAAGGAGCCCGCTGACGCGGTGGCATCCGGTAAGGGCACAGTTGATGCGGCAGGGCTGTTCCGATGAGCCGCTTCGTACTGATCACCCCGAACTCGGATTTCGAGCGGCTGGTCAAGCTGGCAGTAGGCGGAATGCACGGCGAACTCCACGTCTTCAAGGCGGACTATCTGCCTGAAGGCCCGGCGGACATTTTCCGCCAGATGGTCGGAGACCCGCCTGAGGTCCTCATCCTGGGTCCCGGCGTTCCCGTCGCCGACTCGCTTAAGTTGGCCGCTGTGGTCGACCTCCAGTATCCGGAGATCAGCGTCGTCCTCGCCGTCACGGCCAGCCCGGAGACAGTGGTCCAAGCCATGCGGGCCGGCGTCAGGGACCTGCTGGACCCCGGTGCCGATCCGGAGACAATCAGGGTCATGCTGGAACGGGCCAGCCTTGCCGCCGCCGGACGGCGTCGGGGGCTGGGGCCGCAGGCCACTGAGCACGCGGACCACGGATCCGGACGTGTCATTGCCGTGATGTCGCCAAAGGGCGGCGTCGGCAAGACAACGGTGGCCACCAACATCGCCGTCGGCCTCGGGAAAACCGCCCCCATGAGCGTCGTGATTGTTGACCTCGACCTGCAGTTCGGGGATGTGGCCAGCGGGCTGCTGCTCGAGCCGGAGTTCACAGTCACGGATGCCGTGATGGGAGCCGCCAGCCAGGACTCCATGGTGCTCAAGACCTATCTCACCGTTCATCCGGCCGGCATCTACGCTCTCTGTGCCCCACGGACCCCGGTGGAGATGGACCGCATCAGCGCAGCCCACGTTTCGCATCTGCTCGAACAGTTGCGGCAGGAGTTCCGCTACATCGTCGTGGACACGGCGCCGGGGTTAGGCGAGCACGTCCTTGCCACCCTGGAACAGGCCACGGACGCCGTGTGGATCTGCGGAATGGACGTTCCGAGCATCCGGGGGATGCGCACCGGGTTCCGGATCCTCGACGAGCTGAACCTGGTGCCGGCACACCGCCACATTGTGCTCAACATGGCCGACCGTCGGGCCGGGCTGTCCCTCAAGGACGTTGAGGCTACCGTCGGCGCGCCTGTGGACGTGGTCCTGCCGCGATCCCGGACCCTCCCGTTCTCCACCAACAAAGGAATCCCCTTGCTTCAGGACGGCAGCCGGGACGCTGCCCTCAAGGGTCTCCGTCAGCTGGTTGACCGCTTCAAGCCGGAGTGGGACGCCAGGCCCCACAAGCAACTGCACCGAAGGGCGGTAGTCCAGTGAGCCTCACAGACCGATTCCAGCAAATGCGGGGCGGTTCGTTGCCCGCCGCACCGGAGGGAAAGCCGGCCGCCGTCGACGTTTTCGCCAAGCAGGAGCAGCCGGCCACCCTTGGCCGGATCCTCGAGGCAAAGACCGCGGCGGAGTCCCAGTCCGGTCTCCCGGACCTGCAGCAGACCGCCACCGTGGCGAGTGAAGCCCTGAACGCCCTCAAGGAACGCGCCAGCCAGGCGCTCTTTGAACGGCTCGGTTCCCGGATCACGGACTCGTCGATCGATGAGTCTGAACTCCAAAAGTCAGTCAAGGACGAGCTGAAGGCGGTGGTGGACGAGGAGCAGATCCCGCTCACCACGGTCGAGCGGCAGCGCCTGATCCGGGAAATCATCGATGACGTTCTGGGCCATGGACCCATCCAGAGGTACCTCGATGATCCAACGGTGACCGAGGTCATGGTCAACCGCTTCGATCAGATCTACGTCGAGCGCCAGGGCCAGCTTTACCTGACCGACTCAAAGTTCACCTCGGACGATGCTCTGCGTCGGGTCATCGAAAGGATCGTCACCAACGTGGGGCGCCGGATCGATGAATCATCTCCGCTGGTGGACGCGAGGCTTTCGGACGGATCCCGCGTCAACGCCATCATTCCGCCCCTGGCCGTCAACGGGCCGGCCCTGACCATCCGGAAGTTCGGCCGCGATCCCCTGACCGTCCATGACCTGATCTCGATGGGCAGCCTGTCCCCGGAAATGGCGGAGCTGCTGCAGGCCTGCGTGGTCGCGCGCCTGAACATCATCGTCTCCGGCGGAACGGGCACCGGCAAGACCACGCTCCTGAATGTCCTCTCGTCCTTCATCCCCCGGGCGGACCGGATCGTCACCATCGAAGATGCCGTGGAGCTCCAACTCCAGCAGGACCACGTGGTCCGGTTGGAAAGCCGGCCCCAAAACATCGAGGGCAAGGGCGAGATCTCCATCCGGGACCTGGTCCGCAACTCGCTGCGTATGCGGCCAGACCGGATCGTGGTCGGCGAGGTCCGCGGCGGCGAGTGCCTGGACATGCTGCAGGCCATGAACACCGGCCACGACGGCTCCATCTCCACCGTCCACGCGAACTCCCCCAGGGATGCGATGGCCAGACTCGAGACGCTGGTGCTGATGGCCGGCATGGACCTCCCGCTGCGGGCAATCCGCGAGCAGGTTGCCTCGGCTGTGAACCTGATTGTGCACATCTCCCGGCTCCGCGACGGGTCCCGGCGCGTCACGCACATCACCGAGGTTCAGGGCATGGAGGGCGACGTCGTTACCCTCCAGGATGCTTTCGTCTTCGACTATTCCGCCGGTATTGACGCCAGCGGCAAGTTCCTCGGCAGGCCCATGCCTACCGGAGTCCGTCCGCGGTTCACCGATCGCTTCGCCGAACTCGGGATACAAATTTCGCCGGCCGTGTTTGGCGCCACACCGGTCAGGGGGCGGTAACAATGCCGGACCAATCCCCTCTCATCTTTGTAGCCGGGCTCCTTCTCATCTACGGCGCCCTGGCCGTCCTGGTCTCCGTGGCCTTCAAGTCCCGGTCCGTGCCGCTGAGCAGGCGCCGCCCGGACGGGACAGCTATCCATGCCTCCGGGCTGACCAAACTGACGGACCAGGCCGTGCACTCGCTGAATCATGGACTGCCCAGCCGCGGCTCGGGACTGCTCAGCCGGGAGAAGCTCGACAGCGCCGGACTCAAGAAGCAGCCTGGCGACTATCTGGTGATGGCGGGTGCGGTCACTTTCGTTTCGGTGGTGTTGGGGTTCCTACTGTCAGGCCCGCTTTTCGCAGCACTGATGCTGGTCCTGGCGCCGGTTGGCCTCATCCTGTTTCTCAACGTCCTGGTCTCCCGGCGGCGCAAGAAGTTCGACGAACAGGTCCCCGATTCGCTGCAAATGCTCGCTGGCGGCTTGCGCGCCGGACACAGCCTGCTGCGCTCGGTGGATGCAGCCGCTGAGGAGAACGAGGCCCCCATGAAGGAGGAACTCAACCGTGTGGTGAATGAGACCCGGATCGGCCGGGACCTGGGCGAATCACTCGGGGAGGTGGCCAGGCGCACTGCCAATGACGACTTCGCCTCGATTACCCGCGCGATCGAGATCCACCGGGAAGTGGGCGGGGACCTCGCCCAGGTCCTGGACAACGTGGGCGAAACGATTCGTGACCGCAACCAGCTCCGGGGCCAGGTCAAGGCGCTCAGCGCAGAAGGCCGGATCTCCGCCATGGTCCTGATCGCGCTTCCGGTGGTCATGTTCGTCGGGTTGACGCTTTTCAATCCGATGTATTCGAGAGTCTTCCTCACCACGTTTCCCGGCTTTCTCATGATCCTCGCGGCCGTGGTCCTGCTCGTCGTCGGCGGCTTTTGGCTGAGCCGGCTTATCAAACCCAAGTTCTGAGACGAAGGGAGAGAACAATGCAAACTGTTGCCTACGCAGCCATCCTGGCCGTCGTCGCCCCGATCTCGATAATGACGTGGCTGGCCTTCACCGGAGACAGGGCCGGGCTGCGCAACATCCAGTCCAATCTTGGCCGGGGACCGCAGGCCTCCGGATCAATGCTGTCCGCCACTGGAGAGTTCGCGGCGTTCAGCCGACGGATCACTCCGAAGGGGTACACGGCCTGGCTGGACAAACAACTCGCCGGAGCCGGCCGACCTAAAGAATGGCCACTTGGCCGCCTCATCATGATCAAGCCGCTACTTGCCCTAGCCGGGGCTGTCGCGGGTATCTTGCTGGTCGCTGGAAGTCCCACGGCCATCAGCTTCGTCCTCCTGGCGGGGATCACGGCGCTTGCGTACTTTGTGCCTGACATACTGGTCCGGAACCACGCCCAAAAGCGGCGCGAAGCCATCAAGCTGGAACTGCCGGACGCCCTGGACCAGATGCTCATCTCGGTGCAGGCCGGCCTTGGTTTTGAAACGGCCATGGCCAGGGCCGGCCAAAACGGCAAGGGACCGCTCGCTGATGAGTTGATTCGGACGCTCCAGGACATCCAGGTTGGCCGCTCCCGGAAGGACGCTTACCTTGCGATGGCCCAGCGCGTGGACGTGCCGGACCTCCGGTCCTTCGTCCGCGCCGTAGTCCAGGCCGATGCTTATGGCATCGCCATCGCCCAGGTGCTGCACTCACAGGCGAAGGACATGCGGGTCAAGAGGCGCCAGCGGGCGGAGGAACACGCCCTGAAGATGCCCGTGAAGATGCTCTTCCCGCTCATTTTTTCGATCCTGCCCGCCCTGTTCATCGTGGTGTTGGGACCCACAATCATGAGCATCATGGATGTTTTCGCCAAGAGGTAAGCCCCAGCGGCCGCGAACCGGCCGCCCACAGACCGGACCCCCCTTAGAACCCAGAGCTGAGGGGGGTCCTTCCTTGTGGCTGGGCTTCCGTGGTCCCCAGCGCAGGATAAGTGCAGGGAATGGGCAGGAAATGGGCAGTTTGGGAAGTGTTGGCACAGGATGTTCCAAACTCGGATCAACGGCGTGTCGGCGGTTGCTAAGTTCCTTTCAGTGCTGGTGCAGGGCCAGCCGCCCAACTCGCTCAGGAGTCACCAATGCGTTCCTACCTCTCCAACATCGCTTCCCGCCTTCGCCGCGACCAGCGCGGCGCCACCGCCGTCGAATACGGCATCATGGTCTCCCTCATCGCCGTCGTCATCATCGTCGCCGTGACGCTGCTCGGCGGCACTTTGCACGACACGTTCACCAAGGTCCAGTGCGACATCGCGGGCGCGCCGCACGCCTACACGGCTAGCACCCCGGCCGGCAGCGCTACCTGCTCGTAGCACCGCCACGATCCACGAGTCAGGGTTGGGGTAGGCTCCGGTCTTTCCCAACCCTGACTGCGTTCAGGCGCCAGCCAACAGTCAGCAAGGAAGGCGGTCCCCCCATGTCCAAGACAAGCGAGCGGGGCGCCGTCGCCGTGGAATTCGCCCTTCTGGCCCCCATCCTGGTCATGCTGCTGCTGGGGATCATGGAATTCGGCCGCGCGTACAACGTGCAGATCTCACTCTCCAACGCTGCCCGTGAGGGCGCACGGGTGATGGCCGTCAACTACTCAACGCCAACAGCCGCGACGACCGCCAAAGCCGCTGCGGTGAGTGCCGCGAGCGTTCTGAAGCCGAGCCTGACCAACGACAAGATTTTTTTCTCGTATCAGACGACGCCGGCCTCGACTCCCGCGCCAACCGCCTGCGCCGCCAACGTCCAAGTCACCGTGACCATCAACTACAACCTGTCCACAATGACGGGCATTGCCGGACCATTTTCGATGAAGGGCGTAGGGACGATGCAATGCGGCGGATAGCAGTTCCGGACGACACGGAACGTGGCGGGATCGCTGTTGTGGTCGCCCTCCTTATGGTGGTTCTCCTTGGATTCGCGGCCATCTCCATCGACGTCGCTCGACTCTATGCCGAGCGTGGCCAATTGCAGAACGGGGCCGATTCGGTAGCCCTGATGCTGGGCCAAAAATGTGCCAAGAATCCGAATGATCCGGACTGCTCCGACACTCTGACCTCGCCTCTGGTTCTCGCCCGGACGCTTGCCAACGCCAACGCCGTTGACGGACAGAGCAACGTCAAAGCCATCGTCTTGGACAGGACGAATCGCCAAGCCACGGTCACCACGAGCGCCAAGGACAGTGGGGGCACCCTCAATTCGGTACCGGACGTTTTTGCCCGCGCACTAGGCTTCTCGAACTCGGAGGTCACAGCTACTGCCAATGTCCAGTGGGGGACTCCGTCCAAGGGCACCGTCATCGTCCCTTTAGCCATCGCCGAGTGCAAATTCTCCCCAGACCCCTCCTTCGTGCAGGTCCTCAATATGAGCGCAGGCGGATGCTCAGGAATCCCCGGGGGTTTTGGATGGATTACCGACCCGAATGCCGCCGATTCTGCGTGCAGCGTCGTGATCAGTGCTGGCGCCGCGAATGATCCAGGCATCTGGTTCAGTAGCGACACCGGCGCCTCCCGACCTTCCGTCTGTTCCCCTGCGGACATCAGCGCTTTGAACGACCAGACCGTCCTTCTCCCGCTCTACGCCGTGGCCACGGGCAACGGGTCAGGCGGCAAGTACTACATCAAGGGCTTCGCGGCCTTTCACGTCACCGGCTACCGCTTTGCGAGTGACACATGGAATTCGAGCGGGCTGGCCAACAAGTCCCTCCGCGGATACTTCGTGAAATTCGTTTCCCTCTCGCAAGCCCTAGAACTCGGAAGTACCCCCGGCTACGGGGCCTCCGTTGTCCGTCTCACCATTGGAGTGCCCTAACAGTGAAGTCACGCGTATTGGCAGGAGTGGCCGCAGTGGTGCTGGCCATCGTCGGTGCCGTCCTCGTCGTCAGCTATGCCCAGGGCGCCGACTCGCGGGCCGTCCAGAATCTGGACCCGGTCAGCGTTCTGGTGGTGCAAAAGGCCGTCCCGGCCGGCACCCCCGTTTCGTCGCTCTCAGCGTTCGTCACTGCCCAGGAACTTCCTGGCAAAGCCGTCTCGAAATCGGCACTCCCGAATCTCGACGGCCAGGCCGGCAAGGTCACCGCTGTCGATCTGCTGCCGGGCGAGCAACTCGTCTCCGAGCGCCTGGTTCAGCCCCAGGACCTGAAAACCAGCGGGTCGGTGCAAATCCCCAAGGGACTCCAGGAAGTGTCCTTCCAGTTGGAACCCCAGCGGGTTGTCGGCGGACGACTTGCAGCTGGCGACCACGTTGGCATCTTCATCAATCTGAAGGACGGCGGCCTGGAGGCAAAGCCCGACAAGCAGACCACCCAGTTGACCGTCCATAAAGCCCTCGTGACCGCGGTGCAGCGTGCACCGTCAGCCACGCCCACCCCGCAGCCGTCAGCAAGCGGATCCGCGGCTCCGGGTGAAGACACCACGCTCCCTGTGGGCTCACTGATCATTACCGTGGCCGTCAACGATGTGGATGCCACGAAGATTGTCTACGCCTCGAATTTCACGGAAGTGGCGAGCATCTGGCTGAGCCGGGAACCGCTCGACGCCACAGACAGCGGCCGTCCCGGAATTGTCACCCGACCGGAGGTCTACAAGTGAGCCGCTTCGTTCTGATCACCCCCAACACCGACTTCGATGCGCGGGTCCGCCAGGCCGTTGCCGGCGGTTTGCCGGGCGGCGTCCAGACCTTCGCGTTCGTCAACCCGGCCAATCCCGGTGAACTCTTCGCCAACCTCAACCAGGAGCGCCCCGAGGTCCTCATCCTCGGCCCCGATGTTCCGATCGAGGACGCGCTGCGGCTCGCCACGGTGTTCGATGTCCAACTGCCGGAACTGAGCGTGATTCTGGTCGCCGAGGCCGACCCGGAGTTTGTGCTGCTCGCCATGCGCGCCGGGATCCGCGACATCCTCAGCCCCGCAGCGGACCCGGCCCAGATCCGGGTGCTGTTGGAACGCGCCTGCCAGTCTTATGCCAGCCGGACGCGGGGCACTGCAGTCCAGCAGCCGGACAGCAAGCCCAAGGGCCTCGTGATCGGTGTGTTCTCCCCCAAAGGCGGCGTCGGAAAGACCACCATCGCCACCAATATCGCCATCGGGCTGGGGCAAGTCGCGCCGATGGGGGTTGTGATCGTGGACCTGGACCTGCAGTTCGGCGATGTGGCCTCCGGCTTGTACCTGAATCCGGAACACACCGTCACCGATGCCGTCTCGGCGTCGGCCAGTCAGGACTCCCTGGTCCTCAAGGCCTTCCTCACGGTCCACCCCAGCAGCATCTACGCCCTGTGCGCTCCCCGGACCCCGGTGGAAGCTGACGACATCACCCCGCAGCAGGTCAGCCGGCTGATCGAGCAGCTCGCGCAGCAGTTCCAGTACGTCGTTGTCGACACCGCCCCGGGCCTGCCCGAAGTGGGACTCGCCGCCATGGAGCAATGCACCGACGTCGTCTGGGTCAGCGCCATGGACGTTCCCAGCATCCGTGGGCTCCGTTCGGGCCTGGGCATCCTGCGGCGCCTGGACCTGCTGCCGGAAACCCGCCACGTGGTCCTGAACATGGCCGACTCCAAGTCCGGTCTCAGCGTCCAGGACGTCGAGGCCACCATCGGTGCGCCGGTGGATGTGAGCATCCCGCGGTCCAAAGCCGTGGCGTACTCGACCAACCGCGGGATTCCGGTGCTGCAGGACGGGCGGAAGGACCCCGCGGTGAAAGGGCTGCGCCAGCTGGTGACCCGCTTCGATCCCGCCTGGCGGGCCACCGCGCAGAAGAAGCTGCACCGACGGGTGGTTGTCCAGTGAAACTCTCCGAGCGCCTCTCCGCTGCGGAAGCGGGACCGCAGTCCCGGCCGGCAACGCCGCCGCAGGCACCCTCCACCCCCTCCCCGTCCCCCACTCCTGCCGCCGGCTCAATCCGCAGGGAACCGTCACGGGCCGAGCCCTCGCGCCTGGCCGCGGCGGCCGCGGCGGCAGCTGCGGTATCCACGGAGCATCACGATCCGGCGCGAACCAAGGGCCAGCAGCCCGTGGACGCCTTCGCCGCGCTCAAGGAACGCGCTGCCACCGCCCTGTTCGAACGGATGGGAACCCGCTTCAACGATTCCGCGGTCACAGAAGACGAGCTCCGAGCCACCGCGCGCGACGAACTGATCCGGATCATCGACGCCGAACAGGTCCCGCTGTCCGGCGAGGAACGTACCCGGCTGGTCCGGGACGTCGCGGACGACGTGCTGGGCTACGGCCCGCTTCAGCGTCTCCTGGACGACCCCGCGGTTACCGAGATCATGGTCAACCGAATGGACCAGATCTACGTCGAGCGCAAAGGCCAGCTGACCCTGACCGATTCACGCTTCAGCTCCGAAGACCACCTCCGGAAAGTGATCGAACGCATCGTCTCCAAGGTTGGCCGGCGGATCGATGAGTCGTCGCCGCTGGTAGATGCCCGCCTCGAGGACGGTTCACGCGTCAACGCGGTCATCCCGCCCCTGGCCGTGGGCGGTTCCTCGCTGACCATCCGAAAGTTCAGCAAGGTTCCCCTCACGATGCGCAACCTGATCGATTTCGGCACCCTCACCCCAGAGATGGCGGAGCTGCTGAACGCCTGTGTTCGGGCCAAACTGAACATCATCGTCTCCGGAGGCACCGGCACAGGAAAGACCACCCTGCTCAATGTCCTCTCCTCCTTCCTGCCGCACGACGAGCGGATCGTCACCATCGAGGACGCCGTCGAACTCCAGATCCAGCAGGAACACGTGGTGCGCCTCGAAAGCCGGCCGCCCAACACCGAAGGCAAGGGCGAGGTCACCATCCGCGACCTTCTGCGCAACTCGCTGCGTATGCGGCCGGACCGGATTGTGGTGGGCGAGGTCCGCGGCGGCGAATCCCTCGACATGCTCCAGGCGATGAACACCGGCCACGACGGTTCCCTCTCCACCGTGCACTCCAACTCGCCGCGCGACGCCGTCGCCCGCCTCGAAACGCTCGTGCTGATGGCCGGAATGGACCTGCCCCTGCGTGCCATCCGCGAGCAGATCGCCTCGGCGGTAAACCTGATCGTCCAGATCTCCCGGTTGCGGGACGGCACCCGCCGCATCACGCATGTGACCGAGGTCCAGGGCATGGAGGGGGACATCGTGACCCTCCAGGACGCTTTTGTGTTCGACTACTCCGCCGGAGTGGACGTTCACGGCCGGTTCCTCGGCAAGCCGGTGGCCACCGGGATCCGGCCCCGCTTCATCGACCGCTTCGAGGACCTCGGAATCTTCGTCTCCCCCGGCGTCTTCGCGGCGCCGCTCGCTCCGGCCGGGAAAGGGTGAGCGTTTCATGGCACTGACAGTCGGCGCACTCTTGCTGGCCGCTGCCCTCCTGCTGCTGGCCGTGGCGATCCTGTCGCCGGGAACCGCACGCGTCCCGCTGGACCGGAGGCGGCCCGTCGCGGCCGCGCAGGATTCCTCGCTGAGCCGCTTCGCAGGGTCCGCGGTCAGCATGGCCGATGGCTTCTTCGCCCAGCGTAAAGTCCGGCTCTTCAACCGGGATGCCCTGGAACAAGCCGGGCTGAGGATGGGCCAGGGCGATTTTTACGTGCTCCTGGCCGTCGGCGCCTTCGTGGCGGCCCTGGCCGGCTTCGTCGTCGGCGGTCTCCTGCTTGCCTTCCTGCTGGTCCTCCTTGCCCCGCTCGCCGGCCATCTGGTCCTCACGGTCCTGACCGGGAAACGCCGCGCCAAATTTGATGACCAGCTCAGCGACACCCTGCAGCTGCTGGCCGGCGGCCTGCGGGCCGGGCACAGCATCCTGCGCGCCATCGACGCCGCAGGCAGCGAATCCCAGAGCCCCACCGCCGAGGAGATGCGCCGGGTCATCACCGAAACCTCCCTGGGCCGCGACCTGCTGGCCTCCCTCAGCGACACAGCGGACCGGATGCGGAATGAGGACTTCGTCTGGATCGCGCAGGCCATCCAGATCAACCGCGAGGTTGGCGGCAACCTCGCGGAGGTGCTGGACCAGGTGAACGAAACCATCCGCGAGCGCAGCGAGATCAAGGGGCACATCAAGTCCCTCGCGGCCGAGGGCAAGTTCTCCGCGTACATCCTGATGGCCATGCCGGTGGGCATCGTGCTCATGCTGATGCTGGTCAACCCCGGGTACATGAACGTGATGTTCACCAACCCGCTGGGCTGGGGCATGATCGCGGCTTCCGTGATCCTGATGACGATCGGTGGTCTGTGGATGCGCAAGATCATCGACCTGAAGTTCTGAGGCGAGCATGAGTCCCCTCGTCCTGCTGGCCCTCCTGCTGATCTGCCTTCCGCTGGCCTACCTGGTGTGGTCGCTGCTGTCCGTGGACCGGAAGTCCCAGCGCGCCATCCGGCAGATGCTCGTCCAGGATGCCGGCCCCGCCGAAACCAGCGCCCCGCAGCACAAAGCCCTGCTGGAGCGCCTCGGCTACCGGCTGACGCCCCCGGCCTATATCCGGAAGCTGGACCGGCTGCTGTCCCTCGCCGGCCGCCCGGCATCGCTCCCCCTCGGCCGGGTGCTCGCCGCCAAGCCGCTGCTGGGACTGGTCGGTGCGCTCCTGGGCCTGTGGCTGGCCAGCACCCCCGCGCCACTGCTGAAGCTGGTGGGCCTGTTCGTGATGCTCCTTGGCTACTTCATTCCGGACCTCCTCCTCTACAGCAAGGGCCAGGAGCGGCAGAAGATCATGCAGCTCGAACTGGCGAACACCCTGGACCAGATGCTGATCTCGGTCGAGGCCGGGCTGGGGTTTGAAGGCGCCATGGCACGCGCCGGAGAGAACGGCAAGGGCCCGCTGGCCGAGGAACTGGTCCGCACCCTGCAGGACATGCAGGTGGGCCGCAGCCGGAGGGAGTCCTACCAGGCCCTCGCGGCCCGGACGAACATCCCGGAGCTGCGCAGCTTCGTCCAGGCAGTGGTGCAGGCGGACACGTACGGAATCGCCATCAGCCGGGTGCTCCGGATCCAGGCCAAGGTGATGCGGGTCAAGCGCCGCCAGCGGGCCGAGGAGAAGGCCATGAAGCTGCCGGTCACCATCCTGTTTCCCCTGCTGTTCTTCATCTTCCCGGTCCTTTTTATCGCAATTTTGGGACCCGCCGTGATCAACGCTATCCAGACATTCAGTGGCCACTGAGGACCGGATAAGGATAGCCGCAAGGTTTCCGCAGGATACCCGGCCGCCGGCGGCGTCGGTCCCGGACAGCGGGTACCGTAGTGGCATGTCCCTTTTAGCTGCTGGCCCCGACGACGGAATTGTGGGCACTCCGCTGTCCGCCGACGCCCCCGCCGCCGCCGGCGCAGGGCTGACGCTCCCCCAAGCCGGCGTCGCGCCGCTGGTGGACCCGGCCGCGCTGCAGGATCTGAGCGAGCAGTTGAACAGCACCGCCGTGGCCCAGGGCTTCGCCCGGGACTACGCCGAAATGTGGGACCAGCGGTATGACTCCCTGGCCGGGGCCCTGGACCGCCGGGACCAGGCGGCCGCGCTTGATGCCGTACTGAGCCTCAAGACGTCCTCGTCAATGGTCGGCGGCCTCCGGCTGGCCGAACTCGCCGGCCGGCTTGAAGCGGCCATCCGGGCCGGAAACCTTCAGTACGCCGAGTCCCTCCTGGGCGACGTTGCCGCGCGCGGCAGCGAAACCGTGGACGAACTGCAGTACAGCTACATCCACCAGGAACGCTAGGCGCGAAGTGGCGCCAGCCGGTAGCCGACGCCGCGCACCGTTTGGAGCCAGCGCGGATGTACCGGGTCCTCCCCCAGCTTGCGCCGCAGGTTGCCGATGTGCACTTCAACGGCACGCTCGTCGGATTCGCTGATGTACGCATCGGTCCGGTAATACTCGCCCCGCACCACCCGCACCAGCTCGGCCTTGGACTTCACGGCTCCGGCGCCGCGGAGGAGTGCGTGCAGGAGGTCGAACTCGCTGCGGGTCAGGGCCAGCGGCTCACCGTCGACGGCCACCGAGCGGGTGTCCGGATTCAGGGCAACACCGTTGTGCCGGAGGACCGTGTCGATCACAGCAGCAGGGGTGCCGGCCTGCGCCCCGGTCAGGGCGCCCTGGGTGTTGGTCCGCGGGCGGCGCATCATCGCCGCCACCCGGGCGCGGAGTTCGCGGGGCCGGAAAGGCTTGGTCAAAAAGTCGTCGGCCCCGGTGTGCAGGGCCGTCAGGGTATCCAGCTCATCAGTGCGGGCGGTCAGCATGACGATATAGGCGTCGCTGAATTGCCGGATCCGCCGCAGCACCTCAAAGCCGTCGATGTCCGGGAGGCCCACGTCCAGCGTGACGACGCTGGCTTCCCGGCGCCGGACGACGTCGACTCCCTCTCGGCCCTCGCCGGCCGAATGCACCTCAAAGCCGGCCTGCCGGAGCACCGCTTCCACCAGGTTGCGAACGTCCGCATCGTCCTCAACAACGACGGCCACCCCAAGGTCAGTCATGCCACCCTCACAATCGATGCTGTCCCAAGGGACACGGTTTGCGCACTTACTGCCACCATACCGATCGGCGGCAGGGATTCCAGTCCGCGGCGCAGAAATAGGGCAACAAAAATCCGACTAGTGTCAAGCAGCTATGACAGCCATGTAAACTCCAGATGCGAGGAAGGGGCGCCTGTCATTGGATAACCAACGGTTGTTTCGTGGCCCAAACCTGTCCCGTCCCTTCGGGGATCTGAAACCCCGATCGCGGGTCGTGGCCAGCCAGCTGCCGCTCACGGCGCTGCTGGCCGCCGGCTTGGCTGCTGCACCCGCCGCGTGGGCGCTGCACCTGGCCACCGGCTGGGGCCAGGCGGCACTGGCCATCCATGCCGTCGTAGCACTGGCCTGCATCACGGTCCCGTGGCAACGGCTTCCGGCCCTCGCTCCGCTGGCCATTCCCGTGGTGGACCTGGCCGCCATCGGCTTCAGCCGGGCAGCGGCTGCCGACGAACTCCCGGGCCTGGGTGTCCTGTCGGTCCTGCCCATCGTCTGGATCTCCGCCTCACGGCTCTCCCCCGCCGTCGCATTGCCACTCAGTTTCCTCGGCCCACTGGCAGCCGGCCTGCCCTGGCTCTTCGCCGCGGCAGCCGAGGACCGTGCGGGCCGGATTGCCACAGTGGTACTCCTGGCACTGATGACCCTTTCCGTTGGGCTGGCCATGCAGTACGCCAAGGCCCAACTGCGGCGCCAGCAGCGCAAGGTGTTGGCCAAGGAGGCCGAGCTCCAGGCCCTGCTCACTCAAAGCCGTGAACGCGAAGGGCTGCTGAACACCATCCTGGATACGGTCGACGTCGGCATTGTGGCCGTCGGGGCCGACGGCCGGCGGCTGCTGACCAACAGCTGGCAGGCCCGGCTGGAGGCCTCCGCGGTGCCCGGCGGCCACCCCGGACCGCCCGGACCGGCCGACCCCGCAGATCCCGATTGGGACGACCGGCTCCTGCTGGCCGGACCGGACCAGTCCACGCCCCTGCCGCCGCACCGGCGCCCGCTCCGCAGGGCCCTTGACGGCGAATCCTTCGCGGACCACCTGGTCTGCTTCGGGGAAGCCCCCGGGAGCCGGGTGGTGTCCACGGGTGCCCGGCCGCTGCAGAACGACGACGGCGACTTCCGCGGCGCCGTCGTCGTGTACAACGAGGTCACGGGCCTGGTCAACGCCCTCGCCGCGAAGGAGGACGTCGTCGCCACCGTCTCGCACGAGTTCCGGACACCCTTAACCTCGATCATCGGCAATCTGGACCTGGTCCTGGGAGACGAACTGCCGCCGCCGGTCCTCCGCCGGATCGAAGTGGCGCAGCGCAATGCCGAACGGCTGCTGTCGCTCGTCTCGGACCTCCTGATGTCCGCCAGCTCGGCGGTCCACATCCATCCCCGCAGGACCGACCTCGCCGGCCTGGTGGAGGCGAGCCTCGGCTCCGCGCAGGCGCATGCGCACGCGTCCCGGGTGTCGCTGGCCATGGACGTGCCCGCGCCGTTGTGGGCGAACGTGGACCCGCTGCGGATCAGCCAGGCGCTGGATAACCTTGTCTCCAACGCGATCAAGTATTCGCCCGACGGCGGAGAGGTGACAGTCTCGGCCCGGGCGGACGACGGACGGGTGCTCCTTGCGGTCGAGGACAGCGGGATCGGCATGACGGCGGCCGACGCAGAGAAGGTCTTTACCCGTTTCTTCCGGAGCCCCGCGGTGCGGGAGGGCGCGATCCCCGGGGCCGGGCTCGGCCTGTCCATCACCAAGGCCATCGTGGAGGGCCACGGCGGGTCCATTACGTGCAGCACGCTCCCCGGGCACGGGAGCACCTTCACCATGGAACTGCCGGCCGAGGGCGCACCCCGTCCGTTCTAGCGGTCCCTAGCTGCGGCGGGCGCGCGTCAGCTCGGCCCGTGCCAGCAATCCGCTGGCCGACGGGTACGCCACTTCTTCAAGGACCAGCGGGTGCGGGGCGGCCAGCACTGACCGGGCATCACGCTGCCGGGCAATGAGCCGCTCGTAAAGCCATTCCGGCCGTTCCGCCCCGGCCCCAACCACCAGAGCCGAGCCCACCAGTGACCGGACCATGTTGTGGCAGAACGCGTCCGCCTGCACCGTGACCACAATGACCCCGTCGGTGCCCCTCGCAAACTCAAACCGCTGCAGTTCCCGGATGGTGGTGGAACCCTCCCGCGGCTTGCAGTACGAACGGAAGTCCTGCAGCCCCAGCAACCGGGAGGCGCCGTCGTTGAGGAGGCCGGTATCCAGCTGCTCCTTGTGCCACAACGTCGCATGCCGGCCCAGCGGGTCCCACAATGCGGGCCCGTCGGCGATCCGATAACTGTAGCGCCGCCACAGGGCCGAGAAGCGTGCGTCGAAGCCTTCAGGAGCCACCGCCGCCCGGTGCACCTCGATCGACCCGCTGAGATCGCCCAGGCCCCGGCTGAGGGCACCCCTCAGCCGCCGGAGGAGCGCGACGGCGGGGTCCAGTTCCGCGCCGCGGCTCAGGCTGCGCCACTCGGTCTCGGCCAGGTCCAGGTGCACCACCTGCCCCCTGGCGTGCACGCCGGCGTCGGTCCGGCCGGCTACGGTGACCCGGACCGGGCGGCGGATCAGGAGGGCCAGCGCCTCCTCCAGGACGCCTTGCACCGTGAGGCGCCCGGGCTGCAGCGCCCACCCGCTGAAGGGGCCGCCGTCGTAGGACAAGTCCAGCCGGATACGCAAAAACCCGCCGCCCCCCAATACGGGGGCAGCGGGTTTGAGCTCGTTCATAGACCTAAGTCTATAAGAACGTGTTAGCGAATTACTTCGCGTCCTTCTCGGAATCAGCGGCTGCTTCCTCAGCGGCCGGAGCCTCTTCGGTTACTTCAGCTTCAGGAGCAGCTTCAGCTTCCGGAGCCTCTTCGGTCTCTGCGACCGGAGCGGCTTCAGCTTTGTCAGCGTCCTTCTTGTCCGCATCGCGCTTCGCAGCGGAGGTAGCCTCGGCTACGACGGCCTGCTTCGCGGAAACCGGCTCGAGAACCAGTTCGATGACAGCCATGGGAGCGTTGTCGCCCTTGCGGTTGCCGATCTTGGTGATGCGGGTGTAGCCGCCATCGCGGTTCTCCACTGCCTGTGCAATGTCGGTGAACAGCTCGTGGACGACGCCCTTGTTGCTGATCAGGCCGAGCACACGACGGCGGGAAGCCAGGTCGCCACGCTTGGCGAAAGTCACCAGGCGCTCGGCGTACGGCTTCAGTCGCTTGGCCTTGGTCACCGTGGTGGTGATCCGCTTGTGCTCGAACAGTGCGGCTGCCAGGTTCGCGAGCATCAGACGCTCGTGAGCCGGGCCGCCTCCGAGGCGCGGACCCTTAGTGGGGGTAGGCATAACTATTTCTCCTAATATGGAAGCCGGCGGGCTGTGCACGCTGCGGTGCGTCCAGCCTGCTGGCCAAGATCTGTTTTAGAGCTCGTCGTCGCTGAAAGCGGCGTCGTCCTCTTCGATGGCTGCGGCGCGGGCTGCGAGGTCAAAACCGGGAGGGGAATCCTTGAGGGACAGACCCAGTTCAACGAGCTTCGCCTTGACCTCATCGATGGACTTCGCACCGAAGTTGCGGATGTCCATCAGGTCAGCCTCGGAGCGGGCAACGAGTTCACCCACGGTGTGGATGCCCTCACGCTTGAGGCAGTTGTAGGAACGGACGGTGAGGTCCAGATCCTCGATCGGCAGTGCCATGTCAGCTGCCAGGGCAGCGTCCGTCGGCGACGGGCCAATCTCGATACCTTCAGCTGCCGTGTTCAGCTCGCGGGCCAGACCGAACAGTTCCACCAGGGTGGTACCGGCCGAAGCAACCGCATCGCGCGGGGCGATGGCCTGCTTGGTCTCGACGTCGACAATGAGCTTGTCGAAGTCGGTGCGCTGCTCAACACGGGTGGCTTCCACGCGGAAAGTAACCTTCAGCACCGGCGAGTAGATCGAGTCGACCGGGATGCGGCCGATCTCGGAGTCGCCGGACTTGTTCTGAGCTGCCGAAACGTAGCCACGGCCGCGTTCGATGGTCAGTTCGAGTTCGAACTTGCCCTTCGAGTTCAGCGTGGCGATGTGCAGATCCGGGTTGTGGAATTCGACGCCGGCCGGCGGAGCGATGTCCGCGGCGGTGACGACTCCCGGGCCCTGCTTGCGCAGGTAGGCAACAACCGGCTCGTCGTGCTCGGAGGAGACCGACAGGTTCTTGATGTTCAGGATGATCTCGGTGACATCTTCCTTGACACCCGGAACCGTGGTGAACTCGTGCAGCACGCCATCGATCCGGATGCTCGTGACAGAGGCACCGGGGATGGAGGAGAGCAGGGTACGGCGGAGGGAGTTTCCGAGGGTGTAACCGAAGCCCGGTTCCAGCGGTTCAATGATGAAACGGGAACGGTTATCGGAGACGACCTCTTCGGAGAGGGTGGGGCGCTGTGCAATGAGCACTTAGGTTTCCTTTCGGCGAGCATCCGCTATATGACGCAACACAGGTGGTGGAAAGATCGGTCTGGAGACTTAACGCGGCTGGGCTTGCCCGGACCGGCAAGGGTCCGGGCAAGCTCCGGTTAGGTCTTAGACGCGGCGGCGCTTCGGGGGGCGGCAGCCGTTGTGCGCGCTGGGGGTTACATCCTGGATGGATCCAACCTCAAGGCCAGCGGCCTGCAGCGAACGGATGGCCGTCTCGCGTCCGGAGCCCGGACCCTTGACGAATACGTCGACCTTGCGCATGCCGTGCTCCTGCGCACGCTTTGCGGCGGCTTCGGCGGCCATCTGGGCGGCGAACGGAGTGGACTTGCGGGAGCCCTTGAAGCCAACTTCACCGGACGAGGCCCAGGAGATGACGGCACCGCTCGGATCCGTGATGGAAACGATGGTGTTGTTAAAGGTGCTCTTGATGTGCGCCTGGCCCAGCGCGATATTCTTCTTGTCCTTCTTACGCGGCTTGCGAACCGCGCCACGAGTCTTCGGGGGCATTTTTTCTCCTACAGAAAGTTATTGGGGAAGTCCGTTTAAGGGGCCCACACTTGCCGGGTTCCTTGAAATCGCGCCAGCGATTTTAGGGAGCAAGTGGGGATTAACGGGTCTTCTTCTTGCCGGCGACGGTACGCTTCGGGCCCTTGCGGGTACGGGCGTTGGTCTTCGTACGCTGACCGCGTACGGGCAGGCCCTTGCGGTGACGCAGGCCTTCGTAGCTGCCGATCTCGACCTTGCGGCGGATGTCGGCGGCTACCTCGCGGCGAAGGTCACCCTCAACCTTGTAGTTGCCTTCAATGTAGTCACGCAGCTGGACCAGCTCGGCGTCGGTCAGGTCCTTGACCCGAACGTCAGCGCTGATGCCGGTGGCAGCCAGGGTTTCGTGTGCACGGGTCTTGCCCACGCCGTAGATGTAAGTAAGCGCAATTTCCAGCCGCTTTTCGCGGGGAATGTCTACGCCAGCGAGACGAGCCATAGTGGCAGTGCTCCTTGAATAAACCGGAGGTCGTAGGCAGTACACCCGTACAATCCGTACGGCCCCAGCCTCCGACCGGGGGTTAGCTGTCCGGACTCGTTAGTGCTCAATGTCCCAGATCAGCTTGTGCTGCCTTTTTATTTACTTGCGTGGGTTAGCAACCCAGGGATTTCCGGTGAGGGAAATTAGCCCTGGCGCTGCTTGTGGCGCGGGTTCTCGCAGATCACCATGACCCGGCCATTACGGCGGATCACTTTGCACTTTTCGCAGATCTGCTTGACGCTCGGCTTGACCTTCATGGCGTTCCTTTGCGTGTTGCAGTTGGTCAGCTGGAACGGCCCTTGGCTGTTGCCTCGGCCGCCCAGTGTTTATTTGTAGCGGTAGACGATACGACCACGTGTCAGGTCGTAAGGGCTCAGCTCCACCACTACCCGGTCCTCAGGGAGAATCCTGATGTAGTGCTGGCGCATCTTTCCAGAGATGTGTGCCAGAACGATGTGCTTGTTGGTGAGCTCAACGCGAAACATCGCGTTAGGCAGCGCCTCAGTCACAACGCCCTCGATCTCAATGACCCCGTCCTTCTTGGCCATACCCTCCGCTAACTGTTGTTGCCGCAGCCCCTCCGGCTTGCACCGACGATCACTGCGGACGTTTTTTGATTGCTTGGCTGCAGCCGCCAGGCCACAAAAGGGCACAACAGGGCAGACAACCAACAGTCAACACTACGGCATTACGGGCCGAATGTTAAATCCAGCCATGCTAGCGCACTCCGCCCCCGTATGCACGAAAACGCCCCGCCGGGGTCTCCACCCCGGCCGCCGCGGCGACCCCGTCCAGAATGGCCAGCCGTACGACGTCGGCTGCCGCGCTCTGCAGGGTAATCAGGCTCACCTGCCGGGTGGCCTCGGTACCGCGGTCCAGTGGTACGGCCCCGGTCGCCAGCGCAAACACGGTATCGCCGTCGGCCAGAGTGTGGCTTGGATTGAGGGCCCGGGCGAGGCCGGCGTGGGCTGCCGATGCGGTGCGCTTGCACTCGGCTTTGTCCAGGACGGCGTTGGTCGCGACGACGACGAGGGTGGTGTTCAGCGCGGGCGGCGGGCCATGCCCGGCCGGCGGCGCATCCGAAACCCTCCGCGTGCTCGCTCGTTCCTCCCCACCGGCTCCCTCCCCTCGCAAGCTCGGTGAGGAAACCCCACCGTCGTGGCCCCTGCTTAGACGCACGCTTCCGGGTTCCGGATGTGCCGCCAGCTCCGGTTCCGTGTCAGGCTCCACCCGCTCGCTCGATGTGCTGAACGGCAGTCCCAGCGCATTCACCACCGCTATTGCGCCGATGACGACAGGGCCGTCGGGCGAGATGTTGTTCAAGGTGATCGAGGCTGTGCCTATTCCTCCCTTGTACTGTCCCCTGCCTATCAGGGCGCCGGTGCCCGCCCCCGCGTTGCCGCGTTCGACGTCGTGCCCGTCCTTGCGGGCCGCGGCGTCGACGGCGGCCGCGTACCCCATGGCGGCGTCGGGGCGGGCAGCGAAGTCGCCGCCGCGACCCAGATCGAAGATCGCCGCGGCCGGGACGATCGGCACCACGCCTCCGGGGACGGCAAACCCGCGCGCCTGTTCCTCGCACCAGCGCTGGACACCGTGGGAGGCGGACAGCCCGTAGGCACTCCCGCCGGTCAGGACCACGGCGTCGACGGCGCTGGTCAGGGTGGTCGGGTCGAGGGCATCCGTCTCATGTGTTCCCGGGCCGCCGCCGCGCACGTCCACCGATCCGACGGTTCCGGGCGGGGGCAGCACCACCGTCACGCCGCTCAACCATCCGTCGCCGATCCTCGAGGCATGGCCCACCCGGACACCGGGCACGTCCGTAATAGCTGTCATGGCTCCATTGTGTCCCGCTGGCCGGCGAAAACAGGTGCCACCTTCTCCCGGAACGCCGGCGAACGTTATGGAATACTGCAACCAACAACAGGTAAACGGGCAAGGAAGCCTGACATAACAAAGCTCTGACAAGGCCTTGTGCGGGGTTCCACCCATTCACCGTGTGGTGAAGTATTCATGGTCCCCCGCCCAACCGCCTGCCACCGGCAGGCCCGGATCCGTTAGAGACCCTATGACTAGACAACTGACCGACAGCCCCGTGCGCTCTGCAGCAGCGGCCGTCACGCAGGGCCCGCGCCGGGGACGCTGGTCCGCCCGGACCCGCAGGGACTTCCTCGTCTTCCTCGCGCTGGCCCTCCCGAACCTGGCCCTGATCGCGGTATTTACCTACCTGCCGCTGATCAACAACATCTACTACTCCACGCTCGACTGGACGCTGGGATCCGCCTCCGCCACGGTGGTCGGGTTCGAGAACTACATCAACTTCTTCACCAGCGCCGACGCCCCCAAGGTGCTCGGAACCACTGCCATCTTCACCGTCGTCACTGTCGGCGGATCCATGGTGCTCGGACTGCTGGTGGCCCTCGCCCTGAACTCCAAGGTCCGCGGCACCACCTTCGCCCGGTCCGCGGTCTTCGCGCCCTACGTGCTCAGCGGCGTCGGCGTCGGCCTGGTGTGGCTGTTCATCTTCGACCCCGGTTATGGCGTGCTCGCTTGGCTGCTGCGCGGGATCGGGCAGCAGAGCCCGCAGTGGATCAACGACCCCCAGCTCTCCCTGGTCATGGTGATCATCGTCTACGTCTGGAAGAACCTCGGCTACTGTGCGGTGGTCTACCTCGCCGGCCTGCAGTCCCTTCCGCAGGACGTGATGGAGGCCGCCTCCCTGGACGGCGCGAACGGTTTCCGCCGGTTCATCAGCATGTCCGTCCCGCTGCTGTCCCCCACCACGTTCTTCCTGCTCATCACCACCATGCTCAGCTCGCTGCAGGCCTTCGACCTGATCCGGATCATGACCCCGCTGGGCAACGGCACGTCCACCCTGATCTACGAGGCCTACCTGCAGGCCTTCGGGGCGTTCAACCGCGCCGGCTACTCGGCATCCATTTCCGTGGTGCTCTTCGCGATCCTCCTGATCATCACCGTGCTGCAGGTGCGGTTCGTCGAACGGAAGGTGCACTACTCGTGAGCACGCTCTCCCCCGTGAATCCCGATCCCGCCGCGTCCGCATCCGGACCCGACGCTCCGCTTCCGCGGCACCGGCCGTTCTCCCGCGCCAACCTGGCCCAGACCATCGCCGGCGGCTACGTTCCCCTGGTCCTCGCCACGCTGGTGGTGGTGGTCCCCCTGCTCTGGATGGTGCTGAGCTCCTTCAAGCAGCCCGGTGAGATCGTCACGACCGACCTGAAGATCCTGCCGCAGGGACTGAACCTGGAGAACTACCACGTGGCGATGACCACGGTGCCGTTCGCACAGTTCTTCGTCAACAGCCTGATTGTGACCACGGTAGGCGCAACGGTGAAGGTGATCCTGGCGATCCTGACGGCCTACGCCCTGGTTTTCGTCCGGTTTCCCTTCAAGAACGTCATCTTCATCCTGATCCTGGTGGCGCTGATGGTGCCGCCGCAGGTGTCCATCCTGCCGAACTACATCCTGATCGCCGGAATGGGCGGGAAGAACACCCTGTGGGGCATCATCCTTCCCGGGCTCGGCACCGCCTTCGGCACGTTCCTGCTCCGCCAGCACTTCATGACCCTGCCCAGCTCCATCCTGGAGGCCGCCGAAATCGACGGCGCCGGACACTGGCGCCGCCTCTGGCAGGTGGTGGTCCCGGTCTCCGGTCCTTCCATCGCCACCGTCGCCCTCGTGACCGTGGTGAGCGAATGGAACGACTACATCTGGCCGCTCATCATCACCGACCGCCCGGAAACCATGACGCTGCCGGTGGGCCTGACCCTGCTGCAGAACTCGGAAGGCAACGGCTCGGGCTGGGGCATCCTGATGGCCGGAGCGGTCCTGGTGATTGTTCCGATCCTGCTGGTCTTCGCGGCCCTGCAGCGCTACATCGTGGCCGGCCTCACCCAGGGCAGCGTCACCGGGTAAGCCACGGCCCGCCAGAGACCCCACCGACCCCGTACCTAATACAGCACACCACGTCAGCACGTTTTGAGAGGATCCACCATGGCAACAAACCTTAATCGCAGACACTTCCTGGGCCTGGCCGGGGCGGGTGCCGGCACGGCGGCACTGGCCGCCTGCGGAGGCCCGTCCACGGGCGGCGGCACCGGAGCCTCGGAGACCAAGGACGTCGACTTCAGCGGCGTCAAACCCGCCTCCTCCTTCGACTTCTGGACCAGCCACCCCGGCAAGTCCCAGGACGTCGAGAAGGCAATCATCGACAAATTCCAGGCGAAGTTCCCGGACATCAAGGTCAACCTGATCACCGCCGGGGCCAACTACGAGGAAATCGCGCAGAAGTTCCAGACCTCCCAGGCAGCGAAGTCCGCCCTGCCCGGCCTGGTGGTGCTCTCCGACGTCTGGTGGTTCCGCTACTTCACCAACGGAAACATCATCC
This sequence comes from Arthrobacter sp. 10T416, assembly GCF_056394165.1. NCBI lineage: Bacteria > Bacillati > Actinomycetota > Actinomycetes > Micrococcales > Micrococcaceae > Arthrobacter > Arthrobacter sp. 10T416. Next base: position 26,221 of record NZ_JBFTHI010000007.1, on the reverse strand, counting down.
CGCTGGACAGTGCGATCAAGCAGCTGGACATCAAGGTGGACGACTTCCAGAAGTCCCTCGTCGCGGACTACCAGTACGCCGGGAAACAGTGGGCGCTCCCCTACGGCCGTTCCACCCCGCTGTTCTACTACAACAAGGATCACTTCAAGGCGGCGGGCCTGCCGGACCGCGCGCCGAAGACCTGGCAGGAGTTCAGCGAGTGGGCGCCCAAGCTCAAGGCCAGCTCCGGCGCCCAGTACGCCTACATCTACCCGGCCCTGGCCGGGTACGCCGGCTGGACCCTGCAGAACAACCTGTGGGGCTGGGGCGGCAGCTGGTCCAACGAGTGGACCATGAACTGTGATTCCCCCGAGTCGGTTGCGGCGTTGCAGTGGGCCCAGGACTCGATCTACAAGGACAAGTGGGCCGGCGTCTCGTCCAAGGAGGCCGCGGATGACTTTGCCGCCGGCATCACCTCGGCAACCATCGCCTCCACCGGGTCCCTGCTCGGCGTTCTCAGCTCCGCTAAGTTCAACGTGGGCGTCGGCTTCCTGCCGGGCGGTCCGAAGAAGGAGACCGGAGTCTGCCCCACCGGCGGCGCCGGCCTGGGCATCCCCAGCGGCGTCAGCAAGGAGGTCTTCCTGCCGGGCGCGGACCAGGAGATGGCCAAGGCCGCCGCAAAGATCCTCACCCAGCAGGGCGACGTCAAGGCAACCATGACCGAGCTGAAGGCCACCCTGGAAGGCATCTACACCAAGGACGTGAAGCCGAAGCTCAAGAGCTGATCCGGCCCGCGACACACAAAATCCCTGGCGCTACCGGACTTCCGGTAGCGCCAGGGATTTTTGGCGTCGAGGGGAAACCGCACGTCGAAGCGGCTTCAGGGGATCGGGACGGGCACGACGCCGAGCGGCGCCAGTTTCGCGGCGCCGCCGTCGGGTGCTGAAAGGACCCAGATGCCCTTTTCGTGCACCGCCACGGAGTGTTCCCACTGGCACGAGCGCTTGCCGTCGGTGGTCACCACGGTCCAGTCGTCCTCCAGGGTGGCAGTCTCGATACCGCCGCGGACCAGCATGGGCTCGATGGCCAGGCACAGACCGGGGCGGATCTTGGGCCCGCGGTGGCTGGTGCGGTAGTTCAGCACGTCCGGTGCCATGTGCATCTCGGAGCCGATCCCGTGGCCTACATAGTCCTCCAGTATGCCCAGCGGTTTGCCCGGGGCGTTGGAGACGTAGTCGTCCACGGCGTTGCCGATGTCACCGACGAATTTTCCGGTGGCCAGTGCCGCGATGCCGCGCCACATGGCTTCCTCGGTGACGTCGGAGAGCCGCTGGTCCTCGGGGTCAGCAGTGCCGACGATGACCGTCCGTGCAGAGTCGGAGTGCCACCCGTCCACGATCGCGCCACCGTCAATGGAGATGATGTCCCCGTCCTGGAGCACGCGGTCGCCCGGGATCCCGTGCACCACTTCCTCGTTGACCGAGGTGCAGATGGTGGCCGGGAACCCGTGGTAACCGAGGAAGTTGGACTTGGCGCCTGCCTCGTGCAGCACGCCGGCGAATACGGCGTCGATGTCGCGGGTGCTGACTCCGGGCACGGCTGCCGCGACAGCGGCGTCCAGCGCGCGGCTGAGAACCAGCCCGGCCTCGTGCATGGTCCGCATCTGGGCGTTGGTCTTGTATTCAATGCGGGGCTGGCCGAATGCCATCGTCAGCGTCCTTTCGGTGGTGCCGCGGCCCGGGGCGGGCGTGCGGACAAATGGCTGAGGCTCCTCCCGGCGGTGCGGGAGGAGCCTCGTGAGTCGTGGGCCTGGATCAGGCCGACTGGGCCGCCTTGATGGCCTGCATCACGCGGTCGGTGACCTCGTCGATGCCGCCAATGCCGTCGACCTGGGTGAGGATGCCGCGGTCGGCGTACTTGGCCACCACGGCTTCGGTCTGGCCGTGGTACAGGTCCAGGCGGTGCCGGATAACGGCTTCGTTGTCGTCGCTGCGGCCGGTGTCCTTGGCGCGGCCCAGGAGGCGGGTGACGAGTTCCTCGTCGTCGGCCGTGAGCTGCAGGACGACGTCGAGCTTCTGGTCACCGTCGGCGAGGATCGAATCGAGGTAGTCCACCTGCGCGGTGGTGCGCGGGTAGCCATCCAGCAGGAAGCCGGCTTCGACGTCGGATTCCGTGAGGCGGTCGCGGACCATCTTGTTGGTCACGCTGTCCGGGACGAAGTCCCCGGCGTCCATGTACTTCTTGGCTTCGATGCCGAGCGGCGTCTCACCCTTGACGTTGGCACGGAAGATATCGCCGGTGGAGATCGCAACGACGCCGAGGCGCTCCGAAATGCGTTCCGCCTGCGTTCCCTTGCCGGAACCGGGAGGTCCGATAATCAACATTCTCGTCATCGCAAAAGCCCTTCGTAGTGACGCTGCTGTAGCTGCGCATCAATCTGCTTGACGGTCTCCAAACCTACGCCCACCATGATCAGGATCGAGGTGCCACCGAACGGGAAGTTCTGGTTGGCGTTGATCAGGACCAAGGCGATCAGCGGGATCAGGGCCACAAAGCCCAGGTAGATCGCGCCGGGCAGGGTGATCCTGGAAAGCACATACTGCAGGTAATCTGCGGTCGGCTTGCCGGCACGGATACCCGGAATGAAGCCGCCGTACTTCTTCATGTTGTCAGAAACTTCCTCAGGGTTGAAAGTGATCGCAACATAGAAGTAGGTGAAGAACACAATCATGGCGAAGTACAGGGCCATGTAGATGGGGTGGTCACCGCGGGTCAGGTTGTTGTTGATCCACTCGACCCAGGGGGCTACAGGCTCCCCCGGTGCGGGCCGGTTGAACTGCGAGATCAGGCCCGGCAGGTACAGCATCGAGGACGCGAAGATGACAGGCACGACGCCGGCCATGTTCACCTTGATGGGGATGTACGTGCTGGTGCCGCCCACCGTGCGGCGGCCGATCATGCGTTTGGCGTACTGCACCGGGATCCGGCGCTGAGACTGCTCGACGAAGACCACCAGTGCCACGGTCAGCAGGCCGATGACCAGGACCATAAAGAAGGTGCCCGGGCCCTGGGCCTTCCAGATCGCGCCCAGGGACGTCGGGAAGCCGGCAGCGATGGAGGTGAAGATCAGCAGCGACATGCCGTTGCCCACACCCTTCTCGGTGACGAGCTCGCCCATCCACATGATCAGGCCGGTGCCGGCCGTCAGGGTGATGACGATCAGGATGGTGGTGATGATGCTCGCGTCCGGAATGATCGGCAGCTGGCAGTTCGGCAGGAGCTGGCCGGAACGGGCCAGGGACACCAGCGTCGTGGCATTGAGCAGGCCCAGCGCGATGGTGAGGTACCGGGTGTACTGGGTCAGCTTGGACTGGCCCGAGGCGCCCTCTTCGTAGAGCTGCTGGAACCGGGGAATGACCACGCGGAGCAGCTGGACGATGATGCTGGCGGTGATGTAGGGCATGATCCCGAGCGCGAAGATCGAGACCTGCAGCAACGCACCCCCGCTGAACAGGTTGACGAGCTGGTAGATCCCGCCCGAGGTCTGACCGTTCTGCAAGCATTGCTGGACATTCTGGTAGCTCACACCAGGCGAGGGGATGAAGGCACCCAAGCGGAAGATTGTGATGATTCCCAGCGTGAACAACAACTTGCGTCGCAGATCAGGCGTGCGAAAGGCCCGGCCAAATGCGCTAAGCAAGCGTCCTCCTGAGTAATAAGTAAAGTCGTGTGAGATAGGTCAAATAAACCCAACAACCGAGTCTAACGGGTCGATGCGCCCGCCGAACAATCGGCAGGGCGGGAAAAAAGAAAAAACCCCCGGTACCAGGGGCCGGAGCCCCTGGTACCGGGAGTTTTTCACAACGGGCTAATGCCCCGCCGCCTCATTAGAGGGCGGTGGTGCTTCCGCCTGCTGCGGCAATCTTTTCTGCGGCGCTGGCCGAGAATGCGTGGACGGTGACGTCAACCTTGACGGTGATGTCGCCGGTGCCCAGCACCTTGACGGGCTGGTTCTTGCGAACGGCACCCTTTTCGACCAGGTTCTCCACGGTGACTGCGCCACCTTCCGGGAACAGCTCGTTGAGCTTGTCCAGGTTTACAACCTGGAACTCAACCCGGAACGGGTTCTTGAAGCCGCGCAGCTTCGGCAGGCGCATGTGCAGCGGCAGCTGGCCGCCGGCAAAGCCAGCCTTGATCTGGTAGCGGGCCTTCGTACCCTTGGTACCGCGACCAGCGGTCTTACCCTTGGAGCCTTCACCACGACCAACGCGGGTCTTGGCGGTCTTGGCACCCGGGGCGGGACGCAGGTGGTGAACCTTCAGTGCGTTCTGCTTCTCAGCAGCGGCGCCCTGTGCCTTTTCGGCGGTGTTCTTCTCTGCCATTTACTTCGCCTCCTCTACCTTTACCAGGTGCGGAACCGTGTTGAGCATCCCGACGGTCACGGCGTCGGCGGTGCGGACAACGGTGTGTCCGATCCGCTTCAGGCCGAGGGACCGCAGGGTGTCGCGCTGGTTCTGCTTGCCGCCAATGGCGGACTTGATCTGAGTGATCTCCAACTGGGCGTCGGAGGGAATCAGGTTCTTAGCCATGACTCAGACACCTGCCTTCTGGTTCAGGAGAGCCTTCACCATTGCCGGCGGAGCGATCTCGTCGAGCGGGAGGCCGCGGCGTGCTGCCACTGCTGCCGGCTCTTCGAGGCGCTTCAGGGCATCAACGGTCGCGTGAACGATGTTGATGGCGTTGGAGGAACCGAGCGACTTGGAGAGGATGTCGTGGATACCCACGCACTCCAGTACTGCACGGACCGGACCACCGGCGATAACACCGGTACCGGCGGAAGCCGGACGCAGCATAACAACGCCTGCAGCCGCTTCACCCTGGACGCGGTGCGGAATGGTGTTGCCGATGCGGGGAACGCGGAAGAAGGACTTCTTGGCTTCTTCAACGCCCTTCGCGATAGCGGCGGGTACTTCCTTGGCCTTGCCGTAGCCGACGCCGACCATACCGTTGCCGTCACCGACGACGACGAGGGCGGTGAAGCTAAAGCGACGACCACCCTTGACGACCTTGGAAACACGGTTGATGGTTACGACGCGCTCTACGAACTGGCTCTTCTCGGCTTCGCGGCCGCCGTCGCGGCCACCACGGCCACCACGGTCGCCACGGCCCTGGCCGCGGTCGCCACGCTCGCCACGACGGGCGCCACCACGGCGGTCGTCAGTGGTAGCAGGCGCAGCGGTCTCAGTTGCCGGAGCAGCTACAGCTTCAGTCACCTGAATGTCCTTTTCGTTATTTTCGGTCACAGTGCCAGCCCACCTTCACGTGCGCCGTCAGCGACGGCGGCGATCCGGCCGTGGTACTTGTTACCACCGCGGTCGAAGACAACAGCTTCGATACCGGCAGCCTTGGCACGCTCGGCGACGAGCTCGCCAACGCGCTTGGCCTTGGCGGTCTTGTCACCGTCGAATGCACGAAGGTCGGCTTCCAGAGTGGACGCGCTCGCTACGGTCAGGCCCTTGGTGTCATCGACAACCTGGACGAATACGTGGCGGGCCGAACGGTTGACAACCAGACGCGGTCGTACAGCCGTACCGGAGATGCGCTTGCGGATACGAAGCTGGCGGCGGCTGCGCTGGGCAGACTTGCTCTTGTTCGTACGCTTCTTGTTAATTGCGATGGCCATGGTTACTTACCAGCCTTTCCGACCTTGCGGCGGATGACTTCGCCGGCGTAGCGGATGCCCTTGCCCTTATAGGGGTCCGGCTTCCGCAGCTTGCGAATGTTGGCAGCAACCTCGCCGACCTGCTGCTTGGAGATACCTGAGACAGAGAGCTTGGTCGGGGTCTCAACTGCAAAGGTGATGCCGTTCGGAGCCGAGACGTTGACCGGGTGGCTGTAGCCCAGAGCGAACTCCAGGTCAGAACCCTTGGCCTGGACGCGGTAACCGGTACCGACAATCTCAAGCTTCTTCTCGTAGCCTGCGGTAACACCCTGGATCATGTTGGCGATCAGGGTGCGGGTCAGGCCGTGCAGCGAACGTGAGGCGCGCTCGTCGTTCGGGCGGGCGACGGTCAGGGTGCCATCTTCCAGGGTGACCTCGATCGGGCTGGCCACAGTGTGGTTCAGCTCGCCTTTGGAACCCTTGACAGTGACGACAGAGCCGTCAACCTTGACCTCAACGCCGGCGGGAACGGTGATGGGGAGACGTCCAATACGTGACATTATTCTCTTCCTTTCCCGTTACCAGACGTACGCGAGGACTTCGCCGCCCACGCCCTTCTTGCCGGCCTGCTTGTCAGTCAGGAGGCCGGAAGAGGTGGACAGGATAGCGATACCCAGGCCACCCAGCACGTGCGGCAGGTTGGTGGACTTTGCGTAAACGCGCAGTCCCGGCTTGGAAATACGACGAACGCCAGCGATGGAACGCTCGCGGTTCGGACCGAACTTGAGCTCGAGGGTCAGCTTCTTGCCGACCTCCGCGTCTTCTTCCTTCCAGGAGGCAATAAAGCCTTCTGCCTTCAGGATGTCAGCAACGCGTGCCTTGAGCTTGCTGTAAGGCATAGACACGGAATCGTGGTATGCCGAGTTTGCATTGCGCAGACGCGTAAGCATATCTGCGACAGGATCTGTCATAGTCATGGTGGGCTCTTGCCCTTCCTCATAACGGTTTCCGCTGCGGTGCCTTATCGAACAAGTTCGAACACCAGGCAGCCGGACCTTTTACGTAGTTAGATTAATCTTCGGTCTTGAACGGGAAGCCAAGCGCCTTGAGCAGCGCGCGGCCTTCGTCGTCGGTCTTGGCAGTGGTCACGACAGTGATGTCCATACCGCGAACGCGGTCGATGGAATCCTGGTCGATCTCGTGGAACATAACCTGCTCGGTCAGACCGAAGGTGTAGTTGCCGTTGCCGTCGAACTGCTTGCCGCTGAGGCCCCGGAAGTCGCGGATACGCGGCAGTGCCAGCGTGACCAGACGGTCCAGGAATTCCCACATACGGTCGCCACGCAGAGTTGCGTGCGCACCGATCGGCATGCCTTCGCGCAGCTTGAACTGTGCGATCGACTTGCGGGCCTTGGTTACCTGCGGCTTCTGGCCGGTGATCAGGGTCAGATCGCGGACAGCGCCGTCGATCAGCTTGGAGTCCTTGGCGGCATCTCCAACACCCATGTTCACAACGACCTTCACCAGACGGGGAACCTGGTTGACGTTCTCGTACTTGAATTCCTCAACGAGCGAGCTCTTGATGGAATCCGCGTACTTGGTCTTCAGACGAGGAACGATCTTGCTTACCGGAGTCTCGAGAGTCTCAGTCATTAGATGTCCTTCCCTGAGCTCTTGGCCACGCGGACACGCACTTCACGCTTCACGCCATCGCGCTCAACGGTCTCGGTGCGGAAACCGACGCGGGTGGGCTTCTTGGTGGAGGGGTCAACCAGAGCCACGTTGGAGATGTGGATTGAAGCCTCAACGACCTCGATGCCACCGGTCTTGGTGCCGCGCTGCGACTGACCGACCTTGGTGTGCTTGGTTACGCGGTTGATGCCTTCGACCAGCACGCGGTTGGTCTCCGGGAATACGCGCAGAACCTTGCCCTGCTTGCCACGGTCGCCGCCGCGCTCAGCCTTGGCGCCAGTGATGACCTGAACGAGGTCACCCTTTTTGATCTTAGCCATGGACTAGAGCACCTCCGGAGCCAGAGAAACGATCTTCATGAACTTCTTGTCACGAAGTTCACGACCAACCGGTCCGAAGATACGGGTACCGCGGGGGTCACCGTCGTTCTTCAGGATCACAGCTGCGTTCTCGTCAAACTTGATGTAGGAACCATCCGCACGGCGGCGTTCCTTCTTGGTACGGACGATGACAGCCTTGACGACGTCGCCCTTCTTTACGTTGCCGCCCGGAATTGCGTCCTTGACGGTAGCGACGATCACGTCGCCAATGCCTGCGTAGCGACGGCCAGATCCACCGAGAACGCGAATGGTAAGGATTTCCTTAGCACCCGTGTTGTCGGCGACCTTGAGTCGCGACTCCTGCTGAATCACTATTTACTCCTTGCGTCGCGCCGGTTCTCAGACCGAAAATCTTCCTACGGAATGAGCCTTGCGGAACGGTTGATCGGGGTGTCTCTTGACCTGCCTGGATTTTGCCAGACCAGGCCTAAACGCCCGTGCCAAAAACAGTTGCTTCCCGTGCGCGCGAGGCGCGGGGAGGCACTATGCCGTGGCACGATTGTTTACGAGGTTGATGATGACGCACGGAAGGCGCCATACAAACTCAAAATCTTAGCACATTTCCGGCGTATCCCCATATCACAGCTGCCGCCGTCGCCCCGTCACGGAGCGGCGCGGCGCCGGCGGTTTCACCCTTTGCCGGGAACGCGGAAACCCCCGCTCCCAGACGGGAACGGGGGTTTCGGCGCAGTACCCCTGACGGGGCCGCTGCAGGTGTTACTTGGCCTTCTCGAGGATCTCCACCAGGCGCCACCGCTTAGTAGCGGACAGCGGGCGGGTCTCGGCGAGGAGAACGAGGTCGCCGATGCCGGCGGAGTTCTCTTCGTCGTGAGCCTTGATCTTCGTGTTGCGGCGCATAACCTTGCCGTAGAGGGCGTGCTTCACACGGTCTTCGACCTGGACAACGATGGTCTTCTCCATCTTGTCCGAGACGACGTAGCCGCGCTTAGTCTTACGGTAACCGCGCTCGTCAGCCTTGGCTGCGTCGGAAACAGTTTCCGTCACGTTCTCGTCCTTTTCACTCACTTGGCGTCCTCCTCGGTCTCAACCGTTTCAGCCTTGTCAGCCTTCTTGGTTGCAGCCTTCTTGGACTTCTTTTCTTCCTTGGCTTCCACAACCGGTGCGGCAACCTCGGCACGAATGCCCAGCTCGCGCTCACGGAGAACGGTGTAGATGCGTGCGATGTCCTTCTTTACCGCGCGCAGACGACCGTGGTTCTCCAGCTGGCCGGTGGCGGACTGGAAACGCAGGTTGAACAGCTCTTCCTTGGCCTTGCGGAGTTCTTCAACGAGACGCTCGTTGTCGAAACCGTCCAGCTGTGCGGATGCAAGTTCCTTGGATCCTACTGCCATTTCTACTCACCACCTTCGCGACGCACAATGCGTGCCTTCAACGGCAGCTTGTGGATTGCCAGGCGCAGGGCCTCGCGAGCTACCTCTTCACTAACACCGGAGAGTTCAAAGAGAACCCGGCCCGGCTTGACGTTTGAGACCCACCATTCCGGCGAACCCTTACCGGAACCCATGCGGGTTTCGGCCGGCTTCTTGGTCAGCGGACGGTCCGGGTAGATGTTAATCCAGACCTTGCCGCCACGCTTGATGTGGCGGGTCATCGCAATACGGGCAGATTCGATCTGACGGTTGGTGACGTATGCCGGGCTCAGAGCCTGGATACCCCACTCGCCGAACGAGACCTCGGTGCCGCCCGTGGCAGCGCCGGAACGACCCGGGTGGTGCTGCTTACGGTGCTTGACTCGACGTGGGATAAGCATTTAAGCCTGTCCTCCTTCTACTGCAGCAGGTGCAGCCTCAACTGCCGGTGCCTCTGCAGCAGGAGCTGCGTCGGCGGCCGGACGGTCGTTGCGACGACGGCGGTCACCGCGGTCAGCGCCACCCGGGCGGCCCGGACGATCGCCGGCACCGCGGCCGCGGGACGGAGCAGCAGCTGCCTGCTGCGCCAGTTCCTTGGCGGTGACGTCACCCTTGTAGATCCAGACCTTCACGCCGATGCGGCCGAAGGTGGTCTTGGCCTCGTAGAAGCCGTAGTCGATGTTCGCGCGGAGGGTGTGCAGGGGCACACGGCCTTCGCGGTAGAACTCCGAGCGGGACATTTCTGCGCCACCCAGTCGACCCGAGCAAGCGATACGGATGCCCTTGGCACCAGCGCGCTGTGCGGACTGCATTGCCTTCTTCATCGCACGGCGGAATGCCACGCGGGAAGTCAGCTGCTCGGCCACGCCCTGGGCAACAAGCTGGGCTTCCATCTCGGGGTTCTTGACCTCGAGGATGTTCAGCTGAACCTGCTTGCCGGTGAGCTTTTCGAGCTCGCCGCGGATGCGGTCGGCTTCAGCGCCGCGGCGGCCGATGACGATGCCCGGACGTGCCGTGTGGATATCCACGCGGACACGGTCGCGGGTGCGCTCGATCTCGACCTTGGCGATGCCGGCGCGCTCCATGCCCGTGGACATGAGCTGGCGGATACGGATGTCTTCGCGAACGAAGTCCTTGTACCGCTGGCCGGACTTGGTGCTGTCGGCGAACCAGTGCGATACGTGATCGGTGGTGATACCGAGTCGGAACCCGTGCGGGTTAACTTTCTGTCCCACTTAGCGAGCCTCCTCTTTCTCCGGGGTAGCGACTACCACGGTGATGTGGCTCGTGCGCTTCTTGATCTGAAATGCACGACCCTGGGCACGCGGCTGGAACCGCTTCATGGTCGGGCCTTCATCAACAAACGCTTCGCTGATGATGAGGTCACCTTCGTCAAACGCCACGCCGTCGCGGTCCGCGAGGACCCGGGCGTTGGAGATTGCCGACTGAACTACCTTGAATACCGGCTCCGAAGCTGCCTGCGGGGCAAACTTCAGAATTGCCAGAGCCTCGTTCGCTTGCTTACCACGAACAAGGTTGACGACGCGCCGGGCCTTCATAGGCGTTACGCGGATGTGACGCGCAATTGCCTTGGCTTCCATTGCTTTCCTTCTCTCGTCTTTGACGTAAGTGCAGGCGCCTAGCGGCGCTTGCCCTTACGGTCGTCCTTGACATGGCCGCGGAAAGTCCGCGTGGGAGCGAATTCGCCGAGCTTGTGCCCGACCATCGACTCAGTGACAAACACCGGGATGTGCTTGCGTCCGTCGTGCACGGCGATCGTGTGGCCGAGCATGTCGGGGACGATCATCGAACGGCGGGACCAGGTCTTGATGACGTTCTTGGTGCCCTTTTCGTTTTCCCTGGCTACCTTCACAAAGAGGTGCTGGTCAACGAAAGGACCTTTTTTCAGGCTGCGTGGCATGTGTCCAGGCTCCTATCGCTTGTTCTTGCCAGTACGACGGCGACGAACAATAAGCTTGTCGCTCTCTTTGTTGGGACGGCGGGTGCGGCCTTCGCGCTTACCGTTCGGGTTGACGGGGTGACGTCCACCGGACGTCTTACCCTCGCCACCACCGTGCGGGTGGTCGACCGGGTTCATGGCGACACCACGGACGGTCGGGCGAACGCCCTTCCAGCGCATACGGCCGGCCTTACCCCAGTTGATGTTCGACTGCTCGGCGTTGCCGACCTCGCCGACGGTTGCGCGGCAGCGCACGTCAACGTTGCGGATTTCGCCGGAAGGCAGACGCAGCTGGGCGAAGCGGCCTTCCTTGGCAACGAGCTGGATCGATGCGCCGGCGGAGCGGCCCATCTTGGCGCCGCCACCCGGACGCAGTTCAACTGCGTGGATTACGGTACCGACCGGGATGTTGCGCAGCGGAAGGTTGTTGCCGGGCTTGATGTCAGCGTCGGCACCTGCTTCCACGGTGTCACCCTGGGCCAGCTTGTTCGGGGCGATGATGTAACGCTTGGTGCCATCAACGTAGTGCAGGAGGGCGATGCGAGCCGTGCGGTTCGGATCGTACTCGATTTCGGCAACGCGGGCGTTGACGCCGTCCTTGTCGTGGCGACGGAAGTCGATCAGACGGTACTGGCGCTTGTGTCCACCACCCTTGTGACGGGTCGTGATCTTACCGGTGTTGTTACGGCCACCCTTTTTCGGGAGGGGACGAACCAACGACTTTTCCGGCGTCGACCGCGTGATTTCGGTGAAGTCCGCTACGCTCGAGCCACGACGGCCCGGGGTAGTCGGCTTGTATTTACGGATTCCCATAATTTATTTCCTCGTTAAAGTGGTCTCCGCTACGAGAGCGGACCGCCGAAGATGTCGATAGTGCCTTCTTTGAGGCTCACAATCGCACGCTTGGTGTTCTTGCGGGTACCCCATCCGAATTTGGTGCGCTTGCGCTTACCGGCACGGTTGATGGTGTTGATCGATTCGACCTTGACGGAGAAAATCTTCTCCACGGCCAGCTTGATCTCGGTCTTGTTCGAACGGGGGTCCACCAGGAAGGTGTACTTGCCCTCGTCGATCAGGCCGTAGCTCTTTTCCGAAACGACGGGTGCAAGCACGACGTCGCGCGGGTCTTTGATGGTGGCTGCGCTCACTTGGCATCCTCCTCGTTCTTTGCAGCCTTGTCAGCAACGAATGCTTCGTAGGCAGCCTTGGTGAAGACTACGTCGTCAGAAACGAGCACGTCGTAGGTGTTCAGCTGGTCTGCGTACAGAACGTGAACATCCTGGAGGTTGCGCACGGAGAGTGCAGCAACATCGTTGGCGCGGTCGATGACAACGAGCAGGTTCTTGCGCTCGGAGACGCCACGCAGCGTTGCCAGTGCGTCACGGGAAGACGGCTTGGTGCCGGCTACCAGTTCAGCAACGACGTGGATGCGGCCGTTACGGGCGCGGTCAGAGAGTGCGCCGCGCAGTGCAGCAGCAATCATCTTCTTGGGGGTGCGCTGGCTGTAGTCACGCGGCGTCGGGCCGTGGACGATGCCACCACCGGTCATGTGAGGAGCACGGATGGAACCCTGACGGGCGCGGCCGGTGCCCTTCTGCTTGAACGGCTTGCGACCTGCACCGGAAACCTCGGCGCGGGTCTTGGTCTTGTGGGTACCCTGGCGAGCAGCAGCGAGCTGTGCAACGACGACCTGGTGCAGCAGCGGCACGTTGGTCTGTACGTCGAAGATCTCTGCGGGCAGGTCAACCTTGACAGTGCTAGTCATTACTAGGCTCCCTTCACGGCGGTGCGTACGAGTACGACCTGGCCGCGGGCGCCGGGAACGGCACCCTTGATGAGGAGCAGCGACTTCTCGACGTCAACCGCGTGGACCGTGAGGTTCAGCGTGGTGTGACGAACGGCGCCCATGCGGCCGGCCATTTTCATGCCCTTGAAGACGCGGCTCGGGGTGGATGCGCCACCGATTGAACCGGGCTTACGGTGGTTCTTGTGGGCACCGTGGGAAGCTCCAACACCGTGGAAGCCGTGACGCTTCATAACACCGGCGAAGCCCTTACCCTTGGTGGTGCCAACGACGTCGATCTTCTGGCCGGCTTCGAAGAGCTCAACGGAGAGCTCCTGGCCCAGCTCGTAAGAAGCAGCATCTGCAGTGCGCAGTTCTACGACGTGGCGGCGAGGCGTGACGCCTGCCTTTTCAAAGTGACCAGCCAGCGGCTTGGTGACCTTGCGGGGGTCGATCTGGCCGTAGCCGATCTGAACGGCGACGTAGCCATCAGTGTCTGCATTGCGCAGCTGCGTGATGACGTTCGAGTCTGCCTGGACCACAGTGACGGGGATGAGCTTGTTGTTCTCGTCCCAGACCTGGGTCATGCCGAGCTTCGTGCCCAGCAGGCCCTTTACGTTACGGGTTGCGGTCATAGTCTCTCAGCACCTCCCTACAGCTTGATTTCGATGTTCACGTCGGCCGGCAGGTCGAGACGCATGAGCGAATCGACAGCCTTGGGCGTGGGATCGATGATGTCGATAAGACGCTTGTGCGTGCGCATTTCAAAGTGCTCGCGGCTGTCTTTGTACTTGTGCGGAGAGCGAATTACGCAGTAAACGTTCTTCTCCGTCGGCAGCGGCACGGGGCCAACTACAGTTGCGCCTGCGCGCGTGACCGTCTCAACGATCTTCCGTGCTGAAACGTCAATGACCTCGTGGTCGTATGACTTCAGCCGGATGCGGATTTTTTGTCCCGCCATGTCGCCTGACTCTCTTTCAGTCTGTGCTTCCCCTGATTAGGGCTGCCCTGTTCACTTACTAGTTGTGCGGCTGCCGAAGCATTTGAAGTCGTAACTACCACCCGCCGCACAAGCTGAATCCGGATAAATCCGGGTTCCTCAACCTGCCGGCGCAACCGACCCCCGCGGTCGGGCGTGTCGCGCATTTCACGCGAACTCGTCCGCAATACCTTGGAGAGTGGGTTATGTTTGGGCTCCTACCTGGACCCTGACACCCGGCATTATCCGGATCGGGACGCGAAAGAGCGCTTGAACAACTCATCTAGTATGCCCGAATTATCCGGCAGAAGCGAATTCGCCCCCGCCAGCGGTCCTGTAGCTGTCCGCCGTCGCGCTTCCCGCCCCCTGACATCGCCTTCCGGTACCCCCGGTCATTGCCTTCGGGAAGCGCCGCAACGAAGATAGGGTCATGACCGTGCAGGACTCCCCCGCCGTCCATGACCTCGCCGCAAAGCTTCCCCAGGACTTTGTGCTCGGGGTGGCCTCGGCCGCGTTCCAGATTGAAGGCGCTCTCGCGGCGGGCGGCCGCGGGCCCTCGGGCTGGGACGCCTTCGCCGAAAAACCCGGCACCATCCAGGACGGCCACTCCCCCGCCGTCGCCTGTGACCACTACAACCGTGCGGACGATGACGTGCAGCTGATGCGGGAGCTCGGCGTCGACTCCTACCGCTTCTCCATTTCCTGGCCGCGGATCCAGCCGGACGGCGCCGGCCCATTCAACGCGGAGGGCCTGGATTTCTACGACAGGCTGATCGACAGGCTGCTTGAGGCCGGCATCTCTCCGATGGCCACCCTGTACCACTGGGATACCCCGCTACCGCTGGAACACCGCGGCGGCTGGATGAACAGGGCGACGGCGGAGCGTTTCGCCGAGTACAGCGCCGCGGCCGGTGCCCGCTTCGGCGACCGGGTGGCCCAGTGGGTCACCCTGAACGAGCCAGCCTCGGTGACGCTGAACGGCTATGCCCTCGGCGTGCACGCCCCGGGCCGGGACCTGCTCTTTGGTGCCCTGCCCTCCGTCCACCACCAGCTGCTCGCCCATGGGCTCGCCGTCCAGGCGCTGCGGGCCGCTGGCGTTTCCGGAGCCATCGGCGTCACCAACCTGCACTCCCCCGTCCGGCCGGCCAACGGATCGGTGACGGACCGGTTGCTGGCGAAGGTGTTCGACCTCGCGCTCAACCGGATTTACGCCGACCCGATCCTGCTCGGCAGCTACCCCAAGGTGCCGCTGGTGGCGCGCCCCTGGTTCAAGGGTCTCGGCCGGTTTTCCGACGCGGATCTGCGTAATATCCACCAGCCACTCGATTTCTACGGGCTCAACTACTACTACCCCGTCAAGGTCGGTACCGGCCGTGGCCCGGCGGACAGCCCGGTCGGCTCCGCCGAAGCAATGGCGAAGCTGCCCTTCCATTTCGCGGCCTTCCCGGAGTACAAGACCACCGGTTTCGGCTGGCCGGTGGCACCGGACCACCTCGGTGGGCTGCTGCGCGAAATGAAGGACCGCTACGGCGAGGCACTTCCGCCGCTCTTTATCACCGAGAGCGGGGCCAGTTTCCCCGAACCGGACCACGTGGACGGTCCCATCGACGACGCCGGCCGGATCGGCTACCTCGCCGACCACCTGGGCCATGCCCTCGCGGCGACCGCGCCGGGCGGCGTCGCCCACGACGTCGAACTCCTCGGTTACTACGTCTGGACGTTGATGGACAACTTCGAATGGGCGGCGGGCTATTCGCAGCGCTTCGGGTTGGTCCACGTCGATTTTGACACCCAGGTCCGGACACCGAAGAAGTCGTTCTACTGGTACCAGGCGCTGAGCCGGGCCCGTCAGGAGCGGCCAGCCGGCTAGAGGTGGACGGCCGGTCCGCCGGTGCGTGCCGGGGGCGCTACTGGTTCTTGTTGGCGCGGTTGATGCGCTTGGCACGGTCGATCTCGTGCCGGAAGTACTTCTTGGCCCACAGGCCGGCCGAAACAACGGCGGCTACCACCACCAGAAAAATGATCCATTCCATCCCGGGCTCCTCTCTTCATCAGCAACGGTAGCAGGGTCTTAAACAGAACAGCCCCGCTGCAGTGCAGCGGGGCTGTTCTGTCGTCACGGCGGCCGTCGAACGGCCCTCCGATCAGGAGATCATGCTCAGATCAACAAGTAATTACTTGATGATCTTGGTGACGCGTCCCGAACCAACGGTGCGGCCGCCTTCGCGGATTGCGAAGCCGAGGCCCTCTTCCATAGCGATCGGCTGGATGAGCGCAACGGTCATCTCAGTGTTGTCGCCGGGCATAACCATTTCCGTGCCTTCCGGCAGGGTGATAACGCCGGTTACGTCCGTGGTGCGGAAGTAGAACTGCGGGCGGTAGTTGGAGTAGAACGGGTTGTGACGTCCGCCTTCGTCCTTGGAGAGGATGTAGACGTTAGCCTCGAAGTCGGTGTGCGGGGTGATGGAACCCGGCTTGACGACAACCTGGCCACGCTCGACATCGTCGCGCTTCAGACCGCGGAGCAGGAGGCCACAGTTCTCGCCGGCCCATGCTTCGTCGAGCTGCTTGTGGAACATCTCGATACCGGTAACCGTGGTCTTCTGGACCGGGCGGATGCCGACGATCTCGACCTCAGAGTTGATCGCGAGGGTTCCACGCTCGGCGCGGCCCGTAACAACGGTGCCACGGCCGGTGATCGTGAAGACGTCTTCGATCGGCATCAGGAACGGCTTGTCGCGGTCACGAACCGGGTCCGGCACGGACTCGTCGACAGCAGCCATCAGGTCCTCAACGGACTTGACCCACTCCGGGTCGCCTTCCAGAGCCTTGAGGCCGGAAACGCGAACAACCGGTGCTTCGTCGCCATCGAAGCCCTGCGAGCTGAGCAGCTCACGAACTTCCATTTCGACGAGGTCGAGGAGTTCCTCGTCATCGACCATGTCAGCCTTGTTCAGGGCCACCAGCAGGTAGGGGACACCAACCTGGCGGGCGAGCAGGACGTGCTCGCGGGTCTGAGCCATCGGGCCGTCAGTGGCGGCAACCACGAGGATTGCACCGTCCATCTGAGCAGCGCCGGTGATCATGTTCTTGATGTAGTCAGCGTGACCCGGAGCGTCTACGTGTGCGTAGTGGCGCTTCTCGGTCTGGTACTCAACGTGGGAGATGTTGATGGTAATGCCGCGCTGACGCTCTTCGGGAGCAGAGTCAATGGACGCGAAGTCACGCTTCTCGTTGAGAGTCGGGTACTTGTCGTACAGCACCTTGGAAATGGCGGCCGTCAGCGTCGTCTTACCGTGGTCAACGTGACCAATGGTACCGATGTTAACGTGCGGCTTAGTCCGCTCGAACTTTGCCTTTGCCACAGGTTCCTCCTAGAACGTTTTCAAATGACTTACCCTTCGACCGCGCTTGTCGCGGCAGAAACTCCAGTAAGTCTACTTGGGGGGCTTTGGATTGGTGAAATTGCAGATTCAGGAACTAATACTAGTCCCTCGAGCCTGTTCGTGCTGGCGGCCGGAGTCCGGCCGCCAGCACCAGGCGAATTCCCTGTGGAGGGAACGCACCCGAGTTTGTTGCAGCTGCGGGTTGTCCTTGCGGACTACTCGCCGCGGCTCTTCTGGATGATCTCGTCGGCAACTGCCTTCGGGACCTCGGCGTAGCTGTTGAACGTCATGGAGTACACAGCGCGGCCCTGGGTCTTCGAACGCAGGTCACCGATGTAGCCGAACATGCCGGACAGCGGGACGTGTGCGCGAATAACCTTGACGCCCTGGGCATCTTCCATGGACTGCATCTGGCCACGGCGGGAGTTGAGGTCACCGATAACTTCACCCATGTATTCCTCAGGGGTGCGGACCTCGACATCCATCAGCGGTTCGAGCAGGACAGGGTTCGCCTTGCGTGCAGCTTCCTTGAAAGCCATACGGCCGGCGATCTTGAACGCCATTTCCGAGGAGTCAACATCGTGGTAAGCGCCGTCAATCAGCGTCGCCTTGATGCCGACAACCGGGTAACCGGCCAGGACGCCGTCGTTCAGTGCATCCTGGATACCAGCGTCAACGGACGGGATGTATTCGCGCGGAACGCGGCCACCAGTGACCTTGTTCTCGAACTCGTACATCTCGCCTTCGGAGGTGTCCAGGGGCTCGATGGCGATCTGGATCTTTGCGAACTGGCCCGAACCACCGGTCTGCTTCTTGTGCGTGTAGTCGTGACGCTCCACAGCACGCTTGATGGTTTCGCGGTAGGCGACCTGGGGCTTGCCCACGTTTGCCTCGACCTTGAATTCGCGGCGCATGCGGTCCACCAGGATGTCCAGGTGGAGCTCGCCCATGCCGGCGATGATGGTCTGGCCGGTGTCTTCGTTGAGGGAGACCTGGAAGGTCGGGTCCTCAGCGGAGAGCTTCTGGATGGCCGTGGAGAGCTTCTCCTGGTCACCCTTGGTGTTCGGCTCGATCGCAACCGAGATCACGGGCTCCGGGAAGCTCATGGACTCGAGGACAATCTGGTTGGACGAATCGCACAGGGTGTCGCCCGTGGTGGTGTCCTTCAGGCCGATGGCTGCGTAGATGTGGCCCGCGGTAGCGCCGTCGACCGGCATTTCCTTGTTGGCGTGCATCTGGAACAGCTTGCCGATGCGCTCCTTCTTGCCCTTGGTGGAGTTGACCACCTGTGCGCCTGCTTCCACGTGACCGGAGTACACGCGGATGAAGGTGAGCTGGCCGAAGAAGGGGTGTGCGGCGATCTTGAACGCCAGCGCAGAGAACGGCTCGTCAGCGGAAGGCTTCCGGGTCAGTTCCTTCTCTTCGTCGCGGGGATCGTGACCGACCATCGGCGGGACGTCGAGCGGGTTCGGCAGGTAGTCCACGACGGCGTCGAGCATCGGCTGGACGCCGCGGTTCTTGAACGCGGAGCCACAGAAGACCGGGTAGAGCTCGGAGTTGATCGTCATCTTGCGGATGCCGGCCTTGAGCTCGTCGATCGTGATCTCTTCGCCCTCGAGGTACTTCTCCATGAGCTCTTCGGAGGACTCAGCAACGGTCTCAACGAGCGTTGCACGGTACTCTTCGGCCTTTTCCTTGAGGTCAGCCGGGATCTCCTGGATCTCGTACTTGGCACCCATGGTGACGTCACCCTTGGAGTCGCCGGGCCAGACCAGGGCGCGCATGTAGAGCAGGTCGACGACGCCGATGAAGTCGTTTTCGGCGCCGATCGGCAGCTGCATAACGAGCGGCTTGGCACCGAGGCGGCTGATGATGGTGTCGACGGTGAAGTAGAAGTCAGCGCCGAGCTTGTCCATCTTGTTGACGAAGCAGATGCGCGGGACGTTGTACTTGTCAGCCTGGCGCCAAACAGTCTCGGACTGCGGCTCCACGCCTTCCTTGCCATCGAACACGGCGACGGCGCCGTCGAGGACGCGCAGGGAGCGCTCAACCTCAACGGTGAAGTCCACGTGGCCGGGGGTGTCGATGATGTTGATCTGGTTGTTTTCCCAGAAGCAGGTCACGGCGGCAGACGTGATGGTGATGCCGCGTTCCTTTTCCTGTTCCATCCAGTCAGTCGTCGAAGCGCCGTCGTGCGTTTCGCCGATCTTGTGGTTCACACCCGTGTAGAACAGGATGCGCTCGGTAGTAGTGGTCTTGCCGGCATCAATGTGGGCCATGATGCCGATATTGCGGACCTTGCTAAGGTCGGTAAGCACGTCCTGTGCCACGGTGTCTCCCTTTCGGATGGACTGCACGTTCGCCGCCGGCTCGGGTGAGCCGGCGGCGTCCGGGAAGTATTACCAGCGGTAGTGTGCGAAGGCCTTGTTGGACTCGGCCATCTTGTGGGTGTCTTCGCGGCGCTTCACAGCGGCTCCGAGACCGTTCGAGGCATCCAGGATTTCGTTCTGGAGGCGCTCGGTCATCGTCTTTTCGCGGCGGGCCTTGGAGTAGCCAACCAGCCAGCGGAGGGCGAGGGCCGTGGAACGGCCCGGCTTGACCTCGACGGGGACCTGGTAGGTCGCGCCGCCGACGCGGCGGGAGCGGACCTCGAGGGAAGGCTTGACGTTGTCCATGGCCTTCTTGAGGGCTGCAACGGGGTCGCCGCCGGACTTGGCGCGTGCGCCTTCGAGGGCACCGTAGACGATGCGCTCTGCAGTGGACTTCTTGCCGTCAACGAGCACCTTGTTGATCAGCTGAGTGACCAGCGGGGAGCCGTATACGGGATCTAGTACTAGCGGCCGCTTGGGGGCCGGACCCTTGCGAGGCATATTACTTCTTCTCCATCTTTGCGCCGTAGCGGCTGCGTGCCTGCTTACGGTTCTTCACACCCTGGGTATCAAGGGCGCCACGGACGATCTTGTAACGGACACCCGGAAGGTCCTTAACGCGGCCGCCACGGACGAGCACAATGGAGTGCTCCTGCAGGTTGTGGCCAACACCGGGGATGTAGGCGGTGACTTCTACGCCACCGTTGAGGCGCACACGTGCAACCTTACGGAGAGCCGAGTTCGGCTTCTTCGGGGTCGTCGTGTAAACGCGGGTGCAAACACCACGGCGCATCGGGCTGCCCTTAAGCGCGGGGGCCTTGGTCTTCGAGACCTTAGGCGTGCGGCCCTTGCGGACCAGCTGGTTAATCGTAGGCACTCTCGTGTTCTCCGTTTTATCCGGAGCGGCCGTTGGCGGCCGCTCTCTTGTCGCTGCGCCCCGCCGCTCGAGCTTTGAAGATCTCTCCAGAGCAGCTGAGGCGAAGCCTTAATAGTCGGACCGCACGCCGGGGCGCCGGACTTTCATCCTGAACTGCCCCTAGGCATGCGAAAATGTGGCATACGTTGCACAAGAACCCTGCAAACCGGAAACGTCGTCCTGGTCGGGCTATCCAGCTGCAAGCTGTCTAACTGACCGGCGCACTCATCCACTGCCACAATAACAATTAGTCTCAAGTCTAACACGGACGGTCCCCAGCCCTTAATCGGCGCGGATTCCGCCCCTCCTCCCCCGCAGCAGGTTCCGCCGTCGACTGTTCCCCACCGGCCCCCTAGCCTCACAAGCTCGGCCAAGGAACCCTGCCGGCGTGGGCCCACGGCACTTCGGCAAAACGGCCGTATCAAAACACTCGACGGGTTAAAGCGGGATGGTCCCGCACCTTGCGGTGCGGGACCATCCTTCAATGCTGCCTACGGTTAGCGGAAGTCGCTGCCGAGGTCGTAGTCATCCAGCGGGATGGCGTGGAACTCAGGAGCTCCGTCGCCGCCCAGGGAGTCGTAGGAGAAGTCACTGAATGCGCTGGGGCCGGTGAACAGGTTGGCCTTTGCTTCTTCAGTCGGTTCCACCGTGACCTCGGTGTAGCGCGGGAGACCCGTGCCGGCCGGGATGAGCTTACCGATGATGACGTTTTCCTTGAGGCCGAGCAGCGGATCGCTCTTGCCTTCCATGGCCGCCTGCGTCAGGACGCGGGTGGTCTCCTGGAAGGAAGCTGCGGACAGCCAGGACTCGGTCGCCAGGGACGCCTTGGTGATACCCATGAGCTCGGGACGGCCGGAGGCCGGCGTCTTGCCCTCGGAAACCACACGGCGGTTGGCGTCCTCGAAGCGGCTGCGTTCGGCGAGCTCGCCGGGCAGCAGATCCGATTCACCGGATTCGATGACCGTGACGCGGCGCAGCATCTGGCGGACGATAACCTCGACGTGCTTGTCGTGGATACCGATGCCCTGGCTGCGGTACACGCCCTGGACCTCGTCCACCAGGAACTTCTGCGCGGCACGGGGACCCATGATGCGCAGAACCTGCTTGGGGTCGACCGGACCGTTGATGAGCTTCTGGCCAACGCTGACGTGATCGCCATCTTCGATGAGAAGACGTGAACGGCGCAGCACCGGGTAGGCGATCTCTTCGGATCCGTCATCCGGGGTGATGACCAGGCGCATCTGGCGCTCGGACTCTTCGATGGTGATGCGGCCGGCTGCTTCAGCAATCGGTGCGACACCCTTCGGAGTACGGGCTTCGAAGAGCTCCTGGATACGCGGCAGACCCTGGGTGATGTCGTCGCCACCACCGGCGGAGACAGCACCACCGGTGTGGAACGTACGCATGGTCAGCTGGGTACCGGGTTCACCGATGGACTGTGCGGCGATGATGCCGACGGCCTCGCCGATGTCAACGGTCTTGCCGGTGGCCAGCGAACGGCCGTAGCACAGGGCGCAGGTGCCGACGCTGGACTCACAGGTGAGTACGGAGCGGACCTTGACCTCGGTGATGCCGGCTGCGAACAGTTCGGCGATGACGACGTCGCCGCAGTCAGTGCCGGCCGCCGCGAGGACCTTGCCCTTGGCGTCAACGACGTCCACGGCCAGGGTACGGGCGTAGGCGCTGTTCTCGACGTTTTCGTCAAGGACCAGCTCGCCGTTGGCGTCAGCGACCGCGATCGGGGTGACGAGGCCGCGTTCGGTGCCGCAGTCCTCTTCACGGACGATAACGTCCTGCGAGACGTCCACCAGACGACGGGTCAGGTAACCCGAGTTGGCGGTACGCAGGGCGGTATCGGCCAGACCCTTACGGGCACCGTGCGTGGCGATGAAGTATTCCAGCACCGACAAGCCCTCGCGGTAGGAGGACTTGATCGGACGCGGGATGATTTCACCCTTAGGGTTGGCCACCAGGCCACGGATACCCGCGATCTGACGGACCTGCATCCAGTTACCACGTGCACCGGAGGACACCATGCGGTTGATCGTGTTCATCGGGGACAGGCTGTCACGCATCGCCTGGGCGATCTCGTTCGTGGCCTTGTTCCAGATTTCGATCAGTTCCTGGCGACGCTCGTCGTCGTCGATCAGGCCCTTGTCGTACTGGCCCTGGATCTTCGCGGCCATGGTCTCGTAGCCGGCGAGGAGCTCCGGCTTGGAGGCCGGGACCTCGATGTCGGAGATGGCGACCGTGACGCCCGAGCGGGTTGCCCAGTAGAAACCGGCATCCTTCAGGTTGTCCAGCGTTGCCGCGGTGACGACCTTCGGGTAGCGCTCGGCAAGGTCGTTGACGATGCGGGACAGTTCGCCCTTGTCGGCAACAGCCTCAACCCACGGGTAGTCCGCGGGCAGCGTCTGGTTGAAGATGACCTGGCCGAGAGAGGTCTCGACCAGTGCGGTCTGACCCTGTTCCCAGCCTTCCGGAGCTTCCCATCCGGCGTAGGGCACGAAGCCCTCGAGCCGGATCTTGACCTTGGAGTTCAGGTGCAGCTCGTGCAGGTCGAACGCCATGATGGCTTCCGAAACGGAGGAGAAGATCCGGCCTTCGCCAGCTGAACCGACACGCTTGGTGGTCAGGTGGTAGAGGCCGATGATCATATCCTGCGAAGGCAGCGTCACCGGGCGGCCGTCGGACGGCTTCAGGATGTTGTTCGAGGACAGCATCAGGATCCGGGCTTCGGCCTGGGCTTCGGGGCTCAGCGGCAGGTGGACTGCCATCTGGTCGCCGTCGAAGTCAGCGTTGAACGCGCCACAAACCAGCGGGTGGAGCTGGATGGCCTTACCTTCAACAAGCTGCGGTTCGAACGCCTGGATGCCGAGGCGGTGCAGGGTAGGTGCACGGTTCAGCAGTACCGGGTGCTCGGTGATGATCTCTTCGAGGACATCCCAGACCTGCGGGCGGTAGCGCTCCACCATCCGCTTGGCCGACTTGATGTTCTGTGCGTGGTTGAGGTCAACCAGGCGCTTCATCACGAACGGCTTGAAGAGCTCCAGGGCCATCTGCTTGGGCAGGCCGCACTGGTGCAGCTTCAGCTGCGGGCCGACGACGATGACCGAACGGCCGGAGTAGTCGACGCGCTTGCCGAGGAGGTTCTGGCGGAAACGGCCCTGCTTGCCCTTGAGCATGTCGCTCAGGGACTTCAGCGGACGGTTGCCCGGTCCGGTGACCGGACGGCCGCGGCGGCCGTTGTCGAAGAGGCTGTCAACAGCTTCCTGAAGCATGCGCTTCTCGTTGTTGACGATGATCTCCGGGGCACCGAGATCAAGCAGGCGCTTGAGGCGGTTGTTGCGGTTGATCACACGGCGGTAGAGGTCGTTGAGGTCGGAGGTCGCGAAGCGGCCGCCGTCCAGCTGGACCATCGGGCGCAGTTCCGGCGGGATCACCGGGACGGCGTCCAGCACCATGCCGAGCGGGCTGTTGTTGGTGGTCAGGAACGCGTTGACAACCTTCAGGCGCTTCAGGGCGCGGGTCTTGCGCTGGCCCTTGCCGTTGGCGATGATGTCGCGCAGCAGGTCGGACTCGGCCTGCATGTCGAAGCCTTCAAGACGCTTCTTGATGGCTTCGGCACCCATGGAACCTTCGAAGAACATGCCGTAGCGGTCACGCAGTTCGCGGTACAGGCCCTCGTCGCCTTCGAGGTCGGCGACCTTGAGGTTCTTGAAGCGGTCCCAGACCTGCTCGAGGCGCTCGATCTCAGCATCCGCGCGCTTGCGGACGTTGGCCATCTGGCGGTCGGCGGAGTCGCGGGCCTTCTTCTTGTCGGCAGCCTTGGCACCTTCACCTTCGAGGCGCGCGATCTCGTTTTCGAGGTCGCGGGCGATCGTGGCGATGTCGGAGTCGCGGTTGTCGATCAGCTGCTTCTTCTCGATGTCGTGCTCAACCTGCAGGTTGGGCAGTTCCTCGTGACGGGCGTCAGCATCGACACTGGTGATCATGTAGGCAGCGAAGTAGATGACCTTTTCGAGGTCCTTCGGTGCCAGGTCAAGGAGGTAGCCCAGGCGGGACGGGACACCCTTGAAGTACCAGATGTGCGTGACCGGGGCGGCCAGTTCGATGTGGCCCATGCGCTCACGGCGCACCTTGGCACGGGTGACCTCAACGCCACACCGCTCGCAGATGATGCCCTTGAAGCGCACGCGCTTGTACTTGCCGCAGTAGCATTCCCAGTCGCGGGACGGGCCGAAGATCTTCTCGCAGAAGAGGCCGTCCTTCTCAGGCTTGAGCGTGCGGTAGTTGATGGTTTCCGGCTTCTTAACCTCGCCGTAAGACCAGCCACGGATGTCTTCCGCGGTGGCGAGGCCGATCTGCATGAGGCCGAAGGAGGATTCGCTGGACATATGGTCCCTGTTCTCTCTTGTTCTCTAAATTCTGAAGTCTTGGGTTACGGGAAGAGGGAGGTGGCGTACGACGGCGGGATCACCCGCCGTCGTACGGCACCTGCTAAACCTCTTCTACGGAACTGGGCTCTGCACGAGACAGATCGATGCCCAGTTCTTCCGCAGCCGTGAAGACTGCGTCATCAGAGTCACGCATTTCAATTGTGGTTCCGTCCGTGGAAAGCACTTCCACGTTCAGGCACAGCGACTGCATTTCCTTGATCAAGACCTTGAAGGACTCAGGAACGCCCGGCTCCGGGATGTTCTCGCCCTTGACGATGGCTTCGTAGACCTTCACACGACCGTGGATATCATCCGACTTGATCGTGAGGAGTTCCTGGAGCGTGTAGGCGGCGCCGTAAGCTTCGAGCGCCCACACTTCCATTTCACCGAAGCGCTGGCCACCGAACTGTGCCTTACCACCCAGCGGCTGCTGCGTGATCATGGAGTACGGGCCGGTGGAGCGTGCGTGGATCTTGTCGTCCACCAGGTGGTGGAGCTTCAGGATGTACATGTAGCCGACCGAGATCGGATCCGGGAACGGCTCGCCGGAGCGGCCGTCAAACAGGCGGGTCTTGCCCGAGGAGTTGATCAGGCGGTCACCGTCGCGGGTGACGTTGGTGGAGTCGAGCAGGCCCGTGATTTCTTCTTCACGCGCACCGTCGAAGACCGGCGTTGCAACAGTGGTCTGGCCACTCTCGCGCGGCAGGTTCGGCAGCTGCTTGACCCACTCGGGCTCACCCTCGATCTTCCAACCGGTCTTGGCAACCCAGCCAAGGTGGGTTTCGAGCACCTGGCCGACGTTCATACGGCCCGGAACACCCAGCGGGTTCAGGACGATATCAACGGGGGTGCCGTCGGCAAGGAACGGCATGTCCTCGATCGGGAGGATCTTGGAGATAACACCCTTGTTGCCGTGACGGCCGGCGAGCTTGTCGCCGTCGGTGATCTTGCGCTTGGCGGCCACGTAGACGCGGACCAGCTGGTTGACGCCCGGGGGCAGCTCGTCGTCGTTGTCGCGGTCGAAGACGCGGACGCCGATGACGGTGCCGGACTCGCCGTGCGGAACCTTCAGGGAGGTGTCGCGCACTTCGCGGGACTTCTCACCGAAGATGGCGCGCAGCAGGCGCTCTTCCGGGGTCAGCTCGGTCTCGCCCTTGGGGGTGACCTTACCGACCAGGATGTCGCCGGCCTCAACCTCGGCACCGATGTGGATGATGCCGCGCTCGTCCAGGCCTGCCAGGACTTCCTCGGACACGTTCGGGATGTCACGGGTGATTTCCTCGGCACCAAGCTTGGTGTCGCGGGC
>NZ_JBFTHI010000006.1:0-167765 GCF_056394165.1 Arthrobacter sp. 10T416 | reverse complement strand
ACGCGCCGCGCCGACACGCCGGGCAGCAGCCAGAACCGACATCCCGCCGCACACCAAATCAAAGAACTCAGTCCGGGAATCCAAGGAAAATACGTTGCCCATCAAACGCTCCATCTTTCAGAGCGTTGCAACGACCCTATGACTTTGCCCGACGCACACTGCCGCGAAGTGCACACTCGGCATAGGCTGACCGGGACCGGACACCCGCCCGCCACCCCAGGAGTACCCCATGACACACCAGCACCAGCCCGGCAGGGTAGTCGTCGTCACCGGGGCGGGGTCCGGGATCGGCCGGGCGGTGGCGCGGCTTATGCTGGCCGACGGCTACCGCGTGGTCCTCGCCGGCCGCCGGGAAGAACCCCTGCAGGAAACCGGCGCGGGCCACGCGCAGGCCCTCGTGGTGCCCTGCGACGTCACCCGGCCCGACGACGTCGAACGCCTCTTCGCCAAGGTGGTCGGTCACTGGGGGAGGGTGGATGTGTTGTTCAACAACGCCGGGGTGTTCGGCCCGGCGGCGTCGGTGGACGAACTCACAGTCGCCGACTGGGAAGCCACCGCCGCCGTGAACCTGACTGGCTCCCTGCTGTGCGCCGCCGCCGCGGTCCGGGCCATGAAGGCCCAGACACCGCAGGGCGGCCGGATCATCAACAACGGCTCGGTCTCGGCGCATTCCCCTCGGCCGCGCACTGTGGCGTACACGGTCACGAAGCACGCCATCAGCGGGCTGACCAAGAGCATCGACCTGGACGGCCGCGGCTTCGGCATCAGCTGCGGCCAGATCGACATCGGCAACGCCGCCACGAAACTCATGGACCAGATCGGCGTCGGTGACGGAGCCCTGCAAGCGGACGGAACCCGCCGCGCCGAGCCCACGTTCCCCGTGGAGGACGCGGCCCGCGCCGTACTGCTGATGGCCGGCCTGCCCGCCTCCGCCACCGTGGGATCGCTCGTCATCACCGCCGCCGGGATGCCGTTCATTGGGCGCGGCTAAATGATGGCCGTCCCCGGGACGGCTTCGGACTGGATTTAACTGAGAAGGCCTCCGGGCCGGCGGGGCTGGTGAGCCCGCGCACAGCGCCCGGAGGCCTGCCGCCGTCGGCCGCCCTCGCGGTCGCCGATCGACGTCGTCGCCGCCCTGCCTAGCCTTCCGCTCCGTCGGCCTTGACCGCCAAAACCGGACGGTCGGCCTGGATCAGGATGCGCTGCGCGTGGCTTCCCATGATGAATTTGCCCACCTGGGACCGGCGGCGCAGGCCGATGACGATCAGGCTGGCGTTGACCTCCCGGGCGAGGTCGAGGAACTCGTCGGCGAGGTCGTGCTGGTAGGAGGGCTGCAGGACCGACGCCGAAACGCCGGCGTCCGTGGCGCGCTGGGCGGCCTCGGCCAGGAGCGCGGACGTGGCCACGGACTTATCCACCAGTGCGCCCTCCCGCGCGGAATTGACGATGACGAGGTCCTGGCGGCGGAGGGTGGCCTCCGCGATGCCGGCCGTCAGGGCCGCCTGCCCGGCCGGGGTGGGGACAAAGCCGACGATGATGCTCATACCTTCTCCTTGATGTTTTCAGGGGCGGCTGCTCCGGCAGCGGAGAGCTTGCGTTTGGCTAGCAGGGACCGAAGACCGGGCAGCACGGCCACCAGGACGAACGCGATGAGGAGCGTCGCCGAGATAGGGCGGCTGAAGAAGCCGGCCGGGTCCCCGCCGAAGACCAGCAGCGACCGGCGCAGCGAGCTCTCCAGCAGCGATCCCAGGACGAAGGCGAGAACCAGCGGCCCGGGTTCGAAGCCGAACTTCTTCATGAGGTAGCCGATGACGCCGAAGACGACGACGAGCGTGACATCGAACATGCTGTTGTTGATGGTGTAGGCGCCCAGCAGGGTGATCAGCGCCGTGACGGGAGCCAGGATGGCGGCCCGCACCCGGAGGATTTTCACGAACAAACCCACAAGCGGCAGGCTCATGATCAGCAGCAGGATGTTGCCGATGTACATCGAGTTGACGACGCCCCAGAACAGGTCCGGGTGCTCCTCAACGAGCTGCGGGCCCGGGGTCACGCCCTGGATCAGGAGCGCGCCGAACATCAGGGCCATGGTGGCGTTCGCCGGGATGCCCAGCGTGAGCAGCGGAATGAACGAGGACGTGGCGGCGGCATTGTTGGCCGTTTCGGGACCGGCGACACCCTCGGGCGCTCCCTTGCCGAAGCGCTCCGGCTGCTTGGCGCGTTTCTTTTCCATGGCGTAGGACGCCATCGAGGCGATAGTGGCGCCGCCGCCGGGCAGGATGCCGAGGAAGAACCCGAGCACCGAACCGCGGCCGATCGCGCCCGAGGCTTCCTTCAGGTCGCTGCGGGATGGCCAGACGTTCGCGACCTTGGACGGGGCTTTGGCGGCGCGGTGGCGTTCCTCCAGGTTGTAGAGGATTTCGCCGAGGCCGAAGACGCCCATGGCGATGGGGACGAAGTCGATCCCGTCGGCCAGTTCCAGGCTTCCGAATGTAAAGCGGCTCTCGCCGGTGAAGATGTCCCGGCCCACGGTTGCGAGAAGCAGCCCGAGGGCCGCGGCGATCAGAGCCTTGGTCTTGGCGCCGTTGCTGATGGTGGCCACCAGCAGGATGCCAAGAAGCGCCAGCGCCGAGTATTCGGCGGGGCCGAAGTCGAGTGCGAAGCTCGCCACGATCGGGGCCAGGAACGTCAGGCCGAGGATGGCCGCGGTTCCGCCGATGAACGAGCCGATGGCGGCCAGGCCCAGGGCGGTGCCGGCTTTGCCTTGTTTGGCCATCTGGTAGCCGTCGAAAACGGTCACGACGGAGGACGCTTCACCCGGGAGCTTCAGCAGCACGGAGGTGATGGTGCCGCCGTACTGCGCCCCGTAGAAGATGCCGGCCAGCATGATGATGGCGGTGACGGGTTCGACGTTGTACGTCAGCGGCAGCAGGATGGCGATGGTCGCCGCGGGCCCCAGTCCGGGCAGCACACCAATCAGCATGCCGATGACGACGCCGATCAGGCAGTAGAGGAGGTTGGTCGGCTCCAGGACAACGGTGAATCCGTTGATCACGGGATTCAGAAAATCCACGGGGTTCTCCTAGAAGAGGTGGGGGATGGAGGTACTGAGGGCCATAACGAAGATGCCGTAGAAGGCCACCACAACGATCGCGCTGACCAGCAGCGTGGAACGCCAAGTTTCGCCACCGAGGAAGCGCATCCAGATGATGCACAGCACCATCGCGGGCAGCTCGAAGCCGATGGCAGGCATCAGGGCCACCATGGTGGCGAGAGTGACCAGGCCGGTGACGGGGGCCAGGGACATCCGGGTGAATTTCTCGGCGTCCCGGTTGTGCCGGCCGATGATCAGCTGGAACAGCCCCAGGACCACCATGACGCAGCTGATGATGAACGGCCACAGTCCCGGTTGCGGTGCCTCGGGGGTGCCCAGGCCCATCGCCACGGACAGGACGAGGGATCCGACGCCGACGCCGAGCACCACCAGGGAGGACGCCGCGTTGGCCAGGGGTCCGGCCGCGGGCGGCTTTTCGTCCTCCCACTGGGCGGCCAGTTGTTCGGGGGTGAAATCGTCGGAGAGCTCTTCCTGGGCGCCGGAAGCGGCGTCCCCGCCGGGGCCGGGGGCCGCGGGGCTCCCGGCTCCGGCGGCCACCGGCTGGTGCGCTGCTGTCACTGGATTCACTTCGTCCCGTTGAGGCTGATGCTGTACTTCTCCACCAGGGCTTTGTACTTCGCGGCGTAGTCCTTCCATTGGGTGACCACTTCCTCGCCCGAAATCTCCTTCGGGGTCAGCAGGTTCTGCTCGTTGAAGGACTTGTAGGCATCCGACTTGAACGTCTCCTTGAGGGCGGCGAGCAGTTTGTCCTTCACGTTCTGCGGCGTGCCCTTCGGGGCGGCGACGGCGCGGTACTGCGCGACGGGTACGTCGTATCCCGACTCCTTGGCCGTGGGGGTATCCGGGAGGAACTGGTTGCGCTGTTCGGAGAAGACCACAATCGGCGTGACCTTGCCGGCCTTGATCTGCGGCATGGCCTCACCGAGCTGGATCGTCGCGAGCTCCACCTGGTTGCCGAGGACGGCCGTCAGCGCAGGCTTGCCGCTGTCGAACGGTACATCCGTACCCTTGACGCCGGCCTGCTTGAACAGGACGGTCTGGGCCAACTGGCTGCCGGTTCCGACGCCGGTGGTGCCGAACGTGATATTCCGTCCGGCGCCGGTGACGTCCTTGATGCTCTTGAAGCCGGACTTCTCGCTGGCCACCATGACGTAGTCGTCCTGGGAAAGACCCGCGATGACGTCGAAGTCATCGATGTTGACGGCCTCGTCCTTGGTGACGGCCAGCGGCGTGATGGTGATCAGGGACGCGTTGAGGAGCACCAGGTTCTGGCCGTCGGCCGGCTTGCCCGCCACCTCCTTGCTGGCCAGGGCACCGTTGGCACCCGGCTTGTTGACCACAGGCATCGGAGCGCCAAGGCTCTTGGCGGCGCCCTCGGAGATGGCCCGCGCGATGAGGTCGGTGCTGCCGCCCGGCGCCTGGCCCACGGTGAAGTTGACGGGCCCATTCGGGTATTTGGACGAATCGGTACTGCCGCCTGCCACGTTGCCGCAGGCGGTCAACGCCAGCAGCGTCACGGCGCCGGCCGCCCCCATCATGGTGCGGCGCGAAGGGAAGTGCATCATTGAAACTCCTCATTGGTGGTCGGGGCGGTCGCCCCGGAAGCATTGTGAACCGCATCACGTCGGCTCGCTGAATCGAGTGTAGGGAGACGTTATGATGCCTGTCTAAGCCCGAATGGGCATCGAGTAATACCCGGAAGGCATGAATGTTTACCTTTGACCAGCTTGCCGGTTTCATCGCCGTGGCGGAGGAGCTGCACTTCGGCCGTGCAGCTGAGCGGCTCAACATGACCCAGCCGCCCCTCAGCCGGCAGATCCAGAAGCTCGAGCGCAGCGTCGGCGCGGACCTGCTCGAGCGGGACAACCGCAAGGTCCAGCTGACCCATGCCGGCCGGGCCTTCCTAGAGGAGGCCCGGCGGCTGCTGGCGCTCGCCGAGCGGGCCCCGGTGGCGGCCCGGCGCATCGCCTCCGGCCGGTCCGGGCTCCTGCGGATCGGATTTACGGCGGCCAGCGGCCTCAGCATCCTCGGCCCCCTGCTGGAGGAGATCAGCACCCGCCTGCCCGACGTCGACATCGACCTGCAGGAGCTGGTGTCCGGCGAGCAGATCCAGGCGCTGCAGACCGGCGAGCTCGACTTCGGGCTCGCCCGGCCGCCCTTTGACCAGGAGGTGTTCGACTCGCACCTGTTGTACCGCGAATCGCTGGTGCTCGCCGTACCCAGCGGCCACCGCCTGGCCCGCCTGGGCCGGGAAATCGATAACGACGAGCTCAAGGACGAGCCCATCATCATGCATTCGCCCCTGCAGGCGCGCTACTTCTATGACCTCGTGGTCCGGACCTTCCCCATCCAGCACGGCAATGTGGTCCATACCGTCAGCCAGATCCTGACCATGGTGGCGCTGGTGGCAGCCAAGCGCGGCGTCGCCTTCGTCCCGCATTCGGCGACCGCCCTCGGGATCGACGGCGTCGAGTTCCTTCCGCTCTCCGGCAGCAAGGGCGAGCCGGTGGAACTGCACGCCATCTGGAACCGCCGGATGGAGAACCCGGCACTCGGCCGGCTGCTGGCGGAGCTGGAATACCAGATGGAGTAGGCAGTCAGCGATGCACTTTGGGTATCAATACATACAAAAATGCACTTAGACAGGCATCTACCCCGCGCCTAGTCTGAAGGGGAACCAGACCACCAGCGCCCATCACGACGCCCACCCGGAGGACCCCACCGTGGCAAAATACACACCCCTCGAACTGCTCGACACGCTCAAAGAGGGACTGCTCTCCTTCCCGGTCACATCGTTCGATGCGCAGTTGCAGTTCGATGAGGAGAACTACCGCAAGCACCTGGCCTGGCAGGCCAGCTTCCCGGTGGCGGGGCTCTTTGCTGCCGGGGGAACTGGCGAGGGCTTCTCGCTCACGCCGGCCGAAGCGGAGCGCGTGGTCCGGGCCGCCGTCGACGAGGTCGGAGCGCGGGTTCCCGTCCTGGCCTCCGCGGGCGGATCCACAGCCCAGGCCATCGAAAACACCCGGGCCGCCGAGGCCGCCGGAGCCGAGGGTATCCTCCTGCTGCCGCCGTACCTGACCGAGGCGGACCAGGCCGGGCTCATCGAACACGTCAGCGCCGTCTGCCGTTCCACCTCCCTGGGCGTCATCATCTACAACCGGGCCAACGCCATCTACAAGGACACCACGGTGGCCACCCTGGCCGACCGCCACGAGAACCTCATCGGTTTCAAGGACGGCGTCGGCGACCTCGAACACGATGCCCGCGTCTACGCCAAGCTGGGCGACCGGCTGTTCTACCTCGGCGGCCTGCCCACCGCGGAGACCTTCGCCCTCCCGCTGCTGCAGCTGGGCATGAGCACCTACTCCAGCGCCATGTACAACTTCGTGCCCCAGTTCGCCCTGGACTTCTACCGGGACGTCCGCAACCAGGACCGAGCTGCCGTCAACCGGAAACTCAACGACTTCGTCATCCCCTATCTGGACATCCGGGACAGGGTCAAGGGGTACTCCGTATCGATCGTCAAGGGCGGCCTGGACGCGATCGGCCGGTCCGCGGGCCCGGTCCGGCCGCCCCTGCAAAACCTGGCGCCGCAGGATCTCGC
Organism: Arthrobacter sp. 10T416; assembly: GCF_056394165.1. NCBI lineage: Bacteria > Bacillati > Actinomycetota > Actinomycetes > Micrococcales > Micrococcaceae > Arthrobacter > Arthrobacter sp. 10T416. The sequence continues at coordinate 161,046 of NZ_JBFTHI010000006.1, read as the reverse complement.
GGACCTCAAAGCCCTGATCTCCACCGTTTCCTAGGAGGAACCCTGTGACCCTGAACGGACACTCCCTGATCGCCGGCCGCCCCACCCCCGGCGAGGGGAGCACAACCTTCGCCGCCAACCCGGCCAGCAACGAACGCCTCGAACCGTCCTACACCCTGCTGACCGAACGGCAGCTCGCGACGGCGACGGCAGCGGCCGCGGACGCCTTCGAATCGTTCAGCGCACTGGACCCGGAGACGCACGCCGACTTCCTCGAAGCCATTGCGGCGAACATCGAAGCCCTCGGCGACGAACTCCTGGTCCGCGCCGGCCTCGAAACCGGGCTGCCGGCCGCACGGCTGCAGGGCGAACGGGCGCGCACCGTCGGCCAGCTCCGCCTGTTCGCCGGCGTCGTCCGCCAGGGCGACTTCCGGGGCGTCCGCATCGACCCCGCGCTCCCGGACCGCGCCCCGCTGCCGCGGGTGGACATCCGCCAGCGGCAGATCCCGGTGGGCCCGGTGGCGGTCTTCGGCGCCAGTAACTTCCCGCTCGCTTTCTCGACGGCCGGCGGCGACACCGCCTCCGCGCTGGCCGCCGGCTGCCCGGTGGTCTTCAAGGCGCACAACGCCCACCCCGGGACGGGTGAACTTGTCGGCCAGGCCATCGTCAAAGCGGTGCGGGACCTGGACCTCCACCCCGGCGTCTTCTCGCTGGTCTACGGGCCAGGCAGCAGCATCGGCCAGGCGCTCGTGGCCGACCCTGCCATCAAGGCCGTCGGATTCACCGGATCCCAATCCGCGGGCCTGGCCCTCATGCGGACCGCCGCGAACCGGCCCGAGCCCATTCCGGTGTATGCGGAAATGTCCTCCCTCAATCCGGTCTTCGTCCTCCCCGGCGCCCTCAAGGGGGACATCGAGGCGCTGGCCTCCCAGTACGTTGCCGCCGTGACCGGCAGCTCGGGCCAACTGTGCACGTCACCCGGGCTCCTGTTCGCGCCGGCCGGCGCCGCGGGCGACCAGTTCGCCGCCGCCGTCGGACGGGCCGTGTCCGCGTGCTCCGGCCAGACGATGCTGACCGCCGCCATCGCGGAATCCTGGCACGACGGCGCCGACGCCCTGCGCGCGGCCCGCAACGTCGAGGTGGTTGGCGAAGGCACTCCGGGCGGCACCGAGAACGCACCGGCGCCGGCCGTGTTCGGGACGGGTATTGCCGACTTCGTGGCCAACCACGTCCTGCACGCCGAGATCTTCGGCGCCGCGAGCCTGGTGATCCGGTATTCGGGCGTTGAGGAGCTGGTCCAGGCGGCGCAGAAGCTCGAAGGGCAGCTGACGGCTTCCCTGCAATTGTCCGCCGAGGATTATCCAGCGGCCGCACGGCTGCTGCCCACCCTGGAGCAGAAAGTGGGCCGCATCATCGTCAACGGCTGGCCCACCGGCGTGGAGGTCGGCCACGCCATGGTTCATGGCGGCCCGTTCCCTGCCACCTCGGACCCTCGCACGACGTCGGTGGGCACCCTGGCCATCAACCGTTTCCTGCGGCCCGTGGCCTACCAGAACCTGCCGCAGGAACTGCTGCCCGCCGCCCTCCAGGACGGCAATCCCTGGCAGCTCAACCGGCGCGTCGACGGCGTTGTGCAGCCGGCCGCGGAGCACGCGGCGGCAGCACTGGAGAATGCGGGGATCAACGCATGACGTCCCGGCCCACCATCGCCACGGTGGAAGTGGTGCCCGTCGCCGGGCATGACAGCATGCTGATGAACCTCAGCGGCGCCCATGGCCCCTTCTTTACCCGCAACGTGGTCATCATCACCGACTCTGATGGCCGCACCGGACTGGGTGAGGTGCCCGGCGGCGAAAAAATCCGGGCCACCATCGAAGAGGCCGGCCGCCTCGTCGCCGGCCGGCCCGTGGCCCGCTACCGGTCGCTGTTGCGGGAGATCTCCGCCACCTTCGCCGACCGCGACGCCGGCGGCCGCGGCCTGCAGACCTTCGACCTGCGCACCACCGTACATGCCGTGACGGCCGTCGAAGCGGCGCTGCTGGACCTGCACGGACAATTCCTGGGAGTCCCGGTCGCGGAACTGCTGGGGGACGGGCAGCAGCGGGACTCCGTGCCGATGCTCGGATACCTCTTCTTCATCGGAGACCAGGGCCGGACCGGGCTGCCCTACCTCATCGAACCGGCCCCGGCAGACCGCTGGGAAGAGCTGCGCCGGCAGGAGGCCATGACGGCCGACGCCGTAGTGGCCCTGGCCGATGCAGCCCGGGAGCGTTACGGTTTCAGCGATTTCAAGCTCAAGGGCGGCGTCCTGGCCGGCGACGCCGAGGTGGACGTTGTCACCGCCCTGGCCGAGCGATTCCCCGACGCGCGGATCACCCTCGACCCCAACGGCGGCTGGCTGCTCGATGAAGCCATCCGGCTGGGGAAGCGGATGCGGGGAGTGGTGGCCTACGCCGAGGACCCGTGCGGTGCCGAGGGCCGGTTCTCCGGCCGGGAGGTGATGGCCGAGTTCCGCCGCGCCACCGGGCTGCGGACCGCCACGAACATGGTCGCCACCGACTGGCGGGAAATGTCCCACGCGGTGCGCGGCGGCGCGGTGGACATTCCCCTGGCCGACCCGCACTTCTGGACCATGCACGGATCCGTGCGGGTGGCCCAACTATGTGACGAGTTCGGCCTGACCTGGGGTTCGCACTCGAACAACCACTTCGACATTTCGCTGGCCATGTTCACCCACACCGGCGCGGCTGCCCCGGGCGAGATCACGGCCCTGGATACGCACTGGATCTGGCAGGACGGCCAGGGCCTGACCACGGAGCCGCTGCAGATTCGGGACGGCGCCATTGCCGTCCCCGACGCACCGGGCCTGGGAATCGAGCTGGACCGCGGCGCCCTCGCCGCAGCCCACGAGCTGTACCTGGAGCACGGGCTCGATGCCCGCGACGACAGCGTCGGCATGCAGTATTACGTCGACGGCTGGGCCTTTGATCCCAAACGGCCCTGCCTGGTCCGTTAGGAGCAGACCCGGACGTGGGCGGTGTTGTCTCCGGAATCCTGATTGTCTCCTTGGTCATCGCCATCGGGTACGGGTCCGCCAGGCTGCGGATCCTCGGACCGGAGGTCCAGGGCGCCCTGACCCGTACGGCGTTCTACATCACCAACCCCGCCCTTCTCTTTACGGTGGTGGCGGGCAGCGACATTCGCGCCGCCCTCGGTACGGACGCCCCGCTGGCGCTGCTCTCCGCAGCGGCAGTGGGGCTGCTGTACACCCTGCTCAGTGTCCTGTTCTTCCGGCGCCCGGCCGCCGAAACAGCCGTAGGTGCCATGGCCAGCAGCTACGCCAACGCCAATAACATCGGCATCCCGGTGTCCCTGTACGCGGTGGGCACCGCCCAGCACGTCGCACCGGTGCTCCTGGTGCAGATCCTCGTTATGGCCCCGTTCTACCTCACCGTCCTGGGCGTGGCCGGCGGAGGCCGGATCTCCTGGCGGAAGCTGGCGCTCCAGCCGTTTGCGAACCCGATGATCATTGCGTCCGGGCTGGGTGCGGCCGTCGCGCTGACCGGCTGGAACGCCCCCGAACTCCTGCAAAAACCCATCGATATGCTCGCCGGCGGCGCCGTGCCCCTGGTCCTGATCGCCTTCGGACTCTCACTGGCCGGCAAAGCGCCGCTGCAGAGCGGGAACGGGCGGACCGAGACGCTGGTGGCCACGGCCATGAAACTGGTGGCCATGCCGCTGATCGTGTGGGCCCTGGGCCGGTTCGTCTTCGGCCTCGACGGCCAGCACCTCCTGGCCAGCGTCATCATGGCGGCGCTTCCGACGGCCCAGAACGTCTTCCTCTTTGCGTCCCCCTACGGCCGCGGCGTAACCATGGCCCGCGACGTGATCCTGTGCACGACCGTCCTCAGCGGCGGTGTGCTCCTGGCCGTCGCCTGGCTGCTGGGTTGATCCGCCGTCGTAAAGTACTTGTTATACAAGTTTAAAACTTATATCCTAAGTGTGGCCGGAACGACGCACTCCCGGCAACCACCCAAGGGAGAATCCATGTCCAGCGCTGACCTCATCCGCCATGTGAAACTGTCCACCGCCAAGCTGCCGCTCGCCGTCCCGATCAGCGACGCGAAGGTGTTCACCGGGCGGCAGAAGCCCATGACCGAGGTGGTATTCCTCTTCGCGGAGATCACCACCGAACAGGGTCACAGCGGAATCGGCTTCAGCTACTCCAAGCGCGCGGGCGGACCGGCCCAGTATGCGCATGCCCGCGAAGTTGCCGAGGGCATCATCGGGGAGGACCCGAACGACATCGGCAAGCTGTACACAAAACTGCTGTGGGCCGGGGCCTCCGTGGGCCGCTCGGGGGTGGCCACGCAGGCCCTCGCCGCCGTTGACATTGCGCTGTACGACCTCAAAGCCAAGCGCGCGGGGCTGCCGCTGGCCAAGTTCCTTGGTGCCTACCGCGATTCCGTGCAGACGTACAACACCTCCGGCGGCTTCCTGAATGCCTCGCTCGAGGAGGTTAAGTCCCGGGCCACGGCCCTGCTCGACGAGGGCATCGGCGGCATCAAGATCAAAGTGGGCCTGCCGGACACGGCCGAGGACCTCCGCCGGGTCGCGGGCGTGCGCGAGCACATCGGCTGGGATGTCCCGCTGATGGTGGACGCCAACCAGCAATGGGACCGCGCCACGGCCCTGCGGATGGGACGCCAGCTGGAGGAATTCAACCTCATCTGGATTGAGGAACCCCTGGATGCGTACGACTTCGAAGGCCACGCCCACCTCGCGAACGTGCTCGACACCCCCATCGCCACCGGGGAGATGCTGGCCTCGGTGGCCGAGCACAAGGGCCTGATCCAGGTCAACGGCTGCGACATCATCCAGCCCGACGCGCCGCGCGTCGGCGGCATCACGCAGTTCCTGCGCCTCGCCGCGCTGGCCGACGAGCGCGGCCTGGGCCTGGCCCCACACTTCGCCATGGAAATCCACCTGCACCTCGCCGCCGCGTACCCGCGCGAACCCTGGGTGGAGCACTTCGACTGGCTGGATCCGCTGTTCAACGAACGCCTCGAAACCAAGGAAGGGCGCATGCTGGTGCCGGACCGCCCGGGCCTCGGAATCACCCTCAGCGACCAGGCCCGCGCCTGGACCACCGACTCGGTGGAATTCGGCAAGTAACCTAGAGACCATGAGCCGGAACCTGACCGCGGATCTCGCCGACGATCTCCGCAGGAGCATCGTCGACGGAGCCATCCAGCCCGGCGGCAAGCTCCCCAGCGAGAACGCCCTGATCCGCGAGTACGGCGTCAGCCGCACCGTGGTCCGGGCGGCCCTCACCCGCCTGCAGGCCGAAGGGCTGGTCGAAACCGAACGTGGGCGGGGCAGCTTCGCACTGACCCCGCCTCCGGCGGACGCCGGGCCGGTGCCGGGCAGCCGGGCCGTGACCAGCATGGAGGACCGGGTTCACCTGCTGGAATTCCGGGCCGGCGTCGAATCGGAGGCAGCCGCACTGGCCGCGGGGAACCATTCGGAGCGGCAGCTGCAGGCGGTCCGGCATGCGCTGGAGGAGTTCACGGCCAGCGGCGCACACCCGGCGCACGCCATGAAAGCCGACTTCGAATTCCACCGTGCCATCGCCGTGGCCAGCGGCAACCCCTTCTACGCTGACTGCCTCGCGGCGCTGGGGCAAACCATGATCGCGATGCCCCGGACGCGCCTGATGACCGGCGGGGAGCACTACGCACGCGAACATTTCGACCAGGTGGTGCAAGAACACGCCTCAATTTACGCGGCCATCGCTGAAGGCGACGGACCGTCGTCGTCGGCGGCCATGCGCAGCCATCTGGCCAACTCCCGGCGCCGGCTCCGGACCCCCGCCGCGGAAAGCCAGGCCGACGGCGGGGGCGGCAGCCTGGCCGGCGCGGCCGGCTAGGCAGCCAGAGCGGTCAAAGCGGCAGCAGCCTGGACAGGTCGGCCCGGAGCCCGGACGCGGCCACTTTGCCGGCGTCGACGGCGTCCGCCCAGCTAAGCCGGCCCGTGACCATGGCGAGCCAGGTGGCGGCGTCGCACTCGATGACGTTCGGGGGAGTGCCCCGGGTGTGCCGGGGACCCTCCACACACTGGGTCACGCCGAACGGCGGGACGCGGACCTCCACGGAGTTGCCGGGAGCGCGGGCGGTAACCTCCTCGAGGGAGTAGCGCACGGCCGTTGCAATCGTGGCGCGGGGCACCGGCGCGGCGGTTGGCGTTCCGGCGGACGCTGACGGGTCCGTGCCGGAATCCCGCCAGGCGGCCAGTGCCGCCCGGCCCTCGTCCACCGGGATCCGGCGCCGTGAAACAGCCACGGGCCTAGTCCAGTAGCGCCGAGACGGCGTGGCCGAGGCGGATCTTACCCACGGGGTGGCCGCCGCCCAGGACCGGCTCAACCACCCTTTCCAGCACGCTGGAGACCCCCGGAATATCGACGGCGCCCGCGGCCGCCAGCAGGGTCAGGCCCACCAGCGTGGTGGCGCGGATGTTGCCGTCCAGGACCTTGATCGCCACGGAGACGCCCTGCGGGGTGGCCATGACCAGGACCCCTTCGGCGCCGATCTTGGCGAGGATTCCGAGCTCGTCCATCACGACCGTGTTCGCCTGGCCCCAGCCCTGGACCGCCCACGGATAATCCAGCATGGAGGTGGCGATCGTCGCGGCGCGGGCATTGGAGTTCTTGTCGCCGGGGGCTTTGGCCAGGCGGGAGAAGGCGCGGGCCAGGCCGGTGAGGGAGAGGGCTGCCACCGGGGCGCCGCAGCCGTCGATGCCCAGGTGCGCGATCCGCTCGTCGCTGTATTCCTCGATCACGGAGCGGATCCGCTGCTGCAGCGGATGGTTCGGTTCAAGGTAGCTGTGTGTGTCCCAGCCGTTCTCCGTGCAGGCCCACAGGAAGGCTGCGTGCTTTCCCGAGCAGTTGAAGGCCAGCCTGGACTTTCCCCGCTCGGTCCGGACAAGCCAGGTCCGGGCCGTCTCGTCCTCCGGCCACGCCTCCGGACACTGGAGCTGGTTCTCCTTGACGCCGGCGGCCTTCAACATGCCTTCCACCACGTCCATGTGGTCCAGCGAGCCCACGTGGCTCCCGCAGGCGATGGCCACCTGGGCGCCCCGCAGCGGCACCCCGGACTGCATGGACGCCAGCGCCTGAAAGGGTTTGAGCGTGGAACGGGCAAAGATCGGGGTGGTGATGTCGCCCAGTTCGGTGACGATGGTGCCGTCCGCCGCCATCACGACGGCGGAGCCGATGTGGCGGGACTCGATAAAACCGCTGCGTTCCACCACTGCCAGTTCGACGGCGGACTCAACAGTAAAGGTGGCATGCGGGTTCAAAGGCATGCTGCCAGTCTAGGGTGCGCCGCGGGCCCGTCCCGGTTACTCCACGGTGACCATTACCGACTGCCAGCCGGAGGCGCCGTCGGGCACTGGATTGGCGCGCTTCTCCGTCTGGACCTCGCCGGTGCCGTCGGTGGCGCGGGCCTTGATGTAGTGCGGGCCCGGGGTGGCGTCCCAGTCAAGGGACCACTGCCGCCAGGTCACCACGGACGCCTCCGCGGACAGGACGGCTTCGGTCCACGGACCGTTGTCGATCTGCACCTCCACCTTGGTGATGCCGCGGGTCTGGGCCCAGGCTGTACCGCCGATCGCGACCTTCCCGGCGGCCACCTTGGCGAAGGACTTGGGGACCTCCACCCGGGCCATGGTCTTGATGGGGCCGTGCTCGGACCAGCCGCGCTGGGTCCAATAGGCCTTGTTATCCGCGAACCGGGTCACCTCCAGGTCCACCACCCACTTGGTGGCCGAGACGAAGCCGTACAGCCCGGGAACCACCATCCGGACCGGGTAGCCGTGCTCCAGGGGCAGGGCCTCGCCGTTCATGCCAATGGCCAGCATCGCGTCGCGGTCATCCTGCAGGACCTCCAGCGGTGTGGACGCGCTGAAACCGTCAACGGAAGTAGAGAGCACCATGTCCGCGCCCTGCTTGGGGCGGGCCATCTTCAGGACGTCACGGATGGGCATGCCCAGCCATTTGGCGTTGCCGGCCAGGTTCCCGCCGACGGGGTTGGAGACGCAGGTCAGGGAAACATGGGATTCGATCAGCTTGGCGCCCAGCAGGTCCTGGAAGCTTAGCCGCACCTCCTGTTCCACCATGCCGTGGATCCGCAGTTCCCAGGACTGGGCGTCGACTTCCGGGACGCTGAGGGCGGTGTCAATCCGGTAGAAGTCCTTGTTCGGCGTCAGCCAGGGCGTCACGCCCGGGGCCTTGGACTGCACACCGGCGGGCACGGCAGCGGCAGGCCGGGCGGGGGCCGGCAGCCGGAGGGCTTCGCGGGCCTGCGCCACGTTGCTCCGGGCGGCGCTCAGGAGCCGTCCCCCCGTGGCCGCGGCAGCAGCAGCCACCGCGGTGATGCCGCTCGCGGTGAAGAAGGCACGCCGGGTGGTGGCCGGGCGGTCCGGTTCCTTGGCGCCGAGATCCGAGGCCACCTCCGGCCACTGCTGCATCCGCCACAGTTTGCTGACCAGGATCCGCAGCATCACCAGGCCGGCGGCGGTGCCGATCAGCGAGGGGATGGCGTCCAGCGGTTTGACGCTGGCGCGGGTCACGACGCTGGCCACGATCACCGCGCCGAGCAACAGCACACCGGCCACGCCCAGGGCCCACTTACGGTAGGCGACGATGCCCAGCACGCAGGCGAGCAGGAGGATGGTCAGGCCCATGCCCACAAACAGGGCGGTCTTGTCGTTCGTGCCGAACGTGGCGATCGCGAAGTCCTTCATCCAGGGCGGGGTGAAGTCGATGAACGTCGAGCCGAGGGCGATCAGGGGCGTGGCGCGGGCCGTAAAGAACGCGCCGATCAGCTCTGCGACGGCCAGCACGACGGCGGCCGAGACCACCCCGGCCAGGGCGGCGAGCGCGGTGGGTCCAGAGAGCAGCGCGGGCCGCTTGCTGGGCTGCGTGGTGGTGCCGGGCTTCCGGGTGCTGGGCGTCTTCATACAGGGTGTTCGTAGCGGCGGCGCCTGCGGATTGTCCCGCCGCCGCCGGGGGATGGGCATGTTCGGAGGCAGGTCACAGCTTAGGAGCCTGCGCCGTCCACAAAGTACCCTTGGGAACTGTGAAGGTACTTGTCATCGGCCCCGGCGGCCGCGAACACGCCATTGTCCGTTCCCTGCTCGCCGACCCGAATGTTTCCGAGGTCCACGCGGCCCCGGGCAACGCCGGCATCAGCAAGCTGGTCCCCACACACGCCATCGACGCCAATAATCCCGCCGCCGTCGCCGCGCTGGCCACCCGGCTGGACGTCGACCTTGTGGTGGTGGGCCCCGAGGCCCCGTTGGCCGCAGGTGTCTCCGACGCCGTGCGCGATGCCGGCATCCCGGTCTTCGGCCCCAGCAAGGCCGCCGCGCAGCTCGAGGCTTCGAAAGCCTTCGCCAAGGAGGTCATGGCCGAAGCCGGCGTGCCCACCGCGATGGCCCGGGTGGCGTCCAACGCCGCCGAGGCCGCCGACGCGCTGGACACCTTCGGCGCGCCCTACGTCGTAAAGGATGACGGTCTCGCTGCCGGCAAGGGTGTTGTGGTCACCAACGACCGGGACGAGGCACTGGCGCACGCGCAGACCTGCTTCGACGCCGGCGGCACCGTCGTCATCGAGGAATTCCTGGACGGCCCCGAGGTGTCCCTTTTTGTGCTCTGCGACGGCAGCACCACCGTCGCGCTGTCCCCGGCGCAGGACTTCAAACGCATCTTCGACAATGACGAGGGACCCAACACCGGCGGCATGGGCGCCTATACCCCGCTGGACTGGGCTCCCGAAGGCCTGGTCCAGGAGGTCATCGACCGCGTCGCACAGCCCACCGTCAACCAGATGGCCCACCGCGGCACCCCGTTCGTCGGGGTCCTCTTCGTGGGCCTGGCCCTGACCTCCCGCGGCACCCGCGTCATCGAGTTCAACGTCCGCTTCGGCGACCCGGAAACCCAGGCCGTCCTGTCCCGGCTCAGGACGCCCCTCGGCGGCCTGCTGATGGCCGCCGCCAAGGGCGAACTGGAGAAGGCGCAGCCGCTGCGCTGGTCCAAGGAGTCCGCCGTCGCCGTCGTGGTTGCCGCCGAAAACTATCCCGGCACCCCCCGGACTGGGGACCGGATCCGCGGCCTGAAGAAGGTCGAGGCCATTGAGGGCGTGCACGTGATCCACGCCGGCACCCGGCTCGACGAGGAGGGCAAGGTGGTCTCCGCGGGCGGCCGCGTCCTTGCCGTCGTGGCACTCGGAACGGACCTCGTGGAGGCCCGTGAACGGGCGTACGACGGCGTCGAACTGGTACAGCTCGACGGCGGACAGTTCCGCACCGACATCGGCGGCAAAGCCGCCCGCGGCGAAATCAAGGTGGCGGCGCCCGGCACGGCCGCCGCCGTCGCGAAAGCAAAGGCCTGAGCATGAACGCAACCGAATCCGCCATGCCCGCCGGAGGCCTGGACACCGAAACGCTGGACCTGCCCGGCTGGCAGCATGTCTACTCCGGCAAGGTCCGGGACCTGTACGTCCCGGTCGACGCGACCATCACGGAGCGCCTGGGCCGTGAGTGCGTGCTGGTGGTCGCGAGCGACCGGATCAGCGCCTACGACCACGTCCTCTCGAGCGAGATCCCGGACAAGGGCCGCATCCTCACCCAGCTGAGCCTGTGGTGGTTCGAACAGCTTGGCGTGGAGCACCACGTCATCGCCTCCACGGTCGAGGACGGTGTCCCGGCCGCGGTGGAGGGCCGGGCCATGATCTGCAAGAAACTCGAGATGTTCCCGGTCGAATGCATTGCCCGCGGTTACCTGACGGGCTCCGGGCTGGTCGAATACCGGCAGTCCGGCACCGTGTGCAGCATCCCGCTGCCGGCGGGGCTGGTGGACGGGTCCCGGCTCGCCGAGGCTATCTTCACGCCCTCCGCGAAGGCCGAGGTGGGCGAGCACGACGAGAACATCACCTACGACGCCGTCGTCGGGCTGGTGGGCGAAGACGTCGCCGGCCGGCTCCGCGAGCTCACCCTGGAGATCTACACCAAAGCCGAGGAGATTGCCCGCGCCCGCGGCATCGTCCTGGCCGACACGAAGGTGGAGTTCGGCATCGACCCCGCGACCGGGGTCATCACGCTCGGCGACGAGGTCCTGACGCCGGACTCCTCCCGGTTCTGGGACGCCGCCACCTATGCGCCGGGCAAGGCCCAGCCCTCGTACGACAAGCAGTACGTCCGCGACTGGCTGACCTCCGCCGAGTCAGGCTGGGACAAGGCCTCGGACACGCCGCCGCCGGAGCTCCCGGCCGACGTCGTGGCCCGCACCCGCAGCCGCTACGTCGAAGCGTACGAGAAGCTCACCGGCCGCAGCTTCAGCTAGCCGCCATGCTGCCGGCAGCCCGTTATTTGCCGGCCGCGGCGGCTTCGGCGCGGCGCTGGGCCAGCCGGATTTCCAGGACCGCGTCCATGGCCTGCTGCACACGGTCCGAGGCGCCGGCCGCGCTGAACTCCTTCTGGGCCTCGTCCAGATAGACGAGCGCTTCCTCGGACTCCCCGGCGGCCTTGAGCGCCTTGCCCAGCAGCAGGGCGACCTCCCCGGCCACGTGTTTGGCCAGCGCGTCGCGTTCGGCGTGGATCTCCCGGAGCTTCTGCACGGCGCCCACGATGTCCCCGGTGAGGTAGAGCCAGCGCGCCCGGATGAATGCGACCTCCAGCCGGTCCGTCTTGTTGCCGCCGACGATCGAGAGGGCCAGTTCGGCGCGCTCGATCGAGGACAGGGTCTCCGGCTCGACAATCCCGGAGGACAGCCGGACCGCAGCCGAGGCCTTGTTGAACCGGGCCCACAGGTCGATGTCGTTCGCGGGGGAGAGCAGCTGGGCGGCTTTCTCGTGGTACTTGATGCCCTCGGCGTAGTCGTGCCGCATAAAGGCCACGTTTCCGATCACCCAGGCAACTTCGCCGGCGAGCTGGGAGATCGGCTGGTCATCCATCTGCTCGTTCATGTCCTGGCAGTACTGCCAGGCCTCATCCAGCCGGCCGCTTTCGGCGAGGGCGCCGATCAGGGCGCGCAGGGCGCCGATGATCAGGGTGGAACCCTTGGGCAGCTGGGCGCAGAGCCGCACCGCCTCCTGGGCGTGTTCGACGGCGACCGCCAGCTGGCCCTGGCCGTGGCACACCGCGGCCAGCATCTGCCGGGCGCGGACGCCCAGGCCGGCCGACTCGGCGGCCATCGGGTGGTCCAGCAACCGCTGCACCAGGTCCTGGCACTCCTTGAGGTGGCCCTGCTTCATGAGGCACTCGGCCTGCATATAGGTCATGTTCCACCAGGCGCTGGTGTTCTTGCCTTCCAGGGCGATCTGGGCGGCGGTGGCGGCATGGCTGGCGGCGAGCGGGTAATCGCGCAGGTCCCAGGCCTGACGGGCGTACAGCCCGGCGAGCACGTATTCGGCGTCGCTGACGGACACGGGCTGGCTCCAGGCCTCCAGCGCCTTGGGGGCGAGCTCGAGCCGGCGGGCGAGTTCTTCGATGACATCCGCGGTCGGTTCACGGCGGCCGGTCTCCAGCAGCGAGATGTAGCTGGGCGAGAAAAGGTCCTTGCCCAGCTCCGCCTGCGTCAGGCCGCGCTCCAGCCGTTCCGCTCGGAGCTTCTCCCCGAATCCGTTCCCCACGGGTTCCTCCTAATTCCGGACAGTCTTTGTACTAAATGCTTGACAGTCTCTGTGCAAGTAATTTTACAATGTATGTCAACAAGGGCTCGTGCTTGCTTTGTAACTTTTCGAAGCGTATTTCCGACTCGTATTGAGGAACCCACATGTTTAAGAAGATTGCAGCGTCTGTCGCCCTGGCTGGTGCCCTGGCGTTCTCCGCAGCGGCTCCGGCAGTACTGTCAGTGAGTGCCATTGGTAACTGGCCGGACCCCATGAGCAACAGCACCCAGGCGATCGGCAACTGGCCCGATCCGATGAGCTCCACCAGCAGCCTTTCCGCTATTGGTAACTGGCCGGATCCGATGGCCAAGACCACCGGCATCGGCAACTGGCCGGACCCGATGTAACCAACTCTCCCGAAAGCCCCGGGATGCCCGCAAGGGTGTTCCGGGGCTTTTTCGTGTCCGAACCCGTGTCGAGTGCTCCGTAACCGCCCTTTTGAGGGGTCTAAACGGCTGTTGCGGAGCAGTCGATGGTGTCCGACGGCGGTGTACGGTGCGCGCGCCGTCGGGGGTCCTGCACTCGAAGGGCACAAAAAAGAGGGCCCTCCGAGTGGAGGACCCTCTTTTGAATGGTCGGGATGACAGGATTTGAACCTGCGACCTCGTCGTCCCGAACGACGCGCGCTACCAAGCTGCGCCACATCCCGATCCGTTACTTCAAAAGCAACTTCACAAGAGTATCCGATCCGGGCTCCGGATGCGAATCGGCCGCGGGCCCTCGCGGGGGAGGGGCTTAGACCAGCGAGTCCTTCCAGGCGCCGTGCAGCTTGGCGAAGCGGCCGCCGCCTCCGATCAGCTCCTCGGGGGTGCCGTCCTCCACCACCCTGCCGTCATGGACCACCAGCACGCGGTCAGCGGTCTCCACGGTGGACAGCCGGTGCGCGATGATCAGCGCGGTCCGGCCCGCCTCGCCCGAGCTGACGCCCGCCAGGAGGCTCGCCAGGCCGGACTGGACCATCCGTTCGGAGGGGATGTCCAGGGAGGACGTGGCCTCGTCGAGGATCAGCACGGCCGGGCGGGCCAGGAAGGCGCGGGCGAAGCTGATGAGCTGCCGCTGCCCGGCGGAGACCCGGCCGCCGCGCTTGTTGACGTCGGTGTCGTACCCGTCGGGAAGGGCCGAGATGAACTCGTGGGCGCCCACAGCCCGTGCCGCGTCCTCGATCTCCTGCCGGGAGGCCTCGGGCCGGCCCAGCGCGATGTTGTCCGCCACCGAGCCGCTGAACAGGAAGGCCTCCTGCGTGACCATCACAACGTTGCGGCGCAGGTCCGCCGTCGTCAGCTCCCGCAGGTCCACGCCGTCGAGCGTCAGGGAACCCGAGGAGACGTCGTAGAAGCGGGCGATCAGCTTGGCCAGGGTCGACTTCCCGGCACCGGTCTGGCCCACCAGGGCCACGGTCTGGCCGGCGGGAATGTGCAGGTCCAGGGCGGGGATGATGACCGGGCCGTCGCCGTAGCGGAACTCGACGTTGTTGAATTCGATGCTGCCCTTGGCCGAGGGCAGGGCAACCGGGGTCTTCGGCGGCCGGACGGTGGGCACCTCCTCCAGCAGGCCCGAGACCTTCTCCAGGGCCGCCTGCGCGCTCTGGAAGGAGTTGTAGAACATCGCCATCTGGTCCACCGGCTGGAAGAACCGCTTGGCGGACAGGATCAGGGCCAGCAGCACGCCCACGGCCAGTTCGCCGCCGAGGACCCGGAAGCCGCCCACCAGGAGAACGACGGCGACGCAGACGTTGCCGATCAGCACCAGGCCCGGCTGGAAGACGCCGTTGAGGTTGATGGACCGGACCGTGACCTTGCGGTACTCCTCGGAGAGTTCGGCGTAGCGGCCGGCGTTCTGGCGTTCCTTGCGGAAGGCCTTGACGGCGCGGATGCCGGTCATGGTCTCAACGAAGTGCACAATGAGCCGGGCCGAAACGACGCGGGACTCGCGGAAGGCGATCTGGGAGTGTTTCTGGTACCAGCGGGACAGGAAAAACATGGGGACGCCGGCGGCGAGCACAAGGAGCCCGCTGCGCCAGTCGAGGGCGAACACAGTGACCGCGGTGAAGATCATAAACAGCATCCCGGAGGCGAGCGAGCTGACGCCGGAGTCAAGGAGTTCGCGGAGGGCCTCAAGGTCAGAGGTCTGCCGGGCGATGATGCGGCCCGAGGTGTATTTCTCGTGGAACTCCAGGCTCAGCCGCTGGGTCTGGCGGAAAACCCGGACCCGCAGGTCCAGCAGCATCGCCTGGCTCAGGCGCGCCGTCGACGTCACGTACACGGCGGTAAGTCCGGCGGTGGCGACGGCGGCGGCCAGGTACGCGGCACCGGCCAGGACCAGCGGGACGCTGTCACCGGCGCGCAGTGCGGGCAGGGCGCGGTCGATGCCGAAGGCAATCAGTGCGGGCCCGGCCACACGGGCCGCCTGGGACAGGACGACGGCGGCGATGGTCAGCCAGAAGCGCAGGCGGACCGGGCGGATCAGCGAGGCCAGCAGGGCCAGGGAACGGCGCCGGACGGCCTTGCTTTCGGACTTGGACAGATGCGCGTTGTCCTCGTTGGCGGTACCGAAGGTGGCCGTGGTCATCGGGACACCTCCTCGGCCTCGAGGGCGGACATTTCGGAGTCTAGGTCCCGCGGTTCCGGGTCCAGGCTGGCGATCACATAGCGGTAGTGGCTGTTGGTGGCGAGCAGTTCGGTGTGGGTGCCGACGGCGGCGATCCTGCCGTCCTCCAGCAGGGCCACCCGGTCGGCCAGGGCCACGGTGGAGGGCCGGTGCGCCACGATCAGGGTGGTGGTGTCCGCGAGCACTTCACGCAGCCGCGCCTCGACGAGTTCTTCCGTGTTGACGTCCAGCGCGGAGAGCGGATCGTCCAGGACCAGGACCTTCGGTTTGGCGGCCACGGCCCGGGCCAGGGCGATGCGCTGCCGCTGCCCGCCGGACAGGCTGAGCCCTTCCTCGCCGATCAGCGTGTCCAGGCCTTCCGGCAGCGAGTACGCGAAGTGGGCCTGCGCGGTCTCCAGCGCCTCGGCCAGGATCTCCTCGCGGCGCTCCGCGGACTCCCCGGCCGGGACGCCGAGCAGGACGTTGTCCCGGACCGAGCTGGAAAACAGGGTGGTGTCCTCGAAGGCCACCGCGACGACCGTGCGCAGGTCCTCCACGCTGAATTCCCGCAGGTCCACGCCGTCGATCGTGACCGCTCCCGCGGTGACGTCGAACAGGCGGGGGACCAGCTGGAGCAGGGCGCTCTTGCCGCTGCCGGTGATGCCCACCAGCGCCATGGTTTCGCCGGGCAGGATGTCCAAAGTGATGTCCCGCAGGATCGGTTTGTCCGGCGCGTCCTCGAAGGCAAAGGTCGCGTTCCGGAAGTCCAGGGCGCCCTTAAGCTCCGCGGGGCGGCGCGGCTGATCCGGGCTGGTGATGGTGTTGACCGCATCCATCACCTCGTAGTGCCGGTCCACGGCGGTCTTGGCGGTGAGGGCCATGGCCAGCAGCATGCCGCAGAATTCGACCGGTGCCGCGATGACGGCGGCGGTGGCGAAGAAGGCCACCAGCGAACCGATGCTCAGCCCGCCGTCGGCCGCCAGCATCACGCCGACCACCAGGCCCGCGCCGAGCGCCAGCTCGGGCAGCAGCGTCACGACCAGGCTGAAAGCCGCCAGGTGCTTGGCTTTCGCGATCTCGGTCTGGCGCAGCTCCTCGGCCTGTTCGTTGAAGTTCTCGAGTGCCTCGCGGCTGCGTCCGAAAGCCTTGAGAACGCGGATGCCGTGGACGGACTCTTCGACCGTGGTGGCGAGGTCCCCGGCCTGGTCCTGGCTGCGCCGGGCGACCTTGCTGAACCGGGTACGGAAGCGGAAGCCGTAGATCATGATCGGTACCGCGGCGGCCAGGAAGATCAGGGCCAGCTGCCAGCTCATGGAAAACATCACGACGACGCCGATCACGACGGTCAGGGTGGTGACCACCAGCATGATGGCGCCGAATGCCATCCAGCGCCGGAGGAAGTTCAGGTCCGTCATGGCCCGCGAGAGCAGCTGTCCGGAGCCCCAGCGGTCGTGGAAGGAGACGGTGAGATCCTGCAGGTGGTCGTACAGCGACACCCGCATCCGGGTTTCCACGGTGGTGGCGGGGTTGATGACGAACTGCCGGCGGAGCGCGACGAGCCCGGCTTCGGCGATCCCCAGCAGCAGAATCACAGTTGAGGCGATCCAGACGGCCTGGCTGCTGCCGCCGGGACGCAGCCAGTCATTGATGAGCACCCGCAGCACTTGGGGAATGGCCAGGGCCACCAGGCTGGCCATCAAGGCGGAGAGCAGGCCCATGACCAGGCGCGGCATAATCGGCCTGACGTGCGGATATAGACGGCGAATTGATGAGAAGAACGGGGTCTGCTTGGCCATGCCTGCTTCTTAGCTGCAACTGCGAAAGGGATTACGCAACTGGATGTAGTTTCCTGTAGCAACTACCCTAGGCCATCCCGTGACCCCGTTCACAGGATATTGTCCAGTTCCGGAATCTCGCCCAGTAATTATGTTCCGCAATGGTGGGGTGGCGGTGGGTGGCGGGGCGGGGGCGCGGGACGACGGGCGTAGGTCCAGGGTCGCGGCGGCGGACATGCCCGTTCTGCGCCGGCCCGAACGGACATGCCCATTTTTCCGAGGCCAACTTGGACATGCCCGTCCGTTCTTGGATGCCACTTCCGAACATGCCCATTTTTCCGAGCTGGCGACGGACATGCGTGTTCTGCAACGGCCCAGATGGACATGCTCGTCTCCGGCGCAAGGTGTGTCCGGACATGCCCACTCCTGGCGTTGGGGGATGGACATAATGCCACTATGTCCATCCCAGAGTGCCGGGGATGGACATGTCCATTGCTAGGGACCAAGGATGGGCATGCCCGTCGCCGAGGTGCAGGACTGACGGGCATGCCCGAAGCCGGCGTCTAGGGACGGACATGTCCGATGCCGAAGTCCAAGGATGGGCATGTCCGTCGCCGAGGGGCAGGAATGATGGGCATGTCCGACGCCGAAGTCCAAGGATGGGCATGTCCGTCGGAGGGTGGTGGCAGCCCCGCTCAGGAACGTGCGGTGAGGGTGAGCAGCACGGCTTCGGGCTTGCAGGCGATCCGGACCGGCGCGAAGCGGGAGGTGCCGATCCCGCCGGAGACGTTGACCGGCGTCGTCCGTCCGTTGCTCTCCCAGTCGTGGAGTCCTTTGGCACGCCACGTGGGGAGGTCGCAGTTGGCGACAAGGGCGCCGTAGCCGGGTACGCAGATCTGGCCGCCGTGGGTGTGGCCGGCCAGGAGGAGGTCGGCGGCGTCCTCGGTGAAGTGGTCCAGCACGCGCTGGTACGGGGCATGCGCGACGGCGATCCGCAGGTGCGGTTTGCCGTCCTGGCCTTTAGTGCCGCGGGGCCAGCCGGCGTAGCGCTCCAGGCGCAGGTGCGGATCGTCGACGCCAGAGAAGTCGATGCGGAGTCCCTTGACCACCAGGGACTGGCAGCGGTTGGTCAAATCCACCCAGCCGCCCATGCCGAAGCCTGCCCGGAGCCGCGGCCAGTCGAGGGGGTCCGGGTCCTTCTGGGCTTTCGAGGGCCCCAGGAAGTAGGACGCGGGGTTCTTGAACCGCGGGGCAAAGTAGTCGTTGGACCCCGGAACGAAGACGCCCGGAAATTCCATCAGCGGCTGCAGCATCTCCAGCAGGGGGTCCACCGCTTTGGCGTGGCTGAGGTTGTCTCCGGTGTTGACCACCAGATCGGGGTTTAGTTCCGCGAGGGATCGGAGCCACGCGGCCTTACGGTTCTGGCCGGGAACGAAGTGGATGTCACTCAGGTGCAGCACCCGCAGCGGGCCGAACCCGGCCGGGAGGATGGGAAGCGTTTCTTCCCGAAGGACAAACTGGTTCTTCTCCCACAGGCCATAGCCGGTCGCGGCGGCGCCTGCTGCAGCCCCGGCAGCGGCGGTGACGGCGAAGCCGCGCCCGATGCTTCGGACGCGGCTGGCCAGGGTGGTTCCGGCGGGCACGGCTACGGCTTCTTGTTGCCGGGCTTAGTCGGCTGCGCGGACGGCGCGGAGGACGGGGCCGGGCTCGGCGACGACGGCGCCGTGTTGGCGTTGCTGTTCCCGCCGCCGTTGCTGCCGCCCGTGTTGGTGTTCGGCTGCTGGTAAGGCGTGGGTTCGGTCAGCAGGTTCGACGGCGGTTCCGGGAACGGTTCGGTGCCGTACCCGGGCGCGATCTGGGACATGAACCGGGAGAACATGGGACCGGCAATCATGTAACCGTCGATGCCCTCGTAGAACTGGCCGTTGACCGTGATGTTCTGGCCCGAACGTCCCTGGGCGCCGAGCGGGTCACCAAACCAGGCGGCGGTGGCCAGGCCCGTGGTGTGGCCAACAACCCAGGTGGAACCGTTGTTGTTGGAGGTACCGGTCTTGGCCGCGATCGGGAAGTTGGTCACCGTCGAAATGCGTGGCTGGATCAGCGAGCCGGAGCCGCGGTTCAGGACTTCCTGCAGGGCGTAGTTCACGCCCCTGGCCACCTCGGGCTTGAGCGCGTCGCGGCAGTTCGTGGCCTGGCCGGGCAGCTTGCCCCCGGTTGCGTCCGTTACCGAGGTGATCGCGATCGGCGCGCAGTACCGGCCGTCGTTGGCGAAGGTGGCAAAGGCACTCGCCATGGTCAGCGGAGCGGTCTGGGTGGAGCCCAGGAGGTTGGAGATCTGGGACATATTGATCTTCGGGGTCGGCTCCTTGATGTGGCCGTTCGCGTCGAGGACAATCTTCCCGTCCTGGTCCCTGGTGGGCAGCCCCGAGTGCAGTCCGACCGCGTCGACGACCTTCTGGATCCCGCAGAAATCGAGCTGGGCGGCGGATGCGAACGTGATGGTGTTGATGGAGTTGTACAGGCCCTTGAGGACGGACATCGGCTTGTAATAGTCCGGTTCGGCGTTCTGCAGGTCCTCTGCGGCGCCCAGTTGCGCGTCATGTTCGGGGGTGCTGTACGCGCCGGTGTTGGTGCCGCAGGTGTTCTTCCACGGGAAGTTCAGGGGGTACTGGCGCACGGAGCCGTCGACCACGGTGTTCATCGACTTGCCCTCGTCCAGCCACTCGGCGAAGGTGAACGGCTTCATGGTGGAGCCGGGCTGGGCGCCGCCGAGGCCGTTGAGGTCGTTGCCCTTGTCATCGAACCTGTCGACGTTGAAGTTCAGCTGCGTGTTGAACTTTCCCTTGGTTTCCAGCCATGAAGTGTTCTGGGCCATGGTGACGATCTTGCCGGTGCCCGGTTCCACGGACACCATGGACGCGCCCCACTTGTCCGGGTTCGCGCCGGCGGCGGAGTCAACCTGCGTCTGGGCGACCTTCTGGGCCTTCGGGTCCAGGGTGGTCTTGATGGTCAGGCCGCCGCGGAAGATCTTCCGTTCGCGTTCCTTGGTGTCCGCACCGTAGGCGGGGTTGTTCAGCAGCAGGTGCAGCACGTAGTCGCAGAAGTACGGCGACGTCGGCGAATAGGCGCAGCCCTGGCGCGGCTGGGTCACCTTGGTCTTGACCGGCGTGGCGACGGCGGCGTCGTACTGGGCCTGTTTGATCTTCTTCTGCGACAGCATGGCCTTGAGGACCAGGTTGCGGCGGACCTTGGCGTTGTCCGGGTTGGTGATGGGGTCGTAGAACGACGGGCTGTTCACGACGCCGGCCAGGAGGGCCGCCTGCGGCAGGGTCAGGTTCTTGGCGGAGGTGCTGAAGAAGAACCGCGAGGCAGCCTCGATGCCGTAAGCGTCACGGTTGAAGAAGACGATGTTGAGGTAACCCTCGAGGATTTGTTCCTTGGAGAACTTCTTCTCCAGCGCGATGGCGAGCTTCATCTCGCGGAGCTTGTCACCGACGCCCTTGTTAACACCGTTCAGCAGGACCTTGTCGCCCTTGCCCTCGGACTCCAGGGAGGAGTTGATGACGTTGTTCACGTACTGCTGGGTGATGGTCGAGGCACCCTGCTTGTTGCCGCGGGCAGTGCTGACCAGTGCGCGGAGAATACCGGTGGTGTCGACGCCGCCGTGTTCGTAGAAGCGGCTGTCTTCAATGGCGACTACCGCGTCCTTGATGTACGGCGACATCTGGTCCAGCGAAACCCGGGTCCGGTTCTCCTGGTACAGGTTGGCGATGACGCTGCCGTCGGCGGCCAGGATCTTGGTCGACTGGCTCGGCGGCTCAACCTTCAGTTCCGCCGGAAGGGTCTCAAAGAATTTGATCGAACCGCTCGCGGCATTGCCGGAAACGGCGGCCGCCGGGACCAGCAGCCCCGCCACGAGGACACCACAAATCGCGCTCACGCCCAGGAAAAGGATGAGCTTTCCGAGGGTGGTGGCCGTGTCGAATAAAGGGTTCTTACCAGTCGCCATGTTTTCCACTTTACCGGCAAGGACTAGGCTTTACTTCATGACCAAATGGGAGTACGCCACGATTCCGCTCATTATCCACGCGACCAAGCAGATCCTGGACCAGTGGGGCGAGGACGGCTGGGAGCTCGTCCAGGTTGTTACAGGCCCCGATGGAAACGGCCTGGTTGCCTACTTGAAGCGGGAGAAGAACTAGCAATGACCACCCCCGAAACAGCGGCGCCGGCCACGGCTGTGAGCACCGCAGCTCCGGCCGCCAGCACCGCCGGCCCGGCCGAAAGTGCCACGGCAACCGGCGCGTCGTCCGCCGTCGAACAACGCCTTGCCGAGCTCGGCCTGACGCTTCCCGACGTTGCCGCCCCGGTGGCCGCATACGTCCCCGCCGTGATCTCCGGCAACCACGTGTACACGTCCGGCCAGCTGCCGTTCATCGGCGGCAAGCTGGAAGCGACCGGCAAGGTCTCCGGCGGCACCGAGGCCGCCTCGGATGAGCCCACCGTCTCACCGGAGGCGGCCAAACGCTACGCGGAGATCTGCGCCGTCAACGCCCTGGCTGCCGTCAAGAGCGTCATCGGTGACCTCGACCGGGTCACCCGCATCGTCAAGGTGGTCGGCTTCGTCGCTTCGGACCCCTCGTTCACCGGCCAGCCCGGTGTTATCAACGGCGCTTCCGAGCTCCTGGGCAAAGTCCTCGGCGACGCCGGCCAGCACGCACGCTCCGCCGTCGGCGTTGCAGTCCTGCCGCTCGACTCCCCGGTCGAGGTCGAACTGATCGCCGAATTCGCCTAAAGGCCGGTCGCTTCCTTTGCCGCACTTAGCACGACGCCTGTTTGTCCTCCCCCCGGATCTTGAGGAGGCCGCCCGCAGCTGGATTGACCACGGCGAGCGGACCCCCCGGGCGCCCCGGTTCGCGTCCTCCGTGGTCCTGCTGCGCGATTCGCCCACCGGGCTGGAAACCTGGCTGGGTTACCGGCCCGGCTCGTCGCCGCTCGGCGTGCTCGCCTTCCCCGGCGGCTCGCTCGAATCCTCCGACGACGACGCCGTCGGCTGGCTTGGTCCGCCGCCACAGTGGTGGGCCGACCAGATGGGAACGCCCGACGTCGGGCTGGCGCGCCGCCATGTGGTGGGCGCCATCCGTGAGCTGTTCGAGGAGACGGGCGTCCTGCTGGCCGGCCCGGACCTGTCCACCACCGTGGAGGCCACGTCCACGTCCGAGTGGATGCGCGCCCGCGAAGCGGTGGCAGACCAGGAAAAGTCGTTCACCGACGTGCTTGCCAAGCGCGGCCTGTCGGTTCGTACCGACCTGCTCAAACCTCTGGTGAACTGGCTTAGCCCCGACTTCGCCCACCGCCGCTTCAACACCCGCTACTTCGCTGCGACCATCCCGATGAACCAGCAGCCCTCGATGCTGGCCAGTAAGGGCGTGTGGGCGCGGTGGGTTTGTGTCCGCAAGGCCGTGGAGGGCCGTGACACGACGGTCCTCGGCGACGAGGTGGGCCAGCCGAACACGGTGGGGCTGACGCTCGGCCAGCTCCTGGTACCCGGCTCGGAGATCATGCTGGAGAAGATGGCCGCAGCCAACGGCTGCATCGCCTACCTGAGCTACAAGCGCAAGGCCCACGCCTACCAGCCGACCCTGGTGGAAGAGGACGGCCGGCTCATGCTCGAAGTCGAAGCCGCCAAGACCGTGGCGGGGGAACCGCAGCGCGAACGGTAGAACGCAGCACCAGTCCGGATACAGCGAAGGGCCGGCTCCGATCGTCCGGAGCCGGCCCTTCGTATGCCTACAGGCGCAGGGGGCCTAGCGGGAACGCTGGCGCAAACGCTGCATGTCGAGGATCACAACGGCCCGGGCCTCGAGGCGCAGCCAGCCGCGCTGGACGAACTCGGCGAGGGCCTTGTTGACCGTTTCGCGGGAGGCGCCGACCAGCTGGGCCAGCTCTTCCTGGGTCAGCTCGTGGGCCACCAGCACGCCGTCGGTCGCCGGTCGGCCGAAGCGGTCGGCCAGATCCAGCAGCGCCTTGGCCACACGTCCCGGAACGTCCGAGAAGACGAGGTCGGAGAGTGAGTCGTTGGTGCGGCGCAGGCGGCGGGCCAGGGCCTGCAGCAGCTGTGCGGAAACCTCCGGGCGGGTCCGCAGCAGGGCGTTGAGGCTCTCGTTCTTCAACCCGGCCAGGCGGGTCTCGGAGACCGCGGTGGCGGTGGCGGTACGCGGGCTCGGGTCGAACAGGGCCATTTCGCCGAACARTTCRCCCGGGCCGAGGATGGCSAGCAGCGAYTCGCGGCCGTCGGGGGASGTGCGGCCAAGCTTCACTTTGCCGGAGACGATGAAGTAGAGCTGGTCACCCTGGTCGCCTTCCCGGAAAACCGAGGCTCCGCGTGAGAGGTCCACCTCGGTGAGTTCGTCCGTCAGCAGACGGAACGCCTCGTCGTCGAGCGTGGCGAAAAGGGGTGCGCGGCGCAATACCTCGATATCCATGAAATCTCCTGACTTACTGTGTCGGCTGGGGCGCTTCAGCCATTGTTTCAGAATTTTGCGGCTTCTGTGACGTACTTGGCACCGAAACGCGCTTTGCGGCGGGCACGTGACGGCCCGGCCCCGGCCCGGACCACGCATCCGGCCACGGTCGACATCACCGCCCGCGCCCCGTCCAGCCCGGAACCCGGCCCCGACAAACAGTCAGCCTGCGCCGGTAGAATAAGGGTCCTACCAGTCCCTAAGGAGCCCCGGTGTTCGGCTTGACCATCCTGGACCTGGCGTTGATTTTGACGCTCTTGTCCTACCTGATCTACGGCTTGCGGAACGGCTTCCTGGTGACGCTGGGCGGCATCGCGGGCTTCGCCGCCGGTGCCGTGGCCGCCTTTATGTCCGTGCCGATCGTCAGCGACCTCGTGGACGACCCGGGCTGGCGCCTCACCGCGATCATCGCCACGGCCGTGCTCCTGATCATGCTGGGCCACGGGCTGGGCACCATGATCGGCCGGCGGATCCGCAGCGTCGTCCGGATCAGCCCGCTCCGCCTGGTCGACCGGGTGGTCGGCGGCGGGGTCAACCTCGCCGTGTCCGCCCTTGTGATGTCCATGCTGGCCTTCAGCATCAGCGCCCTCGGTGTTCCTTTTGTGTCCCAGCAGCTTGCCGATTCGAAGGTGATCGGCTTCATCGACGGCGTCACGCCCACGCCGCTGAAGACGTCCATGGCGCAGCTGCGGTCGGCCGTGATCGGGGACGG
The DNA here is from genome assembly GCF_056394165.1 of Arthrobacter sp. 10T416. Classification (NCBI taxonomy): domain Bacteria; kingdom Bacillati; phylum Actinomycetota; class Actinomycetes; order Micrococcales; family Micrococcaceae; genus Arthrobacter; species Arthrobacter sp. 10T416. The sequence goes on along the minus strand of NZ_JBFTHI010000006.1, from coordinate 136,742 downwards.
CATCCCCACCCTGTTCGAGGGAGGCGTCGGCAGCCGGCCGGTGCCGGTTCCGGATGCCAGCACCGACACCCCGGCACTGAACAAAGCCGCCGCTTCCGTACTGAAGATCGCCGGCACCGCGTACCAGTGCGGCCAGAACCAGACCGGCACCGGTTTTGTGGTCTCGCCAGGCCGCGTCGTGACGAACGCGCACGTGGTGGCCGGCGTGCCGGAGCCTGTGGTCGAGGTCCCCGGCGGCGGGGCGCTTCCCGGCCGGGTGGTCTACTTCGACAGCCGGCACGACCTCGCCGTGCTGGCCGTGGACGGACTGCCCTCCGCTCCGCTGCCCATGGGCCAGGACCTGCCCGCCGGCAGCCCGGCCGCCTTCGCGGGCTACCCGCACGGCGGTCCGTTCCAGTCGAAGCCGGCAACCGTGCGCGACATCACCACCGTCCTGGTCCCGGATATTTACGGGAACAACGCCGCCGCCGAGGACGTCTACCGGCTGGCGGGCGACGTCCAGCCGGGCAACTCCGGCGGCCCCTTGCTGACCACGTCCGGGCAGGTGGCCGGCGTCGTCTTCGCCAAGTCAACCTCTGAACCCTCGCTCGGATTCGCCATCACCATGAATGATCTCGCCCCCGTCGCCGCCCGCGCTGCCGGGCTGGGCACCGCCGTTTCGCCGGGTCAGTGCATCAAGAAATAGCCGCGAGGTGTTCGTAGCCGCACCTTAGCCCGCAGGCGCTTCGACCCACTCCAGGCTTTGGCCGTGCGGGCCGGCGATCGCCACGGGCAGCCCGTCTTCGAGCAGGAGGAAGCGGCCGCCTAGACGCGATTCGTCCATTTCCGGCACCACGCTGGAGCCGTCGGCCTGCACGATCACCATGTGGCCCTCGTTCGAGATCCAGTGGCAGCCGCGTTCGGCTGCCAGCAGGCCAATCGTGTCGCGGAAACGCTCCCGGCTCTCCGCGTCGAGGTAGGCCATCACGGCGCTGTGGAATACCACCAGGGCGGCGTCCGGCGGTGCCTGGTCCGCCAGGGCCACGAGTTGTTCGTTGAGGTCCCCGGCAACCAGCAGGGGCGGATCCGCGCGGGCGACGCTGATCGCTTGGCGCAGCCGCTGGCGGCGGAAGTCCTGCTCCGGCCAGATCAGGGCCTCCAGCCAGGCGACGTCGTCGGCGTTCCGGATGTCCAGGGGATTGAGGTCGATCCCGGCGCGCCAGGACACCTCCGGCAGCACGGCTGGCAAAGGCACCGGGCCGGTCGTGGAACACCGCAGGACAGGGTAGGTCCCGGCCGCGGCGCCCGCAGGATCGAGGCGCGTCAGGGCACCGGGCCCGGCGTCGAACTCGTAACCGTAGCGGTCCGGGTACAGGGTGAGCCCGGCCGACGCGCCGACCTCGATCAGGGCCAGTGGCCGGCGCTCCGCTGCGGCGATCCGCGCCAGGGACGGCAGGAGCGCGGCGCAGCGGCCGGCCTCGTTCGTCTGCGTGGAGCGCGCGAGGACGGTCCGGGAGACGGCGTCCCAGTGACGGTCCAGGAACTGCCGGAACTCCGGGTAGGGGCTGATCCCGGCGCCCAGGAAGCGGGCGGCCGCCAGCATCAGCAGCGGCTGGCGTTTGTTGTGCGGCCACTGATCGATCCGCCGGAGCAGCGCGGGATCGTCGGCGATGCCCAGCGACCACTCCGCGTAGCAGGCGGAGTTGCCGGGCGCGTCGACGGTACCGAAGTGCCGGTACCAGTTCGAGGTCCGGGTGGGCCCGGCATCCGGGGCCATGGTCAGCCCCGGGGCGCGTTCAGTTCGGCGAGGTATTCGACGGCGAAACGGTAACCCAGGACGCCGGCGCCGGCGATGACGGCTTTGCTGACATCGGACAGATAGGAGTGGTGCCGGAACGGTTCACGGGCGTGCACGTTGGTGATGTGGACCTCGACGGCGGGCACCTGCACGGCCGTGAGGGCATCCCGGATCGCCACCGAGGTGTGGGTGTAGGCGCCGGCGTTCAGCACGATGCCGACGGCCTTGCCGCGGGCCGCGTGGATGGCGTCGATGAGCGCGCCTTCATGGTTGGACTGGAAGCACTCGACGTCGAACCCGAGGGCCGCGCCTGCGTCCTTGGCAAGCTGTTCGACGTCGGCAAGGGTGGCCGTGCCGTACTTTTCCGGCTCGCGGGTGCCCAGCAGGTTCAGGTTGGGACCGTTGAGGACCAGGATGGTGCCGCGGCCGGGGTCCGAGGGGGTGGCTTCGCTCATGCCTGCCAATGTACCGCGTTGGCGCGGCCGGACGCTGATGTGTCTTGCTGCGGCCGCCGCCCCGCCGGCTGAGCCCCCACCGGCTGGTGGGGGCTCAGGGGGCCGACGGCCTATGCGTTAGACCTTGAGCGCGGGCTACTTCTTGAGCGAGCTCGCTATCTGGGCCATCACGGTGTTGTCGGCCAGGGTGGTGGCGTCGCCCACTTCGCGGCCTTCGGCGACGTCCTTGAGCAGGCGCCGCATGATCTTGCCGGAGCGGGTCTTGGGCAGTTCCGGCACCACCAGGATGGTCCGGGGCTTGGCGATCGGCCCGATCTCCTTGCCCACATGGTTGCGGAGTTCCTGGACCATCGCGTCGCCGGAGTCCACGGCGTCCGCGCGCAGGATGACGAACGCGACGACGGCCTGCCCGGTGGTCTCGTCGGCGGCTCCGACGACGGCGGCCTCCGCTACGGCCGGGTGGGAGACGAGGGCGGACTCGATCTCCGCCGTCGAGAGCCGGTGGCCGGAGATGTTCATAACGTCATCCACCCGCCCCAGCAGCCAGATGTCGCCGTCGTCGTCCTTCTTGGCGCCGTCGCCGGCGAAGTACATCGTCTCGAAACGGGACCAGTAGGTCTCTTTGAACCGCTCCGGGTCCCCCCAGATCCCTCGCAGCATGGCCGGCCACGGCTCCCGGATCACCAGGTACCCGCCGGCCCCGTTGGGTACGGATTCGCCGGCCTCATCCACGACGTCCACGGCGATGCCGGGGAGCGGGACCTGCGCGGAACCCGGTTTGGTCGCGGTGACCCCGGGAAGCGGGGCGATCATCTGGGCGCCGGTTTCGGTCTGCCACCAGGTGTCCACGATCGGTGCCGGGTTCTCTTTGGTTTCTCCGTGCGCGCCGGCGTTGGAGCCGATGACCTCCCGGTACCACATCCAGGCTTCGGGGTTGATGGGTTCGCCCACGGACCCCAGGACGCGGATGGAGGACAGGTCCGACTTGGCCGGGATCTCCTTGCCCCACTTCATGAAGGTGCGGATGGCGGTGGGGGCGGTGTACAGGATGGAGACCTTGTACTTCTCCACAATCTCCCACCAGCGGCCCTGGTGCGGGGAATCGGGCGTGCCCTCGTACATCACCTGGGTGGCGCCGTTCAGGAGCGGCGCGTAGGCGACGTAGGAGTGGCCGGTGATCCAGCCGATGTCGGCCGTGCACCAATAGACGTCCGTTTCCGGGTGCAGGTCGAAGACGGCCTTGTGGGTGTAGGCGCCCTGGGTGAGGTAGCCGCCGGTGGTGTGCAGGATGCCCTTGGGTTTGCCTGTGGTTCCGGAGGTGTAGAGGATGAACAGCGGATGCTCGGCGTCGTGGCCGACGGCGGTGTGCTCGGCCGAGGCGGCGTCGACGGTGTCGGACCACCAGTGGTCCCGGCCCTCATGCCAGTCGACATCCTGGCCGTTGCGTTTGACCACGACGACGTTCTGGACCGTGTGCCCGTCGCCGCTGCCCTCGTGGGACAGGGCTTCGTCGACGGCCTGCTTCAGCGGACTGGGCTTGCCGCGGCGGTAAGTACCGTCGGCCGTGACCACCAGCTTCGCCTCGGCGTCGTCGATCCGGGACCTCAGGGCTTCGGCGGAGAACCCGCCGAAGACAACCGAGTGGATGGCGCCGATCCGGGCGCAGGCCAGCAGAGTGATAACGGCCTCGGGGATCATCGGCAGGTACACCGCCACCCGGTCGCCCTTGGCCACACCGAGGGATTCAAACGCGTTGGCGGCCTTCTTGACCTCCTCCGTCAGCTGCGCGTAGGTGTAGGTGCGCGTGTCCCCGGGCTCACCCTCGAAGTAGATGGCCACCCGGTCCCCGTTGCCGGCCTCCACGTGGCGGTCCAGGGCGTTGTACGCGGCGTTGATCTCGCCGCCGACGAACCATTTGGCGAACGGGGGCGTGGACCAGTCCAGTGTCTGGGTGAAGTCCTTGCTCCAGCTCAAGAGCCCGCGGGCCTGTTTGGCCCAGAAAGCCGGCCTGTCGGCGTCGGCCTCGGCGTAGTCCGCCGCGGTGACCACGGCGTTGGCCGCGAACTCCGCCGACGGGGCAAACTTCCGGTCCTCGTGCGAGAGGTTCTCGAAGGCGTCGCCCTGGCGGGGAGTGGTGGTGGTGGAGCCCTGGGGCTGCTGGGACATGGTGAACCTCGTCATTCATCGATCCGTGCTGCACGGACGTCCATGTCCACCGCAATGCCGACCGCCTGCGCGTCGCCGGGCATCGGCTGGTCACGGCCGTACCGCGAGGAGCTGTTCCGAAATACACCCTAACGCGTGGCCCTGACAGAACGTGTGCCCCGTCACACGAGGAACCGTGAACGGTGTTTATTAAGCGCCGAATGGCGGGCGCCCCCAGAAACACGGACTCCGGCCGTCCGGACGACCGGTTTAAGCGCAGGGCGAAAGGGTTCAGCGCCGGTGCTGGAGTGACGGCCGGGCAGCTAGTGATCAGTCCTGCACTTGGCTAGGCTGAGATGGAGTTGTGACATCCGATGGGGGCGACAGGACCGCTGGCGGTCCTTTTTTCGCCTGCCGTTAGGCGGCACCGTCCAGGGTGCGGCCACGCTAAGGAGAACAGAATGTACGAGCAAAGCAACGGGCAGCTCCACACGCCCTCCCGCAACGACGGCCAGGCAGGCCAGTCCGGCCCGGTCCCGGCCGAGGCACGGGGGGAACAGCGCGGGGAGCAGCCACGCTTCACGGTGGACAAACCGAACACGAGGAACAACGAGGCCGTGCTGGGCCCGTTCACCGTCCGGGACCTCACCGTGTTCGGGTCCACCCTGGTGCTCTTCATCGCCTCCCTGATCCCGATGTTCGCGGTCCGGTACAACCTCTGGAACCTGGGCAGCCTCTTTTTCCTGGGCCTCGGAGTCCTGCTGCCCGTCATCGTCACGGCCCTTTTCGTGGCCCGCCGGGTCAGCCCCGGCACAAAAATCCGTGTCGGGTCCCTCTCGATTGACCAGTTCGGCTCCGTGGTGGCGTCCTTCAGCCTGGCGTTCTTCTTCCTGGCTACCGCCGGCGCCTTTGTGCCGAGCCTCCTGCTTGGCTTGATCGGCGCCCTTGGGCTGTTCACCGCCACGGTGCTCGCGCGGTTGTTCCCCAGCCTCGCCGGTGATTTCCTGCACCGCGCCGAGGCTCCCGCCCACATCGTGGCCCGTGACGCCGCGCAGCCGGTCCGCAAGCCCCGGGCACCCAAGGAGCCCAAGGCCGCGGGCGCCGGGAAGCCCAAGGACGGCGGCAGCACGCTGGCCGGATGGGCCAAACGCGTCACGCCGGGCAAAAAGGCCGAAAACCCGGAGACTGCCTCGCATGACTCCGGGGCCCGCGGTCACCAGGAAGCACCTTACGGAGCCGGGACCCCCGCCGGGACGGCAGCGGGAACAGCCGCCGGTGTAGCCGGAGCCTCCGCCGGTGCGGCGGCCGCCTCCCCGTACGCCCGCCCCGCCGGTGCCGAGCCCGCGACCCAGGCGAACGGCGTCGTCCCGTCCGCCTCCACGCCGTCCGCCTCCACGCCGTCCGCGTCCCCGACGCCGACGGCGGCCTACACGCCCCCGGCTGCCGGACAGGACTCCGCGCCCGCCGCGGAGCAGACCCAAGCTGCCACTTCGGCCCCCGCTCCGGCTCCGGCCGGGCACGGCGCTGCCTCCGGCACCGCCGCCGAGCAGACCCAGGCTGCGGCGCCCACCCCGCAGACCGCCGCCCAGACCGCGCCGCAGACCGCGCGTCCGGAGGAAACCCAGGCGGCCGGTATTCCGGCGTCGGCCGCGGTGGCCCCGGCCGCAACGTCGTCGTCCGCCCCGGCCGCGGCCCATGACGCCCCCACCGCCCTCACCCCGCAGGTCCGGTCGCAGGAACCGATCGGCGCCACCGTCGACCCGGCACAGCGCCCGGAAGCGGGAGCCCAGCCGGCCTACGAGGCGTTCTGGTTCGCCGTCGCGCAGCCCCGTACTGCCGTCGACGAACGCAGCGGCGCCCCGGCCTTCGTCATCGAGCCCGGGGGCTGGGTGCTGGCTCTCGAGGACCGCGGCCACGAATTCCTGGTCCAGCACACCGACGGCCGCGTCGGCGTGCTCCGCGACCTCAGCAACATCGAACGCGGCTAGCGGAGCCGTGGCCACCGCACCCGGCGGCGCGGGCTCCGGCAGCGCGAAACCCAGCCCGCGGGCCGATGGGGAGACGGCGCTGGGGCTCAAGCGCCGTGCCCGCCGGATCAACAAGGAACTGGCCGGACAGTATCCCTACGCGCACGCGGAACTGGATTTCCGTAACCCGTTTGAACTCGTGGTGGCGACTGTCCTGTCCGCCCAGACCACGGACCTGCTGGTCAACCAGATCACGCCGCTGCTCTTCGCCCGGTACCCGGACGCGCGGAGCATGGCCGAGGCTGACCCGGCCGAGCTCGAGGCGATCATCAAACCCACCGGCTTTTTCCGGGCCAAAGCACGGAACCTGATGGCGCTGGGCACCAAGCTCGTCGACGACTACGACGGCGAGGTGCCCGGCCGCCTGGAGGACCTGGTGACGCTGCCCGGCGTCGGACGGAAAACGGCGAACGTTGTCCTCGGTAACGCGTTTGGCGTGCCCGGCATCACGGTGGACACCCACTTCGGCCGGCTGGCCCGCCGCTTCGGCTGGACGGACTCGGAGGACCCGGTCCGGATCGAGGCCGACGTCGCGGAACTGTTCGAACCCCGGGATTGGACCATGTTGTCGCACCGCGTCGTTTTCCACGGCCGGCGGGTGTGCCACGCGCGCAAGCCGGCGTGCGGCGCCTGTGCCGTCGCGAACTGGTGCCCGAGTTACGGTGCCGGCGAAACGGACCCGGACAAGGCACGGAAACTCCTGAAGTACGAGCTGGCCCCGGGGCAGGAGGAACTCCTGGCGAAGTTGCTCGCCGAAACGCACCGCGCGGCGGAAATCCGCATGGAATCACAGAAAAGGCAACGATGACCGCCCGCCAGGACCTGATAGACCTCGTGGCCGCGGTGCGGGCCGGAACGGCGCCGGCACCGGATCCGCGGTGGCGCGAGCTGGCGGTGGAGCCCGGCGAGCGGGTGCGGCGGGCCGCCGTGCTAATGCTGTTCGGCTCGCTCGATGACGTCCCTGCGACCTCCGTGAAGCTGCTTGCACCGGCGGACCTGGACGTGCTGTTGCTGCAGCGGGCGCAGACCCTCGACGACCACCCCGGACAGGTCGCCTTCCCCGGCGGCGGCATCGACCCCGGCGAAACCGTCATCGAGGCCGCCCTGCGCGAGGCTGAAGAGGAGACCGGACTGGACCCGCGCGGGGTGGAGGTCCTTGGTGCCATGCCCGAGCTGGCGCTGCCGCGGGGAAATTTCCTGGTGACCCCGGTCCTGGGCTGGTGGGCTTCCCAGTCGCCCGTGCGGGTGGTGGACTACGGCGAATCCTCGCAGGTGTTCCGGGTGCCCGTGCGGGACCTGCTGGACCCCGACAACCGGGTAATGGCCACCGTCAGCCGGGCCGGCCAGACGTTCCAGAGCCCGGCCTTCACCGTCAACGGTGTGGTGGTCTGGGGTTTCACCGGAATGATCCTCAACCAGCTCTTCGACCAGCTGGGCTGGTCCGTCCGCTGGGACCGCACGCGGTTGCACGGGATCGACGTCTAGGAGACTGGGCAGGCACCCGCGGCTACGGCCGCGTCGGGGACCGGTCCACAATATGCCCGGTGGCGGCGTTCTCACGGACCGCGGTGATGCCGGCGGCGGCCCCCTTGACGGTATCGAAAAGGGGCGACACGGCCACCACCGTTCCGTCCGCGGCCGTGAGCCTGAAGAAATACGACTCGTCTCCGGCCGCTGCAATTTCGAATACGCCAGCCACTCTGCTGCCTCCCCGGTTCCCTGCTTCGTTGCATTGCGCGCCGGAACAAACGGGATCTGTCGCCGGGGCTTTTCGAGGGTATCCGGGTGCACGGAGCCGCCGCAACGCTACCGGCGGGTACGTTACCCCGGGCGTCCGGGGCGGCTATTTGGCGTTGTCATAGGAGTCGACGACGGCGATGCTCACGGGGAACTCCACCGGGATCCTGCCGAACAGCAGTTCCTTGGCGGCGGCCGCTGATTCCTCGATGACCCGCGTGCAAACGTCCACGGCCCCGGCCGGGCAATGAACCATCACCTCATCGTGCAGGAAAAAAACGAGTTCGCCGGCGGGCGAGCCCTCGGCACGCAGGGTGCGCAGCCGGCGTCGTAGTTCGGCCAGCCAGCAGGCAGCCCAGTCCGCGGCGGATCCCTGCACCACGAAGTTCCGGGTGAACCGGCCGCGCGACCGGGCCAGCGCCTCGGCCCGGCGTTGTTCTTCCGCGGTGGCGGACTGCTGGCTGCGCAGCCACCCCTCCGAGGGCGGCGGGCTGCTGCGGCCAAGCCGCGAGGTGACCGTCCTGCCGGCCTCGCCGTCGCGGGCAGCCTGCTCCACGTAGCCAACGGCGCGCGGATACGTCTTGGCCAGCTGCGGCATCAGCCGCCCGGACTCGCCGGTGGTGGCCCCGTAGATGGCACCGAGCAGCGCGACCTTCGCCTTGGCCCGGTCGCCGCCAAAGCCCTGCGCGGCGATACCGGCGTACAGGTCCTTGTCCCGGGCTGCCTCGGCCATCCGGGAATCCTGGGCCAGCGCCACCAGAACGCGGGGCTCCAGCTGTGACGCGTCGGCCACGATCAGCTTGTGGCCCGGGTCGGCGTGGACGGCGCCCCGGATCTGGCGGGGGATCTGGAGCGCACCGCCGCCCCGGGAGGCCCAGCGCCCGGACACCACTCCGCCCACCACGTATTCGGGCTGGAAGCGGCCGTTCCTGACCCAGGCGTCCAGCCAGGCCCACCCGTTGGCCGCGTGCAGCCGGGCGAGTTTCTTATAGGCGAGGAGGGGTTCGATGGCCGGGTGGGTGGATTCCTTCAGCTCCCACTGGCGTGTGGTTTTCACCTCGATGCCGTTCCGGTGCAGGGCACGCATCAGATCCTGCGGGGAGTCCGGGTTCAGCGCCGGGGACTGCAGGAGACGGCGCAGCTCGGCGTTCAGGGCCTCCAGCTTCGCCGGACGGTGGCCCTGGGGCGGGCGCGGGCCCAGGTAGTCGGCGAGGATCCGTTCGTGCAGTTCCTCACGCCAGGGAACCCCGGTGTGCTGCATCTCGGCGGCGATCATGGCTCCGGCGGATTCGGCGGCGAGGAGCAGCTGCAGCCGTTGCTTCCGCCGGTCGCCTTCCGGGGCGACCGCGGCCAGGGCCTGCTGCTGTGCGGCGTATTCGGCGCGCAGTTCGTCAGGGGTGTGCCGCGGCGCGGTGCGTGCTCCCGGGGCGTCGAACAGGGCCCCCTGGTCCGCGGGCGGGGGAGGCGGCTGCAGGGACCGCGGCGGCTGGAGAACGTCGTCGTCCTGCGTCAGTTTCTCGGCCGACCGGGCGTACTCGGTGTGTGCGGTGAACTCCGAGTGGGCCAGGATGGCGCCGCACAGGGTCAGGTCATAGCAGCGTTCCAGTTCGACGCCGGCGGCCAGGAGGGCGGGATACCAGTCCTGGGTGCGGTGCCAGATCCAGCGCGGACGGTGCCGTTCGAGCTGGCGGACGACGCCGGGCAGGTCGGTGGCGCTGACGAGGCGGGGATCGGGGGCGGACGGGTCGGGCGCCCCCTCCGCGGTGAGCTGGTGGAGGGCTGCGCCGTCGGGGTGGGCGGCGAGCAGCAGGTACATAGGCTCAATTCTGCCCTGTCTCTGGGGCGGCAGCGGACCGGCCGGGGTGTGGCGGACCGGCTGGGTGACGGCGGGTGGGTGACTGTGCGTGGGCCCCGTTCCGGGTGACTGCTGCCGGAGTTGTCCACATAGCCGCACCTGTTGGGTGGCTGGGGCAGTCTGTGCCATCAGAGTGGTGGCATGAGCAGGCATCAGCGGCCAGAGCCCGCGCCCCGGCAGCCCTTCCCCGGCGGTACGCCGGAGCACGGGCCGCCGGACGGTCCGGTGGAGACCCTCCTCGTGACGGCGTCCGAGGTCCTGCGGGCAGAGGTGGAGCGCATCGTGGCCGCGGCCGGCCGGCAATTGAGTGTGGCCCGGGACGCCGGGGAGGCGGGCCCCTTGTGGGACGCGGCCAGTGCCGTGCTCGTCGGCAGCGACGTCCTTGAGTTGCCGGTCCGCCGGCGTGCCCCGGCCGTGCTGGTGGGCTTGAGCGGCGATGGGGAACGTCTGTGGGAGCTGGCCGCGGCCATCGGGGCCGAACGGGTTGCCGTGCTGCCCGACGCTGGGACGTGGCTCGCGGAGTTCCTGAGCCGCTCCGATGCCCCGGATCCCGGCGGCCACGTGATGGGTATTACCGGCGGTTGTGGCGGCGCCGGAGCCACGACGGCGGCGATCTGGCTGGCCCAAGCCGCCGCAGGGGCGGGGGCACGCGTGCTCCTGATCGACGCGGATCCTCAAGGCGGCGGCCTGGAACTGGCCCTCGCCGCCGAGGATGTGCCCGGGCTTCGCTGGCCCGATCTCGCCGAGGCCAGCGGCAGCATTGATCCGGACCAGCTGTACGCGGCCCTGCCCGAGGCCGGCGGTTTCTCGTTCCTGTCCTGGCCGGGCACCAGGCAACGGCCCGGGGGTGTCGATCCGGCCGCCGTGTCCGGCGTGCTGGACGCGGCCCGGCGCGGCTATGAACTGGTTCTGCTGGACATCGGGCGCGGCCGGGACATCCTGCGTGCCTTCGCCTGGGAGTGCGACCGGATTTTCCTGGTGCTGCCAGCCCAGCTCCGGGCGGCGGTGGCGTCCGCGCGTCTGGTGTCCGAACTTCCGCCCGTGGATACCTCGCTGGTTATCAGGGCCAACCACGGGGCGGCGCTGGACATTCAGCTGATTTCCGACGCCGTGGGCCTTCCGGCCAGGGCGATTATGCCGGAGATCCGAGGCACAGCCGCCGCCACGGAACAAGGACGGCTGCTGGACGCCGGCCGGCGGCGCAGTGTGCGGCACTTCACCGAAGCTGTGCTGGCCTTCTCGGCGGACGGATACCCGTGAGTCCGGACGTGCCGGCTCCTACGGACGCGGACGGCCCGCGGTTCCGCCGGCGCCAACGTGGACTGCCGCCCAGAGTGGATGCGCGGCTCCTCGAAGCGGTCCGCGAAACGGTCATGGCCGAGGCCGGGCCGGTCACCGCCTCCCGGGTGGCGGCCGCCGTGCAGGCGAGCGGCAGGCTCCTCGGCACGGCCGGTGCCCTGGCCGCCGTCGAAAGTATCAGCGCGGAACTGAACGGCCTGGGACCGCTGCAGCCGATCACCCGCGACCCGTTCGTGACCGACATCTTCGTCAACGCCCCGGACTCCGTCTGGCTGGACCGCGGCCGCGGACTCGAACCAGCCCCTGTCGTCTTCACCGGCGAGGCCCAGGTCCGTGCTTTGGCCTCCCGACTGGTCGCGGCCGGCGGGCGTAGGCTCGACGACGGCTCGCCCTGCGTCGATGTCCGGCTCGACGGCGGTTACCGGGTCCATGCCGTGCTTCCTCCGATCTCCACTGCCGGGACCCTGCTCAGCATCCGGATCCGGCGCGAATTTGTCTTCTCCCTCGACGAGCTGGGCGGGAGCGGCATGTTCGGGCCGTTTATCCGGGACGTCCTGACCCGTATGGTGGTGCGGCGCCTGAGCTTCCTGGTCAGCGGTGCGACCGGCTCGGGGAAGACCACGCTGCTCGCCACGCTGCTCGGACTCTGCGCCCCGGGAGAACGGCTCGTCCTGATCGAGGACGCCTCGGAGCTGAACCCCGTCCACCCCCATGTGGTCTCCCTCGAGTCGCGGCACAGCAACCTGGAGGGCGGCGGCGCCGTCGATCTCGGCGAGCTGGTCCGGCAGGCGCTGCGTATGCGGCCCGACAGGCTGGTGGTCGGGGAATGCCGGGGAGCCGAGGTCCGTGAACTCCTCGCGGCGATGAACACCGGGCACACGGGAGCCGGGGGCACCATCCATGCCAACACCGCCGCGGCCGTCCCCGCGCGGCTGACGGCACTGGGCGCGCTCGCCGGGATGGCGCCCGACGCCGTCCGGCTCCAGGCTGCCAGCGCGCTCGACGCAGTGGTCCACCTCCAACGAACAGCGGCGGGACGTCATGTCGCGTCTGTTGGGCTGGTGGGGGACACCGGATCCGCACTCGTTGTGTCATCGGCCCTCAACGCAGACCAAGGGGCGCTCCGTGCCGGGCCGGCGTGGCCGGAGCTGGCGTTCCGGCTGGGCCTCGACCCGGGGGAGCTGCCCGCCGAGGCTGGACTGCCGCGGCAGGCGCCTAGCCCGGGTGCGCCATGACGGCGGTTTTGACGGGGCTCTTCGTCCTGGCGATCCTGTTGGCCCTTGTACCGGCGGAAGGGCCAAGGCGGCGTCTCCGGTCCCTCATCGGCGGTTCCCGTCCCGGGGCAGGCCGGGCGGTGCAGGGAACACTGCCGGGCAGCTGGCGCCCTCGCTCCCTGCCGCGACGGCTGCTAAAGCTCCGCGGCGCGGCCGAGGTATCCATGACCACGGTGGTCCAGCAGCTGGCCGCGCTGCTGACAGGCGGCCGCGCGCCCGCGCGGCTGTGGGAGGACCTCTGGGTTCTCTACGGTGAACCGGAGCCCCCTGGTGGTCCGCCGGAAGGTGAGGGGCCGGAGCGGGCAACCGCGCGGAAGAGCGGCGGCGTCAGCCCGGTCTCCCGGGAGATCATGGCGGCGGCGCGGGCGGCGGCGCAGCGTGGGTCCCCGGTTGCGTCAGCGATGCGGACCTGCGCCGCACGGCATTCCGGGAGGGGCGGTTGCCCGGACAGCACCCGGCGGGAGCTCAGGGTCTGGGACGGACTCGCGGCATGCTTCGACGTGGCCGAGGCCAGCGGCTGCCCGCTGGCCGATGTGCTGACCCGGTTCGCCGCGCATCTGGAAGCCGAGGACGACGCCGAAGCCGCCCGACAGACCGCCCTCGCCGGGCCCCGGGCCACCGTCCGGATCCTGACCTGGCTGCCTTTCCTGGGCCTCGGACTCGGCGTGTTGCTGGGCGTGGACCCGGCCGTCATTCTGCTCGGCAACCCCGCGGGCATGGCGGCGCTCGCCGGGGGCATCGTGCTCACTGCGGCGGGCCGGATCTGGTCGGCCCGCCTGGTGCGGGCAGCGGCCGGAGGGCCGTGGTGATGTCCTCCGGCGCCCTCGCCGTGGCCGCCCTGCTGGCCGCCGCGGCAGTTGTGCTGCTGGCCGGCCGGCGGCGGGTGCGGCGGCGGTGGCGGCAGCTTCGTCTGCACGCGCCTGAAGGGACACCGGCGATCCCTGGAGGGACACCCGGGATCCCTGGAGGGGTCGCGCGCAAGGGGCGGCCGGACCCGGACGCCGGGCTCCGGGATCCGGCGATGATGCTGGAACTGATCGGCGCCATGCTCGATGCCGGATCCGGGGTGGGCCGCGCCCTTGAGTTGGTGGCCGGCCAGGCTTCTCCCGAGCTGGGCCGGCCCCTGGTTCCGGTGGTGTCGGCGCTCGCGATTGGGGCCGACTGGGAGACCGCCTGGCGGGGCTCCCAGGCCGTCCCCGACCGGCTGCTGAGCCTTCGCGACGCCCTGGCTTTTGCTGCCCTGACGGGTGTTCCGTCATCCGCCATCCTGTACTCCCAGGCCGCCCGGCTGCGCCGTGTACAGTTTCGGACGGCGGAGCGGCGGGCCGCAGCCCTGGGCGTCAAACTCGTCGTTCCGCTTGGGCTGTGCTCGCTGCCGGCTTTCGTCTGCCTGGGCATTGTGCCGGTGCTCCTCGCGATGCTGCCGCACGGTTCCTGAAGCCGGGGGCACGACTCTTCCTCCACAACCGCACTTTTCCACTTGGCGCGCCTCCTCACTTACCGGCGCAGGCCGCCGGGGCGAGATTGGAACCAGCCGGCAACTGTGCCGGAACCTTCCGAGAGGACAGCTCATGACCACCCATCAAAACTCCTCAGGCAGCAAAACCGGTACTGAAACCGGTGCCGAAAACGGAGCCGAAAACGCCCTCGATTCCGGGCTGCGCTTCGCCGACGTGCACGAGATCTACCCGGGCGCCCGGCAGGCGGCTCCAGTGCAGGAGCTTCCCCGGCCAAGCACTGCGCGGAGCAGGCTTTTCGGTTCCGAAACCGGGATGGCAACCGCTGAATACGCCATCGCCACGCTGGCCGCTGTCGGGTTCGCCGGACTGCTGGTGCTGATCATGCGCAGCGATGAGGTCCGTGGGTTCCTTTTGAACCTCATTCGCGCGGCGCTGGCCATGCCGTGATACAGCGGGCGGCGGAGTCACCCGCGGTGCGTTGCCGCCGGGGCGCCCGGCGGCTTGGGCTGGAGCAGAACCGGAACCTGCGCGGGCGGACGCGGCCTGCCCGCGCGGACGCGTCCGCGGGCCGTGGCGCAGTCACAGCGGAGTTCGCGGTGGCGCTTCCGGCCGTCGTTCTCGTCCTGGGGCTGTTGCTGGCCGGTTCTGCCGCGGGGCTGACGCAGCTTCGGTTGGAAGAGGCGGCCCGGGCCGGCGCGCGGGCGCTCGCGCGCGGCGAGGACGCTGCCGCCGTCGGAGGCATCGTGCGCCAGCTAGCCGGTGAGTCGGCGCAGTCCACGGTGGCGTCCGACGGCGCCTGGCTCAGAGTCACGGTCTCGGGCACAGTCGGCGGGGCCATGGCGCCGGTTGTGCCGTGGACCCTGACTGCCAAGGCGTGGGCGCGCGATGAGTCCGCTGACGCCTCCGCAGTGTCTGCATCTTCCGGGGCCGCCTCGCCTGTCTCCCGTGCCCCCGCGCTTGAAAGGGCCGCCTGATGCCCGCCCTCGCCCGGGAATCAGAAGCGGGTGCCGGGAGCGTCCTGGCCCTCGGCCTGGGAATGCTGCTGCTGATGGTCATGGCCGCCGTGCTCTCGCTGGGCCAAGCCGCGGTGATGGCTTCACGGGCCGCGTCGGCCGCTGACTTGGCGGCGCTGGCTGCCGCGGACGCCGCACGGGGGATCTCCTCCGGCGTACCATGCGGTGTCGCAGCGGACGTGGCCGCCCGGCACCAGGCCAGGGTCCTGGAATGTGCGGTGGGATCCGGGGACACCGTCCAGGTCCGCACGGAACTGCTTTCCCGCACGCTGGCCGGGGCGGCCACCGGTCTTGCCCGGGCCGGTCCTCCGCCGCCGCCGCCGTGAAGCATTGCGTGGCCGGCGGGGCCCGGCCTTGGCGGCTGGTGACGGCGCGTGCTGCGTGCCGGGGAACTGTGCCCGCCCGGCTCGCATGGCCGCCTGCTCTCATAGTTTTGCGCGGCGACGCCGCCCCCCGTCCCCAGCGGAACACCGCCGCTCTGGCTCCGTCAGGGTGGTCGGCGGCCCGTGCCCGACCGGCCGGCCTAGGCCTGGTGGCTGACCGCCGGCGCCGGGGTGTCGGGCCCGGTGACCGTCGTGCCCATCTCGTCCGTCGCATCAGCCAGCAGCATTTCGATCAACGTGACGGCGGCGTCTTTATCCAGCGGATTGTTCTTGTTACCGCACTTGGGGGACTGCACGCAGGACGGGCAGCCGGATTCGCATTCGCACGCTTTGATGGCGTCCCGCGTCGCGGAGAGCCACACCCGGGCCTTGTCGTAGCCGCGTTCGGCGAAGCCGGCCCCGCCGGGGTGGCCGTCGTAGACGAAGATCGTGGGCACACCGGTATCGGCATGGATAGCTGTGGACACCCCGCCGATGTCCCAGCGGTCGCTGGATGCCACCAGCGGCAGCAAACCAATAGCGGCGTGTTCGGCGGCGTGGAGGGCCCCGGGGAATTGCGCTTCGATCAGCCCGGCGCCGGTCAGGGAGCGGTTGTCCATCACGAACCAGACCGCCTTGGTGAACAGGTCCCGGGCCCTCAACTGCAGGGGTTCCTCACCGAGGACCTCATTGGAAATGAGCGCCTTGCGCTGGAAGGAGACCACCTGTGTCGTCACTTTCACATCGCCGAAATGCACCGCCACGTCGCCCCATTGCGTGGTGCGGAGGGTCTCGAGGACCTCGATCTGGGTTATGTCCCGCGCGGTGGTGTAGTAGTCGGGGTTGGCCCGCCGCACCACAACGCAGTGCTCGTCCTCGTTCAGGTCCTCCACCACGTAGCTGTCACCCTGATGGACGTAGACGGCTCCGGTGTGCGCCTGGTAATGGGTCTGCGGGGAATCCATAGTGCCGAGCAGGGACCCGGTGTCCGCGTCCACTATGCTCACCGGTCCGCCGCCGTCGGCCCGCAGGTTCACCATGGCCGCGGCGCTCTGGGGGTGGGTCCAGAACCAGCCCGCGGGACGTTTGCGCAGGTAGCCCTGGGCTACGAGTTGGTCCAGCAATTTTTCAGAAGTGGGGCCGAACAGATCCAACTCCGCATGGCCCAGGGGAAGTTCGGCCGCGGCGGCGCACAGGTGCGGTCCGAGGACGTAAGGGTTGGAGGGATCGAACACCGTGGCCTCAACCGAGACATCGAAGATCGCGCCGGGATGGTTCACCAGGTAAGTGTCGAGGGGGTCATCGCTTGCGACGAAGGCGGCGATGGCATCCTGCCCCGCGCGGCCCGCCCGGCCGATCTGCTGGAACAGCGACGCGCGGGTCCCCGGCCAGCCGGCGACCAGGACCGCATCGAGGCCGGAGATGTCGATGCCAAGCTCCAGCGCAGAGGTGCTGGAGACGCCCAGAAGCTCACCGGACCGGAGCGCCTTTTCGAGGGCACGCCGTTCTTCGGGCAGGTAGCCGGAACGGTAGGCGGCCACCCGTTGCGGCAGGCTCGGGTCCACTTCTTCGAGGTGGCGCTTGGTGATGGACGCGATTGTCTCGGCACCGCGGCGGGACTTGATGAAGGCGATGGTCCGGATCCGGGAGGAGACCAGGTTGGCCAGCAGGTCCGAGGTTTCCGCCACGGCGGTCCGGCGTTCCGGGGCACCGTTTTCGCCGCGCATCTCGGTCAGGGCCGGCTCCCAGAACGCCACGGTGGTGGCGCCGTGCGGCGAGCAGTCCTCGGACACCGCCCGGACGGGGGCGCCGATGAGGCGGCCGAAGGAGGTCCCGGGGTCGGAAGCGGTGGCCGAGGCCGCAATGAACACCGGACCGGGGCCGGAACCGGCGGGGCTGTAGTACGCGCAGATCCGCCGTAGCCGGCGCATCAGATTGGCCACGTGCGAGCCGAACACGCCCCGGTAGCTGTGGGCTTCGTCCACAATCACGTAGCGCAGCCGGCGGAAGAACCTGGCCCACCAGGCATGGTTGGGCAGGATGCCGAAGTGCAGCATGTCCGGGTTGGCGAGGATGACGTTGGCGTGGTCCCGGATCCAGCGGCGGGAGGCCGGGTCGGTGTCCCCGTCGTAGGTTTCGGCGCGGACCGTCGGCAGGTTGAGTGAGCGGATCGCGGCCAGCTGGTCGGCGGCCAGGGCCTTGGTGGGGGAGAGGTACAGGGTGACTGCGCCGTCGTAGTGGATCTTGCCCGGATCGGACAGGACGCGGAGCTCGGAGCGGTGGACGGCGTCCAGCGCGGGAAGCTGGTAGGCCAGGGATTTGCCCGAGGCGGTGCCGGTGGCGATCACGACATGTTCTCCGGCATGCGCCAGATCCGCGGCCTGCACCTGATGGCGGTAGGGCTCCTGGATGCCGAGTGAGCCGTAGGCCTCGACCAGATCGGGGTGGGCCCACTCCGGCCAGGGCTCGTTGATGGCCTTCCGGGCCGGGATGGTCCGCACATGCCGCAGCTGTTCCGGGTCCGGGCCGCGGCCCAGCAACGGGATCAGGGACTCATGTGGATTCACTTCAACATTGTTTCACCCGGCCTCAAATCGCCCCGGGACCCCAGCCCCAGAGCCCAGCCCCTGTACCACCCCGGTCGGGGCGGTAAACTCCGGCGCCTGATCGTGCCCTACCCGACGGAGAGGTCGCTGCCTTCGTGGGAGGCGGAGAGCATCAGTACGTGGCACACGGTGGTCCAGCCAAGGTGCGAATACAGCTGCTGGCCGTCCAGGGACGCGAGCAGGAGCCCGCTTTCGACGTCGTGCTCAAACGCCTGGGCGGCCAGGGCACGCATGATGAAGCTGCCGAGCCCCCGCCGCTGGAACCCCGGCTCGGTGACGATCTGGTCGAACACAGCGGTGTGGTCCGCGACGAACACCCGCCCGCTGGCGGCCACCTCCTCGCCGGCATAGACGACGGCGTGGTGAACCCCGCCGGCGGTCGACGGGACCCAGCGCAGGTCGTCGTCCGGAAGCCAGGGATCCTCGGCGTCCTGGGTTTCCATGTCGACGATCATCATGGTCTGCGATGCCGACGTCACGTTCAGCCCGTTGGCCTGCGCCAGCGCGGTGTAACGTTCCACATCGGTGGTGAGGATGGTGAGGATCCGGGCCGGAACCCCGGCGGTGACGGCGGCCAGGTCGGCGAACTCGGAATCCGAAGGATCGTGGGCGAAATACTCCCATTCGTGGGTCGTGTCCGCCCGCAGCGCCGCAGGGAAGCGGCCCTCCCTGCGTGTCTCATAACCCCGGCAACCGGCCCACCCGGCAACCCAGACCTCAAGGAGGTGGGTGGTGTCTTCAACCATGGCGTCAAGACTCATGAGATGAGCGTATTCCAGCCCCGCCGCAAGCAACAGGGGCCGGGTTCGGCTGGGCCGCTTGCTTACGCAATTGTGACCGTCGGCGCGACGGCGCCGGGCCAGCGTTGCCTCCGACGGCCCCGGGAGCCGCCGTCGTGTTTTGCCCCGCCCAGTACGCTTAAACACGTGAATCGAATTGTGCTCTTCTACGGCTTTACCCCGCTCCCGGACCCGGAAGCCGTCCGGCTCTGGCAGCGCGCCCTCTGCGAGAAACTCGGCCTGACCGGCCGGATCATCATCTCCAAGGACGGCATCAACGCGACGGTTGGCGGCGAGATCGGCGCCGTCAAGCAGTACGTCAAGACCACCCGCGAGTACAAGGGCTTCCACGGCATCGACGTGAAGTGGTCCGACGGCGGTGCTGAGGACTTCCCCCGGCTGAGTGTCAAAGTGCGGGACGAGATCGTCTCCTTCGGCGCACCGGGCGAACTGAAAGTGGATGAGAACGGCGTCGTTGGCGGCGGCACGCATCTTGCCCCCGAGGAACTGCACCGGCTGGTCGAGGCCAAGAAGCAGGCGGGGGACGAGGTGGTGTTCTTCGACGGACGCAACGGCTTCGAGGCCCAGATCGGCAAGTTCAAAGACGCGGTGGTCCCCGACGTCGCCACCACCCACGACTTCATCCGGGAGCTCGACTCCGGCAAGTACGACGCCCTCAAGGACAAACCGGTGGTCACGTACTGCACGGGCGGGATCCGCTGCGAGGTCCTGTCCAGCCTGATGGTGAACCGTGGCTTCAAGGAGGTCTACCAGCTCGACGGCGGGATCGTCCGGTATGGCGAGGCGTTCAAGGACCAGGGGCTGTGGGAAGGGTCCCTCTACGTCTTCGACAAACGGATGCACCTGGAGTTCAGCGAGGACGCCAAGACCATCGGCGAATGCGTCCGGTGTGCCGCCCCCACCAGCAAGTTCGAAAACTGCTCCAACCCCAGCTGCCGCACGCTGACGCTGTATTGCGCCGACTGCGCCTCGGATCCGGAGACCTTGCGCTGCCCGGACGGTTGCGCAGCCTGACTCGCCGCTCGCCGCCACGGAGCTGACGACCAGCAAATAGCTCAAATCCGCGTCACCCGGTAAGCGAAGTTCGCGGCGGCCAACGCCTCGATGCGCACCCGCAGCACCGTGTCGGCACCAAGCTGCACCACGTTCACGCGCGACGAGGTGCACCGCAGGCTCAGGTCCACCAGCACGCTCTCCTTGTCCCGGATGGTGAAGGACACCCGCCGCGAACTCCGGCAGACCAGGGCCACCGAGTAGGTTCCGCTCGGCAGCTGGGTGGTGGTCTCGTTCCGCACCGCACCGGCGTCGAGCAGCCCGTACCCGAGATGGAACGCCTGCCCCTGCCCCTCCGGCAGCACCTCGTCGACCCAGCGCTTCAGCTCCGGCCCCGTCACCGGCCGGCTCAGGGCCGGATCCTGCGGAAGTGCCGCGTCCGTGTAGGTGGCCGCCGCTGTCGCAGGGCCGGTGGGGCGACCGTCGTCGTACTGATACTCACAGGCAGCGAGCCCCGGTGCGGCCCCGGCTGCAAGAATTAGTACGACGGCGGCGATGGTGCGCGGCCGCCGCGGCCGGACGGACCCCGCGGTGGGCATAGTCCGACTTTAAACCGCGCCGGCCGGCCGGAACAGAGCCCGCATGACCCGCGGCGCTACGACGCTACGAGGGCGGCCTGTTTGTGAGGCGGAAGCCGACAGCGGCGCCAAGGCCGGGATCGGTCGAGTTCCTGACCACCTGCACCGTTACCGGGCCGGACTTCAGCTCCACGGCGGACTGGACTGCCTTCCCGCACTCGACGTTCAAGTCCAGGGTGCCGCCGTCGCGGAGACTGTTCTGGGAAATGGTCAGGAGTGCGTTGGGTGTCCCGGCGCAAGCAACGGTTGCGAAGTACTTGCCACTGTCGACGTGTCGGATGGAGCTGCGGAAGCCGATCCCGCCAGAAGCCCCCATCATCAGGTCCGCCGGCTGGGCTCCGAGAATCCTGTCCACCTCGGATTGGTTCCGTTTGGCTTTGGCAGCAATCTTGGGGTCCTGCGTGGGCAGCGGCAGCGGCGCGGTGGCCCGGGTCGACGGGCGGAGGTCGGTCCCGGGGACCCCGACGTCGTCCGCGACCTCGCAACCGGCCAGGCCCGGCGACGCCACGAGCGCCAGCACGACCATCGGTGTCACGGCACGGACCTTGTGCCTACCCCCAGCAGCAACCATGTCCTGAGCCTAGCCCCAGCATCGGCCCGCGCCAGTCACATCACGCAGCGGGGACCAGATGGTAGGCAAAGATGAGCGGGGCATCCACGCTCGAGGCGCTGACCTGCAGCTTGCCAGCGGCGGGCACCTTGATCCGCGCGGTTTCCCGGCTGCCGTTGCAGGCCGCTCCGGCCTCGGTCAGCTGGTGTCCGTCGAGGGAGACGGCGAAGAATTCCTTGCCGCCGCCGTCGCAGGTCATCGTCAGGGTGTAGTTGCCGGCCGGGACGCTGGCGTCCTTGGCGATCGGCGTGCGGTCCAGGATCTTGCCCGCGTCCGCCAGGACGGTCCCGCTGGCCGACGGCAGGGCCGTGGCCTTCCACGCGTTTACGTCGGCGGACTCGATGCTGCCGCCGCCGGCGCACCCGGCCGTGCCGGCCGCAATGGCGGCGCCGACGACGGCGGTGAGGACGCGCCGGACGGCGCGGGTGTGGGACGGCAACAGGGGAGCGGAAGGCATGCCTCCAACTTACCTGCTGGGGCTGGGCGTTCCTGAACCGCCGACGGCGGCGGCCGCCGCCCGCCGCCGTCCCGCCCGCCGACATTCAACCGGCGACCCGCCCGGTCACCCGGCGATGAGCTCCAGCCGCGGCCCGCGGTGCAGGGCCAGGTACACCCGGTCACGGAGCACATTCGCCTCCCGGTCCGTCAGGGTCCGGTCCAGCGGCTGCAGGGTCAGCCGGACGAGTGCGTTCACCTGTCCCAGCGAGAGGCCGAGGCGATTGACGGCCGACGCCGGCAGCTCCGCCGCCCGGGTGGCCGCCACAACCTCAAGCGCCGCCAGGACCTCGGCCTCAGCCCCGAGCGCGGTGCGGGCCAGATCGCCGAGCAGCTCGCCGTCGGCGTCCTCCGCGGCGTCCAGCACCACCGACAGGTCCCGTCGGATCTCCGGCATGGCCGACACGGGCCGGTACGGCTCCAGGTCCTGCATCTGGGCGCGGACTTCCGGGTGCTCCGAGCGCAGGAGCCGGATGTCGCCGATGCCCTTGCGGAGCATCAGGGCGCGGTCCAGCCCCAGGCCCAGGGCGAGTCCGGCCCAGCGCCTCGGGTCAAGGCCGGAACCGCGCAATACCCGCGCCGCCACCAGCCCGCATTCGGCCAGCTCGAGCCACTCACGGCTGCCGTCGGGACGGGTGACCAGTACATCCAGCTGTTGCCCGAGTGCCGTGTAGGTGTGTTCCGACGGGGTGGCTCGCCACTGGACATCCGGGTACTGGGCCGCCGGCAAAACCGCTTCCACCACGGCGGCCATCATGCCGTGCAACTCGGCGGGACCGAGCAACCCGCGGGCCTTCACCCGCCACAGGTCCACCTGGTGCGGGGTGCCGACGTGGGTGCGGTCCACCGCGTCCCGCCGGTAGACCAGGCCCGGCAGGACGTGCAGTTGGTCGTAGTGGCCCAGCTCGTCCCGAAGGGTGTCCAGCAGGGCCGGGACGCCCGCCGAGGTGTGGCTGCGAAGCATGACAGTCGGACTGACATGGCGGGAATAGCGGGAGTCCCGGGTGACGTCGCCGGGCGAGTAGCCGAGCCGGTCGTAGTTGTCGGCGGTCGCCACCAGCGGGTTGAGGCGGTGGGTTGTGGCGGGAATGTCCCAGAGGCGCTCCAAGGCGTTGATGACATCGGACAGCACGAGCTGGAGGGCGTGGGGGCCGGCGTCGGGATCCGACAGATCACGCACGGCGAGGGCGGAGTTCAGGGCGGGCAGGTTGAGGTAAGTCTTCATTGTGGGGTCCTTGGCTGTTTTGTGCGGGAGGTGGATTCACCCTCAACCGCTGTGCCGGACGGACCCCGGCGGCTGCGTCTAGGCGCGCGTCAAGAAGCCCGTGCGGCCGGTACGCGGCCGAGGGCTGGTAAATCGCTGCTGCCTCTGCATGGACCCATCGTACGCCTGGCCCCGCCAGCCCGTGTGGTTAGCTCGCAAAGCGGACCCACAGGCAGCCAGGAAGACACTTGACCTTGACGCTACGTCAAGATTTAGGCTCTAAACAGCGGCCGGAAAGACCAGACGCTAGGAACAGAGGGGCGCATGGACTGGTCAGTGCAGCAGATTGCGAAGATCGCTGGGACCACCAGCCGGACCCTGCGCCACTACGACGGCGTGGGGCTGCTCAAGCCCAGCCGCACCGGGCAGAACGGTTACCGGTACTACGACCAGGCCGCGCTCCTGCGCCTGCAGCGGATCCTGCTCCTGCGGGAGCTGGGCCTGGGGCTGCCGGCGATCGCGGACATCCTGGCCCGCGGGCAGGAAGCCGGGCCCGCGCTGGCTGGCCATCTCAAGTGGCTGCGCCAGGAACAGGACCGGCTGGCGCGGCAGATCGCCTCGGTCCAGCACACGCTCACGGAACTGACGGCAGGAAGGGACATCATGGCAGAAGACATGTTCGACGGGTTCGACCACACAAGCTACAAGGACGAGGTGGAGGAGCGCTGGGGCAAGGCGGCCTACGCCCAGGGTGACGCGTGGTGGCGGGGGATGGGCCCTGCCGAAAAGGAGGCCAGGAAGCAGCGGTCCGTGCAGCTGGGCAGGGACTGGGCGGCCGCCGCCGAGTCCGGTGCGGCCCCGGACAGCCCCGAGGCGCAGGACCTTGCCCGCCGCCAGGTCGAATGGCTGACCGGGATCCCTGGAACGCCCGCCTCTGCACCCGGCGGCCCCCCAGGGCACCTCAAGGAGTACCTGTCCGGACTCGGCGACATGTACGTGGCGGACCCGAGGTTCGCCGCGAACTACGGCGGGGCGGCCGGCGCGGCGTTCGTCCGGGATGCGCTGCAGGTCTACGCGCAGAAGCACCTCTGACGGGACCTTCCCTCCGGCGAACCACCCGGAGCGGTGCCGCGCCTAAACTTATCCGGTGACCCCATCGACACTTTTCACGGCCGGTAACACCCCCGACGCTCCCCGCAGCGATCTCCCGGACCTGCTCCAGGCGCTCGCCTCAGACTTGCTCGGCATCGGCTACACAGTGGACGGGGTTGCCGAACTGCTCGGCCCGGCAGCCCACGCCGCCCTGGGCCGGGACCAGCTGATCCCGGCCCTGATCGCCACCGAAGCCGCCGCAGAAGGCGAGCGGACGACGGCGGCGCTCGCCGCCGTCGTCCGCCTGTGGCTGCTGGCCGAACCGCAGCCGGCCGCGACGCTGGACGCCGCCCTGCCGGGCATCGGCACGGACGGGCTGCTGCAGCTGGGCCTGGTGGAAGCGTCAGCTGACGGCCTGGTGCAGGCGAAGGTGGACCTGCGACCGTACGGCTGGGAAGGCGCCGAGGCGGACGGCACTGTCAGCAGCGGTGGCGCCGAACTCTGGGTGGCCAGCGACCTCGCGGCCCACCAGCGTCCGGGGGTGCTGCGCCACGATCACGTGCTGGGGATTGGGCAGGCCTCCACCACGCTGGTGCAGGTCACGGCGCGGCGGCACGTGGCCCGGGCCCTGGACCTGGGGACCGGCTGCGGCATCCAGACCTTCCACCTCCTGCACCACGCCGACCACGTCACGGCCACCGACATCTCAGCCCGTGCCCTGGCGTTCACCCGCTTCAACCTCATGCTCAACGCATCGGCCCTGCACCTGGATCCGGCCGGACTCGAGGGCCGGGTGAGCCTGCGGCTGGGGTCGCTGCTGGACCCGGTGGCCGGGGAGGAGTTCGAGCTGGTGGTCTCCAACCCGCCGTTCGTCATCACCCCGCGGGGCGTCGGCGAGACCGCCGCGGACCAGTTCACTTACCGGGACGGCGGTTTGCCGGGCGATGACATTGTGGCCGCACTGGTCCGCGACCTCCCCTCGGTGCTCGCCCCGGGCGGAACGGCCCAGCTTCTAGGCAACTGGGAAATCCCGGCGGGGGCGGACTGGGCTGACCGGCCGCAAAGCTGGGCCAGTCCGGACGTGGACACCTGGTTCATCCAGCGCGAGGAGGTGGGCCCGGAGCAATACGCCGAGACGTGGCTGCAGGACGCCTCCGAGGCCCGCGACCGGGGCCTCTACCAGGCCTCCTACGCCGGGTACCTGGATGATTTCGCCTCGCGCGGCGTGCAGGGGATCGGCTTTGGGATGATCTGGCTGCGCCGCCCCGCCGGCGCCTGGCCCGTGCTGCGGCGGTTTGAAGAGATCACCCACCCGATCGAGCAGCCCGCCGGCCCGCACCTGGGTGCAGCCGTTGAACGCGCGGACTGGCTGGCCGCCCACGAACTCGAAGCGGCGCACCTGCTCGTGGCCGATGATGTCACCGAGGAACGGCACCAGCGCCCCGGCGCCGAACACCCCGGCGTCATCCTGCTCCGGCAGGGTGCCGGGTTCCGCCGCACCAACCTGCTCAGCACCGAGCTGGCCGGCTTCGTCTCAGCGTGCGACGGCGAGCTCTCCGTCGGGCAGATCATCGGCGCCCTTGACGCCCTGCTGGGCGGGTATGAGGGCTTCGACGGCGGGGCGTTCCGTGAGCGGCTCCTCGACGAAGTCGGCAACCTGGTGCGCGACGGGTTCCTGCTGCCGGGCTGAGCCGGCCGCACCGTCCCGGCCGAACCGGGGCAGCACATAGGCGGTCACGGCAAGGGCCACCAGCACGCCGGCCACCCCCGTGAGGAGGAAGCTCAGCCGGATCGGCAGCATGGCGCCGAGCAGCCCGCCGATGGCCAGGGCGGCAATGGAAACGGCGCGGGTCAGGCCGCCGATGATCGCCATGGCCTGCCCCCGGCCGCTTTCCGGCATCCGCAGGATCGCGATCGCGCCGAAGCACGCGTTCAGCGCACCGCAGGCCGTGCCCATCGCCGTGTACGCCGCGAACAGCAGCCCCACGGTGGGCACCAGGGCCATAACCGCCAGGAAGGCCGAGGTCAGGACCATCGATCCGAGCAGCACCCGCAGCCGCGCCGGCGGGGTCTTGATCCGCCCCGCGAGTGCGGCGCCCGCGGCCATGCCGAGCCCGAAGGCTGCGGCCAGGAGCCCGTATTGGGTCTCGGTCGCGCCAAGTTCGCCCCGGGCCAGGAAGACCTCCAGCACGTTGGTGGCCTCGCCCACCAGGATGAAGAACAATGCGCCGAGGACCAGCGCCCAGACCAGGCTGTCGCCGCGGATCAGCCGCAGGCCGTCCAGCAGCGCGGGCGCCTCCCGGCCGGCCAGTTCCGCCGCGGTGCCGCGCCGGGTCTGGATCAGCAAGGCGCCGGCGCCCATTGCCAGATAGCAGGCGCTGGCCACACCGAAGACCAGCCCGGAACCGCCCCAGCCGCTCAGCAGTCCGCCCGCGGCAGGCCCGGCCATGCCGGCAATCATGATGGTGGCCTGCATGGTGCCCATAGCCCTGGGGGTGCGCTCCTCGCCGACAATCCGCGGCAGCAGCGCCTGCCAGGTGGGTCCGGCCACGGCCTGCGCCGCGTCCAGCACAAAGGTCAGGGCGAACAGCAACAGAACGGGGCTATCCAGATACTGCAGGGCGAACCCCATCCCAGCCACGGCGGCAGCGCTGACCACAGAGGACGCCGTCGCCAGGAGGCGGGAATCCCGGGTGTCGGCAAGCCTTCCGGCCCAGGGCGCCAGCAGCACCAGCGGCAACGCCGAGCACAGCAGGTAACCGGCCACCAGCCACGGCCCGGCCGGTCCCGTCGCGGCAATGTTCTGCAGGTGCAGCATGATGCTGACGACGACGGCGCCCATCCCGGCCGTGGCCAGGAAACGGGAGCTTCCGGCGAGCAGGAAGTCGCGGTTGCGCCAGAGGGCGCGCCCGCCGGAGAAGCCACTGCCTTTATGAAGTGTTTGTTTCATAGTAGGCAAAGTAGCCGGTTCCGAATCATAGTGTCAAGCATTCCTTTCATAGTTTGGCGGACGTCGGTAGACTTGAGACGTGAATGCAGAGAACCCGAAGGCGGAACTGTCCGCCGCTCCGGCCGCCAAGCGCAGGCCGCGCCCGGAAAAGAAGGTCGAGATCACCGACCCGAAGGCGATCCGGGCCCTGGCCCATGCCGCCCGGCTGGAGGTCATCTCCGAGTTGTATTCCACCCAGGTGAGCCGGACCGCCACCGAACTGGCCGCCCAGACCGGCCTGACCCCCAGTGCCATGAGCTACCACCTGCGTGCCCTGCAGAAGTGGGGCATCGTGGCCCCGGCAGCTACGGCCGGTGACGCCCGGGAACGCCGCTGGAAAGCCGCCGGCACTGACTTCACCATCAACTCCGGCGGCGGCGTGGCGAGTCCCGAGTTCGCCGTGCTGGACCTCGAGCTGGACGCCTACCGTCGGCGCGTCAACGCCTACGCCAAGACCCGGGACGAGAAACGCCAGCGCGGTGAAGCCGTGGACGGCCCGTCCTCCGTGGTCCTGGCAAGCAACCTGCTCTACCTGACACCGGCCCAGCGCACGGAGCTTAATGACAAGCTCTTCGACCTCCTGAAGGACTACGAACTCGAGGACCCTGATCAGGTGCCCGAGGGTGCAGTGCGGATGGCCACCATGTGGTCGATGATTCCGGACGACCGGGGCACCGCCGCGCCTGCTTCCTGACCCCCGGCCCTCCCGCATTCCCGCCCGGCCGCCCGGTGGGCCCAGTTTGTGGCGCCGTCGGCCAAAACAGTGCAGCCGGTGCCAGACTGGTCATACCGCGGGCCCAGGCCCGCGGGCCGCCAAGCCAACCGGCCACGGAGTAACGGCGAAAGGGTTCAGCAATGGGTAAAGCCCACGATGACGACCGGCCCGATGTATTTACCCGGTTCACCACAGCCACTGCGAGGGTACTGGGCCACGCCTGGGTCTTCAGTGCGGCCGTCGCCGTGCTGGTGGTCTGGGCGTGCACGGGCCCGTTGCTCAAGTTCTCAGACACCTGGCAGCTGGTGATCAACACCGGCACCACGATCGTCACCTTCCTGATGGTGTTCATCATTCAAAACACCCAGAACCGGGACACCGCCGCGTTGCACTTGAAACTGGATGCGCTGATGCTCGAGCTCAAAGTCAGCAACGCGAAACTGTACGACGCCGAGAACGAGGGCGAGAAGGAAATCGAGCGGCAGCGCGAACGGATCGAACGCGCCGCCGTCGCGGAGGATTCCGGCGCGTCCTAGCCGGCGGGTCCTAGCTGGCCGGCCGCCGCTGCTAGCCCGCCGCCGTCCCGCCGCTGGCTTGGCGCGGTCAGCGCGCCGCGATCAGTGCCTGGGGCGCGGCCTGCTTCATCCGAGTCTGAAGCCACCGCAACTGCACTGCCGTCTCGCCGTCGCACCGGGACACCACGTCCAGCAGTTCCCGGTCGCGGAGGGCCGAGCCGGCCTGCTTGACCATGGTCCAGGTGACGTCCACCAGGCTCGCCAGCAGGTACAGGTCCTGCAGGTCCCGCAGGAGCCCCACCGGGCCCTCCCGTGTGCTGGACAGGCCCTCGGCGTGGAGACGCTCCGGCTCGGCGTCGGAGGGATCCTCTCCGTAGCGCTGAGCGATGGGCTGCAGCAGCCGCCCGTGTTCCTCGCACTGCCGGGCCAGCGTCTGGCACAGGAAATGCACGTCGGGTTCGGAGCCGTGGCCCTCGGCGACCTGGCGGAAAGATTCCGCGAGGGTGTTTTCGGCCTGGTGGAGCATGCCCAGGTAGATGCTGAGGTTCATCGCCGGACCTCCCGCCCGCTCGTCCCGGAGGAGGCGCCCATGGCCGGCGGCCCGGGTTTGACTGCCTCCGGGAACGTGGGCGGCGGGGCGGCGCGGATGTGTTCCGAGGCCTCGGCTGCGCTGCCGCCGGTGGTCGGCCGCAGCCGCTGGCCGGTTCCGGCCGCCGGGCGCGACGCCGCCGTCGTGGGAGCCGGGGCGGGGCCGTCCGCGTCGCCGATCTTCTCCACCTGGACGGCCGCATTTTTGAAGACCGGCTGCTTGGAGACCGGGTCCCATTCGGTGAGCGTCAGTTCGTTCGCCGCGGTGGGACGCTCGCCGGGGGCTCCGCCGCGGTCCCAGTAGCCGTAATGGAAGGGGGCAAAGACCGTCCCCTTCCGTATGTCGCTGACTCGGGCGGGGACCTCGATCCGGCCCCGCCGCGACGTTACCCGGACAAGGTCGCCTTCCCGGATTCCCAGGCGCCCGGCGTCGTCCGTGCTCAGTTCCACCCAGGCACTGGGGGCCGCGTGGGTGAGCGGGCGGGAACGTCCGGTCTTGGTCCGGGTGTGGAAATGGTAGACGGTGCGGCCCGTGGTGTACCGCAGCGGGTATTCGCCGTCGGGTTCCTCGTGCGGCGGAAAGTAATCAGCGGTTTTCAGCACGGCCCGGCCGGCCGGAACGGTGGCGCGGAACGACTCCGCCCCCACCGTGGCGCCGGTGAGGAGGTCGTGGCCGTAACTTTCGCAGTAGCCAGGGTCCGTGGGGAAGACACCGCCCGCGTAGAGCCGGTCGCGGCCGTTTGGGTTTTCGGCATTGCAGGGCCACGGGATGCCGCTGCCGCCGCGGAGCCGGTCGTAGGTTATGCCGGTGTAGTCGCAGGGCCGTCCCCGGGAGCACTCCTGCCACGCCCGGAAGGCATCCTCGGGCCCGTCCCAGGCCAACAGCGGGGCGCCCTGCAGTGTGGTGAATTCCATCCGGCGGGAGTAGTCGAGGAAGATCTCGAGGTCGCTGCGGGCCTCGCCGGGCGGTTCCACGGCCTTGTCCGACAGGTGCACGGTGCGGTTGACGTTGGTAAAGGTGCCTGTCTTCTCGCCCCAGGCAGCCGCGGGCAGCACGACGTCGGCGGCCTGCGCGGTTTCGGTCAGGTACAGGTCCTGCACCACCAGGAAGAGTTCGGGCTTGGCGAGGATGTCGCGGATCCGGGGCAGGTCCGGCATGGACGCGGCCGGATTGGTGGCCGAGATCCAAAGGAATTCGATTGACCCCTGCTCGGCGTAGCGGAAGATCTGCATGGCGTGTGTGGGTGGTGCCCAGTGCGGAATGGTCAGCGGATCCACGTCCCACAGCTCTGCGAGTTCCTGAATGTGGTCCGGGTTTTCCCAGTTCCGGAAACCGGGCAGGTCCCCGTCCGCCCCGCACTCGCGGTTGTTCTGCGCGGTCGGCTGGCCGTTCATCTGGAGGATGCCGGACCCAGGCTGTCCCAGCAGGCCGCGGAGCAGGTGCAGGTTGTTGACCTGGCAGGAGGACGCCGTGGCCTGCGCGGACTGGTAGAAGCCCTGGAGGACGGTAGAGAGGACCCGGGGCGCTGTCCCGAAAATGCGCGCGGCCTCGCGGATGTCCGCCGCGCTGACATCGCACACGGCCGCCGCGGCTTCCGCCGTCCAGGGCTCCACGGTGGCTTTCAGCTGCTCGAAGCCCACCGTGTGCGCCTGGACGTAGTCCTTGTTGATCCACCCGTTGGCCAGGACCTCGTGGACCAGCGCGTTCATCAGCGCCAGATTCGTGCCCGGGCGGACGGCGAGGTGGACGTCCGCGTAGCGCGCCACCTCGGTGTCCCTCGGATCGACGCAGACCACTTTGGGCCGGTCCGGTCCCGCGATGCGGTCCAGCACCCGCGACCACAGCACCGTCTGCGTCTCCGCCATGTTGTGGCCGTAGAGGAAGATCGCGTCGCAGCTGTCGATGTCCGTGTAGGACCCGGGCTGGCCGTCGGCGCCAAAGGTCTCCTTCAGCGCCGCCGCAGCCGTCGCCGTGCACAGCCGCGTGTTGCCGTCCATGTGCGGGGTTCCGATGCCCGCCTTCCCGATGACCGCCAGGGCGTAGTACTCCTCGAGGAACAGTTGCCCGCTGGTGTAGAACCCGTGGCTGAGCGGCCCGCGATCTTTCAATAGCTGCTGGCTCCGCTCGGTGATCCGCTTCATGGCGGTGTCCCAATCGCACTCCACGAGGCGTCCGTTCTCGCGGATCATTGGCCGTTCGAGGCGGTCCTTGTGGGACACACCCTGCCAACTGGCGAACAGGCCCTTGGGCCCGAGCCTGCCGTGGTTCACCAAGTCGCCGGACCGCCCGCGAATGCCCACCATGGCGCCGTCCTTCACCGCGATGTCACAGGCGCAGCCGTTGCTGCACAGGACACACGCGGACTGCACCCAGCGGTCGACGTCGCCCTCCGCAACGCCGTCCTTCAGCGCCTGGTCCACCCGGACCGGCCACAGGCCGTCCTTGGGGTAAGGGGTCCTCGTGCCCCAAATCTCGGCGATCCTGTCAACCATCGTGATCCTCCCCATCGAGTGCCCTCGGGTCTCCCGCGGCCGGCGGCGGCCGGCGGCCGGCGGTGCCTCCAGCTTTATCAGCGAAGACGCGCCCCCGTAAAGGGGGCGCGTCGGGTCGCGGCCCCTCCCTCGGCGTCCTTTCCGAGGCCGCCATCCTGCGATATGGCAAGCGTGCCTACTGCAGGGGAGGGGCTCGCGGATGCTGTCCCGGCGGTCAGCCGGATCCGCCCGGACACCCCCGTTCCGGCCTCCAGCGCGGGTCCCGGATCCGTGATGATTTCGGGGCCGGTTGCGCGGGTTGCCGCAAAATATGGTGAACTAGGCGGGTATGGGCGCATCTGCCCGAGCCACCTTTTTCTGTAGGAGCACCGTGCCAAGCAAGGCCCCCACCGGCAAGAAACTCGTGATTGTGGAGTCTCCGGCCAAGAGCAAGACCATCGCCAAGTACCTGGGCGAGGGTTTCATCGTTGAGGCCTCCATCGGTCACATCCGGGACCTGCCGCAGCCCTCGGAGCTCCCCGCGGAACTGAAGAAAACCCCGCTGGGCAAGTTCGCGGTCGACGTCGAGCACGATTTCAAGCCGTACTACGTGGTCTCTCCGGACAAGAAGAAAAAGGTCGCCGAACTCAAGGCCCAGCTCAAGGGCGCCGACGCGCTCTATCTCGCAACCGATGGGGACCGCGAGGGCGAGGCCATCGCGTGGCACCTGCTGGAAGTCCTTAAGCCCAAGGTCCCGGTGTACCGGATGACCTTTGGTGAAATCACCAAGGAAGCCATCCACCGCGCCATGGACAACCTGCGTGACGTGGACCAGGATCTGGTGGATGCGCAGGAAACCCGCCGTGTGCTGGACCGCCTCTACGGTTACGAAATCTCCCCCGTGCTCTGGCGCAAGGTGGCCCGCGGCCTCTCCGCCGGCCGCGTGCAGTCCGTCGTGACGCGCATGGTGGTGGACCGCGAACGCGAACGCATGGCCTTCAAGTCCGCGTCCTACTGGGACCTGACGGGCCAGTTCGGTGCGGAGTCGGGATCGTTCAAGGCCAAGCTGGCCTCCGTCGATGGGTCCAAGGTGGCCAGCGGCCGGGACTTCAACGACGACGGCGAACTGACCTCCCGCGGTGTGGTGCACCTCAGTGAAGAGCTGGCCGCGTCCCTCGCCGCCGGCCTGCAGGACGCGGACTTCCGCGTCCGTTCCGTCGACACCAAGCCGTACACCCGCCGTCCCGCGGCGCCGTTCACCACCTCCACGCTGCAGCAGGAGGCCGGCCGTAAGCTGCGCTTCTCCTCGAAGAGCACCATGCAGGTGGCCCAGCGACTCTACGAAAACGGCTACATCACCTATATGCGTACGGACTCGTCGGCGCTGAGCAACGAGGCCGTCACGGCGGCCCGGCGCCAGGCCTCCGAGCTGTACGGCCCGGAGTACGTCCCGCAGTCGCCGCGCGTCTACGCCGGAAAGGCAGCGAACGCGCAGGAGGCCCACGAGGCCATCCGTCCCGCCGGTGACTCCTTCCGAACCCCGGCGCAGGTCGCGAAGCAGCTCTCCGGCGACGAGTTCCGGCTCTACGAGCTGATCTGGAAGCGCACCGTCGCCTCGCAGATGGCCGACGCCAAGGGCTCGACGGCGACCATCCGCCTCGGCGCCGTCGCTGGCGATGGCAGGGACGCCGAATTCTCCGCCTCGGGCACCGTCATTACTTTCCCGGGCTTCCTGGCCGCGTACGAAGAGGGCAAGGACGAAAGCCGCGGGGACGAGGATTCCGAGGAAGCGCGCCGCCTGCCGAACGTGGCCAAGGGCGACGCCCTGACCGCCTCGGACATCGTCGCTGTCGGGCACGAGACTTCCCCGCCGCCGCGCTACACCGAAGCGTCCCTGACCGCGGAACTGGAAAAGAAGGGCATCGGCCGCCCGTCGACCTATGCCTCCACGATTTCCACCATCCAGGACCGCGGCTACGTCCGGAAGCAGGGCTCCGCGCTGGTCCCGAGCTGGATCGCGTTCTCCGTGATCCGGCTTCTTGAGCAGCACTTCCACGACTACGTGGACTACGACTTCACGGCCGACATGGAAGCGGACCTGGACAAGATCGCCAACGGCCAGGAGGCGGGTGCCGCCTGGCTCAAGCACTTCTACTTCGGCGAGGACTCCGATCCCGGGCTGCTGAGCATCGTCAACAACCTGGGCGAAATCGACGCACGCGAAATCAACTCCGTGCCCATCACCGACGGCATCACCCTGCGGGTTGGCAAGTTCGGGCCGTACCTGGAAAGCTCCATCCCCACCGTGGACCCGAAGACCGGCGAAGTGGTTGAGTCGGCCCGCGCCAACGTCCCCGAGGACCTTGCCCCGGACGAGCTCACAGCCGCCAAGGCGATCGAGCTGATGGAGACCGCCGCGCCCGAGGAGCGTGTGCTCGGAGCCGACCCGCACACCGGGCACACCATCGTGGCCAAGAACGGCCGCTACGGCGCCTACGTCACCGAGGTCATCCCGGAAATGACCGAGGAGCAGCTCGCCAACCAGCCGGTGGAGTACTACAAGAACGGCAAACCGAAACCGCCGAAGAAGCCCGTCAAGGCCAAGCCGCGCACCGGGTCGCTCTTCGCCTCGATGGCCGTGGACACCGTCACCCTGGATGAGGCCCTGCAGCTGATGAGCCTGCCGCGGGTGCTGGGCCAGGACGCCGAGGGCAACCCCATCACGGTGCAGAACGGCCGCTTCGGACCGTACCTGAAGAAGGGCACCGACTCCCGTTCCATCGGCTCGGAGGAGGAGATCTTCACCATCACGCTGGAGCAGGCGCTGGAGATCTACTCGCAGCCCAAGCAGCGCGGTGCCCGTGCGGCCGTCCCGCCCCTGGCGGAGTTCGGTCCGGACCCGGTCTCGGAAAAGAACATCGTGGTGAAGGAGGGCCGCTTCGGCCCGTACATCACCGACGGCGTCACCAACATCACCGTTCCGCGCACCACGGCCATCGAGGAACTGACCCGGGAACGCGCCGTCGAGCTCCTCGCCGAGAAGCGCGCCAAGGGCCCGGTCAAGCGCAAGCCGGCGGCCCGCAAGGCGCCCGCCCGGAAGGCTGCCGCCAAGAAGTAGGCGGCGCCTTCCGGCGCCCGGGAATTGCGGACCGGGGCCCAACGTGATCGAGTAGGAACATGACTGAACAGCCTGCACCCATGGATCTCCAGCCCCTCAACGACCTCGAAGAGAAGCTTGCCCGGGGGGAGCAGCCCGACGCCAACCCGGTGGATGTCATCCTGTCGTTCCTCAACAACGAGGTCTACATCGTCAGCTCCGACACCATTGACGGCCCGGATTCGCAGGTGGAGCCGCTGGTCCTCGCCAACGGCTCCGGCGAACCGGTGCTGGCCGTGTTCTCTCACCCGAGCCGTGTCACCGAGCAGTACCTCGCCGCGGCGCCGAACGTGCTCGGCACGCAGGGCTCGGCCATCATCGGCAACCTCGGCGACCAGCTGGGTATGGTCATCAACCCCGGTGCCGCCTACGGATTCGAGATCGATCCGGAGGGCGTGGCGAACATCCGCCGCGACTTCAAGCCGTCCGACGCCGAACCGGACGCCGCCCCTGACGCGAACCAGGCCTAAGACCGGCCTGCGGGGCGTCCGCGGCGGTGCCGCGGCGCCCGKTTAGGGCACAGGCCCTGCGGGGAGAATAATGGCAGCATGCGGCTAGGCGTCCTCGATATCGGGTCAAACACTGTCCACCTCCTCCTGGTGGATGCCCACCCCGGCGCGCGCCCGGTACCGTTCGCCTCGCACAAGCGCCCGCTCTCGCTGGTGCAGTTCCTCGACGCGGACGGCAACATCAACGACGCCGGCCAGCACGAGCTGACGGAGTTTGTCCTCGAAGCGTGGGAGTTCGCCGCCAAGCACAAGGCCGAGGACCTCCTCGCGTTCTGTACCTCGGCGATCCGCGAGGCCACCAACGGGGCCGAGGTCCTGGCCCGCGTCAAGCACGAAACCACCGTCACGCTGCGGGAACTGACCGGCAGCGAGGAAGCCTCCATGACGTTCTTCGCGGTCCGCCGCTGGTACGGCTGGGGCGCCGGACCCATGCTGAACCTGGACATCGGCGGCGGCTCCTTCGAAATGGCCTACGGCGAGGACGAACTGCCCGAGTTCGCAACGTCGGTCCCGCTCGGGGCCAGCCGGCTCACCCGGGACTGGCTGCAGGAGGACCCGCCGTCGGCCAAAAGCGTCAAGGAACTCCGCCGCTACATCCGCTCCACCCTCAAGCCGGCCGTCCGTGAGTTCGAGAAGCTCGGCAAGGCCAACCACGTGGCCGGGACGTCCAAGACCTTCCGGTCCCTGGCCCGCATCGCCGGTGCCGCGCCCAGCGGCGCCGGCCCGTACGTCAAGCGCGAACTCCACGCCACGGACCTCGGCCTCTGGGCCCAGCGGATCTCCGCCATGGAAGTGGAGGACCGGCTGAACCTCCCCGGCGTCTCCGAAGCACGGGCCCCGCAGCTGCTGGCCGGGGCGCTGGTGGCCGAAGCGGCCCTGGAAATGTTCGAGTTCCCCAGCCTGGAGATCTGCCCGTGGGCCCTCCGTGAGGGACTGATCCTCCGCCGGCTGGACCAGCTGGTCACCGAGGGCCCGCTGCAGCCGGCGCCCCACGTCATCCAGGCCGTGGAACCCGCCGAACCGCAGACCCCCGACGTCGAGGGACCGGCCGCCTCTTAACGGCGGGCCTCCGCGGCGCCCCGGTGACGGCACGACATGTCGATCCGGGGGTGCGTCGTTCGTGGACAAGGTGAGAGGCCGGCAACGGACCGGCCAACGTCAAGGAGGACAGCATCATGGCACGGTACCTGCTCAGTATTTACCAGCCCGTAGGCCCGGCACCCGCCCCCGACGTCCTGGCGCCCATCATGGAGAACCTCGAC
Organism: Arthrobacter sp. 10T416; assembly: GCF_056394165.1. Classification (NCBI taxonomy): domain Bacteria; kingdom Bacillati; phylum Actinomycetota; class Actinomycetes; order Micrococcales; family Micrococcaceae; genus Arthrobacter; species Arthrobacter sp. 10T416. The sequence continues at coordinate 100,693 of NZ_JBFTHI010000006.1, read as the reverse complement.
GCCGTGAACCGCGAGCTGAAGGCTGCCGGCGCGTGGGTGTTCGCCGCCGGGCTTCACCCCACCGACACGGCCACCGTGGTGCGGCCGCAGGAAGGCGGGATGCTCATCACGGACGGCCCGTTCGCCGAAGCCAAGGAACACCTCGGCGGGTTCACCGTCATTGAGGCGGAAGACCTCGATGCGGCGCTCGGCTGGGCCGGCAAGCTGGCCCGCGCCACCACCCTTCCCATCGAAGTGCGCCCTATCCAGCATTAGGACGGCGTCCCGGCGCCCCGGCTGTCGCTTAAAAGCGAAGGCACCGGCGTTCCGCTGCGGGAAAATGGGGGAAACCCGCTGCAGACCACCGGTGCCGGGCAGTCATCCGCATGACTACCTATCATCACTCGCACCCTCAATGAGGCAGTTCCTACGTTAATCACCGAGGTTGTGAGCAACCTGCGCTAAATATGTGAGCTGGCTGTGAATCGGGGCGGACTGCAATGATGGGGGCATGAGCAACCGAATCGCATTCCTGGGCTGTGGATCAATGAACGAGGCAATTATGGGCGGCATGATCGCCGGCGGGACCGACCCCGCCGACATCGTCGCGACGGTCCGCCGGGCCGAACGCGCCGCCGAACTGGCTGAGCGGCACCCCGGAATCACGGCCATTGCCGGCGAGGAGGAACCGGAGAACAACACGCAGGCCGCCACCGGCGCCGCCGTCGTGGTGCTGGGCGTCAAACCGGTCGGCATCGCCGACCTCTCCCGTGAGATCAGCGGATCACTTTCCCCGGACACCATTGTTGTCAGCGTGGCCGCTGCCGTCTCGCTCGAGCAGCTGGAAGCCGCACTGCCGGCCGGCCAGCCCGTCATCCGCGCCATGCCGAACACCCCGGCCCGGCTGGGCCGCGGCGTCGTCTCGGTCTCGGCAGGGAAGCACTGCTCCGCGGAGCAGCTCCAGCAGGCCAAGGACATCTTCGCGGCCGTGGGCACCGTCGTCGAGATTCCGGAGGAGCAGGTGGACGCGCTGTCCGCCATCAGCGGGTCCGGACCGGCCTACGCGTTCTACCTGGCCGAGGCGATGGCTGCCGCCGGCGCCGAGCTGGGGCTCGACGCCGAACTGTCGCTGCTGCTGGCACGTGAAACGGTTGCCGGCGCAGGATTTATGCTCGCCGAACCAGGTGCCGACCCCGCCGCGCTGCGCAAGGCAGTGACCAGCCCGAACGGGACCACGGAACGGGCGATCGTGACCTTTGACGAGCGCGGGCTCCCGGGCATCATCGCCGAAGGCGCGCGGGCCGCTGCCCGGCGCGCAGCCGAGATCACCAAACAGCTGGGTTAGCGCCGGGACGCGGAGCGGACCCGGGTGGCAGGATAGGACCATGGAATTGCATATCACCGGAGACGCCGCCGCGGACCAACTGCTCAGTGACGATCCGTTTGCGCTGCTCACCGGCATGCTGCTGGACCAGCAAGTGACCATGGAGTCCGCGTTTGCCGGTCCGGAAAAGATCCGTGCCCGCATCGGCTCCATGGACCCGGCACGGATCGCCGGCCAGGACCCGCAGGCCTTTGTCGAGATGTTCAAGGAACGCCCCGCCGTCCACCGCTTCCCCGGCTCCATGGCCGGCCGCGTCCAGGCCCTCGCCGAGAGGGTGCACAGCGACTGGGACGGCGACGCATCCGCCATCTGGACGAAGGGAAACCCCGACGGCCAGGAGGTCCTGCGCCGGTTGAAGTCGCTGCCGGGGTTCGGCGAGCAGAAGGCCAAAATCTTCCTGGCGCTGCTGGGTAAACAATGCGGACTCCAGGCCGAAGGATGGCGTGAGGCGGCCGGCCACTACGGCCAGGCGGACGCTTACCTGTCCGTTGCGGACATCGTGGATCCGGAGTCGCTGACCAAGGTCCGGGCCAGCAAGCAGGCGGCCAAAGCCGCGGCAAAGGCGGCCAAGGGGAGCTAGCGGGCGGAGGCGTTCCCCGCCGCTGCTTGCGCCGTGCCGCGGGTGTTCGGCTGACCTCCCACAAGATAGTGACTTATGGCTCGTTGTGGGGTCAGCCGCCGCGGTAACTAATTGGACTATGAACAGCCGCGGACGGGTACCGCAGCCGGGGCGCGCACGGTCAATCCTGGCACCGCTCGTCGCCTGTGTGCTCAGCGCCGTTATGCTCGCGCCGGGCGACCAGCCAGTTTCCGGCCCCGGCACAAGTACCAGCAGCGTTATCAGCATCGGCAGCAGCATAAGTGCCGGAATCAGCAGCGGTACCAGCATTGACGACAACGCCAGACACTTCAGCAGCCGGGTCCTCGCGTCCAACGGCGACAAGGCCATCGACCCCGTCCTTGGCAGGCACTATCGAATCGTCGCGCTCGCAAGCCTTGGCAACGGCGTCGTGCTCGCCGCCTATGACGGCCGTCCCGACGGCGGCGACTCCCCGTCGGCCAACTCAATCATCCAGCGGCGCAGCACCGATCGGGGCAAGACCTGGGGCGCCCCCACCTTCGTCGCGCGCGGCCAGGTCGCCGCGCGCAAAGCACGTCGTTTTGGCTTTAGCGACCCGAGCTACGTAGTGGACCGGGAAACCGGCACGATCTTCAACTTCCACGTCTACTCGAAGGGCGCGGGCTTCGGCAGCAGCAGGCTCGGTAAAAACGATGCCGATCGGAGAATCATCAGCTCCGAGGTCTCCGTCTCGACCGACGGCGGGCTGACATGGTCGACGGACCCGGCGAACCGGCGGGCGTTGCCCCCGCGCCCGTCCTATGCCCGGGGGTCCAAGTACGCGGCCTTCGCGGGCCCCCTCATCACCCGCGTCGTCAAACCGGTGGGAACCAGGGTCCATCGGGTGGCCAACGTCGGCGGCGTCCTAGGTCAGTTCGCGACCTCAGGGGAGGGCATACAACTCCGGTACGGGCCCCACAAGGGACGGCTCATCCAGCAATTCGCCGGCAGGATCATCCAGCGGGACGGCTCGAAGCGGCTCCAGGCGTACAGTGTGTTCTCCGACGACCACGGCCGTAGCTGGCGCAGGGGCAAACCAGTGGGCGTGAACATGAATGAAAACAAGGTCGTCGAGCTCTCCAACGGCGATGTGATGCTCAATTCCCGAGACAACGCAGGCGGCGGCGGACGGCGGATCGCGGTCTCGCACGACGGCGGCGAGACCTACGGCCCCGTCACCTACAACTCCGTGCTCACCGACCCCCGCAACAACGCCACGATCACACGGATGTTCCCCGACGCGCCCAAGGGCTCAGCCGACGCCCGCAAACTGCTCTTTTCCAACGCCAACAACCCGCCGTTCGCCCGGAAGAACGGCACGATCCGCTATTCGTGCGACGACGGGGCGACCTGGAGTACCTCACGCGCCTTCGCACCCGGCCTGCCGACAAACTACTCCACCGTGACCGCGCTGGGGAGCGGGCTGTACGGCATCCTCTATGAGGGTGCGCACAACACCATTACCTTCGATAGGTTCGACTCCAGATGGCTTGACCCCCTGTGCGGACATCTCATCAGCGATTCCCCCTCGGTGCCAGCAGGCGGGCGAGTGGACGTCACGTTTACGGTGACCAACGGAGATGAGCTCACCTTCAAGCCCGGACGTCTCTCGCTGAGCCTGCCCGCCGGCTGGACCTCGACGGACGCGGAGGTGCCCGCAATCGCTGCCGGAGGCTTTGCGACCGCAGCCGTCCGCGTGCGCGTCCCGGCCACCGCGAGGGCAGGCACCACCACCTGTACCGCCAAGTTCATGAGCGAGCAGGGGCATCTGGAGGTCAAAGTCCACGTCACGGTCACCCACGCCCGGAAACCCCGGACTCCGCCGGCCGTGGCCCAGGATTAGGGCCGGGCCGCGAACCGCTCCAGCAGGTCCACGTGGCCGGAAACAATGAGCATGTCCCGTGCGGAGACCTTGGTCTCCGGGCGGGCGTAGGTGAAGTCCTCGCCGGGGGATTTCACACCCACGATCGTGACCCCGTACTTGGAACGCACCTTGGACTCATCCAGGGTGAACCCCACGGTTTCGCGCGGAGGGTACATTTTCACGATCGCGAAGTCGTCGTCGAACTCAATGAAGTCCAGCATCCTGCCCGAGACCAGGTGCGCGGCGCGGACCCCGGCGTCGGCCTCCGGGTAGATCACGTGGTTGGCTCCGATCCGGGTCAGGATCTTGCCGTGGGAGGGCGTGATGGCCTTGACCCACAGGTGCTCGATGCCGAGGTCCACCAGGTTGACCGTGATCAGCACCGAGGACTCGATCGAGGTGCCCACGCCGACGACGGCGGAGCTGAACTCCTGCGCGCCGAGCTGGCGGAGGGCGTCGATGTTGGTCGCGTCGGCCTCGACCACGTGGGTCAGCACGCTGGCCCACTTCTGCACCAGGCTTCGGTCGCGTTCAATCGCGAGCACCTCGCGGCCCTGCTTGACCAGCTGCTCAGCGGTGGACGCGCCGAAGCGGCCGAGCCCGATTACCAGCACGGGCGCGTTGTGGGCGGGGCGGTTGACGGCGCCTGAGGTACTAGCCAATGATCGGTCTCTCTTCCGGGTAGTGGTACAACTGGCTGCGCTGGCGCAGGGCCAGCCCAGCGGCGAGGGTGACGGTGCCGACGCGGCCAGCGAACATCAGGGCGGTCAGCACGTACACGCCGGCAGGGGGCAGTTCGGCGCTGAGGTTGGTGCTCAGGCCCACGGTGGCGAACGCGGAAATCGTTTCAAAGAGCACCCGGTCCAGGGATGCGCCGCTGATCTGCAGGAGCAGCAGGGCGGAGACGGCCACCAGGGTGGCGCCGGCGACGATCACCGAAATTGCCACCCGCATGGTCCCCTCGGGGATGGTGCGGCCGTAGATCTTCACGTCCGCGTCGCCCCGCGCCTCGGCAATGATGGCCAGGAACATAACGGCGATGGTGGTCACCTTGATGCCGCCAGCGGTTGAGGCCGAACCGCCGCCGGCGAACATCAGCGCGTCCGTCAGCAGCATGGTGGTGGAGTCCATCTGGTTCTGGTCCACCAGGTTGAAGCCGCCGGAGCGGGTCATCACGGAAGCAAAAAGTGAATGGGTGATCTTGTCGCCCAGGTTCATGCCCCCAATGGTGCGCATGTTTTCCCACTCCAGCAGGCCCCACAGGACCGTGCCCGCAGCCAGCAGGATCAGCGAGACCTGGATGGTCAGCTTGGTGTGGAGGTTCCACTTCTTCCAGTTCAGCCCGTTCTGCTGCAGCACCATCACGACGGGGAAGCCGAGGCTGCCGAGGAACACGCCGACCATCAGCGGGACCAGGATCCACAGGTCGGTTTCGTAGGGGACGATTCCGTCCGAATGCGGGGTGAAACCGGCGTTGTTGAATGCGGAAATGGCGTAGAAGACCCCGTGCCAGACGGACTCGCCCACGCTCTCGCCCAGGGCCAGGAAGCGGGGGATCATGGCCACGGCCAGCCCGGCTTCAATGACCACGGAGGTGACGATCACGATCCGCAGCAGGGTGCCCACCTCGCCGAGCCGGCCGGCGTTGTTCATGGCTTCCTGGGCGATCAGCTTGCCGCGTACGCCAAGTTTCTTGCTGACCATCAGCGCCAGGAGGGAGGCCAGGGTCAGGGTGCCGAGGCCGCCGACGAAGATGCCGACCAGGATGATGAGCTGGCCAAAGAAGGACCAGTGGACGGCCGTGGACACCACGGTCAGCCCGGTCACGCAGACGGCCGAGACGGCGGTGAACAGGGCCTGGTGCAGCGGCGTGACCTGCCCGGTGGCCGAGGATACGGGCAGGGACAGCAGTGCGGTGAAGATCAGGATCACGACGGCGAATGCCGAGACCGCCAGCCGGGCCGGGGAGGTGTTGGCGATGTCGTCGATGAAGTCGCGCAGCCGGGTGAAGACCCACAGGCCCTCGCGCTCCGGCTGGCCGGGGTGCCAGCTGGCCGGGTTCTGTGACCTCGACTGGCTTTGCGTCATGTGCGGCTTGTCCTCGGTTGTAACGGCGTCCCTCAGTAGTAAACCACTTTATTCCGCGCAATGACGGGGGAGCGGGGCGGTGCGCTCCGGTAGCCTGTGATTGATGACCTTCCTGCCCGGACTCGTTCAGACCGCCCTGCCAACGACGGTGGTGTGGGACTCCGCCATGACGGCCTACAACTTCGGCCACGGCCACCCGATGGCGCCGGAGCGGATGGAGCTGACCGAGCGGCTTGCCGGCAGCCTGGGGCTGTTCGACCTGGACCATGTGAGGGTCGCGGCCCCGTCCGTGGCCAGTGATGAGGAACTGGGCGCCGTGCACAGCGCGGAATACATCCACGCCGTCCGCCGCGTCAGCGCGGACCCGGACACTCCCGACCTTGCCCGCGGTCTCGGCACCGAGGACGACCCCGCCTTCGCCGGCATGCACGAGGCCAGTGCCCGGCTGGCCGGCGGGTCCCTCCTGGCGGCCGCGGCCATCCTGGACGGAACCGCGGTCCGGGCGGTGAACTTCGGCGGCGGCATGCACCACGCCTCGCGGGAACGGGCCAGCGGCTTCTGCATCTACAACGACGCCGCCCTGGCCATCCAACGGCTGCTCGACGGCGGAGTGCAGCGGGTGGCGTACGTCGACGTCGACGCGCACCACGGGGACGGCACGCAAAGTATTTTCTGGGACGACCCCCGGGTCCTGACCATCTCGCTGCACGAAACCGGGCTGACGCTGTTCCCCGGGACCGGCTTCGCCAACGAGATCGGCGGCCCCAATGCCCAGGGCAGCGCCGTGAACGTGGCACTGCCGGCCGGAACGGGGGACGCAGGCTGGCTGCGGGCCTTCCACGCGGTAATCCCGCAGCTCGTGGGCGCGTTTGAACCGGAGGTTATCGTCAGCCAGCACGGCTGCGACTCGCACCGCCTGGATCCCTTGACGCACCTGAACATCAGTGTGGACGGCCAGCGCGAGGCTGCCACCGCGATCGGCAACCTCGCCGCGCGCTACTGCGAGAACCGCTGGATCTCCACCGGCGGCGGCGGGTACAACGTGATCACCGTGGTGCCCCGGTCCTGGAGCCACCTGATTGCCATTGCCGCCGGCAGGCCCGTGCCCCTCCGGACCCCGGTCCCCGAGGACTGGCGGCAGTATGTGCAGGACAAGTACGGGGCCAAATACGGCGTCGAACCGCCCGCCGTGATGGGCGACGACGTCGACCTCTGGTGGCGTTCCTGGGAGGTCGGTTTCGACCCCAACGACGAGGTTGACCGCACGGTTATGGCCACCCGCAAGGAAGTCTTCCCGCTCTACGGCCTTGACCCCTGGTTCGACTGACACCGGCGCCCACGAGCCCCAGACGGGTCCCCGGACCGGGGCTGTAATTGGTGGATGCCATCCGGCGTATATGTCGCTAGGGTGGACTGCATGGTGACAGACGACGTATTTGCAGTCATTGCTGAGGCAACCCGGCGTGACATTCTGGTGTCCCTGCGCAACGGGGACAAAGCAGTGGGGGAGCTGGTCCAGGAGCTCGACGCGAGCCAGCCCACCATCTCAAAACACCTCAAGGTGCTGCGCGAAGCAGACCTTGTGAGCATGCGTGCCCAGGGCCAGAAGCGCTACTACGCGCTGAACCCGAAACCGCTGGCCGGCGTCGCCAGCTGGCTGGAGACGTTCGACGTCGGCCGTCCCGCTGCCGAGCCAGCAGCCCCTCCCGCCCCGGCGCAGGCCGCTCCCGGCACCCTGGCAGCAGCGGCTGTCCCCTCCGGGGCCAATGCGCCCGACCTGCCGAAGGACAGCTCACTGAGCCCCGCCGTCGCTCTCCCGGTCGGCACCGCGGGAGAAGACACCCGGCCGCAGCAGATCGGGCGCAGCGTAGGCCGCGCCGCCACCCGCGCCGCAGACCTGCTGGCGAACCTGCCGAAGTTCGGCCGGAAGAAGTAGCAGCACCCGCCCCCAGGGGACAACAGCCCGCCGGACGGACTGCTACCTGGCGAGCAGCCGGACGTGGTCCGGGGTCAGCTCCGAGATCCGGCTGACGCCCAGCAGGGCCATGGTGCGGCGCATGTCCGCCTCAAGGATGCCAATGGCACGGTCCACCCCGGCCCGGCCGCCGGCCATCAGGCCGTAAAGATACGCGCGGCCGATCAGGGTGAAGTCGGCTCCCATGGCCAGGGCCGCGATGATGTCCGCGCCGCTCATGATCCCGGTATCCAGGATGACGGCGGCGTCACTGTGGTCCGCTTTCAGGGCCGCGGAGACCTCCGGCAGGAGATGGAACGGAATGGGTGCGCGGTCCAGCTGGCGGCCGCCATGGTTGGACAGGACGATGCCGTCGGCACCGTGGTCCACCACCTTGCGCGCGTCCTCGACCGTCTGGATTCCCTTGACCACCAGATTGCCCTTCCAGGTTTCGCGCAGCCAGTCGAGGTCCTCGAAGGTCAGGGTGGGATCGAACATGGAGTTGATCAGGTCCGCCACCGTGCCGGTGTAGCGCGAGAGCGAGGCAAAGGTCAGGGGTTCGTGGGTGAGGAAGTTGAACCACCACGCCGGCCGGTAGGACGCGTCCAGCACGGTCTTTAGCGTCAGCGCCGGCGGGATGGTCATGCCGTTGCGGACGTCACGGAGCCGGGCGCCCGCGACGGCGGTATCCACGGTCACCATCAGGGTGTCGTTCCCGGCCCGGGCGGCGCGCTCGATCAGTTCCAGGGAGCGGTCCCGGTCCGTCCACAAGTACAGCTGGAACCAGTTGCGGCCGTCGGGGGCGGCCGCAGCGACGTCCTCGATGGAGGCCGTGCCCATGGTGGAGAGTGTGTACGGGATGCCCGCGTCCGCGGCGGCGCGCGAGCCGGCGTATTCGCCCTCCGACTGCATCATCCGGGTGAAGCCGGTGGGTGCGATGCCGAAAGGCAGGCGGGCGGTCCTGCCGAGGATTTCGGTGCTGAGATCCACGCGGGAGACATCTCGCAGGATGCCCGGGCGGAATTCGATATCAAGGAACGCCTCGCGTGCCCGGCGGAGGGTGATCTCCGCTTCGGCCGCGCCGTCCGTGTAATCGAAGGGTGCCTTGGGCGTGCGCCGCTTGGCCATGTCCCGGAGGTCCCAGATGGTGCTGGCCCGCCGCAGCCGCGCTTCGCGGCCGAAATCGGGCTTCTTGAACTGCATCAGCGGCGCGAGGTCCGCGTACTTGGGGATGCGCCGTTTCAGGGCGGCCGGGACGCCGCGCTGGGGGGCGGCGGTGGCGGCGGCTGTTTCCGACGGCGTCGTCGGCGCCTCCGGGTTGCCGGTGATGGTGGGTTGCGTCATAGCGTCCTCCGGGCGTCCAAATGCAGTGGCTGCGGTTCTGTGGTCCAACCACACTTTAGGGGATGTGGTCGGACCACAACAAGTACTATGGGTCCATGCGTACGCACCAGCTGGTCCTGCAGTGGATTGAGGAACAACTCTCCAGTGGACAGCTCCTCGTGGGCGGCCGGCTCCCCGCGGAACGGACACTGGCCGAGCAGCTGGGCGTCTCCCGCACCTCGGTGCGCGAGGCCATCCGGATCCTGGAGGCCATGGGTGTGGTCCGGGCCGGCGTGGGCTCCGGCCCCGACGCCGGGACCGTGGTGATCTCGGATCCGACGGCGGCCTTGGGCGCTGCCCTGCGGCTCCACGTGGCCACGTCGCATCTTCCCGTGGCGGACATTGTGCAGACGCGTGTGCTGCTCGAGTCCTGGGCGGCGGCACGGGCGCGGCCGGATGCGCCGGCCCTGGCCGAGGCCGCTGCCCTGCTGGAGCGGATGGAGGACTGCGCGGACACTGCCGAGTTCCTGGCCCTGGATGTCCGGTTCCACCTGGCACTGGCGGACGCCGCCGGCAACGCCGTGGTCAGCGCCATGATGGGTTCCCTGCGTGAATCCATCCAGGACTACGCCAGCCGGCTGACAGCCAACCTGCCGGACTGGCAGGCCACCGCCGCGCGGCTGCGGCATGAGCACCGGGGCATCCTTTCAGCCATCGGCAGGAACGACGGCGCCGGGGCGGCCAGGCTGGTGGCGGACCATATCGAGGGCTACTACGCGGAGGCGGGGCTGGGCGGCCGGTCCTGACCGCACCCATCCGCGCCGCCGCCGCGCGGCGGCAATGTTACGCCGCCGCTTTGCCCTGCCGCCCGGGCGGGGTTATGGTCAATGGCATGACTAACCGTTGGTATGCGTATTTTTCGTTGGCTCTGGAGGGGCCCGCGTCTAACTGACACGCATCCACGTACCTTCAGAGCCAACAGGGCAGAGATCATTCTCTGCCCTTCGCCATTTCTCCGGCGGGTTCTGATCAGGGCCCGCTCCGCACCCCGGACAGGACCCCACCATGAGTATCGAAGCAGCCACTGACAGCCAGCAGTCCACATCCAACCTGCGCGTCAGCCGCTTCACCCCGCTGCCCACCCCGCAGGAAATGATCGCGGAACTCCCGCTGGACACCCGCGGATCGGACGTCGTCGGCCGCGGCCGGGACGAGGTGCGGGCGATCATGGACGGCGTCGACGACCGGTTGCTGGTGATCGTGGGCCCCTGCTCCATCCACGACCCCAAGGCCGGGCTGGAATACGCCCGGAGGTTGGTCAGCCAGGCCGAAAAGCACCGCGAGGACCTCCTCATCGTCATGCGCACCTACTTCGAGAAGCCGCGCACCACGGTGGGCTGGAAGGGCCTGATCAACGACCCGCGGCTCGATGGCAGCCATGACATCGCCGCCGGCCTGCGCGCCGCCCGCCAGTTCCTCCGCCAGGTCACGGCACTCGGGCTACCTACCGCCACGGAATTCCTCGAACCGATCAGCCCGCAGTACATGGCGGACCTCGTCGTGTGGGGGGCCATCGGCGCCCGCACCACGGAGAGCCAGATCCACCGCCAGCTCGCCTCCGGCCTCTCGATGCCGATCGGGTTCAAGAACGGGACCGACGGCGGCCTCCAGGTGGCCCTTGACGCCTGCAGCGCCGCGGGTGCCGCCCAGGCGTTCCTGGGAATTGACGACGACGGCCGCGCCGCCCTGGTCAGCACCGCCGGTAACCCGGACACCCACGTCATCCTCCGAGGCGGCAGCGGCGGGCCCAACTTCGCCGCGTCCGACGTCGAGGCCGCCTCGGCCAGGCTCGCCGCCCAGCAGCTGAACCCGCGCCTGATCGTGGACGCCAGCCACGCCAACAGCGGCAAGGACCACCACCGGCAGGCAGAGGTGGCGCTCGAAATTGGTGCCCAGCTCGAACACGGCGGAGCCTCGGCGGCTGCCATCGCCGGCGTGATGCTGGAGAGCTTCCTGGTCGGGGGCGCGCAGGCCCTGGATGTCGCCGACCACGCGGCCGGAACCGACAGCCTCCGGTACGGCCAGAGCGTCACCGACGCCTGCATGGACTGGGATGTGACGGCGTCGTTGCTCGGGGAGCTGGCGGCCTCGGCGCGGGCCCGGCGGAACCGGGGCTAAGGGCCAGGCGTGGAAGGGTGGCCGCTGCGCAAATCCTGCGGAAATCCTTCGCAGATTCTTGCGGAAACCTTTCACATTGGCACCACTAACCCCTAGAGTATCTAGCACATGGTTGTTTGATGGCTCAGCATCGGCACACCGCCATGTCGTTCAGACGGGGCAGCCGTTCGCTTGAGCAAAAGGAATAAGGGAAATGTCTTCGGAGGCCAACTTCTCCAACGCGCGCTTTCTCACCGTGGCCGAGGTCGCGGATGTGATGCGGGTATCGAAAATGACCGTGTATCGCCTGGTGCACTCCGGCGAAATGCCGGCGGTGCGCTTCGGCCGCTCATACCGGGTTCCGGAAAACGCCGTCGAACAGTACCTCAAGGGTGCTGTCGTCGACGGACGCACTGAGACGGCCTGAGTCTTCTGCCGCCGCGCCGTGCCGCAGCAGACCCCCTCGCGGGGCCTGCGGTCGTGGTGTGCCCCCGATAGGCGGTACCCTGTTAAGGAACGTTTTACGTCATTGTAAGAACCTGTCAGTTGTTCAGTCTGCTGCTTAGCCCGCGGACCCTTCCCAACAGGCAGGTAATGCATCTAGCCGGTAAGGAACTTTCGTGGGTTCAGTTATTAAGAAGCGTCGCAAGCGTATGGCCAAGAAGAAGCACCGCAAGCTGCTTCGCAAGACGCGCCACCAGCGTCGCAACAAGAAGTAGAGATACTTCCCCAGCGTCAATGCCCGTTGCCTTCCGGCGGCGGGCATTTTCCGTTTTCCCGGCAGGTGCGGCTGGCCGGACGCGGCGGTGGCTGTAGGCAGTGGCTGCTAGACGGTCGGGCCGCGGAACCTGGAGAACCCGCGCCAAAGGCCGTAGACGGCTCCGCCGACGGTCGCGGCTTTGAGCCCCAGCGTCGCGGCCCGGCGGCCGGACCGGAAGTCGTAGACCGGCCAGTTGTGTTCACGGGCGTGGCGGCGCAGCCGGGCATCCGGGTTGATGGCCACGGGATGCCCCACCATGCTCAGCAGCGGGATGTCATTGTGCGAATCGCTGTAGGCCCAGCAGCGGGCGAGCTCCAGGCCTTCGGCCTCGGCAATGGCGCGGACCGCCACGGCTTTCGCCGGGCCGTGCAGGATTTCACCCACGAGGCGTCCGGTGTAGGAGCCATCGTGGATCTCGCCCACGGTGCCGAGGGCGCCCGTGAGGCCGAGCCGGGTGGAGATGACGGTGGCTACCTCCACGGGGGTGGCGGTGACCAGCCAGACGCGGCGGCCCACCCGCAGGTGCTGTTCGGCCAGCGCCTTGGTCCCGGGCCAGATCCGGGACTCGATCATCTCGTCGTAGACTTCCTCGCCGAGGGCCTCGATGTCCTTGACGGTAAAACCGGAGGCCAGGCTCAGCGCGGTGTCACGGACGGCGTGGACATCGTCCAGCTTCTCGCCGCGGAATACGAACATCAGCTGCTTCCAGGCGAACCCGGCGGCCTGCGGGATGGTGAACGCTCCGCGCTGGTGCATCTTCCGGGCCACATGGAACAGGCTGGCGCCCCGCATGAGGGTGTTATCGACGTCGAAGAAGGCGGCTTCGCCGTGCTGCGCAGACGCAACCGGCGGCGTGGCCACAGCGACGATCTTCTCCTCGGGCATGCCACGAGTCTAGTCAATGCACGGGGATCCCTCGCGCAGGACTGCCCGGCGTCGCGCCGGCGGGGGTGGAAACCGTGCCGGCGTCGACGACCGGATCGGGTCCGGGCTACCGTGGAGCCATGACCAAACCCGCCCCCGACGTCGTCCTCATCACCAAGGCCGACTGCCATCTCTGCACCGACGCGCGTGCCGCCGTCGGCCGGGTCACCGCCGCGCTGGGACTTGGCTGGTCCGAGCAATCCATCGACGGCGACGCCGAACTCCGCGACCGCTATGCGGAGGAGATCCCGGTGCTGCTGGTGGACGGCGTCCAGCGCGACTTCTGGCGGATTGACGAAGTCCGGCTGGCGCGCACCCTGCGGCGCGCCCTGGGCCTGCCCGAGTCACCGCCCGCCTAAGCGGGCCCCCGGGCGCGGCTTTGTGGCCCGAACTGCGGGGGCCCTAGAGTGGAGGCACAACGCGACTCAATGGAGCAGATAGTGACTTCGCTGGATTCCTCACCCGATGCCCTGCCCGGCGGAACCGGGACTGCCGCCAAGCAGATCCCGCCCGCGGCCGTGGCCCGGCTGACGATCTATCTGCGCGCCCTCACCACCCTGCTGGCCGACGGCGTGGACCGCGTGTCCTCGGAATCCCTCGCCGAAGCGTCGGGCGTCAGTTCCTCCACTCTCCGCAAGGACCTCTCCTACGTGGGCTCCTACGGGACCAGAGGCGTGGGCTATGAGGTGCAGTACCTGAACAGGCATATCGCGGCAGCCCTGGGGCTGACGCACGACTGGAAAGTCGCGATCGTCGGGGCCGGCAACCTCGGCAAGGCCCTCGCCCGCTACGGCGGATTCGAGTCCCGCGGCTTTGACATCGTGGCGATCTTCGACGCCGACCAGATGGTGGTGGGCAGCGAGGTGGGCTGGTTGCGGGTCAGCGACGCCGCGGACCTTGAGGCCGTGCTGCAGCGCACCGGCGCCAACATGGTGGTCCTGGCGCTGCCTGCGGCCGTGGCGCAGGGTGTATGTGACCGTGTGGTGGCAGCCGGGGTGCGCAGCATCCTGAGTTTTGCCCCGGTCATGCTGCAGGTGCCGGCCGGGGTCAACCTCCGGAAGGTGGACATGGCCACCGAACTCCAGATCCTCGCCTACCACGCACAAAGGGCGCAGGACCCGGAGGACGCTGACTAGGATCAGCCTGCCCGTCCGGATCCCGCGCCCTTGGCTGCGGGTACTGGCTTAGCGCCCGTAGGGGTTCTGCGCGTAGGGGTTGGTGAACGGCTGCTGCTTCTGGAAGTACGGCGAGACCGTCGGCAAGTACAGGATCACAATGCCGGCCACACCCATCAGGATCACAATGATCTGCAGGATGCCGGAGACGACGCCGAAGGAGAAGGCTCCGCCGAAGAGGCCGAGCAGCGAGATGGCGGCGAATACGGTGCCCAGGATGCGGGCCCAGTTCTTGCCCTTGCGGACCGGGAAGGCTACCAGTGCGTACAGGCCCAGGGAGATGAGTCCGCCGATGATGCCGCTGGCCGGGATGATTCCACGCACGGCGTTGATTTCGGAGGGGGAGAGGCTCTTGCCCTGCTGGACGGCAGCTTCCTGCATGGCGGTTTCAAAGTACGCCGCACCGGTGAAGGCAATGACCAGGCTGCTGACGAACGCGAGGACGCCGGCACCGATGATGAGCCAGAAGGCAAGATCCAGTTGCGCGGGCCGGGTCGCGGTGCCGCCGCCCGGGAGCTCCGAGGGATACTGCGCGTAGGGCGACTGGCCGTAAGGGCTCTGGCCGAACTGGCCGGGAGCCTGGCCATAGGCCGACGGCTGCTGCCCGTACTGCGGCGCGTTCTGGCCGTACTGCTGCTGGCCGTACTGCGGAGACTGCTGCCCATACTGCTGCTGGCCGTACTGCGGCGCGTTCTGCCCGTACTGGGGCTGCTGCTGGCCGTACTGCGGGGCCTGCGGTGCTTTCTGCCCGTACTGCGGCGGCTGCTGTCCGTACTGGGGAGGCTGCTGGCCGTACTGCGGGGCCTGCTTGCCCGACTCGGGTCCGTCCGGGCTGGAAGGCTCGACTGGCGGGTTACTCATGGCGGTCCTTTGCATGTGGTTGACGGAATGGGCTACCGGGACCAGCGTTACAACCCTGCCCCCAGCGTGGTTTAAGTACACCGTACCGCGCACACGCGGCCGTTTGGGTCATTCCCAAGAGGTATTCTCGGCGGCACGAGGGGCGCACTGAACGGCGGCACGAGCGGCGGCACGCGGGAGCGGGAGGACGGGGTGGCCGGGTCCCGTTTCCCGGCCGCGACTATGCCGCGGGACCTGGCCGGAAACGTCCCTTGAAGCCCTCAAACCAGGACTGTGACCGGGGCAGCCACATCAGGGCCGTCGCCACGAGGCTGATGACAAAGCCGGGCCAGCTTCCGCCTCCGGCCATCCCAGAACTCAGCGCGGCGAGCACCAGGCTGACACCGGCCGCGAGGGTCAGGCCGAACCGGGCCCATTCCCAGCCTTCCGCCATTTTCATCGCCAGCGTGACCTGCACCGCGGCGAGGGCCACAGAGACCAGCACCAGCAAGAGCAGCAGGATGCCGGATAGCGGTGAGACCACAAACAGGACGAGGGTGCCAAACAGCCCGATCACCCCTGCGAGCAGTCCCAATACGCCGCCGACCACCCACACCCAATACGAGATCTTCAGCTCCGTAGGCATCGCCGGGACGTTGAGTATCGACGAGTAGCCGCCAACGGGGAGTGCCTCGCGGAAGGTCCGTGGCCGGTCCTCGGGCCAACGGAAGCGGAACCCGGGTGCCCGTCCGGGGCCGGGGGTGCCGCCCGCTGCGGGGCCGTCGGCCGGGCCGGGCAGGGCGGCGCCCGGCTCCGGCGGTGTTGTGCCGTCGGGCTGGGGTGGCTCGGGGACGTCGCCGGAATTGCTCATGGATTTCACTTTAGACCGCCAGGCTGGGGGTTCCCAGAGGACTCCGGGACTGGCGCGCGGCGTCCCGCAAGCACCCGATGCGCCCGGCACCGACGCAGCGGAACCACCAGGCTCATGGCGCGGAGTGCCGGGCTTAAACGACGACACCCCGCGCCGCCTTGGAGGCGGTGCGGGGTGTCCAGGAGGCCGCCGGCGGTCAGCCGGTGAGCTCGTCCGCCCTGGAGGGCGTGGGAACTAGGCTGCGGGGGCGATGAAGGCGAGCTCAAGGTTGATGGCAACCTTGTCGCTGACCAGCACGCCACCGGCTTCGAGGACTGCGTTCCAGGTCAGGCCGAAGTCCTTGCGGCTGATCGTGGTTTCCGCGGTCAGACCGGCGCGGGTGTTGCCGAACGGGTCAACGGCCACGCCGTTGAGCTCGGTTTCCAGCGCCACCGGGCGGGTGACACCCTTGATGGTCAGGTCGCCCTGCAGCTCGTAGGCGTCGCCCTTGGCCACGATGGCGTTGGAGACGAAGGAGATCTCGGGGAACTTCTCGACGTCGAAGAAGTCCTCGCCGCGGACGTGGCCGTCGCGGTTGGCGTCGCCGGAGTCGAAGCTCGCGGTCTTGATGGTGGCGTTCACCTTGGAGTCGGCGACGTTCTCGGCGAGGTCCAGGGTTGCGTCGGCGTCCTTGAACTGGCCGCGGACCTTGCTGATGCCGGCGTGGCGGACGGTGAAGCCGATTTCGCTGTGCGAGTTGTCGAGGGTCCAGGTGCCGGTGGTGAGGTTAGCGGGAAGTGCCATGGTGGTTCTCCTTGAGTCGGGTGGGGTGGTGCCTGAGTTCGTCTGATCGTGGGTTGACGCTTCATTTGTTGAAGACTCAACTAACTGCTTCACCCAGTATAAACATGCATTTGCATCTTTTATTCCACTTCCGGGGAACATTTCGAAAAAACTTTCAGTTCTACTTCTCGTAGAAGATTTCGTCATTGCCCCTGCCCTTTGAGAAACTGGTACACATGCCCCAAGCCACTGTTCATTTGCTCCGCCACGGCGAGGTCCACAACCCCGACGGCGTCCTGTACGGCAGGCTGCCGGAGTTCCACCTCTCCGAGCTGGGCCGGGAGATGGCCCGGACGCTCGCCGAGCACTTCACGGAACAGGCCGCGCAGGGCGCCAAAATCGTGCATCTGGTCGCGTCTCCGCTGACCCGCGCCCAGGAAACGGCCCAGCCGATCTCGGAGGCGCTTGGCCTCGACATCGTCACCGAAGAGCGGATCATCGAGGCTGAAAACTACTTCCAGGGCCTCCAGGTCTCCAAGGGCGAGATCCTCAAGCCCAAGCACTGGCCGATGCTGCGCAACCCGCTCCGGCCCTCCTGGGGCGAGCCCTACAAGGAGCAGGCGGCCCGGGTGGCTGCCGCGGTGCAGGACGCGCGCCTTCGGGCCATTGAACTGGGCGGCGACGGCGCCGAGGCCATCCTGGTGAGCCACCAGCTGCCCATCTGGGCCACCCGCCTCAGCGCCGAGGGAAAACCGCTGTGGCACGATCCGCGGAAACGCGAATGCACCCTGACCTCGGTCACGTCCCTGGTGTTCGACGACGCCGGTGAGATCCTGCGCGTCGACTACAGCGAACCTGCTGCCGCCCTGCTGCCCGGTGCCTCCAGCACCCCGGGGGCATAAGCATGGTGGCTAACGATCCCCGCTTGTCCCGCCGGAACGTCCTCACCGCGGGCGGTGCCGCCCTCGCCGTCGTGCTGGGCCTCTCCGGCTGCGCCCAGGAGGATGACCTGGCCAAGCAGGCCAAAGCCGGCGACAACAAAAACTATGTGGCCGGCGACGGCTCCGTGACCGAATTCGCCGCCGCCGAACGCAAACGCCCGGTGGACATCAAGGGGACACTGTTCGACGGCACCGAGGTCTCGGCGTCGGCGTTCCAGGGCAAGGTCACGGTGCTGAACTTCTGGTTCGCAGCGTGCGCGCCGTGCCGGGTGGAGGCACCCTCGCTGGAGGCCCTGCACCAGGAGTTCAAGAGCCAGGGCGTGCAGTTCTTCGGGGTCAACCTGCGCGATGAGAAGCCGACGGCGGAAGCCTTCGACAAGACCTTCAACCTGACCTACCCGAGTTTCAACGACAAGGACGGCGCCGTGCTGCTGTCCGTGTCCGGGCTCGTTCCGCCGGGTGCCGTTCCCACCACGCTGGTCCTGGACAAAAAGGGCCGCGTCGCCTCCCGGGTGCTCGGCGAAATCGAAAAGGGCACCCTGAAGTCCCTCATCGCCGCCGCCGTGGCCGAGTAGCCGGGCATCAACGCCATGAACAGCCCCTTCGCCGAAGCCATCCTGAGCGGTTCGCTGCTGCTCGCCATCCCCGTGGCGCTGCTGGCCGGGTTTGTCTCCTTCCTTTCGCCCTGCGTGCTGCCCCTGGTCCCCGGCTACCTTGGCTACGTAACGGGGCTGACCGGCGTCGACCTGCAGAAGCAGCGTCGGGGCCGGATGCTGGCCGGCATCGGACTCTTCGTCCTCGGCTTCTCGGTGATCTTCGTCCTCCTCGGCGGGGCCTTCGGCCAGCTGGGCACACTGATCACCGGCTCGCAGAACGCCTGGGTGACGCAGGTGCTGGGGCTCGTGGTGATCGTGATGGGCGTGGTGTTCCTGGGCGGCTTCTCCTGGCTGCAGCGCGACGCCAAGATCCACGCGAAGCCGCCGGCCGGCCTGTGGGGCGCCCCGCTCCTGGGCATCACTTTCGGCCTGGGCTGGGCGCCGTGCATCGGCCCGACGTATTCGGCCGTCCAGCTGCTGAGCCTCTCCGGCGGGTCCTCCGCTGCCAAGGGCGCACTCCTGGCCTTCGTCTATAGCCTCGGGCTGGGCATCCCGTTCCTGCTGATCGCCCTGGCCGTCCGCCGCGGCATCGGTGTGCTGTCCTTCTTCCGGAAGCACCGGCTCGCCATCCAGCGCAGCGGCGGCGGCATCCTGATTGTGCTGGGCCTGCTGATGGCCAGCGGAGTGTGGGGCGCCTGGGTGTCCGGGCTGCAGTACTGGTTCCAAACCGATGTGACATTGCCGATCTGATGAGCGAGCGAGTGAACGTAGAGAATAAAACCCCGTCCCCCGGCACGCCCGGAACCGGTTCCAGCACCGTGGCGGAGGCCAAGTCGGACGCCGTGCTGCCCACGCTCGGGCCGCTGGGCATGCTCCGCTGGGCGTGGACGCAGCTGACCAGCATGCGCACCGCCCTATTCCTCCTGCTCCTGCTCGCCGTCGCGGCCGTGCCCGGTTCACTGTTCCCGCAGCGTCCCGCGAACCCCGCCATCGTGACGCAGTACATCAAGGACCACCCGGATTACGGCAAGCTCCTCGATTCGCTGCAGCTCTACGACGTCTATTCGTCGGCATGGTTCTCCGCCATCTACATCCTGCTGTTCATCTCCTTGATCGGCTGCGTGGTGCCCCGCGCGATCGTGCACTACAAGGCCATGCGCTCCCAGCCGCCGCGCACCCCGGCCCGGCTGTCCCGGCTGCCCGAATACGGAACCCTGGTGGTCCCCGCGGGTGCCGGGATCCCGGCGTCGGCCGCTATTGACGACGCCGCTGCCCTGCTGAAGAAGCGCGGCTACCGGGTGGAGGTCCGGGACCGCGACGGCGCCCGGCCCTCCCTGGGCGCGGAACGCGGCTTCCTCAAGGAAGTGGGCAACCTTGTCTTCCACACGGCCCTGATCGGGGTCCTGGTCTCCGTCGCCGCCGGCGGCCTGTTCGGGTACAGCGGCCAGCGGATCCTGGTCGAGGGCGACACGTTCGTGAACACCCTGGTGGGCTACGACCAGTTCACCCCGGGCACCAACTTCCAGAGCAGCCAGCTGGAGCCGTACTCCATCCAGCTGGACAAGTTCCACATCACGTTCGACCGGGAATCGAAGGGCAAGTTCGGCCAGCCCATCGACTTCAAGGCTGATGTCACCACCAAGGAAAACCCCGGTGCGCCTGCCAAAAAAGAGGTGCTGAAGGTCAACGATCCCCTCAGCCTCGGCGGCACCAGCATCTACCTGACCGGCAACGGCTACGCCCCCGTGGTCACCGTGCGGGACGGCAAGGGCAACATCGCCATGCAGGGCCCGGTGGTGGCCAAGCTGCAGGGCGAGAACTACTACTCCTCGGTGGTCATCAAGGTCCCGGACGCGAAACCGGAACAGCTGGCGTTCGCCGGCTTCTTCCTGCCCACCGCGTTCATCACCAAGGACGGAGTGTCCTTCAGCGGCGACCCCGAACTCTTCAACCCGCAGCTGACCCTCAACTCCTACTACGGCGACCTCGGCCTGGACAGCGGGTCCCCGCAGAACGTCTTCGAGCTCGACGTGAAGAAGCTGACGCCGCTGAACGCCCGAAACCTGCCCACGAAGGGCATTGTGCTGACCCCGGGCACCACCCACACGCTGCCCAACGGCAAGGGCACCATCAGTTTCGACGGCGTCAAGCGCTACGTCGGCGTGGACATCCACCACAACCCGGGCCAGGTGTATGCGCTCATCTTCGCGCTGCTCGCCGTCGCTGGCCTGGTCACCTCGCTGTACGTCAACCGCCGCCGCGTCTGGGTCCGCACCGGAACCCATGAGGATGGCCGGACCATGGTGGAATACGGGCTCCTCGCCCGCGGCGAGGACCACCGCCTGGCGGGCGAGGCCGCCGCCATCCGTGCACTGCTCTCCGCAGCATGGCCGGTGGACGAACCCGCCGCCGATTCCCAGCCTGCTCCCAGCGCGACAGCGGATAATGACCGGGCGGATGCAGGCGCCCAATCCGGCGTACAGACCGCCCCGGAACAACCCGCAACAGACTCCACCCAGTCCACAGCAGGCTCTCCCGAGTCAAAGAAGGATCAGTAATGTTCCCCATTAACGAAACCATGGGCCAGTACAGCGAGCTCTTTATGCTGCTCGCCGCAGGCACCTACACCGTGGCCTTCATCGCCTTCGCGTGGGACCTGGCCAAGAGCAGCAAGACGCTGCGCGCCGTGGACCTCAAGGCCGCGGAGCTCTCCGGTGCCGAGGCCGCCCGCGTCCCGGTGGGCGCAGGCGTTTCTGCCGGTGCCGGCGCAGGCGTCGGCGGTTCCTCCGCGGGTGTGGACCGGGCCGATTCCGACGTCAGCGGCCCGATCGGGCGCGCCGAGCGTCCGACGTCGTCCGTCTCCGGTGGGCAGGGGGCGGGCCTGACCGCCGACGGCGGCATGCGCTACGGCGGTGAACGCCGGGCTCCGGCGCGGGTCGCCGTCGCCCTCGCCGTGCTGGGTGCCGCCATCCACGCCGCCGGCGTCATCACCCGTGCCCTTGGCGCGGGCCGGGTGCCGTGGGGCAACATGTACGAGTTCCTGACCACGGGCGCCTTCGTCGCTGTGGCCGTCTTCCTGCTGGTGCTGATCCGCCGCGACCTGCGGTTCCTCGGCACCTTCGTGATCGGGCTGGCCATCATCATGCTGGTCGCCGCGTCCGTCGCGTTCTGGACCCCCGTGGGGCACCTCGTGCCGGCGCTGCAGAGCTACTGGCTGATCATCCACGTCTCCATCGCCGTGCTGTCCTCTGCGCTCTTCACGCTGACGTTCGCCATGTCGGCGCTGCAGCTGGTCCAGTCGCACCGGCAGAAGACCATTGCGGCCGGCGGGGCGGACAAGCTGGGCTTCATGCGCCTGGTCCCGAACGCG
The DNA here is from genome assembly GCF_056394165.1 of Arthrobacter sp. 10T416. Classification (NCBI taxonomy): domain Bacteria; kingdom Bacillati; phylum Actinomycetota; class Actinomycetes; order Micrococcales; family Micrococcaceae; genus Arthrobacter; species Arthrobacter sp. 10T416. The sequence goes on along the minus strand of NZ_JBFTHI010000006.1, from coordinate 79,086 downwards.
CTGAGCCTGGAGAACCTGTCCTACCGGATCAACGCGATCGCCTTCGTCGGCTGGACCTTCACGCTGATGTTCGGCGCCATCTGGGCCGAGAAGGCCTGGGGCCGGTTCTGGGGCTGGGACACCAAGGAAGTGTGGACGTTCGTGATCTGGGTGGTCTACGCCGGCTACCTGCACGCACGTGCCACCCGCGGCTGGACCGGGACCCGCGCGGCGTGGCTCTCGATCGTGGGCTACCTCTGCGTGGTCTTCAACTTCACCATCGTGAACCAGTTCTTCAACGGCCTGCACTCCTACTCGGGGCTGTAGGTTTCTGGGGGCGCGCCGGCCTAGTTGGTTCCGCCCGCGCGACGACGCTCGACGGTCCGCCACGCGCTACGCTCGACGATTCGCCACAAATGGCCGCTAAACCCCTCGGTTTAGCGGCCATTTGTGTCAGATGGACGACGTTGGCCCTCTAGACGGCGCAGGCCAACCCCTGTGGGTCAGCGCCGGGTGCTGTTGGTCTTGGGGGTCCAGCCGCGTTCGGCCAGCGCCGCCCGCACCCTGGTGACCGCCGTCGGCTCCATGCCGGGCGCGAACGGGGTCAGATCCCACTGCGTCAACACAACCACCCGCCACCCGGCGTCCCGCGCGTTTTCATCCCGAAAGATGTCGCTTCGCCGTTGGGTTGGATTGGCGTGGTGTCCGCCGTCGTACTGGATCGCGATCTTTTCCCGCTCATAAGACAGATCAGGATCCTGGATCCAGCCGCCGGTTGCGTCGAACATTGGAACGTTAATGGCCGGCTCGGGGAGGCCGTGGCGGGTCAGGAGCAGCCGGAGTTCCGTCTCTTTGGGCGAGTCCGTGCCGGCGCGAACCAGCGCCCGCGCCCGCATTGCGGGTCGGTAGCCCGGCATGCCGGCTCGACGCGCGAGGTAGGCGTCAAGCTCAGCCACGGTGGTGAAGGGATTCCGTCGACGCAGCAGATAGTCGCCTGCCATGACAAGTTCGTCCAGGCTCAGTGTGCCGGCGAGGTCGAACCACGTGCGCAGCGGGGAGGTGCATTGAACGCGGGCGCCGGCCACGATGTCGTCCGCTTCAAGGACGCCCTGATGACCCACGACATCCTTACGGCGCACGGCACGCTGGCCCCGCTGGCTTGTCAGGTGAACGACGGCGGGATTGGCCAGCGACGTAGGCAGCGGAAACCCCCACAGGACGGCGGCCGAAAGGTGGCTCACCACCGCACCCGTCACCGCGCACAACGCATGGAGCCGTTCCAGCAGTGTGTCTGGAAGCGAGGCGGCGGCACGCGCACCGTGGCAGGGGGTGACGAGGTCGCGCGCGCGGATCCGACGGCGGCTCAGCCCCTCTGCGCGGGCCTCCGCGACGGTGAAGGGTCTACTCCGAAGCTGTGGCGGGAGACTGCTCGGTTGGCGCATAGGAAAATTCTGGGCCCTACAGAAGGTCGTCGCGGCGTTATCCACAGGACAGGCGCGGTGTGGGGGAAGTAGTGGACTTGGGCCGTGCCGGCCGTTCGTGGATGTAGTAGCGCGGCGAAATGACAGAGATGGCCGCTATGGGTCTCCTGAAGCGGCCGTTTGTGGCAAATGGGCGTGCACGCGGGGCGTTGGGTGGGCCGGACAACGAGGTCCGTGGCGGGCCACTGGCGCGGGGAGCACGCCGAGATGACAGAGATGGCCGCTATGAGGCAGATGAAGCGGCCGTTTGTGGCAAATGGGCGTGCCTGCGGCGTGTGGGGATGCGACGGGCGGGTTGTGGGCGGCGTGCAGTCCGCGCCAAGCTGCGGGGACTGGGCCCACCTACACCCGGGTACCGCTACTTAACCTCGTCGGTGCCTTGCGTTGTGTCGCCGCTGCCGTGGGTTTCGCCGGAGTCCGGGCCGCGGTTCTCCCCGCTGTTGTTGCCGAGCTCGCGCTCCTTCGCGTCGAGTTCGGCCTTCAGCTTCTTGAGCCGGTCAGCCTCCGACTGGTTGCGCCGGCGCTGTTCGAGGTTGCGGAGGAAATCGGGGTCGTCGTCCGGCGCAGTGGGGTGCCGGTAGCTGACTGGGGCCTCCGGAGCCTGGCCCCGCGGCCGGCCGATCAGGAACCACAAAACCGCTCCGAGTACGGGGAGGACGATCTGCACTACGATCCAGGCAGGCTTGGAAATGCCCTTTGTCAGGCGTGCGTCGGTCCGGATGAGGTCGATGAGACCGTAGATAAAAACGACCAGTACAAGGATTGGTACCACGACACGGAGCATAGCTTCAGTTTAGCCTCCGCGCGAGCTTCCGGCGTCGGGCGGCGGCCCGGCCAGGACGGCTAAACTGGGTACGTGGCTTTCCTGAAATACTCCCTGATCCGTCTCGCGCTATTCGCCCCGCTGTTTGCGCTGTTCATCTACCTGCAGCTCGGCTGGCTGCTGGCCGCCCTCTGCGCGGGGATGATGGCTTTCGCCATCAGCTTCCTCTTCTTCCAGAAGCAGCGCGACGAGGCCACCGCCGCCATTCACTCGCGCCTCTCGGGCCAGGCCAAGCCGCTGCGCAGCGCCGGGGAGATCGACGACGCCGACGCCGAGGACCGCCTCGTCGACCAGCACCCGGACGTCACCGTCCGAAACGAGATCCGCCCCAAGGACTCCTAGGTTTCGGAGGTCCCGCGGCGGAGGCTAGGCCCGCAGCCGAGGCCAGGTGCCGGGAGGCCCGGGGGATTCCGCGGCAGGGGCCAGGTGCCGGGAGGCCCGGGGGATTCCGCGGCGGAGGCTAGGCCCGCAGCCGAGGCCAGGTGCCGGGAGGCCCGGGAAGTTCCGCGGCCGAGGCCAGGTGCCGGGAGGCACCGGAGGTTCCGTGGCCGACGCTAAGTCCCGGCAGCCCCTCGCCGGCTCCGGCGAACCCCCCGAATAACCGACCCTGCCCTAGAACCCGCGGCTCAGCACCAGGCCCAGCGAGAACAGCACGGCGTAGCCCAGGTTGATCAAGCCGGTCTGCTTCAGCACCGGGATCAGGCTCTTGCGGCGGCGGCCCGCGATCATCAGCCACGACGGCATCAGGATGGCCGGGATCAGCAGCAGCACAATCAACATCCACGGCCGTCCCGGCGCCAGCACAATCACCAGCAGGATCGCCACGGCCAGCATCAGCACGTAGCTTTCCCGGGCGTGCTTGTCGCCGAGGCGCACAGCCAGGGTCTTCTTCCCGGCCACACGGTCGGTGGGGATGTCCCGCACGTTGTTGGCCATCAGCAGGGCGCAGGCGATCAGGCCCGTGCCGATCGCGCCGATGATGGCCGCGACGCTGAGCTGTCCGGCCTGGGTGTAGGTGGTGCCCAGCGTGGCCACCAGCCCGAAGAACACAAACACAAACAGGTCGCCCAGGCCGAGGTAGCCGTAGGGGTTCTTACCGCCGGTGTAGCCCCACGCCGCCATCACGCAGCCCACACCCACCAGGATGAGCCACCAGGCCTGCGTGATGATGACCAGGACCAGCCCGAACAGCATCGCCAGGCCGAACGCAGCGAAGGCGGCACGCTTGACGTGTTCCGGCTTGGCCACACCGGATCCCACCAGCCGCAGCGGGCCCACCCGGTCCTCGTCGGTGCCGCGGATACCGTCGGAGTAGTCGTTGGCGAAGTTCACGCCGATCTGGAGCAGCAGGGCCACCAGGGCTGCCAGTAGGGCGTTGACCGGGCGGAACGCGTTCATCTCGTAGGCCGCGGCGGACCCGATCAGGACCGGAGCGACCGCAGCCGGCAGGGTGCGCAGGCGGGCGCCTTGGATCCATTGTGCGGCTGTGGCCACGGTCAGTACCTCGTTGGTTCGGTGGTGATCTGGTGGAAGGACTTTTCTATTTTCCCCGATGACGGGCGTCCAGCAGAACACTCATGCCCAGCCGGTCAGGTTTGCCGTTGGGAAGCATCATCAGTTCCGCGGCGGTCAGCACGGTTTTCGGGACCAGCGCGCCGGTCAGGGCACCCGCGGCACCACTGAGAATCCCGGCGGTAAAGGCCTCGGCCGCTTCGGCGGAGCCATCGGCCAGCACCACGTAGGCGGCCAGGGCCTGTCCCCACTCGGCGGACGGCACCCCCGCCACGAACGCCGCCTGCACACCCTCAAGCCGCTCCAACTCCGCCTGCACGTGCGCGGCGGAGACTTTCACGCCGCCGGTGATCACGACGTCGTCCGCGCGCCCCAGCACTGTGAGAGTCCCGTCGGGCGCGAACTCCCCGAGGTCATTGGTCCGGTACCAGCGGATCCCGCCGTCGTCGACAAAGGTCGCGGCGGTCAGCTCCGGCTCGTCGAGATAGCCGGCGGCGATGGTCGCCCCGCCTAGCAAGATCCGTCCGTCGGGCGCGATCTTGACCTCGACGCCGTCCAGCGGCACGCCGTCGTACACGCACCCACCGCAGGTCTCGGCAGAACCATAGGTGGTGACCACCCGGACACCGGCATCCCGGGCCGCCGCGAGGAGGTCCGCCGACGCCGGGGCGCCGCCCAGCAGTACGGCGTTGAAGCGCCGGAGCACGGCCAGGGTCTCCTGGGACGGCGAGTCGAGCAGGCGCTGCAGCTGGGTGGGCACCAGGGACGTGAACCGGAGTTTGTCCGTCAGTTCCTGCGCAGCGGCGGTGAAGGCCTCTGCGGTGAACCCGTCGGAGAGGTCCATGGCCCAGGGGCGGGTGCCGGCGAACAGCGACCGGACCAGGACCTGGACGCCGGCCACGAACTGCACGGGCAGCGCCAGCAGCCACTGGCCCTCGCCCTTGAGCGCCATGGCTGTCGCCATGGAGGAGGCCGCAAGGGCGTCCACGGTCAGGACCGTGGCTTTGGGCGCGCCGGTGGACCCAGAGGTCCGGACCACAACGGCGGCATCCTCGATGCCGGGCGTTTCCACCCGCGAGACGGCGGGGGAGCCATCCGGCCCGGCGGAGAGTTCGACGGCGGGACCCTCCCCGCCGAGGGCGGCGGCAAGGGCGGCGAGGGCGGGCTCGATGTCTACCGCTACGGAGGTCATGGCGCGGCCTAGAAGTAGTGCGGGAAGTTGGACCAGTCGGGATCGCGCTTTTCGAGGAAGGCTTCCTTGCCCTCCACGGCCTCGTCCGTCATGTACGCCAGCCGCGTCGCCTCGCCGGCGAACACCTGCTGGCCGGCCAGGCCGTCGTCAGCCAGGTTGAAGGCGAACTTCAGCATCCGGATGGCCTGCGGGGACTGCCGGGCGATGTCGGCGGCGTATTCCAGCGCCACTTCCTCGAGCCGCTCGTGGTCGACGGCCTCGTTCACCGCGCCCATCCGGACCATGTCCTCAGCGGAATATTCGCGGGCGAGGAAGAAGATTTCGCGGGCTGATTTCTGCCCGATCTGGCGGGCCAGCAGGGCCGAGCCATATCCGGCGTCGAAGCTGCCCACGGTCGCGTCGGTCTGCTTGAACTTGCCGTGCTGCCGGGACGCGATGGTGAGGTCTGAGACGACGTGCAGGGAGTGCCCGCCGCCGGCCGCCCAGCCATTGACGACGGCGATGACCACCTTGGGCATGGTCCGCATCAGGCGCTGGACCTCGAGGATGTGCAGGCGGCCCGCGCGGGCCGGATCGATCGTTTCCGTCGTCTCGCCGTTTGCGTACCGGTAGCCGTCGCGGCCGCGGATCCGCTGGTCGCCGCCGGAGCAGAACGAGTGGCCGCCGTCCTTGGGGGAGGGGCCGTTGCCGGTCAGCAGGACGGTGGCGACATCCGGGCTCATCCGGGCGTGGTCCATGGCCCGGTAGAGCTCATCGACGGTGCCGGGCCGGAACGCGTTGCGTACCTCGGGCCGGTTGAAGGCGATCCGGACGGTGGGCAGGTCCCGCACCACGGTGCCGTCCGCGGCGCGCTCCACCTGCCGGTGGTACGTGATGTCCTGGAAGTCGTCGAAGCCGGTCACGGTGCGCCAGCGGGTGGGGTCAAAGACGTCGGACACCTTGGCGGGGATTTCGTTGCTCACAGTCCGAGTGTAGTAATCGACTCAGCTGATGCAGAACTCGTTGCCCTCCGGGTCCGCCATGGTGTGCCAGGAATGCGGGCCCTCATTGGCAGTCCAGAGGAACGTGGCGCCGCGCGCTTCCAGGGCGGCCCGTGCCGCGTCCTTGTCCGCCCCGGCCAGGTTCACGTCCCAGTGGATCCGGTTTTTCACGGTCTTCGGCTCGGGCGCTGTCTGGAACAGGATTCTGCGGGTGGGCGGCTTGGCATCGAGGTCCCCCGGCGGACGGATCGCGGCGCCGGTCAGCCAGACCAGCTTCCCGTGGTGCAGCTTGGTCTCCGCGTCCGTCGCGAAGCCCTGCTCGATCATGGACCGGATAAAGGCCTCATCCGGCGGTTCGACGGCCCATTCCAGGGTCTCGGCCCACCAGTCGGCAAGGGCATGCGGGTCAAGGCAATCGACAGCTATCTGGATGTTCAGTGCCATGGGAAAAACCTACGACGACGGCGGCCCGGAAGCTAGGTGCCGGGCGGAAGTTCCGCCCCGTACCGGCTTTTTGGGCGGCCTACTGGAGCTGCTCGAGGACTTCGGGCGGGATCGCGTAGATAAAGATGACGGCCAGCAGGTTCTTGGCGGCGTGGACTGAATACGAAAACATAAGGTTCTTGCCGGTCCAGACGTAGGCGAACACCAAAACCGCCCCCATAGCGAGATACGGCATAAGGGCCGGCAGGGTCAGCGCTTCCTGGCCCACGATGTGCAGGGCCGCGAACAGCACCACTGACAGGGCGCAGCACACCCAGATGTTCAGCCGCCGGCTCAGTTTGCCGATCAGCAGATGCCGGAAGATGTACTCCTCGACGAACGGCCCCACAATCACCAGCAGCGGCACCATCAGCCAGGCGGGAACCTGTTGCATCAGGGCCTGCAGTCCTGCCTGGTTGGCGGACGTCTGCGGCGGACCGGTGACGGCGACCAGGACGGCGGTGAGGATCATCGCGGCCACCACGGCCAGGGGCACCATCAGCAGGGTGAACCACGGCCTGGTGGCCAGCACCCGGAGATCCCGGCGCGCCACCTGGTGGGCGGCGGAGAGGGCAAGCAGGCCGATGGCCGCGTAAAACACCAGGTTCACGGCGTAAGTGACGACAGCCGGGTTGGACGAGAGGTGCACCACCAGCGGGGCGAGCAGCCCGGACGCGGTGGCGAAGAACGCCGCAACCGCCACATAGGTGCCGGCGGTGACGTAGTCCAGCCGGGAGAAGGCATACAGTTCGGGACGCGGCGCGGGTGGTTGTCGGAGTGCGGTGCCCATGCCACCAAGCCTAGCCCGCGCGGCGGGCCCGCGCGGTGGGCCTGGGTGGGTCCGGAGACAGCTAACGCCCGGGCCGAGGGCGCCGGGCGTTAGCTGTGGTGGATACGGTGCGGAGTCCTAGCGGAAGAGCGCCGAGTAGGTTCCCATGATGATCCGGTCACCCGGGGTGGACTTGCGGATGTAATCCACCACGGCCCAGTCATCGAGCGAGATGCAGCCCGCCGTCGGGATCTTGTTCATGTGCAGGAAGATGGCGAAACCGGCGTCCTGGACGATGGTGGGCCGGTTGTAGTTGATGACCACGCCCTGCCGGTAGTAGCCCAGGCTGGCGAACCACCACATGTTCTCGTCCCAGCCRACCCASGASGAGGACTCGTGGTACTTGTTGTASGTSGSCGTCCASGGGTTGCCGCCCCAGCGYGAGCGSGGRTTSAGCGTGCGGTATGCCAGTTTGGTGCCCGGGTTGCCGAGACCAAACGCCTCGGTCACGGAGAAGGATCCCGTGGGCGAGAACAGGTTCCGGGTGGGGCCGGACGGAACTCCCGGCGGCTTGAACCCGGATTTGCCCACGTACCCGTCGGTGCGCCAGTCCGGGACATACGTTCCGGCGATCTTCATGCAGTACAGGTTGGTCGCATGGTTCAGCCCGTATCCCTGGGTCCAGGTCAGCAGCACACGGTTCGCGCCGTACGTGGAGTACTTGGACTTGCCGTTGTTCAGGTTCTGGCACTCCGACATCCCGAAGATCCGGTACCCGGGTTTGACGGTCCAGCCCACAAAGCCGCGCTGGAACGCCTGGATGCACTGGCCCGGGACGCATTTCTCGTTGGCCAGCGGGTAGCCCAGGCTGCTCCGGGTCTCGCCGACCCGGAGGTACCGGGCGCCGAGGGCGCCGCGGGAAATCCAGGCTCCGGTGGCCGAGGACCAGTAGACGGTTCCGCCCTGGAAACGCTGCAGGCATCCGCCGGCGGCCTGCCCGCACGCCTTCGCGGTGGTGGGATAGCCCATCACGCCGGCCTGTGCGCCGGAGGCCTTCCAGCGGGTGTAAATGACGCCCTGGACAACCCGGGCCGCGGTTTTCGGGGACCAGAACACGGCGCCGTTGGCGAAGTACTGGTAGCAGCCCCGGGCGGTCAGTCCGCAGACCTCGGCCGTGCTTGGCAGCCCGAGTCCGGCGGCTTCACCCTGTGCCCGCCATAGGTTTCCGATCCCGCCGCGGGACCAGATCTGCTGGACTCCCTTGGTGGTCCAAGTCAGGAAGCGGCCGCTGGAGAACTTCTGGATGGTCCCGCCCGCCACCGCGGTTTCGTCGGTGACAGGGTAGCCGTACAGGGCCGCTCCGCCCTTCGCATGCCACCAGGGGCCGGTGTGGCCCGCGGTCCGCAGGACCAGCCGGGCGCCCGTTGCCGCGGTCCAGTAGACCGATCCGCCGGCGAACGCCTGGCTGCAGACGTCGCCGGAACACAGCTGGTTCGCCGTCGGAGCGCCGAGGGCGCCGGCGGCACCGCTCAGCGAGGTCCACTTCAGGCCGATCGGGCCGACGACGACGACGGGATCCGGCGCCGGCGGGGGAGTCAGGGTGGGTGCCGGGGTTGGTGTTGGGTCGACCGCCGGTGAGGTCGGATCCGGGGTGGCCGTGGTGGTCGGCGTCGGGCTGATGACCGGCGCGGGATCGGCCGGTGCCGGGGCGGAGCCGGTCGGTGACGGGGTGTCCGTCGGCGTCGCCGTAGGGCTGGCGGTGTCCGAGGGCGCCGGAGTAGCGGTCTCCGCGAATGCCGGGGCGACGGCGAGCGGGCCGGCCGCCAGGCCAAAAACCACCGCCGAGACAAGAAGTAGTTTTTTCATGGGGCATCCTCTACGGAAACGACCGGCGTGCAGGCCGTGGTTTTGTCCTTCGTCTTGGCGAAGTCGGGTGCATCGACGTCGGCCGACTGGCCGGCCGCGATGGTCTTGGTGATGATCGTGTGCCCTGCCACCAGGGGACCCGCGGTGACCGCGATCGCCACGGTGAACACCTTGCTCTTGGTGCTGGTGTTATCGAGGGTTCCCTTGAACGACCAGGACCCGTCCGCGGAGGGGCTGCAGGAGTACTGCCGCCAGGCGTAGGGCGCGTTCAGGGATGTGGACACGTCGGCGGGCGCGGACGTGTCCGGTGCCGCCGATCCTGACGCTGATGATGTTGGTGCGGATGGTGCTGCGGTGGTGCCGGCGCTGGATGTGGCGGGCCCTGGGCCGCCGCTTGAACACCCCGCTAAAGCGAGAAGCAGCACTGCAGGCAGTAGCGCTCTCCGTTTCATAGTCTCCCCCTGACTCACGGCACTTCTGCCATGGCCTGCAACGAAGTGTGCAGGCGAACCGGCGGGGAAGTTCCCGCCGGTTCGCTCAGAGTAATGGAAACAACGGCCTGACCAGCGTTTATGTATCAAAACGTTGTCTAAAAATGCGTATTCGCGGCGGTCCGGGTGCCGCGGCGGGGCGTCCTCCGGGCAGCCGAAGATGTTGCCCGCGTCACGGTGCGGCCCCGAAAGCTAGTACTATGGACGAGCCGCGCGACGCTGCGACCCCCTGTGAGTTCCGGTCCCCGTCCCTGTCCGCCTTCCTCCGCTGAGGGCGCAGGACGGGCCTGTGCCTGTGCTCCCGGAGCCGCCTCCCGCTGCGGCGCTACCCCGACATACAAGGAACAGTTGTGCCACAAAGTACTTCCACAGAAGCCAAGAGCGCGCCGGAGCAAACCGCCGTCGACTCGACCCTCAGCGCCGAGGGTTACAAGAAGTCCCTGAGCGGCCGCCAGGTCACCATGATCGCCATGGGCGGCGCGATCGGCGTCGGCCTCTTTATGGGAGCCGGCGGCCGGCTGGCTTCCACCGGCCCCGCGCTGATTTTCTCCTACGCCATCGCCGGCGTAATCGCCTACCTGCTGATGCGGGCCCTGGGCGAGCTGATCATGTACCGCCAGACCTCCGGCTCCTTCGTCAGCTACGCCGGGGAGATGTTCGGTAAGAAGGGCGCCTACCTCTCCGGTTGGATGTACTTCATCAACTGGGCCATGACCGGAATCGCGGAGCTGATCGCGATCGGCCTGTACTTCCAGTTCTTCTTCCCCAACGTGCCGGTCGAGTTGACGGCCATCGCGGCGCTGCTGCTGCTGGTGGGCGTGAACCTGCTGAGCGTTAAGGCGTTCGGCGAATTCGAATTCTGGGCCTCGGTCCTCAAGGTCGCCGCCATCCTGATCTTCCTGGCCGTCGGCACCTTCATGGTGGTCACCAACGCCAAGGTCGGCAACGGCCACGCCTCCGTGACCAACCTCTTTGCCGGCGACGGCGGGATGTTCCCCAAGGGTGCCCTGGTGATGATCCTGGTCCTCAACGCCGTGATCTTCGCCTACAACGCGATCGAACTTGTCGGCATCACCGCCGGCGAAATGGAGGACCCGGCCAAGGAGGTCCCGAAGGCCATCCGCGCCGTCGTCATCCGCATCGTGGTGTTCTACGTCGGTTCGGTCACCCTGCTGGCCATGCTCCTGCCCTCTGACCAGTACAAGGCCGGCACCTCGCCCTTCGTCACCGTCTTCGGCCAGATGGGCCTGCCGTGGATGGGCGATGTGATGAACATGATCGTCATCACCGCGGCGCTGTCCTCCTGCAACTCGGGCCTGTACTCGATCGGCCGGATCTTCCGCACCATGGCCAACAACGGGCACGCCCCGCAGTGGCTGACCCGGATGTCCAAGAGCCACGTACCCTACGCCGCGATCCTGGCGATCGGCGCGGTCTACCTCGTGGGCATCCTGCTGAACATCTGGCTGGGCGGCTCCCACGCGTTCGACCTCGCCCTGAACACCGCCTCGATCGGCGTCATTTTCACCTGGGGCTCCATCTTCGCCAGCCAGATCGCGCTGCGGAAGATCAAGGGCAACGCCTCGTCCCTGCCGATGCCGGGTTCGCCGTGGACCAGCTGGGCCGGCCTGGTGGCACTGCTCGCCATTACGGTGCTGATCGGTTTCGACACGATGACCAGCAAGACCGGCGAGGTGTTCCAGCTGGGCCTGTGGACCCTCGCGACCATCCCGTTCTTCGCGGTGGTGCTCTGGCTCGGCTGGCAGAAGGTCAAGCACAACGAACCCAAGAGCGAGCTCTTCAGCTAGTCTCCAGCCCCATCGATTACTCCGTAACCGCCGTTTTGGGGTCCCAAAAGGGCGGTTACGGAGCAGTCGATCCGGGATTCTCCAGGTACCGGCCGAAGTGTTCCTCGATCCGGTGCCAGGCCTCGGGGGCCGACTGCGGATCCGGGCCCACCCCAAGGACGCGGAACAGCGGACGCAGGGGCCTGGGCCCGATCTCGGCGTCGTTGAGGAATGAGTGGCCGGCAGTTTCGAATTCCTTGATGTCGTGCACCACTCCCAGCGTCCCGAGCACCGCTTCCAGCTGCGCCGCCCCGTTCCGCAGCCCACGGTCCTTCGCGCCGAAGTTGGCAACGATCGGACAGGCGCCGGCGAGGGCCGTTTCCGGGTCCTTCGGCAGCCGCCCGTAGTTCACGGCCGCGGCGTCGAACCCGTCATTGGCCAGCAGGAGCGCGAAACCGCCGCCCATGCAGAAGCCAATCACGCCGATCTTCCCGGTGGTGCGGCCCGAATCCAAGAGCCACTGCCGTGCGGCGGCGAGATCCGTGAACGCACGTCCCTGCCCCGCCGTGACGGCGCGCATGGTCGACACGAGGCAGCGTCGCGCGCCGCCGTCGCTGAACAGGTCCACCACCAGCGTCAGGTAACCGGCGGCGGCCATCCGTTCCGCGTGCCGGATAGTGATGTCATCGAGCCCGAACGCTTCGTGGATCATCAGCAGGGCCGGAAACGGCCCGTCCCCGGCCGGCTCGGCGAGGTAGCCGTAAAGACGGGGCGAGCCCCCGGCCGCCATACCGGCCGCGCTCAGGTCGACATTGTGCCGCTCTGTATCCGGGCCGCTCGGGTCCGAAGCTTTCCTGGCCATCTGCGCTCCTGTGGTGTCCTGCCCGCTGGTCGCGGGCGGTTGCCGACAGTCTTGCACTGAAGCGCGCCGGGTGCGCGCCGGAAGCCCCGGGTGTGCACCGCGTGCGCGCCGGGGGCTCCCAAGATCCGGCCGGGCACCAAAGTGAAAAGAGCACAAAAAACGGCGCCGGACGTCCCCCAAAGGAACGCCCGACGCCGTCTATGTGCGGATTAGTCGCGCTTGAACGCGTCCTTGGCGTTCTCGCCAACCTTCTTCGCGTCGGCAACGACCTGGTCCTTCTGGCCTTCGGCCTTCAGCTGGTCATTGTCCGTGGCGTTTCCGGTAGCTTCCTTGGCCTTGCCGCCGAGGTGCTCCGCTTCGTTCTGAATCTTGTCTCCGATACCCATGGTGTGCTCCACCTTTCGTTTCCGGTTGAAATTCAACGCAGTTTTAGCCTAACACGAAGCATGCTTACTAATTCAAGTCCTTTTTTCGGCGGACTTCGGCCAGGGTGTGGCTGAGGGATCTTGGGGCGCCGGACTAGGCTCGAACCATGGAGTTAAAAACCACCCTCACCCAGCACGTGAACGCCCCGGCGGCCAAGGTGTGGGCCGTCGTGACGGACATTCCCGGCTCGCCCGCAACCCTGTCCGCCGTCCAATCCGTCCAGCTCATCACCGGCAGCGCCTATGCCGAAGGGACCCGCTGGCGGGAGACCCGGACCATGTTCGGCCGGCCCGAGACCGTGGAGATGTGGGTTTCCCGCTGCGAACCGCCCTCCCCGGGACGCGCTGGCAGTGCGGGGAGCACCGGAAGCACCACCGTGCAGGCCCGGCAGAGCGGCACCGACTACACGTCCCGGTTCAGCCTGGCGGAGCGCGACGGCGGCACGGACCTCACCCTGACGTTCACCGCCGTTCCCGTCCGGACCACCCGGCTCGCCAGGGCCGCGATGGTGGTTTTTGGCCCGCTGGGGATGAGGCTCACGCGCAAGGGCCTGGCCCGGGACCTCGCCGAGATCGCCGGCAAAGCGGAAGGCCTCTGATGGCGGCGTCGGGGAAATCCAAAATCACCGCGCCGCGGCTCGCGCCGGTCCGCCTCCCGGACCTCGTCGATGATCCCGCGCCGCAGTTCCGCCGCGGGATGAGGTACGACGGCGTCCGATACAGCCGGGCGGACGCCGACGGACTGGAGCTCAGCGGCACCGACTTCGCCGAATGCGAGTTCAACGGCGCCTCGTTCAACGAGACCCAGTTGCGCGGTGCCGGGTTCCGGGACAGCATCCTGGCCGAGGTGTATGCCCCGGTGCTGACGGCCGCGCGCTCACACCTGCGCGACGTCGAGATCCGCAATCCGCGCTGGGGCTCGGCGGAACTGTATGAGAGCGGCTGGCAGTCCGTGCGGATCGACGGTGGCAAGCTGGACTACGTCAATTTCCGGGGGTCCAAACTGACCGACGTGCAGATCAGCGACTGCATCATCAACGAACTGGACCTGGGCTCCTGCACCGCCACCCGGGTCGCGCTGAAGAACTGCATCATCGGAAGCGTGGACTTCAGCGGCGCCCGGCTCAAGGATTTTGACCTCCGCAGCACGGAATTTCGCTCTGTGAGCGGCTTGGGCAGCCTCTCCGGCGTCGTCGTCGACGAGTACCAGCTCACCCTGCTCGCCCCCTTGCTGGCAGGCCACCTGGGCATCACGGTCGCCTGAGCCCGGCGGCGTCATCAGGGGCCGTCCGGTTGACCCCGCTGGGCCGGTGTGTAATCTTTATAGAACGAACGGTCGGTAATTTTATTGCGGCCCAGCTCCCTTGGTGAAGGATGTTCTCATGGTCGAGGCTTTTCTTGTTGGCGGTGCCCGCACTCCGGTGGGGCGGTACGGGGGCGCCCTTTCCGGGGTCCGTCCCGATGACCTGGCCGCACTCGTGGTCCGCGAGGCCGTGGCCCGTGCCGGCGTCGACCCGGACGCAATCGACGAGGTCATCCTCGGGAACGCCAACGGTGCCGGAGAGGAAAACCGCAACGTCGCCCGGATGGCCACCATCCTGGCCGGCCTGCCGCTCCACATCCCGGGCATYACCGTCAACCGGTTGTGCGCCTCGGGCCTGAGCGCCATCATCATGGCCAGCCAGATGATCAAATCGGGTGCCGCGGACATCGTGGTGGCCGGCGGCGTCGAATCGATGAGCCGCGCCCCGTGGGTGCAGGAAAAACCGCAGACCGCTTTCGCCAAGCCCGGCCAGATTTTTGATACCTCCATCGGCTGGCGCTTCGCCAACCCGCTGTTCCAGAAGGGTGAACTTTCCCGCGACGGCAAGATGACCTACTCCATGCCGGAAACGGCGGAAGAAGTGGCCCGCGTGGACGGCATCACCCGCGAGGACGCCGATGCGTTCGCCGTCCGTTCGCACGAACTCTCCCTCGCGGCGATCGCCGCCGGCCGCTTCGCCGCGGAGATCGTCCCCGTGACCGTCAAGACCCGCAAGGCCGAAACGGTGGTTGACACCGACGAGGGCCCGCGCGCCGGCACCACCATGGACGTGCTCGCCAATCTCCGGCCGGTGGTTGCCGGGGGCTCCGTGGTCACCGCGGGCAACTCCTCCACCCTGAACGACGGCGCCTCCGCGATCATCGTCGCCTCCGAGGCGGCCATCCAGAAGCTGGGCCTCACCCCGCGGGCCCGCATCATCGACGGGGCGTCCGCCGGCTGCGAACCCGAGATCATGGGCATCGGGCCCGTCCCGGCCACCCAAAAGGTCCTCGCCCGCGCCGGCCTCGGCGTCGGTGACCTCGGCGCCGTCGAACTCAATGAAGCCTTCGCGACGCAGTCCCTGGCCTCCATGCGCCGGCTGGGTCTGGACCCGGAGATTGTGAACCGCGACGGCGGCGCGATCTCACTGGGGCACCCGCTGGGCTCGTCGGGCTCCCGGATCGCGATCACCCTGCTGGGGCGGATGGAACGCGAAGATGCGCGGATCGGCCTGGCCACCATGTGCATCGGCGTGGGACAGGGCACCGCCATGCTGCTGGAGCGCGTCTAATGGCGGCCCAGCCCGCCGGCCTGGATACCGCTGGCTTCAGCACGCTCCTGGTCGAGGAGCAGCAGGACCGGTTGGTGGTGCTGCTGAACCGGCCCGAGGTCCGCAACGCGATCGACCAGCAGATGGTCGACGAGCTCCACCGGGTCTGCGCCTATCTGGAGCAGACCCCCAAGGTGCTGATCCTGGCCGGCACGGAGGGCGTCTTCGCCTCCGGCGCGGACATCGCACAGCTGCGTGAACGCCGCCGTGACGACGCCCTGCAGGGCATCAACTCCACCATCTTTGTCCGCATCGCCAAGCTGCCGATGCCGGTCATCGCCGCCCTCGACGGCTTCTGCCTCGGCGGCGGGGCAGAGCTGGCCTACGCGGCCGACTTCCGCATCGGCACCCCCGGGGTCCGGATCGGCAACCCCGAGACGGGCCTGGGCATCCTCGCCGCCGCCGGGGCCAGCTGGCGCCTCAAGGAACTGGTGGGGGAGCCCGTCGCGAAGGACATCCTGCTGGCCGGTGCTGTGCTCCGCGCCGACCGGGCGCTCGCCGTCGGGCTTATCACCGAGGTCCACGAACCCGCGCAGCTGATGGACGGCGCGCACGCGCTGGCAGACCGGATCGGGCAGCAGGACCCCCTCGCCGTGCGGATCACCAAGTCCGTGTTCCATGCCCCGGCCGAGGCACACCCGCTGATCGACCAGCTCGCCCAGGGCATCCTTTTCGAATCCCAGGCGAAGTTCGACCGGATGCAGGCCTTCCTGGATAAGAAGTCCGCCAAGAAAGCCGCCGCACCAGCCGCCGCATCGCCAGAGACCTCTTCAGACCGGAAGAAGCAGCCATGAGCATCCCCGTAGTTCCCGCCAACGTTCCCGCCCTCCCCGCCTCCGTTGGAGTGCTCGGCGGCGGCCGGATGGGCGCGGGCATCGCCCACGCCTTCCTGATCAACGGGGCCAACGTCCTGGTGGTGGAACGCGACGACGAATCCGCCGAGGCCGCCCGGGAACGGGTGGAGTCCGCCGCCGCCAAGAGCATCGAACTCGGCGCCACCGACGGCAACCTGGACGAGATGGTCTCCCGGCTCTCCGTCACTGTGGACTACGACGACTTCAAGGACCGGCAGCTGGTTGTCGAGGCCGTACCCGAGGACTGGGACCTGAAGGTCGCCTCGCTGCGCGGGATCGAGGAACGCCTCGGCGCCGACGCCTACCTCGCCTCCAACACCTCGTCGCTGTCCGTCAACGGCCTGGCCCGCGAGCTGAAGCGCCCGCAGAACTTCCTGGGCCTGCACTTCTTCAACCCGGTTCCGGCCTCCACCCTGATCGAGGTGGTGCTCGGCGAGCAGACCAGCGAAACCCTCGCCCGGGACGCCCGCGGCTGGGTCGCGGCACTGGGCAAGACCGCCGTCGTCGTCAATGACGCCCCCGGCTTCGCGTCCTCACGGCTGGGGGTAGCCATCGCCCTGGAGGCGATGCGCATGGTGGAGGAAGGCGTGGCCTCGGCCGAGGACATCGACAACGCGATGGTCCTGGGCTACAAGCACCCCACGGGCCCGCTGCGCACCACCGACATTGTGGGCCTGGACGTCCGGCTGGGCATTGCCGAATACCTGGCTTCGACGCTGGGTGAACGCTTCGCCCCGCCGCAGATCCTCCGTGACAAGGTGGCCCGTGGCGAGCTTGGCCGCAAAACCGGCAAGGGCTTCTTCGACTGGACTGCCTGAGCCGGACCGGCATGCCTAGGATGGAGCGGTGACTACCGCCCCGCCGCGCATTGAACCCATCACCCTCACCGGCACGCACGTGGTGCTGGAACCGCTCAGCCACGCGCACCACGACGGGCTGGTGGAAGCTGCCCGCGACGGCGAACTCTGGAAACTCTGGTACACCTCCGTGCCGGCCCCGGAAGCCATGGCAGCCGAGATCGACCGGCGACTGGCCCTCCAGCAGGCAGGGTCCATGCTGCCCTTCACCACGCGGCTGCTCGATCCGGCCACCGGGGGTCCAGGGCAGGTGATCGGCATGACCACCTACATGAACATCGACGCCGCCACACCGCGGGTGGAAATCGGTTCCACCTGGAACGCGCTCTCCGCCCACGGCAGCGGCAGCAACCCCGACTCCAAGCTGCTGCTGCTCCGGCATGCCTTCGAGACGCTCGGATGCCCGGCGGTGGAATTCCGCACGCACTGGCTCAACCACCAGTCGCGCGAGGCGATCGCCCGGCTCGGCGCCAAACAGGACGGTGTGCTGCGCAGCCACAGCCGCACGGCCGACGGTCAGCTCCGGGACACCGTGGTGTTCTCCATCCTCGAACACGAATGGCCGATGGTCCGGACCGGCCTGGAATACCGCCTCGTCGGCCGCCGCCGGGGCTCGGCGGACGGCCGGGCCGATGGCTAGCCCGGGGATGCGGCCGGAGCCCGTTGCCCCGGCCGGCCCGCCGGATGACGGCCGCGCCGTGGATTGGGACGGTGCCGTCAACGCCTGGCATATTGCGGGGGACGTGTACCGGATGGGACGCCGGGAATGGCTCACCGAGACCGGCTGGCAGCAGGCGTACGACGGCGGCATCCGCACCGTCATTGACCTGCGCAACCCCGAGGAGCTGCGCCGCCGCGACACTGACCCCGTGGTGGGCGCCGAAACCCTGGCCGCGTTCGACGTCGTGCACGCCCCCACGGAGGACCCGGCGAACAGCGAATTCGGTGAACTCTGCGTTCCCTACCTGAACGACCCCGCGTACTATCGGGACAACGCCAGGATCTTCCCCGGGAAGCTCGCGCAGGTATTCAAGGCTGTGGCCGCAGCGCGCGGCGGCGTCGTCATCCACTGCTCCGCCGGCCGGGACCGCAGCGGCATGATCGCGGCTATGCTCCAGGACCTCGGCGGGGCCGGGGAGCCCGCCATCGCGGCGGCCTACGAACGCGCCATGCGGGGAATCAATGAGCACCACCGCCGGTCCGGGATGCCCCACCCGCACGAACGGTACCTTCCCGAGGACGTCCTGGCGCCCCTGATTGAACGACGCCGGAACAGCCTGTTGCGGTTCGTCCGGGAGGTAACCACCGCCGAATTTTTGGGCCACAATGGCGTAACGGTCCACGAGTTGGCCGCCATCCGGTTCAAACTGGCGCGTTAGAGTAACCGGGTGAAGACTCCCACCTACCGCCTTGTGATGCGGGCAGTGGCGGCCACCGCCGTTGCTCTCGGAGGGTCTTCGCTGGCCGTCCCGGCCTACGCCGAAGCCAACGCCCCCGACCCCGCCGCGTCCTCCCCCTCGTCGTCGGACATCAGCGACGCCGGACTTGCCGAAGCCGTGCAACGGGACCTGGGCATGACGATGGAAGAGTTCAACGCCGCCGGTGCGCAGGCCAAACGGGCCGCCGCCGCAGCCACCACCCTGCGCGCGCTGCCGGGGTACCTCGGGATCGTCCTGCGGGACGGGAAAATCGTGGTCCAGGGTCACGGGACCGAGCTCCAGGCGGGCGTCAACGAACTCAACAAGACCGCCCCGGCCGACTTCGTGCTGGAGGCACCCGCGGTGGCTGCCGCGACGGCGCCGGCACCCTCGCCCTCAGCTTCGCCGGCTCCCAAGGCAACACCGAAGGCCGCACCCAAGGCCGCGCCCGAACTTCGCGCCGGCAGCGCCGAACAGCTCTTCCAGGCCTACGTCCGAGATGTGGGGCCGGACGGGCTGCAAGCCGTCGCCTACGCGGACGGGCACTTCATCATCCGCACCGGCGGCACAAACACCGCCGAGGTCCGCACCGCCGGCCTCCTGGCGCCCGGCAGTGCCCGCCCGTTCCAGGTGCCGGCCGCCGGCACCGCCGATCCGGCAGCGCAGCCCGCCCCCGGCAAGATCTCGGCGGCAGACTTCGTGGCGCGCTACGCCAACGTGGAGCTGGAAAAGGGCGCAGCCATCAAGACCGAGGAGGACTACTTCGGCGGCCAGGGCTTTGTCATCGACAACATGACCATCTGCTCCGCCGGTTTCAGCGCCTTCGATCCGCACGGCCTGCCGCTGGTCCTTACCGCCGGCCACTGCGCCGAGGACGGAACCGCAGCCCGGGCCGACGTCGAACCCTCCACCGCGGCACCGGCGGGCGGCGCAACGACGGCGCTGCCAGCCGCTCCAGGGCTCCTCGGAACGTTCGGCTTCAGCCAGTTCGGCGGCCCCAACAACTCGGTTATCACCGGCACCGAGGCCAACCCCGGCAACATCGGCACCGACATCGCCGTGATCAAAGACGTGCGGCCGGGCCTCGACGTCCAGCCGTCGGCCACGACCTGGCAGAACCCTGCCGGGCCGGCCCGGACGTCCGTGAAGATCATCGGCAGCGCCGCGCCGTACCAGGGCCAGGCCGTGTGCCGCTCCGGCCGGACCACCGGGTGGTCCTGCGGCACGGTGGCGGAGACCGGCATCTACGTGGTGGCGGGACGGACCACGGACCCGGCAGACCTGCGCGCTTTCAAGGGATTCCTGTCCCACGACGTCCAGTCCAGCGGCGGCGACTCAGGCGGCCCCTGGATCAGCGGCAACTACGCGGTCGGCACCCACTCCGCCGGCGAACCGAAGGGCGCCACGCAGAACTTCGCCGTCGCCACCACACTGCAGGATGCGCTCGGGTACGTGCCTGGCCCCGTCCAGCTCCGGCTGTTCCTGAACAAACCCAACCTGGCCGGAACGGCCGATGGCGGCACGGTCCTGCCCGGCTCCGTCATCCGCGGGCACGTGGCCGCCGCCCCCGCCTCGGCCGTTGCCGCCGACTCCAAGGTCCGCCTGACACGGCCGGACCAGGCCGCCGTCGACCTCCCGGTGGACGCGGCAGGCAACTGGTCGTTCAGCGCACCCGCAGCCGAGGGCCCGTTCCAGTTCACAGCCGAAACCGTCAACGGCTTCAGCAGGTCCGGGGCCAAGGACTTCCGCCTCAACGTCTCGGCACTGCTGGCGCCCGCAATCATAACGCCCGCGCCGGGATCCACCACCACGGGCCTCGACAGCGTCAAAGGCACAGGCACCCCGGGCAGCGTCGTGACGCTCTCCGGCGACCTGGCGGGCTCGGCGACGGTCGCGCCGGACGGACAGTGGAGTATCCCGCTGGGCAACCAACCGGTCTACGGCAAGGTTTCCGTCTCGGCCGTCCAGGTCTCGGCCGGCCATACGGACAGTCCGGCGACGACGGCGGAGTTCAGCGTGCGGCCGCCGGCCCCGGTGGTCGACGGGGACTGGGCCGGGGCCTCGTTCCGCCAGGGCGAGGTGCCCGCCGCCATCTCGGGGACCGGCGTGGACGCAGCGTCCGTCACGGTACTGATCGACGGCCGGGCCGTTGGGGCAGCGCGCGCCGGCGCCGCAGGGATGGGGACGAAGGGAGTGTCCGGGTCGCTGGTGCCGCAGGTTGTCGTGGCCGGCGGGCGTTGGAGTGTGGCGTTCCCGGAGGGCCTGACCCTGGGCCCGCATATTGTTTCGGTGTCCCAGTCGGTCGACGGAGTTGCCTCGCCGCCGGCGGGTTTCCGGTTCCGTATTGATCCGCTGGCAGCCGCGGCCGCCTCGGCCGGACCCGCCGCCTCGGCGGGACCAGCAGGCGCTGCGGCACCTGCTGCCCCCGCCCCGGGAGCAGCCGCCCTGGGGGCAGCCGGCCCCGTCCAGCAGCCGGGTGGCCCGGCGGCCCTGGCCAGCACCGGCGCCGGCGGTGCACTGACCGCCGCCGGCTGGGGAGCAGGGGCGCTCTTGCTTGGCGGCGCGCTGCTGGCCGCCAGCCGGCGTCGGGCCGTCCGCTAGGGCTTCGGCCCTGGCTAGTTCTTCCGGTCCAGCAGCAGGTTGGTGATCCGCATGGTGCACAGCCGGTCGCCGGCTTCGTTGGTGATCAGGACCTCGTGGGTGGTCAGCGTGCCGCCAAGGTGCACCGGAGTGGCGGTGATCGTCACAAGCCCCCCGCGGGCGGACTTGTGATGGGTTGCCGAGACGTCCACCCCCACCGCTGTTTTCCCCATGGTGCTGGCGTGAATCACCGCGGCCCAGGAGCCCACTGCCTCGCCCACGGCCAGCGAGGCACCGCCGTGCAGCAGGCCGAAGGACTGGCGGTTGCCCTCCACCGGCATGGTCGCCACAACGCGCTCCACTGATTGCTCGAGGATCTTGACGCCCATCTTTTCGTCAAGTTCGCCGAGCGTGATGGTCCACAGTTCGGTACCGCGGGGATCGGTGGTCATTGCGTCTCCTTCGGGGGGCTCTGCCCGGTCACAGACCGGCAGTGGTGCCGGTAGTCGTGCCGGTACTAGTGTGCCGCACGGCTCAGTCATGTACTGTAGACATATTACCGAACGGACGGTCAGTAATGCGCTGGCCGCGTGATCTTGCCCCGCGTTGGAAGGACCCGTCAACGATGACCACCACTGCAACTGCTCCGGAACCCTCAGTGGGCACCGTCGAGATCGTTCCCAGCTTCATCCGCAACTCCTGGTGGACCCCGGACGCCGCCTCGGCCGCCGGTGCGGCCGACGTCCTGGACGCCAGCACGGGCGAACTTCTGGCCAAGGTGAGCACCGAGGGCCTCGACCTTGCCGGCGTCGTCGACTACGGCCGCACCACCGGCCAGACGGAACTGGGCAAGCTGACCTTCCACCAGCGCGCCCTCAAGCTCAAGGAACTGGCGCAGTACCTCAACGGCCGCCGCGACGAGTTCTACGCGCTCTCCGCGCAGACCGGTGCCACCAAGATCGACTCGATGGTCGACATCGACGGCGGCATCGGCGTGCTCTTCACCTTCGGCTCCAAGGGCCGGCGCGAACTGCCCAACGCCCAGGTGGTGGTGGATGGCCCCATGGAGGTGCTTTCGCGGGACGGCTCCTTCGCCGGCGAGCACATCTACACCCGGATTCCCGGCGTCGCTGTACAGATCAACGCCTTCAACTTCCCGGTCTGGGGCATGCTCGAGAAGCTGGCCCCGGCCTTCATCGCCGGAGTCCCCACCATCGTCAAGCCGGCCACCCCCACGGGCTACGTCGCCGCGGCCGTGGTGAAGGCCATCGACGAGTCCGGCATCCTGCCCGAAGGGTCCCTGCAGCTGGTCTCCGGCTCCGTCCGCACCCTGCTGGACCACCTCGACTACCGTGACCTCGTCGCCTTCACCGGATCCGCGGCCACCGCCAACACGCTCAAGTCCCACCCCAACGTGGTCACCGGGGGCGTGCGCTTCACCTCCGAGACAGACTCCCTCAACGCCGCGATCCTCGGTACGGACGCCGTCAAGGGCACCCCGGAATTCGACGCGTTCATCAAGTCGCTCGTCACCGAAATGACCGTCAAGGCCGGCCAGAAGTGCACCTCCATCCGCCGCGCCATCGTGCCGCAGGACCTGGTGTCCGACGTCGTCGCCGCCGTGGGGGAGCGGATCAGCGAGCGCGTCGTCGTGGGCGACCCCCGCGCCGAGGGCGTCACCATGGGTGCCCTCGCTTCGCTCGACCAGCTCGCCGACGTGCGTGCCGCGGTCCAGTCCATGCTCGACGCCGGCGGGGAACTTGCCTACGGCACGCTCGACTCACCGAAGGTCACTAGCGCCGACGGCAGCATCGGCGTCGTCGACGGCGGCGCATTTATGTCCCCGGTGCTGCTGAGCTGGGCCAACCCGGAAGCCGAAGAGGTCCACTCGCTGGAAGCCTTCGGCCCCGTCTCCTCCGTGATCGGCTACACCGACCTCGCCGACGCCGTCCGCCTCGCGGCCCGGGGCGGCGGCTCACTGGTGGCCTCCGTCTGCACCAACGACCCCGACGTGGCGCGTGAACTGGTCACCGGCATCGCTGCCCACCACGGCCGGGTGCTGATGCTCAACCGCGAGGACGCGCGCAGCTCCACCGGCCACGGCTCCCCGGTTCCGCACCTGGTCCACGGCGGCCCGGGCCGTGCCGGCGGCGGCGAGGAACTGGGCGGCATCCGCTCGGTGATGCACCACATGCAGCGCACCGCCATCCAGGGTTCGCCCAACATGCTGACCGCTGTCACCGGCGTCTGGCACACCGGCGCCGACCGCAACTTCACCTTGGACACCGAGGGCCAGCACCCGTTCCGGAAGCCGTTGGCGACCCTGCACATCGGCGACGCCATCCGCTCGGAGCTGCGCGAGGTCTCCCTGGACGAGATCACGAAGTTCGCCAACTCCACCGGCGACACCTTCTACGCCCACACCAACCAGGAAGCCGCGGAAGCCAACCCGTTCTTCCCGGGCATCGTGGCGCACGGGTACCTGCTGCTGGCCTGGGGCGCCGGGCTGTTCGTCGAACCCGCGCCAGGCCCCGTCCTGGCCAACTACGGCCTGGAGAACCTGCGCTTCATCACCCCCGTCGCGGCCGGCGACTCCATCCGCGTCACCCTGACGGCCAAGAAAATCACCCCGCGTGAGACCGACGAGTACGGCGAGGTGGCCTGGGACGCCGTCCTGACCAACCAGAACGACGAGATCGTGGCCACGTACGACGTCCTGACGCTCGTCGAGAAGTAGCCGCTCCCTCCTCCGCCCCGTTGCGCGATCACTTGTGGCTGCTAAAACCCCGGAATGGCAACCATAAGTGATAGGGCAACCGGGGAGGGGCGGGCTCTTTCCACCCTGCTGCGGCGTAAAATCGTGCTCGTAGGAGGTGGCGAAATGTCCCTAGTACTCAGCAAAGCCACAACAGTCCTGCCAGTTGATGATGCAGCGCGTGCCCGGCATTTTTACGCGGACACCCTGGGGCTCCCGCACCGTGGCGTGGCAGAGGACGGAAGCGAAATGTTCGGCTCAGAAGGCGGCCCGATGCTGCAGCTGATGCCAGTCAGGGATGGAAAGCATTCCGAGCACACCACCCTGAGTTTCGAAGTCAGCGAGATCGAGCGCACCGTCAGGGAGATGGAAGCCCGGGGCGTAATGTTCCAGGACTACAACCTGCCCGACCTCAAGACCGAGAACCACATTTGCACCACGGATTCTGAAAAGTGCGCCTGGTTTATGGACTCCGAGCACAATGTCCTCTGCGTACACGAGAACATCATGACGGCTGCCGACTACCAGCTCTGAGAACGGTCAACAGCACCCCGGTCCTCCGGGGTGCTGTTCTGCGCACGGGGCGGCCACCTCCCTGCTGCCCGCCGCCGCCCGGCCGGGGCAGATCGACACGGACACGCCGGGATTTCCTCCCCGAGAGGCCGGGCAGGGGGTCAATGCGCCCCCGGGCCGCCTGCGCCCCCCGGGCCGCCCGGGCCGCCCGGGCCGCCTGGCCGGTCCGGGCGGGACCACGGCGACACCGGCCGGGGCTGCAGCACCCCATTGACCTTCAGGTCCACGCGCTCATTGAAGAAACAGATGAGGCCATGGATCTGGGCGGCATCGCGGAACCGCCGGTCGTAGCTCCAGGCGATGTTGCCGCCCTGGTCCGACGCCGGGTAGCTCCAGTAGCTGGCCTGGCCCTTGTACGGACAGACGGTCCGCTTGGGACTGGCCTCCAGCCGGTCCAGCCGCACGTCCGCGGGCTGGAAGTAGTAGCGGACCGGCAGCATGGTCTCGTACAACAGCTGCGCGCCGGTGGTGCGGGCCAGCGTGACGCCGTCGAGCGCCACCTCCACCTCCGCTGACGACGCGCGGATGTCCACCCGGTGAAACGGATCCCGGGGGTGGCCGATGATCTCCTCGTCGTCCTCGAGCCAGTCGAAGGCCGCGAAGTCCAGGACGACGTGCCCGGAAAGGTCCGGATCCGCGGGCCGGAAGGCGGCTCGGGCGACGGTGGCCGACGGCGTCACGACGTCGAGCTCCTCGCCCGGCGCGGTATGCCGGCCAAAGCCGGTGACGGGGTCCAGTGACGTGGCAGCAGTACCCGCCCGAATCGCGAAGGGGTGCTCTTCGACGTCGGCCGCCGGCAGTGCCGGGGCGGCGAGCCCGACGAGCAGATCCTGCTCCGGGACGGCAAAGATCGGGGTGATCCGCCGCGGCTCCCAGACCAAGTACGCGCGCGAAGTGTCCACCACCGGCACGCCGTCGTGGCTGGCGCGGATCCTCTTGGCCGTGGGCTCGTAGCGGAACTGGGGGAAGGTGCCCATCAGCACTTCGGATAACCTGATGGCCATCCTCCCAGCGTGGCCCGCGGCAAGCGGCCCGTCAATGGCAGCAGCCCGGGACGGCCCCGGGCGGAAGGGTGGGTTAGTCCCGGCCGGGGACGTGCAGGCCGTGGAACGCCATGGTGATGACGTCGTCGGCCAGCTTCCCGGGCGAGAGCGAACCGCCGGGCTTGTACCACTCGACGATCGAGTTGATGGTGCCGAACAGGAGCCGCGTGACGGTGCGGGGGTCGATGTCCTGGCGCAAGGAACCTTCGTCGCGGGCCGCGGAAATCAGGGCCGCCACCTTGTGGTCGAAGGTGCGGCGGCGTTCCAGGGCGTCGCGTTCGATCTCGGTGTTGCCGCGCAGCCGGAGCAGCAGGGTCACGAAGGGCAGCCGCTCCACCAGGACGGAGATGGTTTCGCGGAGCACGAATTCCAGCCGGGCGTCGGCCGATCCGGTCTGCGCCCCGGGCTGGTCCAGGATGGCTTCCAGGCCGCCGAGGGCGTGGTCCAGGGCCAGCTTGAGGAGATCGCCCTTGGACGGCACGTGGTGGTAGATGGCCGACTTCGAGATGCCCAGGTTCTCGGCAAGGATGCCCATTGACGTGGCGTCGTAGCCGTGCCGGTTGAAGACGTCGACGGCGATCAGCAGCACTGATTGCTGGTCATAGCCGGGGCGGCCGCGCTTGGCGGTGGTAGCTGTGCTGGGCATACTCGCTAGTTTCTCATGAACGGTCGGTCAGTCCGGCAGCCGCGACGCCGGGAGTCGCGGCTGCCGTTCCGGCCGGGTGGCCGGACCCGCGGGGCGGAATTAGCCCTTCGGACGCATGTCGTAGATCCGGCGCAGCTTGCCGTTGGAGCGCTCCAGCGAACCGGGATCGACGACGTCGACGGTGCAGGAGGAGCCGACGTGGATCTTAATCTGCTGCTGCAGAACCTTCGCCGCCGAGGCGCTGCCCTCGGCGCTGACCGCTTCGCGGCGCTCGATCTTGACCGTGAGCTGGTCCATCCGCTGGCCTTCGGGGCGGGTGAGTTCCAGCTGGAAGTGCGGGCTGAGCTCGGGAATGCGCAGGGCGATTTCCTCGATCTGCGAGGGGAACAGGTTCACGCCGCGCAGGATGATCATGTCGTCGCTGCGGCCGGTGATGCGTCCCATACGGCGGTGGGCCGGGCGGGCCGTGCCGGGCAGCAGCCGGGTGAGGTCCTTGGTGCGGTACCGGATGATCGGCAGCGCCTCCTTGGTCAGCGAGGTGAAGACCAGCTCGCCAGGTTCGCCGTCGCCCAGGACCACGGAGGGGTCGAAGGCGTCGATGATTTCGGGGCGGAAGTGGTCCTCCCAGATGTGGCTGCCGTCCTGGGTCTCCACGGCTTCGCCGGCGACGCCGGGTCCCATGACCTCGGACAGGCCGTAAATGTCGCAGGCCTTGATGTTCATGGTGACTTCGAGCTCGTGCCGCATTTCCTCGGTCCAGGGCTCGGCGCCGAGCACGGCGAACTTCAGCGAGGTGGAGGCCGGGTCGATGCCCTGCTTCATCATGGCGTCCGCGATGGTCAACAGGTAGGTCGGAGTGGCCAGGATGGCGTCCGGCTTGAAGTCCTGGATCAGCGTGATCTGGCGTTCGGTCTGGCCGCCGGAGATCGGGATGACCGTGCAGCCGAGGGCCTCGGCCCCGGCGTGGGCGCCCATGCCGCCGGTGAACAGGCCGTAGCCGTAAGCGTTGTGGACCTTCATGCCAGGACGCACACCGGAGGCGCGCAGGGAGCGGGCCACCAGCTTGGCCCAGTCGGCGAGGTCTTTCTTGGTGTAGCCCACCACGGTGGCGCGTCCGGTGGTGCCGGAGCTGGCGTGGATTCGGGCCACTTCCTGCTGCGGCACGGCGAACATCCCGAACGGGTACTCGAGCCGCAGGTCTTCCTTCGTGGTGAACGGAAACTTCCCCAGGTCCTCGAGCTCGCGGAGGTCGGAGGGGTGCACGCCGGCCTCGTCGAACTTCCGCTTGTAGAGGGGCACACGGTCGTAGGCGTACGCGACGGTGTGCTGCAGGCGGCTGAGCTGCAGCGCCTCGAGCTCGTCGCGGGAGATGGTTTCTTCGCGGTCCAGGACGGCGTCGCTGGCGGCGAGGGCAGATTCAGCGGTGGGGGTGGTCATCTGTGTCCTACGTTTCTATTTCTTGGAGATGGTGCGGCTGCGGCCGCGGAACTCGGCGATGAGTTCGCCCGGGGCGGTGTCGGAAGGAAGCTCGCCCGGGAGCGTGGGGGATGCGGCGCCGGCGGGGGAATCGGCCGGAGCCTGCACGGCTCCGGGGTCGGCGGCGTAGATCTGGACGTCGTACAGGCCGCTCCGGCCGGTGCTGGCACGGTGATTCGCGACGGCGGTGAGGATCTGCCCGCGGAACGCCGGCTTGATGAAGTTGATGTCCACACCGGACGCGACGGTGATGGACCCGGCGTCGGACGCTGCTGGGGCCGCCGGGTTGCAGGCGAGGGCGAAGGCGGTGTCGCCGAAAGCGAAGATCATGCCGCCGTGGGCCATGCCGAAGCCGTTGAGCATTTCCTGCCGGAGGGGCATCCGGATGGTGGCGTGGCCGTCGGCGAGGGCCAGGACCTCAACGCCCATCCATTCGGAGGCGTAGTCGTCCTTCAGGATGGGGTGGGTGTCACCGGAAATCGTCAGTTCAGCCATGCGTCATTGCCTCCAGCTTTATTTACCGAATGTTCATTAGGTAATCCCATTCGGGTGCCCGCTGTCAAGGGGTGTAAGTATGCTGGGACACATGGCCAAAGGAATATATGTCAGTGCGACGACGCCGGGATCCGGGAAGTCGCTGGTAGCCCTGGGCCTGGCGGACACGCTGCACCGCCACGCTGACCGCATCGGGTTCTTCAAGCCTGTGGTCCACGGCCGGGCGGACGCGGACCCGATGGTCGCGCTGATGAAATCCCGCTTTGACCTCGACGACGACCGCTGCCGGGGCGGCCTGACCTTCGCCGAAGTGCGGGGCCTGCTGGCCGAGGGCAAACGCGAGGAAATCGATTCGCGGTGCGTGGAGATCTTCGCGGAGATGTCGCGCCACTGCGATGTGGTGATCATCGAGGGGACAGACCTGACCGGCCAGGACGCCGCCGTCGAATTCGACCTGAACGCCCGGCTCGCCAACAACCTCGCGGCGCCCATGGTCGCCGTCGTCGGAGCCAGGGGCCGCACCGTGGCCGAAACCGCGGACGCCGTCGAGGTGGCCCGCAAGGAACTGCTCGCCGAACGGTGCACGTTGCTGGCGATTATGGTCAACCGCGCCGAGCCCCGGGACCTGGAGGCGATCGCCGCGGCGGTCCGGCCGGGCGCTTCCGGCCGGCCGGTGTACGTCTTCCCGGAGCTTGAGGACATCGCCCGGCCCACCACCGGCGAGGTCGCCACCGCCCTGGGCTTGGGCCAGGTAGCCGGGCTGCCGGACCGCGAACGGGATGTCCGTTCGGTCAAGGTGGCCGCCATGAATGTGGCCAATTTCCTGCACGTGCTCGACGATGGCGCCCTGGTGATCGTGCCGGGCGACCGCGCGGATGTGCTGGTGGCCTGCCTGGCCTCCTCCCTTTCGGCCGAGTTCCCGGTCCCGTCGGCCCTGATCCTGACCGGTGGCCTGGCCCCGGACCCCACCATTTACTCCCTGCTGGCGCAGGCTCCGTTCCCGATCTTCGCGGCCCCGGATGACACCTACATGACAGCCAAGCGCGTCTCCGAGGTGCGCAGCGAAATCTGGTCGGGGCACCGCCGGAAAGTCGCATCCGCGCTGGGTCTCTGGGCCAAGCAGGTGGACGAGGCCGAACTCCTGGAGCGGCTGCACCTGCCGCGGCCGGAGCGGATGACGCCGCTGCGGTTCCTGCACGACCTCATTGAACGGGCGCGTTCCCAGCGCCGCCACATTGTCCTGCCGGAGGGCTCGGATGTCCGGATCCTGCGTGCCGCGGAGATCCTGCACCGCCGGGACGTCTGTGAGCTGACGGTGCTGGGCCGCGAGGCCGACGTCCGCGAGCTCGCCGCCACCCAGGGTATCGACCTCAGCGGAATCAACATTGTGGACCCGGCCACCTCGGAACTGCGCCAGGGTTTCGCGCAGAAGTACGCGGAACTGCGCGCGCACAAGGGCGTGGACCTGGCCAAGGCGCTCGAAGTGATGCAGGACGAGAGCTACTTCGGCACCATGATGGTCCAGCTCGGGGTGGTGGACGGGATGGTCTCCGGCGCCGCCCACACCACGGCACACACCATCCGCCCGGCCCTGGAATTCGTGAAGACCCGCGAGGGCGTCAAGATCGTCTCCTCGGTGTTCCTGATGCTGATGCCGGACCGGGTGCTGGTCTACGGCGACTGCGCCGTCAATCCGGAACCCAACGTGGAGCAGCTCGCGGACATCGCCCTCGCCTCGGCCGAAACCGCCGCCCAGTTCGGCGTCGAACCGCGGGTCGCGATGCTCTCCTACTCCACCGGAGGCTCCGGCGCCGGCGAAGCGGTGGACGCCGTCCGGCAGGCCACCGAACTCGTGCGGCAGCGGCGCCCGGACCTCGCCGTCGAGGGTCCCATCCAGTACGACGCCGCCGTCGACGCCGCGATCGCCGAGTCCAAGATGCCGGGCTCGACCGTGGCCGGGCAGGCGACGGTGTTCATTTTCCCGGACCTGAACACCGGCAACAACACCTACAAGGCGGTCCAGCAGTCCTCCGGGGCCGTCGCCGTCGGGCCCGTCCTGCAGGGCCTCCGCAAACCGGTCAACGACCTCTCCCGCGGCTGCACGGTGGACGACATCCTCAACACCGTGGCCATCACCGCCATCCAGGCGCAGGCCGGTGGCCAGGACGCCGCGTCCGCAACCCTGTCCGTCGAAGCCAAGGCTTAGGAGGCCCCATGCTCGTGCTCGTCATCAACTCCGGTTCGTCCTCGCTCAAGTACCAGGTCCGCGATGTTGAGGCGGGCAGCGTCCTCGCCGAGGGGCTGGTGGAGAAAATCGGGATGGGCAACGGCGGCGACGGCGACGGGGAGATCGAGGGCCCCCGCGACCACGCCGAGGCACTCGAGCAGGTGGACGGCGCAATCCACGAGGCTCTGGGCGACCGGCCGCTCGACGCCGTCGGGCACCGGGTGGTCCACGGCGGGGAACGCTTCGCCGAGCCGGTGCTGGTCAACAACGAGATCACCCGCGCCATCGAACGGCTGAACCCGCTCGCCCCGCTGCATAACCCGGCCAACGTGCTCGGAATCCGCGCCATCGCCAAGAAATGGCCGGAACTGCCGCAGGTGGCCGTGTTCGACACTGCTTTCCACCGCACCCTGCCCGAGCACGCCTGGCGCTACGCCGTGCCGGACGAGCTCTATACAAACCACGGCATCCGGCGCTACGGCTTCCACGGCACCTCGCACGAATACGTCGCGCACCAGGCGGCCGCGCTGCTGGACCTGCCGGTGGAGGAGTTCGACGGCGTGATCGCCCACCTGGGCAACGGCGCGTCCGTTACCGCCATCCGCGGCGGTAAATCCGTCGACACGTCCATGGGGTTCACCCCGCTCGAGGGCCTCGTGATGGGCACCCGCTCCGGCGACCTCGACCCCTCGATCCTGGTGTTCCTGGCCCGGGCCGGCTGGTCCGCCGAGGACCTCGACTCCATGATCAACCGGCGCTCCGGGCTGAAAGGCCTGGCCGGCAACAACGACATGCGCTCCGTGGTGGAGGCCGCCGACGCCGGCGACGCCAAGGCCGCCATGGCCCTCGCGGTGGCCTCCTACCGGCTCTCGAAGTACATCGGCGGGTATCACGTTGCCGTCGGCGGAGCGAAAGCCTTGGTCTTCACGGCCGGCATTGGCGAGAACTCGCACCAGTTCCGCAGCCTGGTCGCCGACCGGCTGGGCGCGCTGGGCGTGGAGCTCGACGCCGGGCTGAACCGCCAGCGGTCCAAGGAACCCCGGGTGATTTCGACCGCGGAATCGGCTCTGCCGGTGCTGGTGGTGCCGACCGACGAGGAGCGCGCGATCGCCGAGGCCACGGCCGCCGTCGTCACTCAGTCATCGACTGCTCCGTAACCGCCCTTTTGACGGCCCATAACGGCACCTGCGGAGCAATCGATGGGTAGCGTGGGGGCATGACCGGACCCAGCCTTCCCTTCAGCCTGCCCATCCGCACTGAGCGGCTGGTGCTGCGCCGGTTCGAGGCCGCGGACCTCGATGCCTTCCACGCCTACCACTCGCTGCCCGAGACGGCCCGCTTCCTGCCGCGGGAGGCCAAGAGCTACACCCAGTCCATGGAGCAGGTGGGCAAGTACGCCAACTTCGAATTCGAGAGAGAGGGCGACTTGGTGGCCCTCGCCATCGAGGCCGCGGAGGCGCCCGGGCTGATCGGCGAAGTGGTCCTCAAATGGCTGCCCGGCCGCGGCCAGGCCGAGGTTGGCTGGAGCCTGGCCCCGGCGGCCCGCGGGAAGGGGTACGCGGCGGAGGCGGCGGCCGCGATCCTGGAATTGGGCTTCGGCGTGCTGGGCTTCCACCGGATCGATGCCAAGCTCGACGCCCTCAACACCTCCTCCGCAGCTCTCTGCACCCGCCTTGGCATGCGCCTGGAATCCACCCAGGTGGACAAGTGGCATTACAAGGGGGAGTGGGCGACCGAAGTGGTCTACGCACTGCTCGCCGACGAGTGGCGGGCCCGGCAGGGTGGTGCGGGTGCGGGTGCGGGTGCGGGTGCGTGACGCGGGCTGACCCGACCAATTGACGCCTCGAACTGACGAAAGTGGCCGCTAAGCGTGGCCTCATAGCGGCCATTTTTGGCAAACGGGTGGTTTCGGCTGGCTGGCGCTCCCTGCATCCGGATCCCGAAAGACGCAGCCGAGGTTACGCCAGCCGCGCGTGGGCAAGAATGAGCATGTCCATTCGTCGGCCATGCCGGCGGTCCAGGAGTGAGTCCAGGAGTGGGCTTGTCCTGGTTCGCATCCACGGCGCGAGTACGACATCCGACGCGAGCCCGCACCACCAAGACCACGTCCGCGCCACCCGTTTGCCAGAAATGGCCGCTAAGGGGAGTCCCTTAGCGGCCATCTGTGGCGAATCGGCGAGCAACAAATCAGCGAGCAACACCAGCGGAGGACCAACCCCCACCACCCAGCAAGCCCTACGGCGCCGGCGGGACCGTGTCCGTGGGGGCAGCCGTCGTCGCCGGGGCGGGGTCGACGACGCCGCCGGACGGCTGCCCGGGAGCAGGCGCCAAGGTGGGTGCAGGCGCTGGCCCTCCCGGAGCAGGGGCACCCGGAGCGACGGTTTCACCCGGCGCTGGAGCAGCCGTCTGGCCGGGGACAGGCTGCTCCGTGGAGCCGCCCGTCGAGCCGGTGCTTGGCGCCGGCGTCGAACCCGGTGAGGACGTCCCCGACGGAGAAGCGGCTCCGGCCGGTGTGGCACTCGGATCCGTCCGGACGATCTCCATGATTTGTTCCTTGAAGCCGTTCAGTTTGCCTTGGATCTCCGAGAGCGGGACGTTCTGGATATTTCCGGCGTACTCCGCGATCTGCCGCCACAAATCGTTGAGCTTGGTCATCCCGTCCGCGCTCAACGGGCCGTCCAGCGTGAGGACCAGCTGGCTGGCGAGGGCGTAGGTCAGGCAGCGGAGGCAGTTGTAGTTGGCCGCGGTGGAGAGGTTCTCCGGGACAATCACGTTGGCCTGCCCCACAATCAGCACCACCTGGAAGCCCACAGCTACCGCGGCGCAGTCCTTGCAGCTGGCGAAGGCGTTGGCGTCGTTGCGGTTGCGGACGTCGGCGCCGTCGTCGGCCCAGACAAGGGCGAAGGCGACGTCGTACACCACGGAGCCGTCCTTGGTGTTCACGGCGAGTGCCTGGTTGCCGCCGTCCTGGGGTGGAGCAGGCTTGTCGAACGGGAACACCCAGGACGGAGCCGGAGCCGACGAGCCGGACCCACCCGAACCGGCAGCCTGCGCGGCCGGGTCGCGGGGCACCAGCACCATGCTCAACTGCGGGTTCTCGCGGGTGGGCTTACGGGCGCCCTGGGGCCAGAGAGCCACGGTCTTGCCCGACTGGCCCTCCTTCATGCCGGTGAGGGACTGCGCCGGGAAAGCGGTCGTGGTGATGTCGCTGAGGGTCCCGCGCTCGTACGGCTGGACGGGCCGGTACGTCTCCGCGCCGGGCCACCATGCCCAGGCCAGGCCTGCGGTGACGGCCAGGATGGCCGCCATCGCGACGCCGCGCTGGAGGGTCTTGCCCCGGGTCTTGGCCCAGAGTCCGGTGACGAACTGCCGCCCCAGGCGCAGCAGGATGTAGAAGATGCCCAGAACCGGCAGGCCGATGCAGATGATCGCCAGCACACGCACCGCGGCGTCGGCAAAGTCCCCGGCGGAGAGGCTGTGTGCGAACATGGCCTCCTGCTTGGCAGCGTTGTCCCACGCGGTGCCGAGGACGCGCGGGAGGGTCAGCACC
Source organism: Arthrobacter sp. 10T416 (assembly GCF_056394165.1). Classification (NCBI taxonomy): domain Bacteria; kingdom Bacillati; phylum Actinomycetota; class Actinomycetes; order Micrococcales; family Micrococcaceae; genus Arthrobacter; species Arthrobacter sp. 10T416. Next base: position 45,329 of record NZ_JBFTHI010000006.1, on the reverse strand, counting down.
ATGCTGAGCAGGCTGAACACCAGGAGCGGCACCGTGACGAGGACCCAGACCGTAACGACTGCCCTGGCCCACGGCTTGAGTAGCTGGGCCTCGGGGTCAGTCTTCCGCCAGGGAATGAGGGCCAGCAGGGTCGGCTTGATCCGCTGGAACAGGTCCGGGACGCCGGTGGCGTCGGCCAGGATGTGGTAGCCGTCGAAACGGATCATCGGCATCAGCTGCCGGACCATCTGCAGGATCTGGGTGACCACCACCAGCAGCAGCGCGTCAAAGCCGGTGGCCCACCAGACACCCATAATGGCGACGGCGACAATCGCGTTGAAGTACAGCCCGCCGAGGTCCGTGCGGATCCGGCCGCCCCGGCCCAGCCGGTACGAATCGGTGACGTCCGTGTAGAACGCCGGCCACATCAGGTACAAACCGGTTCCCATGGCGCCCGGCGTGGCACCGCCGCGGCGGGCCGCAGCAGCGTGGCCGAATTCGTGGAACCCGGCTGAGAGCACCGTGACGAGCAGGATCAGCAGCACCAGGCCGGGGTTGGCGAAGGCTTCATGGGTGGCGGAGGCGAGCCCCTTGACCATCAGCACCCACCAGCACGTCGCGAGGAAGGCAGCCGTCACCGCCACCACAATCAGCGGGTTGAAGAGCGCGGCGAACGGCGACGTGATTTTCCGGGTGCGCTCCGGATCCGTCACCGAGTAGCGGAACCGCATGCCCAGCAGCGGATTGGACTTCTTGACCTCCGGTTGCGAGCCGTCCGCCAGGCGCAGGAGACCCAGGGGGAGCAACTGGGAGTCGATCAGCGTCCGCACGTTCTCGGCACTGATGGGTTTGCCGGTCGCCTCGCCCGCGTGCTCCGCGATCTCCTCCAGTCCGCGCTGCCCGTCGACGGCCTCGAGCACCAAATAGAGCAGCCGCGTCAGCTGGATGGTCTGCCCGTCGGCGCGCCGGACCAGTGAGGGCGCCTGCTTGTAGCCGGAGCCCTTGGTCTCGCCGAGCAGCTGGACGCCGTCGGCCAAGGCCGGCGGCGGCAGGGTGCCCACTGTAGAGGACGACGCCGGAAGGCCGGGTTCCGCTCCCGGCGCGCCAGGGGGGCCGGCCGTGCCAGCCGCGCCGGGAGCCGTCGCCCCGGCCGTGCCAGCCGCGCCGGGAGCCGTCGCCCCAGCCACGCCCGACGCTGCGGATCCGGTGGCCGACGTCCCATCGCCGGACAGGGCCGGAGGGCCGCCCTGGTCGGACGGCCCCCCGTAAACGATGCTCATCTGCGTGCTACTGCTTCAGGTCGGACTGCTGGTCGGCTGAAGCCGTGGCATTGCCGTGGATGTCCTGGTTGATGATGGCATCCTGGTGGGCTACGGCGTAGGCCTGGCTGTCGATGGAGCCGATGTTGGCGCCAACCGCGGCGTCGATCGGCGCCGCAACGTTGGCGTTGGCGGCCACGGCACCGTTGATCGGGGCGGCGATGCCGGCGTTGGCGTCCAGGTTGACGTTGACGTCGAGCAGGTTGCCGTTCAGGGCACCCGCGGCACCGGCACCAACACCGCCAAGGTCCGGAGTGGTTCCGCCGGGCAGCACACCGCCGGGGACAATGCCGCCGTCGGTAGTCCCGGTGGGAACCGCCGTCGGATCGACAGCAGGGACGGCGGCCGGATCCACCGCAGCCGGAGCAGCCGCGGGATCTGCCGTTGCCGGCGCAGCAGTAGCGCCGCCGTCGGCAGCGGCGCCCTGGTCGATGGCGCTGTCCTGCACGGAGTGGGCCGTGGCGTCGCCGGTGATGCCCTGGTTGATGAGGGTTCCCTGGTCCGCCAGGGCCTGCGAGTCCGACCCCACGGAGAGAACGTTGGCTGAGGCTCCGGCATCGATCGGGGCCGCGACGTTAGCGTTCGCCGCGACGCCGAGGTCGATCGGAGCGGCGGCGCTGATGCCGAGATTCAGGTCGGCATTCAGATCCAGGACGGACGCGACTTCCTTGTCCGGGAGCGCGGTGGCGCCTTCGGCCAGCAGTTCCTCGTCAGACAGGCCGCTCATAGCTCGTTCAGTACTCACGAATGACTCCAGTTCCGGCACGGTTTTGTGCTGCCCCCAGTGAGCAGTGTCTCCACCGACGTGCCTAGTGCAGGTCAATAGTAAGCATGATGATCAAATTTTGGTACACGCGGGATCTGAAATCCCGATCGATTGCTCCGTAGGGGCCCTTTTGGACCCTCAAAACGGCGGTTACGGGGCAATCGATCGGGGAGGGGCTACCTCAGACCGGCTCCCGGGAGCAGCGCGGCCGCACCGAGGGAGTCCGCGACGAACGCGTAGTCCCAGGCCCGTTCCCGCCACTGGACGTACCGGCCGGAGGCGCCGCCGTGGCCGCCGTCCATCTCGATCTTCATCACGATCGGCTCGCTGCCGGTGTTCTCCTCGCGCAGCCGCTGCACCCATTTGGCGGGCTCCACATAGAGCACCCGGGTGTCATTGAAGCTGGTGACGGCGGCAATCTTCGGATACGCCGCCGCCCGGACGTTTTCGTACGGGGTGTAGGACTTCATGTAGGCGTACACCTCGGGGTCCGTGATGGGATTGCCCCATTCCTCCCACTCCAGGGCGGAGAGCGGGAGCTCCGGGTCCAGGATGGTGGTCAGGGCATCCACGAACGGGACCGCGGCGACAATCGCCGCGTACTTCTCCGGCGCCAGGTTGGCCACGGCGCCCATCAGCAGGCCGCCGGCCGAGCCGCCCATGGCCGCGATCCGGGCCGGGTCCACCCAGCCGGATCCGGCGAGCCAGTCGGTCGCGGCGATGAAGTCGGTGAAGGTGTTCTTCTTGTGCAGCTTCTTACCGTCGTCGTACCAGTGCCGGCCCAGCTCTCCGCCGCCACGGATGTGCGCGATCACAAACACAATGCCGCGGTCCAGCAGCGAAAGCCGCGGGATGCCGAAGCCCGGATCCATGCTCAGCTCGTACGAGCCGTACCCGTAGACCAGGCCGGCCGCCGTCGAATCCGGAGCCACCGAGGCGTGCCGGAGCACCGAGAGCGGGATCCGGGTCCCGTCCGCGGCCTCTGCCCACTCCCGGGTGGCCACGTAGTCCGCCGCCGAGTAGCCGCCCAGTACCGGGCTTTCCTTCCGCAGCAGCAGTTCCCCGGCGGGCTGGTCCGGGGTGGGGAGCACAAAGTCGTAGACCCGCGACGGCGTGAAGTAGGAGGTGTAGCCCATCCGGATCACGGGGGCCTCGTAGTCGGAGCCGGCCACACCGGCGGTGTAGAGCTCCTCGTCGAAGGCCGGTTCCACCGGGTCGCCCTGTTCCGGGGTGCCGAGCCCGGCCAGCGGCAGGACCTGCACCCGCTCGATGGTGTCCTTGCGGATGGACAGCACCAGGTGGGTGGACGTGACGCCGGCGCCGTTGACGCGGACCTCGTCCGAGTGCGCGACGACGGTCCGCCAGTGCTGCTCGGCTGCCGGTTTGGCCAGTTCGGCCGGATCGACAAGCGAGACCATGGAGTTGATGGCGCCCTTGTTGTGGGTCAGCAGGATGGCTTCGGAGGCCTCGCCGTCCGGGCCGGTCAGCAGGAACGGTTCCGCTTCGTACAGGATGCGCTCGTCGCGTGAGATCACGGTGGTCAGCCCGGCGTCCGGCGCATCAAAGCGCAGCAGCCGGGTCTCGCTGAACTCCGAGCAGCCGATGCCCAGCACCAGGTGGCGCCGGTCCGCGGAGAGCTCGAAGCCGAGCCACATCGCGACGTTGTCCTCCTGGTAGATCACTTCGTCATCGGTGACGGGCGTGCCCAGCACGTGGGACTTCACCTGGTACGGGCGCCAGGACGCGTCCACCACGGTGTAGAAGATCCGGGTGCCGTCAGGGGAGAAGGAGACGCCGTAGAAGACGTTCTCAATCACGTCGGGCAGCAGTTCCCCGGTCCGGAGGTCCTTGATCCGCAGCGTAAAGCGCTCGTCGCCGGCGTTGTCCACGGCGTAGGCATACAGGTTCCCGTCGATGGTCACCGCGGAGCCGCCGACGGCGAAGAACGGCTTGCCCTCGGCCTCCACGTTCCCGTCCAGCAGCACTTCCTCGCCCGGAATCCCGACGCCGACCTCGACGGCGGGCGGCGTCCAGTCCGCTACCCGATCACCGCTGTCCTGCGCGCGGACGCGGCACTGGATGCCGTACTCCTTGCCCTCCACGGAAAGGGTATAGTACCACCAGCCGTCCTTGCGGTTCGGCACGGAGAGGTCGGTTTCCTGGGTGCGACCCTTGATCTCCTGGAAGATTGCCTCGCGCAGCGGTTCCTGATGGGCGGTCACGGCCTCCTGGTAGGCGTTCTCGGCCTGCAGGAGTTCCACCACCTCCGCGGATTCCTTGTCCCGGAGCCACTCGTAGTTGTCCTCGAAGACGTCCCCGTGGTGGGTCCGCTGGAAAGGAACCTTCTTGGCGACGGGGGGCTGCGGTGAGGGCCGAACGGGAGTCTGCGTCATGGACTCAATCTACCGAACCCCGGCTCAGTTGCCGTTCTGGAGCTTATGTACGGCCACGTAGGTGTCCAGTTTGTTGGCGCGCAGGGCCGCGGCAACGCCGGCCGTAGCCGCAGGATCCTGAAGCACGATTGACTGGCCGTCGGCGCTGGTGCCGACGCCGGCCGTCGGCAGCGTGAAGAACACCCCGCCGCCCGCGGGGGTGGTGCGGAAGCTGTATGTGAGGCGCGTCAGGGTTTCGAGCGTCAGGGCAGGGCTCACCGTGATCCGGGGCAGCGCGATCGCCGCCACTTTGCGGGCGGTGGCGCGGTCCTTGACGCTTTGCTTGACCACCTTGGCCAGCACCGCCTTGAGGAAGCTCTGCTGGTTCCGGACCCGCTGGTAGTCCCCGTCGACAAATGCCTTGCGTTCGCGGACGAAGTCCAGTGCCCGGGCGCCCTTCAGCCGGTTAACGCCAGCGGGGAAATGGACCGCCGGGTCGATCGAGGACGTGAAGGCCTGCTTCACGTTGACGTCAACGCCGCCAACGGCATCGTTGAGGGCGGTGAAAGTCTGGAAGTCGACCATGACCGTCTGGTTGATGTGCTGGCCCAGCAGGGACTCGACAGTCCGTGTGGCCAGCGGGATGCCGCCCATTTGCAGGCTCGCGTTAATTTTCGCTTCGCCGTGGCCGGGGATGGTGACCCAGAGGTCCCGCATCAGGGAGATGCCGTAGACCCGCTGGCGGTTCGCAGGGACGTGGATGAACACCATGGTGTCGGCCCGTTGGTCAGCCGCCTTGCCCGCTGCGGCCGCGCCCCTCTGGTCCACGCGGCTGTCGCTGCCGATCAGCAGGATGTTCAGCGCGGTGGGCGCCGGCTCCGGCGTCGGCTTGGTACTGGGCTTCGGCGTGGCCTTGGGCGTCGCGCTCGGGGTGGGGCTCGGGACCGGCGCGGCGGTCTCGGAGCGGGGTGCCAGCAGGAACGCCGCGGTTGCGACGCCGGCGGTCAGCAACAGCGCGAGGGCGACAATCAGGATCCGGCGCCGCCTTCTGTCCGCCGGCGGGGCCGGTGGCGGAGGTGGTGCTGCCGGTGGGTCTGCGGGTTCAGGCGTGGCCATGACGGGACAGTATCACCGCCGCCCGCGCCCGGGCCGCCGCACACGGCGGTGATCAGTTGCCGTTTTCCAACTTGTTCGCCGTGACGTACTCGCCCAGCTTGTCCGAGGCCATTGCCCCGGCAAGGTCCTGGATGGCTTTCGGGTCCGCCACCACAATTGACTGGCCGTCCGCGGACGTCCCGACGCCCCCGGTCGGCAGGGTGAACATCACGGTGTTCTGCGACCGGATGTTCCGCAGTTCGAAGGCCAGACCGCCCACCGTGGCGGAGTCCATCCCCTTATCCACAGGCAGGAACGGCGCGACAGCACCCACCATGTTGTTGACGGTCACCGTGTTGGTCAGTGTTGAGCCGGAGATTGACTTCTTGATGATTTCCCGCAGGAACTCCTGCTGGTTGCGGACCCGCTGGTAGTCGCCGTCGGCGTAGGCGTGGCGCTCGCGGACGAAGGCCAGTGCTTCAGTGCCGTTGAAGGTGTGCTCGCCGGGAGCGTAGGTCTTGCCGGGCAGGGCATCCGAGGTGAAGGGCAGCTTGATGTTCACGGTGACCCCGCCCAGGGCGTCCGTGAGGCCCTTGAACCCTTCGAAATCGACCGTGGCGACGTGGTCGATGCGCTGCTTGAAGAGGGATTCGATGGTCTGCACCATCAGTGGGGTGCCGCCGAGGGCCAGCGCTGCGTTGATCTTCGCCTCGCCGTGGCCGGGAATGGTTACCCAGAGGTCGCGCATAACGGAAATGGAGTAGATGTGCTGGCGGTCCGCCGGGATGTGCAGGAGGATCAGCGTGTCGGCGCGCTGATCCGAGGCGGCCGCGCCGGCATTGTCCGCCCCGGCGGCTCCGCGGCTGTCGCTGCCCATCACCAGGATGTTCATCGCGCCCTGCGCGGCACCGTTCTTTGCCGGGCGGGTCGAATCGGCCGGGAAGGCCTGTTCAAGCTTGTGGGTGCCGGAGTCCCAGGTGTGCGCCAGGTTGAAGAGGTAGCCGCCGGCCGCCACAGCGACCAGTGCCACCACCACGGCCACGGCGATCAACACCTTGCGTCCGCGTCGCTTCCTGACGAGGTGCGGCGCACGGGGTGCCGGCTCGGGAGTGTGGGCGTCGGGGTCGAACGGGTGTATCATGTCGTCCTCAAGGTCGGCCGGCCAGTTGTCCGGGTAGTGGCCCCCGCTACCAACTTAACACCGCAGCCGCACCACCGGTGGATCGGCCGGCGGAATGAGAGGCGATACTGTGTGATTTCGGCAGATCAGCAGCAACCAGGGCTACGGGCTGATGAATCTGGAAAAACGCAGGATGCCCTCGACCGCGGGTGCCAGCTCATTTTCCATTTGCTCGTAGACCTCCGGCCCGCGCCGGTAGGGGTCCACGACATCGTCTTCGCCAGACATTCGAGCCAGCGCAAGATGCCTAACTGCAGCGGCACGTGAAGCTAGATTGCGCCAGTTCGTGCTCCCGTCGCCCAGGTTGTCTGCGTCGCGCTCCTCCAAGACGTCGAGCATCCGTGCGAATTCGCGAATCGTAAAAGTCCTTCTGAGAAGCGCTGGACTCACGTGCAGAACTTCCGTGCGGTGGCCAGAGTCCATGGTGAGCACAAGATCCTGCTCGCGCAGAATGGGTGCAGTAATTTGGCGAGCGCTGAAGCTCGCCGCGGATCCGCCGTAGAGACGGATGATCTCCGCCGATCGCGGCTGGGCAGGATCACCGACCATCGCTCGAGTTCCCGCGCTTCTGACTTCGAAGCGCCCTGGGTGTATCTGATCCAGGCCGGCCTGCAGGAGCCTTTCCGCAACGGGGGACCTGCAGATGTTTCCTGTGCAAACTGTCAGTATGCGGATTGGTGAAATCGGTTCCACGGGTATGTGTCTTTTCCTTGGCGACGGCAGTGGTTAATGAGTCATGGAGAGGGGAGGGCCAGCTGAGGCGCCGAGAACTAGTTCCCCTTTTGCAGATTATTCGCCCGAACATAGCTGTCCATTCGGTCCTGCTTCAGAGCGGCGGCAATGCTTTCGATGGCGGCAGGGTCCGTCAGGACAATTGACTGTCCGTCGGCGGAGGTCCCGATGCCCTTAGTTGGGAGCGTAAACATTGTCACGCCGTCCTGACGTATGTTCCTGAGTTCGACCGCCAGGCCGGCGAGGCTCGCAGCATCGAGGCCCTTATCGACACCGATGAAAGGAGAAACTGAACTCACAAGCGAGTTAACAGTCAAGGGGTTAGCCAAGGTGTTGGCGTCCATTGTCTTCCGAAGGATGGCTTTGAGGAACTCTTGTTGATCGCGAACCCGCTGATAGTCGCCGTCCGCGAAGGCGTAGCGTTCGCGGACGAAAGCCAGGGCTTCTTCTCCTGACATGATCTGCTTGCCGGCATCAAAGTAGTGTCCCTTTAGATGCGTTGGTTCAAAGGGTATCTTGACGTCTATTTCCACGCCGCCAAGGGCGTCGGTCAAACCCTTGAAACCTTCGAAGTCCACCATCGCTACGTGGTCAATTCGCTGTTTGAAAATTGATTCCATTGTCTGCACCATTAGCGGTACCCCGCCCAAGGCCAGTGCAGCATTGATCTTTGCGTTGCCGTGTCCCGGGATATCAACCCAAAGGTCACGCATGACCGATATCGTGTAGATCTTCTGGCGATCCGCGGGTATGTGCATGAGCATGAGGGTGTCGGCGCGTTGGTCTGATGCGACTCCATTCGCTGCTTCGGTTTCGCTTGCGCCGCGGCTGTCAGAGCCCAGAATCAGGATGTTCATAGCAGCTTTGCCGTCGACGGGTGCTGACTTCTGTGGGCGGTTCGATTCGGCGGGAAAAGCGGTTTCGATTTTGGTGCTGTTGGAGTCGAAGGTTCGCGCCAAATTGAAGAGAAATCCTCCAGCCACAACAGCGGCCAGAACGAGGAAGGCCAGAATTCCGAGCAGGAGCTTCCGGCCCTTCCGAGGCCCAGGCTTGGTCCTCGGCTGCGGTTCGTTGTCGGAAGGATTTGCTTCGGAATCAAAAGGCGCCGTCATGAGTCCCCAATGGTCGGTTGAATCGTCACAGAGAAGATCTGCTTCGGAACCCCAATTCTTTCACATGAAGTGAGGTTCCCCTGGAGGTGCCGCACACCTCTAGGGCCGGGGGGATGGGATCTCTTTGCCATTCAGCGTGGTGCAAAAAAAGACGGAGCCAGGCCTTGCTGCGGCGTCATACGGCTCACGCCGGGGATTCACGAATGGCCGCACGCATCGGTGGCAGAATCTCATTACGTATGACGTAAAATGGTTACTTGTGCAGGCCGCTGTGGCCTCGCGGGGGAGGGTAACAAAGCATGAGCGGTGTGGATACCGGGATGGTCGATCAGCGATCGGCCGGGCTCACGTTGGCTGACTACGTCAGGGTGGCGCGGATCCATTGGAAGGGTGTCGTGGCGTTTACGCTGCTGACCACTTTGCTTGCGTTCGCTTGGACCCTGTTCCAGCCACGAATTTATGCAGCAGAATCGAGCGGCATAGTTGTCACGGGAGGGGCGGACAACCTCAGTCTCTCTCTTGCAGGTGACAACCTGTCCAAGTCCAAGGCCAAAAACTACAAGTCTGTGGCGAGCTCTCGCCTCGTAGCAGACAGGGTCATCGCTGCCTTGCGGCTGAAGACCACCGCGGATGAATTGCTTCGCACCGTTAATGTGTCCGTGCCGGTGGACACCGCCGACATAAGAATTTCCGCGTCCTCTCCGGACCCGGCGACCGCGCAGCGTGTAGCTGATGCTTGGGTCGTCGCCCTGGCTGACCAGGTTAAGGACATCGAGACAACGACAGCAACCGAGAGCGCAGCGCAGCCGGTAATGCCGTCGGTTCGTGTAGTTCCGCTTGGAAAGGCCGTCGCACCAACGAGCCCGGTTACGCCCAATGTGAAGATTGCCCTAGCTCTTGGGGCACTCGTTGGCCTTCTAGCCGGCATTGGCTATGCCCTTCTTCGCAATCATCTCGATCGCCGCATCAGGACTGCAGCCGAAATTGAACGGGTCTTCGGGGTGCCGGTCATCGGAACTATTCCAGTGGATCATCGACTCGATGAGAAGAGCAAGGTACTTGACGCCGGGCCGCTGACCGTTCATAGCGGAGACCGGGGTAATCACGCCATCTCCGAGGCGCTGAGGGAACTCCGAACGAACTTGAGCTTCCTGGACGTGGACAACCCACCTCGGATTATTGTCGTAACAAGCTCCGTTCCGTCTGAAGGTAAGTCGACCGTGACCGCCAATTTGGCTGTCACGATGGCCGCGGCCGGCGAAAACGTCGTGGTCGTTGACGGAGATCTCCGGCGTCCGACCGTAGTGGATGTATTTGGGTTGGTTCCCGGTGTTGGAGTTACCGACGTGCTCAGCGGTCAGGCGAGCGTGGAAGACGTTTTGCAGCCGTGGGGAGCACTTCCGAACCTGGCAGTCCTTGGGTCGGGTCGAATTCCTCCGAACCCTAGCGAATTGCTTGGTTCCCGGGCCATGAAGAATCTGCTGGCCGAGCTCTCTCATTCCGCCGTGGTACTGATTGACGCGCCGCCTCTTTTGCCAGTCACGGATGCTGCGGTGTTGTCGCGGATTTCCGACGGGGCAATCGTCGTAGTCAGGGCCGGGAGGACCACCCAGGAACAGCTAGGGAAGTCGCTCGGGAACCTGAACAGGGTCCGCGGTCACGTACTCGGGACAATATTGAACTACGTCCCGACTACCGGTGCTGACGCATACGCCTATTACGGAACTTACGGGTCCAAGAATCAGATTGAAGCGGTAGTACCTGACGCCAAGCGCGTCGGTGAGGGCTTCGGGGAGCGCATTCTGGAACGCGCTCGCGAGACTTATCAGGAAGAGACCGATTTCGAGAAGTTGCTGTTTGAGCCTGACGCTACGACTGGCCCGCACGTGTTTGCTCCTGTGCGGTCGGGTCGCCGGCTGGGAAACTGAGTCGCCCCGCTCCAGCACGACTAGGTCGATATGCAACTGGGGTAACTGTCCTTCGGGGCCACTGGCCAGACTAAATCAAGGTCCAGGGATTTCATCCCATGGAGTCCCGGATCTGATAGTCGCAAGTCAGTTTTGTTTGGCCGGGCGCTATTGTTCGGAAACTACTTCCGAGCATAAATCGACAATAAGTGTTTTTTGTGTTTCATCCAAGTATTGATGGCGCAGAAAACGGGTAGGTGGAATTCAACGTTTCTTGTTACCAAAGTGAACCCTGTTACTGAAGTTTCCTCTTGGGCCTAAATTTCAGACGATGGGGAAATTGTGAAGCGAAAGCATCTATTCCGAAAAAAAGCCCCCTGTTACCGTTCGCGCATGATCACGGGTGGCTTGACCGCAGCCTTCGCGGTATTACTCATAGCAACCAGCAACATGCTTGGTCCCGTTGAAATTCGGAGCCAACTCCCAGTTGCACCCACACCGACTGTGCTGGCGGGAGGGCCGCTGATCTGCGATAAGGACGCCGGTCCCTCCAGTTCAGTGACATCCCCGTCGTACAAGTACGCGTCGACCACACGCGTGGGGTCGACCTGGGCGGGTCAACCCGTTGGGCAATCCCTCCTTGTCGCCGGTAGCAGGCAATACGTTGCCTACTACGGCGCGAGTCGCCGGCTCATGGTCAAGACGCGTGTGGGCCTGGGCGCGTGGACTGCGAAGACTTTGGATACCCAGGTGGGTTGGGACAGCCACAATTATGTGACGATGGCGCTGGACTCCAAAGGCAACCTGCACGTGGCGGGAAATATGCATGCCACAAAACTTAACTACTACGTGACGACCATTCCCGGCAAGGTCGCTACGCTTCAGCGGGTCGGCACACTTGCGAATTCAAAACTTGAGTCCGCCGTAACTTACCCGCAGTTTCTTAAGAATTCTGCTGGTGGGTTGTTTTTCAAGTTTAGATACGGCGGAAGCGGCAGCGGAGTCGAGTACATATATCGTTTTGTTGCAGCTACAAAAAAGTGGCAGCTCGTAACCCCAAGGGGAATCTTGAACGGGCAAGGGACTAGCAGCGCTTATTCGAGCCCGCCAGTTCTTGGTCCGGATGGCTACTTTCACATGGTTTGGATGTGGCGGGATACCCCGGATGTGTCCACGAATCATTCGGCCTCATATGCAAAAACTAAAGATTTCATCCACTGGCAGAATCTCCAGGGAGCTGGATTGACCATGCCAATGACGAGACTCAGCAAGACTATTGTTGATCCTGCGACGGTTGGCTCCGGACTTGTTAACGGAATCATTGGGCTTGGTTTTGACAGCGCGAAGCATCCGATTATCAGCTACACCAAGCTGGATGCTGCCAGGGGTAACCAGCTTTTTGTTGCGCGGGGAGTAGCCCCGGGCGGGTGGCAGCGGTCGCAGGTAACTCGCTGGAACGGTGTATTTTCTGTCCGGGGGACTGGCAGTTTGAGTTTCCCCATCTCCACGGGATCGGTTACCGCAGCAGGAGCCGGGACGTTGCAGTTCAGTTATTCCTGCAATGGCAAGGGGCGCAATGTTGTGTTGGAGGAAAAGACTCTCGCGGTGATATCGGACCATCCGTCGACATCCCCATTTTCAGGATCGCCGATGATGCCGATGCTTCAACAGAATGCTCAACTGGTGACAAACCGGATAGCGACTCGCAGCGGTAGCAGCATCTTCTTCCTGCAATGGCGATCCATGCCAATCAACGGTGACAAGCCAGGGGCAGTGATCCCTCCGGCTGAGCCGCTCGTCATCCTGGAGTACAAGGCCGGTTAGCCAAGAGGTCGTCTTAGTAGGCGCCCCGCTTGGAGAGGACCGCACGAACAGTTTTGAACAGGATGACAAGATCCCCGGCGGGCGACCAGTTCTCGACGTAGTAGAGATCCAGTCTGACGCTCTCATCCCAGGACAGGTCAGATCGACCACTCACCTGCCATAGCCCCGTTATCCCCGGCAGGACATTCAGCCGGCGGTGGATGTGGTCCTCATAGGTCGCAACTTCCCGGGGAAGGGGCGGTCGCGGTCCGATGAGGCTCATTTTTCCTCGGAAGACGTCCCAAAGTTGCGGCAGCTCGTCGATCGAATAGCGACGCAGGAACTTGCCAGGTCTGGTAATACGGGGGTCCTTGCGGATCTTGAACAGCACTCCGTTGCCTTGGTTCTGGGCGGACAAGTCAATCACCAGCTCATCAGCATCGATTACCATGGTCCGGAACTTGTGCATCATGAACTCCTGGCCCTGAATGCCCACCCGCGGTTGCCGGTAAAGTACGGGACCGTTGTCTGCTTTCTTGATGGACACCGCGACTGCCGCCAATAGGGGCGACAGTACGATCAGTCCCAGTCCAGACAGGACAACATCCATGGCGCGCTTGAGTGTGTGCTTAGCGCCGGAATATTGAGGAAGCTCCACACTCATCAGGGGGAGACCATCGATGGGTCTCCAATGGATGCGTGGTCCTGCAATGTCGGTGAGCCGACTGGCCAGGACCAGGGAGGCGCCCGTCTTTTCAAGTTCCCAGCCAAGCGATTTGAGGAAATGCCGGCCGGCACCAACTGAGCCCGCCACTATGACCGACTGGGCGCGCATGTCATTGACGGTGGCAACAACTGATGTCAAAGTACCGACGGCAGGTACCTCCGATCCCTGCAAGGTCAGCACAGGACGGGTGTTGTCGTTGACGGAGCTCTCCTCGAGAATGGCGCCTACTACCCGGTACCCGGCGGCCGGAAGGCGTTCAATCTGGCTGGCCACGAACGCGACGTCGTTGCGATGACCGACAAGGACCGCCGTATCTGAATAGCGTCCGGCACGCCGCTGTTTCACAAGCCATAACCGGCAGACTTTACGCACTGCCAGCAACGCAACTAGCCCAACGGGGAATGCAAAAGCGAGGTAGCCTCGAGCGATGTCAAGTTTCAGCAGCATCGAAATGATGGCCAGTAGCCCAAACACGCTGAAAGTTGCCGTCATGACCCGCCGGTATTCTTCACTTCCGATGCCCAGGATCGCTGCTGCTCGGCTTTGGTTCACGCCTAGGGCGAGAAGCCACCCGGCCGCCAAAATAAGGGAAACAAGAGTGTAGCCAGCCTGGGATGTGAGGGACATGTCCTCATCGAATCCAAATCTCGCGATTTGGGCAGCGGCTACCGTCGAAGCAATAAGCAGTGCGTCCGCCACGAAGAGCTTTCGCCGGATTTTCGCCGCCCACCCGTTACGACGCGACGGATCCTTCTGCGCGAGCTCACCCTTGCTAGGTCTCCGAATGTCTTCGCTTTCGGCCGTAAAGCTCACTTTTCCCCCAAAGTGTATGCAAATCTGCTTTATTCTATGGCTCTCCCGAGGGGAGTAACAACATGCGTCTCCCGACGTCGCCGCCGGGAGGGCGGCGCCGTCGTCGTGTGCTTGACTCGTTTCCCGCCTTCCGCATATCCTGAACGAACGGTCGGTAATTATTTATCGGAAATGCATAGGAGCAACCATGGCATCGCAGACCCTGCAGTCAGTGCCCGCCGAGCCATCGCCGGCACGGCACGAGGCCAGGCACGAAATGAGCCCCGAGGACGCGGCCCGCTACGACGCCGAGGGCCAGGCCTACTTCGACAAGGTCATGGCGGACGATTCCCGGATCGAGCCCCGCGACTGGATGCCCCCGGCGTACCGCAAAACCCTGCTCCGCCAGATCTCCCAGCACGCCCACTCGGAGATCATCGGCATGCAGCCGGAAGCCAACTGGATCTCGCGTGCGCCGAGCCTGAAGCGCAAGGCCATCCTGATGGCGAAGGTCCAGGACGAGGCCGGCCACGGCCTCTACCTGTACTCCGCCGCCGAGACCCTGGGCCAGCCGCGCGACCAGATGATGCAGGACCTGATGGCCGGCAAGGCCAAGTACTCGTCCATCTTCAACTACCCGGCCCGGACCTGGGCCGACATGGGTGCCATCGGCTGGATGGTCGACGGCGCCGCTATCGCCAACCAGGTGCCGCTCTGCCGCGCCTCGTTCGGTCCCTACGGCCGCGCCATGGTCCGCGTGTGCAAGGAAGAGTCCTTCCATCAGCGGCAGGGCTTCGAGATCCTGCTTGAACTCTCGCACGGTACCCCCGAGCAGAAGCAGATGGCCCAGGACGCCGTGAACCGCTGGTACGCCCCCGCCCTGATGATGTTCGGTCCGCCGGACGACGACTCCCCCAACTCCAAGCAGTCCATGGCCTGGAACATCAAGCGCTTCAGCAACGACGAGCTCCGCAACCGCTTTGTCGGCATGATGATGGAGCAGGTCAAGGTCCTGGACCTCACCCTGCCGGACAAGGACATCCGCTTCAACGATGAAACCCGGAAGTGGGAGCACGGGCCCCTGGACTGGGACGAGTTCCATGAAGTCCTGGCCGGCCGCGGCCCGTGCAACGCCCAGCGCCTGGAACGGCGCCGCGACGCACACCAGAACGGCGCCTGGGTGCGCGAAGCCGCTGCCGCCTACGCGGAAAAGCAGGCAAAGAAGCTCGCAGAAAAGGAAACCGCAGCATGAGCCCCAACGTGGCCCCCACCCCCGAACCGCACGCAGGCAACGTCTGGCCCATCTGGGAAGTTTTTGTCCGCTCCAGCCGCGGGCTCTCCCACGTCCACGCCGGATCGCTGCACGCCCCGGATGCCGCCATGGCCCTGCGCAACGCCCGCGATCTCTACACCCGCCGCAACGAGGGTGTCTCCATCTGGGTTGTCCCCGCGGATGCCATCGCCTCCAGCGACCCGGACGCCAAGGGCGCCTTCTTCGAGTCGCCGCAGGGCAAGGACTACCGGCACGCGACGTACTACACCAAGAGCGAGGGCGTGAAGCACCTGTGAGCACCCCAGAGACCACCACCGAGACGGACCACGACGGCGGCCACGGCAACATTTCCGTCGGCGTCGCCGGGGCGGGCGCCGGGGGCGACGGCACAGCCAGCGCCACCCGCATCACCCCGGGCAACGCCCTCCGGCCCGAGGACATCGCCCTGGCCGTCAGCCGCGGGACCGCAAAGCCCAGCGAGGATGCCGCCGAACTCGCCCTGCGCCTGGGCGATGACGCCCTGATCCTGGCCCAGCGGCTGGCCCACTGGATTTCCCGTGCCCCTGAGCTTGAAGAAGACATCGCCCTGGGCAACATCGCACTGGACCAGCTGGGCCACGCCCGGTCGTTCCTGAGCTACGCCGGGGGACTGGACGGCCGGAGCGAGGACGATCTCGCCTACTTCCGCCGCGAACACGAGTTCCGTTCGGTGGAACTCTTCGAACAGCCCAACGGTGACTTCGCGGTCACCATCGCCCGCCAGTTCGTCGTCAGCTACTACCAGTTCGAGCTCTACCGCCGTCTGGCCGAATCCACCGACGCCACCCTCGCCGGGATCGCGGCCAAGGCCGTCAAGGAAGTGGATTACCACCGCGACCACAGCGCCCAGTGGGTGCTGCGCCTCGCGCTCGGGACGGAGGAATCCCGCGAGCGGATGATCCACGGCTTCAAGGTCATCTGGCCGTATGTGGAGGAGCTCTTCCGCGACGACGAGCTCACCGCCCGCCTCAGCGACTCCGGCGTCTCCGTCCAGCCCTCCAGCCTGCGCGCCGACTTCGACCGGCTCACCGCGGAGGTCCTGGCCGAGGCCGAACTCGAGGTTCCGCAGGTCCAGCCCGCCCCCGGCGGTGGACGCCGCGGCCTCCACTCCGAGCACCTCGGCTACCTCCTCGCCGAGATGCAGGTCCTGGCCCGTGAATTCCCCGGAGCGAGCTGGTAACCATGCCGGACATGTACGTCAGCCACCCCACGGCCGATTCCACGGTCCGCCGGGAACAGACTGCTGAGCAGAAGGCCTGGGAGCTCGCCGCCACGGTGTGCGACCCGGAGATCCCGGTCCTCACCATCGCGGATCTCGGGATCCTCCGCGGCGTCACTGTGACGAAGGAGCCCACCGCGGACGACGGCGGTATGGTCCCCGGTGTGCGGATCACCATCACGCCCACCTACTCGGGTTGCCCGGCCATGGATGCCATCCGCGACGACCTCACCCGTGCCTTCAACCGGGCCGGCTATCCGCGCGTCGACGTCGACCTGGTGCTTTCCCCGGCCTGGACCACGGACTGGATGAGCGCGGAAGGCAAGGCCAAGCTGCAGGAGTACGGAATTGCGCCGCCCTCCGGCCGCTCGGCCGCCGGCGGACACTCCGGGCCGGTCCGGCTCTCCCTCGCCGTGAAGTGCCCGCAGTGCTCGTCGCTGCACACCAAGGAACTCACCCGCTTCGGATCCACCTCCTGCAAGGCGCTTTACGTCTGCCAGGACTGCAAGGAACCGTTCGACTACTTCAAAGTTTTGTAAGGAACAGGTGCTCCCATGACTGTTGTCCGCCAGACCGCCGCCGAGCAGGCCACGGCAACCGGCCGCCGTCGTGCGTCCTTCCACGCCCTCGCCGTGGACGAGGTCCGCCGCCTCACCGACGACGCCATCGAGGTCACCTTCGGCGTCCCGCCCGAACTGGCGGGACAGTTCGACTACCTCCCGGGACAGTACGTCGCGCTGCGCACCACGCTGCCGGACGAGCAGGGCGAACCGCACGAGGTGCGCCGCAGCTACTCCATTTGCGCCGAGCCGCGCAGCTTCGCGGACGGCAGCAGCGAGATCCGCGTGGCCATCAAAAAGGACCTCGGCGGGATGTTCTCGACCTGGGCCAACGCCGAGCTCAAAGCCGGCGACGTCCTGGACGTGATGAGCCCGATGGGTGCCTTTGTGTCCAAGCACGGCCGTGACGGCAAGCCGGTCGAACAAAACGTGATGAACTCGATGAACCATCCGGAGGAGCTGGCCGGCGAGCCCGGGAACTTCGTGGCCATCGCGGCTGGATCCGGCATCACCCCCGTCATCGCCATTGCCAGGACGCTGCTCGCGGCGCACCCGGACACGCGCTTCGACCTGGTCTACGCCAACAAGGCCGCGATGGACGTGATGTTCCTCGAGGAACTGGCCGACCTCAAGGACAAGTACCCCGCCAGGCTTGCGCTGCACCACGTACTGTCCCGCGAACAGCGGATCGCCCCGCTGCTGAGCGGCCGGATCGACTCCGAGAAGCTGCAGACACTGCTCGGCACCGCCATCCACGCGGACGACGTCGACGAATGGTTCCTCTGCGGGCCCTTCGAGCTGGTGCAACTGTGCCGCGACACCCTCGCGGCCCGCGGCGTCAAGCCTGAGCATGTCCGTTTCGAGCTGTTCACCTCCGGCAAACCGGACCGTCCCGAAGGCAACATCGGCCGTCCCGTGATCGCCGACGAGTCCAAAGAAACGTACAAGATCACGTTCAAACTCGACGGCCTACAGGGGGAGGTGGCCAGCCCCACGCACGCCCGTGAATCGATCCTGAACGCGGCCCTGCGGGTCAGGCCGGACGTCCCCTTCGCCTGTGCCGGCGGGGTGTGCGGCACCTGCCGCGCCAAGGTGGTCACCGGAACTGTCACGATGGACGAGAACTACGCGCTGGAGCAGGATGAGCTGGACAAGGGCTACGTCCTGACCTGCCAGTCCCACCCGACCACCCCCGAAGTCACCGTCGACTTCGACGTCTAGCCTTCCGCCGCCTTTTTTCGAACCCTAGGAGCCGCATGATTTCCCTGACCGTCGCCGACGGCATCGCCGAAGTTGTCCTGGACGCCCCGCAGAAGCTGAACTCGCTGGACGAGCAGGCGTTGAAGGATTTGGCACAGGCGTACGACGACGCCGCCGCGGCCGCCGCTCGCGGCGAGGTCCGGGCGCTGTTGCTCCGCGGTGAGGGCCGAGCGTTCTGCGCGGGCAGGGACATCGCCGGGGTCACCCCGGCGAACGACGACGTCCAGGGCTACCTGGGCGGCCTGGTGCAGCCGTTGCTGCAGAAGATGAGCTCCTTCCCCGCACCGACGTTCGCCGCGGCCCACGGTGCCTGCCTGGGCGTGGGGCTCGGGCTCCTGCTCGCCACGGACGTGGTGTACGTCGCGGACAACGCCAAGTTCGGGTCCCCGTTCGCCAAGCTCGGGGCCACCCTGGATTCCGGCGGACACTGGTACTTCACGGAAAGGCTCGGGATGCACCGGACCCTGGACCTGATCTACACCGCCGAGCTCATGAGCGGCACCGAGGCCGTGGCGCAGGGGCTGTTCAGCCGGGCCATGCCGGCGGACCAGCTGCTGGCGACCACCCGCGGCATCGTCGCCAACGTGGCCAGCGGCGCCACCGGCGCGTTCAACGCCAGCAAGGAACTGGTGGCGCACATCCGCGACCAGCGGCTGGGCCTCTGGGCGTCCATGGAGGAGGAGAACGCGGAGCAGGCGCGGCTCTGCAAGAGTGAGGACTACGCCGAGGGATTCCTGGCGTTCCAGGAGAAGCGCAGCCCGGTCTTTAAGGGGAACCGCTAGACTGCCGCTATGACCTGGGGGAAATCCGTGAGAAAAGCCGTCATTCCTGCTGCCGGAATGGGGACACGTTTCCTGCCGGCAACGAAGGCAATGCCCAAAGAAATGCTGCCGGTGGTGGACCGGCCCGCCATCCAGTACGTCGTCGAGGAAGCCGTCCGGGCAGGCCTTGAGGACATTCTGATGATTACGGGGCGCACCAAGCGCGCCCTGGAGGACCACTTTGATCGAGAGCCCGGACTCGAGCGGACGCTGGAGCTCAAGGGTGACACGGAGCGCTTGGCAGCGGTTCATGAGGCCTCCGACCTCGGGCCCATCCATTACGTCCGGCAGGGCGAGGCTAAGGGCCTTGGGCACGCCGTGCTGTGCGCAAGGCAGCATGTAGGCGATGATCCGTTTGCCGTCCTCCTGGGCGATGATCTGATCGATGAAGCAGAAGACCTGCTCACCACCATGATGGCGGTGCAACAGAAGACCGGAGGTTCCGTCGTCGCGTTGATCGAGGTGGATCCCTCACAGATCAGCGCCTACGGCTGCGCGGATGTCACCGCCATCGACGGCGAGGACTTCGTCCGCGTCAACACCCTTGTGGAGAAGCCCGCTGTCAGCGAGGCGCCGTCCAACCTGGCAGTCATCGGCCGGTATGTTCTGCACCCTTCCGTCTTCGGGGTTTTGGAGTCCACTCCGCCGGGCCGCGGCGGCGAGATCCAGCTGACGGATGCGCTCCAGACTCTAGCGGCTGGTAACGGCGCGGGCTCCGGCGTATACGGCGTGATCTTCCGGGGCCGGCGTTATGACACCGGCGACAAGCTCAGCTACCTCAAGGCAGTCATCACCATCGCATCCGAGCGGTTGGAGTTCGGCGAAGAGCTCAAAATTTGGTTGAAAGCACTCGTGAACTAAGTGCAGAGGACCGGTGGCTTCACGTGGCGGAGGGGCCAAAACACTGGTCCACGTCGCCGCCTGGACACGGTCCGGGCGGCGACGTGGCGAAGAAAGCAAGATCTTACGGGCGCCCGAGACCTCTGTAGTGCCAGCCGGCGGCGCGCCACTTTTCCGGGTCCAAAACATTCCGACCGTCGAGGATTTTTGCCGACGAGACCTTTGAACTGACCTCGTAGGGATCGAGATCGCGATACTGCGGCCATTCAGTCAGCAGCAAAAGGGTATCGGCCTTGCTCACAGCCTTATCGAAATCCGGCTGATAGTGAAGTTCGGGGAACCTCCGAGCCGCGTTTGGCAAAGCCTTGGGGTCTGTGACGGTCACAACGGCACCCTGAAGTTGGAGTTGCGCCGCTATGCTCAGCGCCGGCGAATCGCGCACATCATCGCTCTCAGGCTTAAAAGCAGCTCCGAGGACTGTAATCCTCTGCCCGAGGAGACTGTCGCCACAAAGTTCGCGGGTCAATTCAACAACTCGCGTGCGGCGACGCATGTTGATGGCGTCCACCTCCCGCAAAAAGGTCAGTGCCTGGTCTGCTCCAAGTTCGCCTGCCCGGGCCATAAAAGCCCTAATGTCTTTGGGCAAGCAACCGCCGCCGAACCCTATCCCGGCGTTGAGGAACTTACGCCCGATCCTGTCGTCAAGTCCGATGGCATCGGCCAGCCGAGTCACGTCAGCGCCGGCGGCTTCGCACAGATCCGCCATGGCATTGATGAAGGAGATTTTCGTGGCCAAGAATGAATTCGCTGCGGTCTTGACGAGTTCAGCCGTCGGGTGGTCGGTCACTAGCCTTGGCGTGCCTGCGGCCAAGGGCGCGGCGTAAACCTCGTCGAGGAGGGCTACAGAGGGGTTGTCCTCTGATCCATCGGCTACTCCGTAGACGAGCCGGTCCGGGCTCAGCGTGTCGGACACGGCGTGCCCTTCCCGGAGAAATTCAGGATTCCAGACGAGTTGCGCGGTGTGATGCGTGCCGGTAACCAGTTCGGCAAGCCGGGCCGCCGTTCCGACCGGAACCGTGGATTTACCCACTACGACGTCGTCCGGGCCCAAATAGGGGAGCAGGTCCTGAACAGCGGCATCCACGTACTTCAGGTCGGCGCCGTTCTCGCCGATCTTCTGCGGAGTTCCGACGCAGATGAAATGAACCTGGCTTCCGGCCGCCGCTGAAATGTCTGTCGCGAAGGACAACCGTCCCGTTTGCTGGACCTCGGTCAGAAGGGCCTCTAAGCCCGGCTCATAAAATGGTGCCCTCGCGGAGGCGAGATCTTTGACCTTAGCTTCGTCCATGTCGATCCCGACAACCTCGTGGCCGAGCTTCGCCATGCAGGCAGCATGAACGGCACCTAAGTAACCGCAGCCAATCACGGAAATGCGCACTATCTGCTCCTGTTCCCCCAATGGGTCGTCGTCATTTTCTGCGGTTAAGCCGCCAACCACGACGTTTTTCTTCGACCCGAATCTGAATAACCATACGTTACGGTGCAGGCCCGTAGATCGAGTGTGACGCTATCCGCTACGGGGCATCAGCCCGCGGACATAGACGTCCAGAGCGGATCTAACAGTGGTTGGGTGAAATCCGGTGTTGTTGATCTTGGATAGATCAAGGACGCTGTTGAGCGGGCGCGGGGCCGCTTCCTTGCCTTCAAAGTACTGCTCGGTGCTGATGCCGGTCACGGCGTTCCGCGGCTTGCCCGCCAGTTCGTACACGTCGGCGGCGATGTCCGCCCAGGACTGCGGTTCCCCGCTGTTACTGAGGTTGTACGTCCCGTACTCCGCCGCCGACTCCAGCAGGTGACGGATGCCCGCGGCGATGTCCTGCGCGAAGCTGAGGCGCCCGATCTGGTCGTCGACCACGGACGGTTCGATGCCGCGGGCGGCCAGGGAGGCCATGGTGCGGACAAAGTTGTTGCCCTCGCCGATGACCCAACTGGTGCGCACCGTGTAGTGCCTCGGCACGGTACTGACGGCCGCGTCCCCGGCAGCCTTCGTCTGGCCGTAGACGCCCAGCGGGCTGGCGGGCTCGGCTTCAACGTGGGACTCGCGGGTGCCGTCGAAGACGTAGTCCGAGGACACGTTCACCAGAGTGAGGTCGTGTTCGACGGCGGTCCGGGCCAGCCGTGCGACGGCGGTGGCGTTGACCGCCCACGCGGCCTTGCGACCTTCGGCGGTCTCGGCGTTGTCGACGGCTGTGTACGCGGCGGCATTAATGATCGTGGAGTAGTTTTTCCAGTTCCGGGCGGCAAAGGCGTCCTCGCTGCCGAGGTCGAACCCTGCCCGGCCGGCGAACTCGACGTACGTCTCGCCGTCGTACGCCGCACGCAGCGCCTTGCCGAGCTGGCCATCGGCGCCCAGGACCAGGATCTTCTTCGGCGGCATCGGAACCACGTCCGCGAGCCGCGGGTGGGCCTTGTCCTTGTCCGAGAGCTCGGCCTCCGCCAGGGGCACCGGCCAGCCGACGGCGGCTGCCTCGTCGGCGAGGTTCAGGAACGTGTACTGGCCCTGGGCGTCGGCGGACCAGTGGTCGTTGACCAGGTAGGTGTAGGCGGTGTTGTCCTCCAGGGTCTGGAAGGCGTTGCCTACTCCGCGGGGGATGAAGACGGCCTGGCTGGGGTCCAGTTCGGCGGTGAACACGGCGCCGAACGTCGCACCTTCGCGCAGGTCCACCCAGGCGCCGAAGATCTTGCCGGTGGCCACGGAGATGAACTTGTCCCACGGCTCAGCGTGGATGCCGCGGGTGGTGCCGGCTTTCTCGTTGAAGGAGATGTTGTTTTGCACCGGCCGGAAGTCCGGCAGGCCCAGGGCCACCATCTTTTCCCTCTGCCAGTTCTCCTTGAACCAGCCACGGTTGTCGCCGTGGACGGGGAGGTCGTAGAGGACGACGCCGGGGATGGGGGTCGGGTGGGCGGTGAGCTTCTTCGAGAACTCGATCGTCATGTCCTACTGGCCCTGTTCCTGGTACCGGGCCTCCGTTGCGGCCTTCTGCGGCCGCCACCAGTCCTGGTTGTCCCGGTACCAGGCAATGGTGTCCTCGATGCCCGACCCGAAGTCGGAGAACTGCGGCTCCCAGCCGAGCTCGGTCCGCAGCTTCGAGGAGTCGATCGCGTACCGCAGGTCGTGGCCGGGCCGGTCCACCACATGGTCATAGGCGTCCGTGGCCTGCCCGAAGTGCTTGAGGATCAGCTCCACTACCTCTTTGTTGTTCTTCTCGCCGTCGGCACCGATCAGGTACGTCTCCCCGATCCGGCCCTTGGCAATGATGGCCAGCACGGCCGAAGAGTGGTCATTGGCGTGGATCCAGTCGCGGACGTTTTCCCCCTTGCCGTACAGCTTGGGCCGGATGCCGTCGATGACGTTGGTGATCTGCCGCGGGATGAACTTCTCCACGTGCTGGTACGGGCCGTAGTTGTTCGAGCAGTTGCTGATGGTGGCCTGCAGCCCGAAGGACCGCACCCAGGCCCGGACCAGCAGGTCCGAACCCGCCTTGGTCGAGGAGTAGGGGCTTGAGGGGTTGTACGGGGTGTCCTCGGTGAAGCGCTCCGGGTCATCCAGTTCCAGGTCGCCGTAGACCTCGTCCGTGGAGATGTGGTGGAAGCGCTTCTGGTGCTTCCGGGCCGCTTCGATCAGCGTGTAGGTGCCGATGATGTTGGTGTCCAGGAACGGACGCGGATCGTGCAGCGAGTTATCGTTGTGCGATTCAGCGGCGTAGTGGACCACGACGTCGGCCCCGGCCACCAGGCCGTCGACGACGGCGGCGTCGCAGATGTCGCCCTTGACGAAGCGAAACCGGTCCTCGGGGAGGCCGCGGAATGATTCCATGTTCGCGGCGTACGTGAGTTTGTCCAGAACCGTGATGTTGTCATTTGTGTTTTCCAGCACATAATGAACGAAATTCGAGCCGATGAACCCGGCGCCGCCGGTGA
This sequence comes from Arthrobacter sp. 10T416, assembly GCF_056394165.1. Lineage (NCBI taxonomy): Bacteria > Bacillati > Actinomycetota > Actinomycetes > Micrococcales > Micrococcaceae > Arthrobacter > Arthrobacter sp. 10T416. Next base: position 21,552 of record NZ_JBFTHI010000006.1, on the reverse strand, counting down.
CAAGGAAGTTTTTCACAGTCGTACGATACCGTTTTGAGTCTTGGAACTTTGCATCTCCTCGCATTCCACCTGTATACAAGTGCCATGCGGGGAATCATTCTTGCCGGGGGTACCGGCTCACGACTTCATCCGATCACCCACGGAATCAGCAAACAACTGGTCCCGGTGTACGACAAGCCGATGATCTATTATCCGCTGTCCACTCTGATGCTCGCCGGAGTCCAAGACATATTGGTGATCACCACTCCGCAAGATGTCGGACAGTTTCAGCGTCTTCTCGGCGACGGAGCGCGCTTCGGCGTCAACCTGACGTACGAAGTGCAGCCAGAACCTGGGGGTTTGGCGCAAGCCTTTGTCTTGGGCGAGCAGCACATCGCTAACGAGAAGGTGGCCTTGGTGTTGGGGGACAATATTTTCTATGGTTCCGGACTGGGAACCCAATTGTCGGCCCTCGCTGACATCGATGGCGCCGCCGTGTTTGGTTACCAGGTGGCTGATGCCTCGGCGTACGGCGTGGTCGAATTCGACGAGTCCGGTAAGGTGATTTCGCTCGAGGAGAAGCCGAGTTCGCCGAAAAGCAATTATGCCGTTCCAGGACTCTACTTTTACGACAACGACGTCGTGGATATCGCTAGGAACCTCGTGCCCTCCGCCCGAGGCGAACTCGAAATCACGGACGTGAACCGCATCTACTTGGAGGCTGGCAAGCTGTCCGTCTCTATCCTGCCGCGGGGAACAGCGTGGCTGGACACCGGGACGTTCGATTCCCTCAATGACGCCTCTAACTACATCCGCACCGTAGAATCACGTCAGGGTCTTAAGATTGGGGCACCTGAGGAGGTGGCCTGGCGGAAGGGCTTCATCAGCGACGCCGAACTGCGCACGCTGGCGGAGCCGCTGGTCAAAAGCGGATACGGCACGTACCTGCTCAGCTTGGCCAACTAGACCTAACCGGCCGGACCGGAGCATCTTTCATACCGGATCTAAGATTGACGATGCCGGATTCATAGTCTTGTCGCGCATCGGGGCGCTCTGGTTGGCGCGAACTTCGCTCGCCCACTCGGCAGGCAGTTCGGAACGGCTTGACTCAGGTCGGGCGACATCATTATTGGGGGATCTGCGGGATGGAAATTTACGTTGTGTGGGGTGCCGCACTCGCGTTCCTGGGTTGGATGGCAGTCAGCCTTGTACGGCGGTCCGGCAATGTTCGAGGAATCGCGCTGTTGTCCACGACAGCTGTTGCAAGTCTGGCGGTCAACACCAACGTTCCCCGCGAAGCATCTTCGACAGGCCTCCTGATCATGGGCGTGTTCCTACTGATCGGATTCGTCGCCCCGCGTCAGGATTTCAGGCGACACAAGATACGGGTCATCGTTTTTGCGTGGTTCGCCGTGTTTTTGGTCAGCACCAGCCTGGTAAACCCCGAAGGTCTCTCCGTGCTACTCCAATTCGGCCTGATTGGAGTCATGACGGTTGTCGTCGGTTCCAAGATGGGACCTCAGGACAGGCAGGTCTTCATGGCTGGGCTCGTTCTCTTGGCTGGCGCGCATTCCCTGCTGTCCGTCTCGGAGCTTTTGGGACAGGAGCCTTTTCTGTGGGGATACGGAAAGACAACTGACGGGACGGACGTCATTCTGGCCAATCCGTTCCTCGGAGGTACAGTTCCTCGCGCACAAAGCACCATGGGCCACCCCATTGCGGCAGCCACCCTGGTGGCCGTCGGTCTGCTGATGTTGCTGTTGCGCCGGAAGAGCTACCGCCCGGCGAGCTTTGTGCTCTTACTTTCTGTTCTTGTGGTTGGGATTCTGCTCACTGGAACCCGCAGCGTCGTTGTGGCCATTGGATTGGCCTTGGCATTCTTTTACTTCATGTCCAGTGAGTCCAGGAACAAAGCCGTTCGCTATCTCACCGTGGCCGTCATTATTGCCGCGTTCATTGCGGTCGATCTGGGAGTCTCCACGCTTGTCGACCAGTTGATGGACTCCGGCTCCTACACAAACCGCGCGGGGGCCCTTGAGTCCGTGCCAATGCTGTTCACCCGGGACCCTTCGGAGGTCATATGGGGATCCGGGTTCGGCTCCGAGCCCCTGCTGTTTAGTGAGGGATACTTTCAGCAAAACGGATTCAATATAGTCGACAACCAGCTCGTAACAACGCTGGCGACCGCGGGGGTCGTGGGTCTGCTAGGACTCAGCGCAATCTACCTTTACACATTTTCAAAGGCCGGAACCTACGTCCGAACCTTGTTGATCTTCATGACGGCCATGCTGTTCTCGTTCGATTATCTGCGGTGGCACGTGATGGTCGTCTTGCTCTTCGCCATTATTGGAATGTCATTTTCGATGACTTCGGAAAAGCGTGCACACCCTAGGGCGAGCCGAAGCGATGCCATGCCTACACCCGGAAGAAGCGGAGGCGGCTCTTTCCGCGCGGTCAGAACGCACCATCTGACTCGGGCGACGACGAACGGGGGGAGGAAAAACCTTGAAAATCGTATTTGACGCCTTTTGGTGGTTCGAGGGCCCGATCTCCAACCGCAACGTGATGCAGGAAGTTATCAGGGAGTGGCGTTCATGCTTTCCCTCGGATGAAATTCATGTGGTCACCGACCCGCGTGCAAAAGACAGCATCGCGTTGGAGCTGCTGCTGCCTGCGGAGCAGGTACACGCGCTTAAGGTCAGGCAGCACGGGCTTGCGGTCCTCATGGAATATCCCTTCCTGCTACGGCGGATCGGAGCCGATCACGTCCTAACACACAACTTTGTTCCGCCGTTCACGCGCAGAGCTTCAGCATTCGTTCATGACCTGATTTTTGTGACCAGCCCGCAATGGTTCACTTGGACGGAACGCGCCTATTTCAAGCTGCTGAAATTGTCGCTCTCGAATGCCTGGCAAATTTTTTCTTCGACACGAACGGAAGTATCGCGGATCGAAAGGGTCTTGGGACGGGCCGAAGGCGTCCATCCTGTGGGGCTGGCCATCAGCTCCGATCTTGCAGCAGCCGTGCCGAGGATGCCAGCCCAGGATTTAGGCGAATATGCCTTCACCCTCATCGTCGGGCGCCTCAACGAACGGAAGAACTTGGCGTACGGACTGCGGGCGCTTTCCTCAGCTGGTCTGATTTCGCCCGAAGTGCCCGTCGTGGTCGTGGGTGAGAAGCACGGCAGGGCCTTCGAACTTCCGCACGACCTACGTACCCTCGTCGGGGTCGGCGCGATACGGTTCCTCGGGTTCATGGACACGGAGGAATTGGCTTGGCTCTATGCGAACGCGAAACTCGTCGTTTTCCCGACGCTGGATGAGGGCTTTGGGCTCCCAGTGATAGAGGCAAGGTACTTTGGGGCCCCTCTAGCACTGAGTGACATACCCGTAATGAGGGAGGTTGCTGGAGATGCGCCGGCCAGCTTCTTCAGCCTCGGAGACACGGAGCTTGCTGCTGCATCCCTTGCGGCAGCGCAGCTGAGGGTCTCTTCCGCTAAGGACCACGAGTCCAGGACCTCCGTGAGCAGACAGTACGCATGGCGGAACACCGTCGAGTCCATACGGGAATCCATGCAGAAAAAGCCACTGCTAAAAAACCGTTCAAATTCGGGGGGTGCCTGAGATGTCCTTGTCGGCCAGCAGTAAGTCTGCGCTCGAGCGAGCGAAATCTGTGGCCAAGTATCCCCGGTTGTATTCGGCTGCAGGAATGCGTGGGACCACTCGCCTCGGACTCGTTTACGGCAATTGTCAGGCAGAGCCATTGCGTCAGCTTCTGACTGGCACGAAAAAGCTGGGCTACGACTTAGTTAAAATTCCACCGGTCCACCTAATCTCCAGATCTGAGCTCCGCCTAGTAGCCAAGATTGCATCGCAGGCACACTTGTTCATCCATCAACACGTGAAAGCCACCTACAGAGACCTGGGACAGGGGACCGACGAACTGGCGGGACTGCTGCCGGCATCCGCGACGCGACTTTCGATACCCGTGGCGTTTCACAATGGTTTGCACCCCTTTCAGGTTTACATCCGTGACGACAGCGGCATGAACGTTGCGATGCCCGTTACTGGATATCACGATCTGCGGTTTCTCTCTGCAGCTGGCCGGGGCATGAGTGCCGCCGAGGGGGCCGGTTGGCTCGATGCGTACAAGACGTCTGAATCCGTGCTGAAACGCATCACGCAAGAATCCATCGAACAGTTGGTTCAGCGTGAATGCAGTCTCGATATTCGAGTATCGCCTCATATTGATACTTCAGATGTTGATGGATTTCTATCGGTTAACCATCCGGGCAACCATTTACTTGCGGCCCAGGCCAACGAAATTCTTCTCAAACTGGGCGTAGCGGCGGAGGTCTCGCCGGGAGCACGACCGATGCTGGGACCCGACAATTCACTCATCGACGATTTTGTCGCGGCCGCGAATGGATCGTCCTCGGGAGGTGTGCCGGCGCGCTTCAACGGGCGCACGTACACGCGAAGTGAGCTCTGGAAACTGGCCATTGCCTGGTACCAAGAGCGGCCAGATGTTGTTGCACGAGGTTTGGAAGTCCATCAGAAGAAGATCGAATTGTTAGGGTTGGTATAACGCGTCCATGGGTGTAACACAACTGAGCGTTGTAATTCCTGCATACAACTCTGAAGCGACAATATCGGAATGCGTTGAAAGTGCCTTCGCTGCAGATGCCGCGGAAGTATTGGTAGTGGACGATGGCTCCACAGATGCCACAGCCGACATGGCCCGAGAGTCTGGCGCAACTGTCCTATCCCAGTCGAACGCCGGTGCGGCCGCGGCCCGCCGGAACGGGTTGAGGCGGGCCAACACTGAGTCCACGGCGATAGTCTTTCTGGACTCCGACGATTCACTTATCGCGGCCGGAGTTCAGTCGGCCGTGGCAACGATCGCGGAGGAAGGGGTAGTGGCCGTCTGCGGCCGGACTGTCGGCCTGCATGCAGACGGGCGTGAAACCATGTTAAAGACGTGGTCGGTTCCTATTACTACCGCCAGCCTCCTGGAGCGGGGCTACGGCCCGTGTCCCCCCGCTTCCGTTGTGTGGTCTGCCCCCCAACTCCGGAGAGCAATGTCTGAGGAGGTTGCTGCCGTGTGGCCCCGATACGCGGAGGACTACGAACTCATTATTCGCGGCAGCCTTCTCGGCCCGATTGCAACATCGGCCGAACCAACCTCCAGGTATCGGATGACTGGAGGAAAATCGGCCGACGCGGCAATCCGCAGCGTACGGGACGCTGAGGCGATACGTGAGCACTACGCCGATATTGCCGGACTGCCTGTAGCCATCCGGGGACAGCGGTCCCAAGAAGCCCTGGCGCTCATACGTAACGCGAGCGGGGAACGGAGGGGAAGCCTTCGCCGCTATATTTACTTGGTTCGGGCTGCTATGACTCATCCAAATACTGTCGTCGAATTCGCCTCCCAAAGCCTTGAGCAAAAGCGGTAGGAGCATGAGTCAACGCGCCAGTGGCGAGTCGAGCAGATCCGCACTCTTCGTCGGGGTGATTGTCGAAGACTACCCGCGGAACCGGCGGCTCCGGGAGTTCCTGGACCGAGAGTTCGCTATGGAATCTGTGGTCTTGCAGATCGATGACAATCCGGGCTACTTGCGGAAGAGCCGGTCCCTGCTGCAGGGTGCGCTGGGCACTCGTCGAGGAACTCACGGACTCATCGTCATTCCGGAGTTCGCCCTAAAGTACGCACCCCTCGCCTGGCTCGTTGCGAGGTATCACCGGGCTCCCCTTCTGGTCGATTGGTTTGTGGGCCTCTACGAAACGCGCGTTGGTGACTGGGGACAGAAACCAAATCTTAGAGCAAGCGCGGGCCTGTTCCTGGACAAAATGGCTGCCCGTTTAGCATCAGTGCTGGTCACGGACACGCAGGTCCGGGCACGGATGCTTGAGCAAGAATACGGTGCAAAGGACGTGGTCATCGGGCTGCCCGTCGGCGCGCCCGAATGGGCAAGCCCGCGGCTGACTACGAGGTCGGGCCCGCTCCGACTTCTCTATTACGGCAGCTACCAGCCACTCCATGGCCTTGCAGCCTTCGTAGAAGCTTTATCCGAAATTCCGGATAGGTCGGGAATTTCCCTCACCCTAATTGGTACCGGAAACACCCGGCCCGACGTGGAGCGAGCTCTCGCTCGACTTGGTTTGCTTCCGGCTTGCGTCTTCGTTGATTCTGTCGCAGAACCCGAACTGGCGTCCTACATCGCGGCGTCGGATGTCGTTCTCGGAATTTTCGGGGACTCCAAGAAGGCTTCCAGCGTCATCGCTAACAAGGTGTGGCAGGGACTGGCCTGCAACCGCGTGGTCCTAACACGGGCCAACCCCGCGCTGGGCGAACTCAGGAGCATCGCAGGTCCTCTCCTGGTCGAAGTGGAAAACGTCTCGGCGGTTACCGGCCTGATCGAAAATTGGCTGTCGAACCCTCACGACGTACGGTCCGCGACTGTACCGGACATCAACGTCCAACTAGAGGCCTACGTCAAAGACAGGTACGAGCTTCTCAAACTTGATCTTCAACGCCAAGGGCTGTCTTGAAGCACCTACAGGAGACATTTTCATGAACCTTAGCCAGAGAGCATCGGCGGGAAAGGTGCGCGTGGCGGCCCGCCTTGAGCGTATGAGCCTCGAGCGGACAGTGACGTCAGCCATCCGGGAGAACCCAACCTTGGGGGCTTATTCCGGCCTGACCCGCCACAGCCTAGCGCTCGCCAATCTGAAGGTCGCACAGCATCCGGCCCCGGCCGTGAACCTTTTGCTGCCAGCTCTTTCGGCGGCCGGCCTGTTCGCAGGGGTGCGGACAGCCATAGACGTCGGAGTCGAGATTGCGCGTGCTTTGAACCGAAAACTGAGACTGGTTGCATTTTCTGGACCTTATTCTCGACTCGACCACGAAGCGATCCGCCGTCTATTGGCAGAAGACTTCAAGCTGCAGGATGCGCAATGGGAAATAGTCAGCTCCGTCAAGATCTCCAGTTTGGAAGTGAATCCATCAGACGTATGGATCGCAACGTACTGGACCACGGCGCACGCCCTTGATGTGAGGGCACGGCTTGGGTTGCTCGACCCCGCCCGCGTTATATACCTGATCCAAGATTTCGAGCCGTCCTTTCTCCCCGCCTCCACGGATGCCTTCACCGCGGCGAGCACCTATAAGGCTGGATTCGTGAACTTGGTGAACTCTGCGCCACTTGCCTCCGCGTTATCCCGTAATGCGAACGTTTCGGTGGAGCGGAACCTGGTTTTCGCCCCGCAACTGGATCTCGCACGCCTCCGAGAAATCCGCCGTGACCAGTCTTCCGGAAAGTCTGTACGTGAGGTCATCTTCTACGGCAGACCAAGCAAGCCACGCAATATGTTCAGTCTTGGCGTAGCCACAATGCGCCTCGTCGTCCAGAACGGCGATGCAGCGGGTTGGAAATTCTCAAGCGTAGGCGAGCGGCACAAAGCGCTGCCGCTCGGTGGAGGCGTGATGTTGAATCCGCTTGGTGGCCTCACGTGGTCTGGGTATTTTGAACGGATTGCCTCCGCGCAGGTAATGCTTTCGCTTCAGGCCAGTCCGCATCCCTCGCACCCGCCGCTAGATATGGTCGTCTCCGGCGGCCGGGCTGTGACTAACGAAGTAGATGGCACCAGGGCTTCGCTTCACCGGCGATTGGCCGTCGCCGACGCGGATCCCGACGAGCTAGCTAGCAAGCTGGCCACGCAGATGCGGTCTGTCGAAGCGGGCGGATCCGCCGGTGAATTCGATGCGACATTCGTGTCCAAACTCGGCGTCCCCATGGTCGAAGCCGCAGCCGCGGCAGCATCTCTCGTTCGCGTCGATTAGGCCGCGGCAACGTGTCTCGATACCTGAAAAGGGTGTGGGGAATTCTTCCCTACTTCCTCATCCCCGCAGCGGGTGCGCTGTCTCCGCTGTTGGTAATTCCAGCCGTCTCCACCACGTTTGGCGCGAGCGGCTGGGCGGTCATGGCAATCGGGCAATCAATCGGCGGCGCAGCCGCAGTTGTGGGGGAGTTGGGCTGGGGGGTCGTAGGGCCGCAGCAACTGCCGCGACTCGGGCAACGACGGCGGCTCCGGCTGTATCGGATTTCGCTGGCGTCTCGGCTCCTCAGCGCCGTCCCCCTGACAGTCCTCGCGGCGGTATTAGCTGCCTTGCTGGCTCCAAACGGTCGGCTTGAAGCTGCCAGTCTGGCCGCCGGCACGGCTTTGGCCGCGCTGAGCCCGACCTGGTTCTTCATCGGAACGAACCGTCCGTACGTGATCCTCGGTACCGAGTCGCTGCCCAAGATCGCTACCGCGCTGGTTTCTGGGATGTTGATATTGGCGGGATTCGGTACGGTCATTTTTGGGCTCCTGACGATTTGTCAGGTAGGACTGACGCTGTGTCTGGCTGCACGGAGAATTGACGGGCCGACCTGGCCCAAATGGGCGGAATTCCGCGAAGCACCCGCTGCAATGCGTCGTCAGTTCGTGATTAGCGTGGGACGGTCGATCAGCGTAGTCTACACCTACCTGCCGACCTCCATCGCGGCCATCGTCGCGCCCTCGGCCGTCCCGGCGTTTGCAGCAGTCGACAGGCTCATGCGAATGTCGTTGGCTGTCCTTTCCGGAATCCCCAGCCGGCTCCAGAGTTGGCTAGGATCGGCGCCGGACGGGGGAGCAGGCAGGCGCCGGACCCAGACCATCCAGCTAAACATCATCCTGGGCGTCGTCTGCGGTGCGGGCTTCGCATTGCTCGCGAGCTGGGTTGCCAGTTTCGTGTTCGCCGGAGAAATCGGCATTACTCCGGGACTGGCCTGGTCTGCGGGGGCCCTCCTAGCGATCATCTGTGCATCCCGTGGCATGGGGTTGGTGCTTGTTTCCGCGGGCGGGGCAAACAGCATCACTACTGCCATCATTCCCTCCGCGGTCACCGGGGTAGTGACACTATTCCCCCTCGCGGCTGGCGCCGGCGCTGTCGGCGTAGTCGCGGCAGGAATCTGCGCTGAGACAGTCGGACTCGTCGTCCAGTACCTGTTCTATCGCCGTCGGTTGGCCACCTAACCTGGCACACCCATTCCGCCTTCACGGCATTCGGTATATGGTATGGGGGCCTCAGCATTTACTGCAGTCGCTCGGTTTCTGGAGGACCGTGAGGCACGTAGTGGGGGCAGATCGTGCAGCGTCGCCTACAGGAATGGGTCTCAGCCATGTTTGGTCACCGCTTTCCCAGATCGAGGCTGCGCATCTCTGCCTCCCTCCTCGCAGTCGCACTCGCGAGCCCATTACTTATCAGTCCGGCCCATGCGGCAGTACAACCCTCTAACGTCCCCTCGTATGTCGGTACAGTCACCGGGCAACACCCCCGAGTCATGGCGACAGCAGCGGATTTCACTCGGTTGAGAAGTTCGGTAGCGGCCGATGCAACGGGAAAGGGACTCTACGAAAGAGTCTTGTCAAAAGCCAACGCCATTGTCGCTCAGCCGGTGATTGCTTACGACCCGCAACACCCGGAGCGTCTTTACGACGCTAGCCAGGCGATTTGGGACAGGGTAACCACCCTTGCTTTGTCCTGGCAGCTGTCGAAGAACAACTCCTATGCCGAGAGGCTCTGGATTGAGCTCTCCAACGCAGCTAACTTCCCTAACTGGAACCCCTCCCATTTCCTGGACACGGCGACACTCAGCCAGGCTGTGGGTCTCGGTTACGACTGGTTGTACGAGTATTGGACTCCGGAACGCCGACAGGTGCTGAGTGGGGCAGTAGTCAGCAAAGGGCTGAACCCCGCTCTATCGCAGTACAAACAGAATGCGGCCTGGACTAAACAAGTAGGTAACTGGAACGTCGTCAGCAACAGCGGCTTGGGACTGGCGGCCCTCGCTGTCCGGGACATCGAGCCTGTTCTCGCCGATTCGGTCCTTGATTATTCTGTCGCATCAATACAAAACGGACTTAAGGGATATGTCCCTGACGGCGGCTATCGGGAAGGACTTCAGTACTGGGGATACGCAACTCAGAACCTCGTGCAATACGGGATGGCCCTTCGTTCCGCAACCGGCAACGACCAAGGAATTCTGGGCAGCGATGCGGTGAAGTCCAGCGGGCAGTTCCCGCTGTACCTCACCGGCCCGTCCGGTCAGGGCTTTAATTACTCAGACTCGAAGAACAGTGAACTCCCGCCCGCTCTCGGGGCAATGGGAGGTCTCTATGACAATCCCGTGTACACAAAAATGGCATACGACACAGCACTCAAGGGCAATATCAATCAGTTCGCCCTCTTGTGGTACCGCCCGGGTGCAGCCCAGAAGACCGCGGTCCAGGGCAACCTTGGCTTGGACCGCTACTTCCGCGGGGCCGAAGTGGCAACAATGCGATCGGCATGGGAGCAGAGCGACGCGACGTTTGTTGCCCTTAAGGCTGCTACTACGGCCGACAACGGTCACCCGCACCTCGACGCCGGGTCGTTCGTCCTGGACGCCCTGGGGGTGAATTGGGCGAGTGAACTGGGCCCGGATAACTATGGTCTCCCGGGCTACACTGACGGTCTCGCTACCGGTGGCCGATGGAACTACTACCGGACCCGCGCCGAAGGAAGCAATACGGTAGTTCTGAATCCCGGAATGGGCCCCGACCAGAACCCCACGTCCAACTCTGTGATCGAGAGGACGCAGAGCAGTGCTTCCAAGGCCCTTGCCGTTGCCAATTTGGACAGCGTGAATCCCGCAGGAACCACGTGGAAACGCGGCGTATCGCTTATCGACAACCGGCAGCAGGTAGTTCTCCAGGACGAGATCAAGGCCACCTCCAACCTGGACGCCTGGTGGTTCATGCATACGGACGCTTCGGTGCAGGTGTCCGCGGACGGTCGGAGTGCCGTACTGACGAAACAAGGCAAACAAATGCTCGTGCGCATACTTGGTGCGGCGCCCACGGCCTTCTCCTTGCTTCCAGCACAACCGCTTCCTTCATCGCCACAGGGTGCCGGGCAGGCCACGAATGCTGGATTCCAGAGGCTGGCTATCCACGTGACTGGCGTGCCGGCTGCCACCATTTCGGTGCAGTTCACGCCTCTTAGAACCGGGCAGACGGTACCACCCGTGGAGTCGTCCACACCCCTCAGTAGCTGGACCACTGGGGGCACATCTTCCGAGCTCAGCGGACTGACACTTGGGGGCACGCCGATCACAGCGTTTTCCCCCGGCACGCTGACGTATGACTCAACCGCGGCTCCAGATTCAGCAGTTCCGCAGATTGGGGCGACAGCCCCTGCAGGCTCCCAGGTGTCGATTTCTCAGGCAGTATCGGTGCCAGGCCGGGCCACCGTCAGCGTCAGCCAGGCAGGCAAGGCGCCAAGCACGTACTCCGTCTTCATTGGCAAAGGTTCCTACGAAATCTCGGGGGTCACAGCCACCGCGTCCGTGGCTACAGCGAAATCAACCTACGATGGCGACCTTTCAACAAAGTGGGTGGTGGGCGGAAACCAGAGCTTGAAATATGACCTCGGAGCAGTCCGGAGGGTCGCGGCAGTCAGTATTTCGTGGGCATCCACGGGGCCGACGCCCTCCCTTTATAGTGTGCGTACGTCCAGCGACGGCGTGGCCTGGGTGACGCAGCGATCGGCTCCGCTGCCTCAAAGCACGGCGTGGGCTACAACGGACTTTGCACCGACAAACGCGCGGTATGTCTCGGTGGACGTCGATTCACAAAATATTGCAACCCGGTACACAGGAATTTATGAGCTCAAGATTCTGTCGGACGCGGAGGTCAAAGGGCCGACCCTCACAGCAGCGGATCCGGAGTCGGTGGCACTGACAAAGGTTCCTCCTACGAGGAACGTGGGCGACAGCGGTACGGCCGCCTTCACGATCAAGAATGGGAGTGGCGCCCTTCTGGACGGGACTAAATTCCCGGTCCAATACGTTTCTTCCGACCCGAAGGTTCTGTCCATATCTGCCAGCGGGGCTTTCTCCGCCTTGAGCCGAGGAACTGCGAGAGTCGGCGTAATGGTCACGGCACCTAACCGGCGCGTCATTTACGATTCGGCCGCTGTCGTGGTCAGCGATCCGTGGTCCACCTCTATCGCACCATCCGGGGACACCTACGTCCATGGGTCCATCGCAAATGCGGGGGTCAATTACGGGTCATCGGCCGGTCTCCTGGTCAAGCAAACCCCCTGGGCGGACATCAATCGGGAGACCTATATGGCATTCGATCTGTCTGCGTACAGGGGCAAGAAAATTGTTTCGGCATCACTCACGTTCTACGCCAACACATCGGATTCCGGGGGCACGTTGTCTCACACGGCTCTCCATGAGATAACAACACCTTGGGCCGAGATGCTTGTCACTTATAAAACGAAGCCCCAGTTGGGCAAGCTCATTCGTTCCGTATCGATTGATGGCACTCTTGCTGCCCGCACCGCGGATGTTACGGAATACGTCGGCCACATGGCTGCGGGCGGGCTCAACGGCAACATCGGGTTTACGCAGGATAACCCACCGGGGGGTTCCGGACTTCTCGTTTTTATCTACGGCAAAGAATCACCCAAGAAACCGCACCTGGACATCAAAACTGCGTACGTGGCGCCCCCGGCCTGATCGGTTACCTGGCTGCCCGCTCCTGCGGGGGCAAGGTGGGTCGGGCCGCAGCGACTAGCATTGCTGGGGAGTGAATCACGAAATAGGGGGATGCTGTGCAACGGACCGTGGCGATCATTGGTACTAGGGGATATCCCAGCTACTACGGGGGATTCGAAACGGCTGTCCGGAGGCTGGCGCCATTTCTGGCCGATAGGGGTTGGGGAGTCACTGTCTACGGCCGCCCAGGGGCCACGCATGACCAGGACCCAACTCTCGATGACCGCGTCCGTTCGGTCATGACGAAGGGCGCGGAGACTACGTCGCTGAGCACGCTTTCATATGGCCTGACATCAGTACTTCATGCCATGATCCACAAACCCGACGTGGCCCTGGTCATGAATGTGGCCAACGGATTCTGGTTGCCTTTACTGAAGTTCCGTGGCATACCAACAGTTGTCAACGTCGACGGCATCGAGTGGGAACGCGCGAAATGGGGCCGGCTGGCCAAGGCCGTATTTAAGTTTGGGGCGTGGATGACGTCAAAATGGGCCGACGACTTGATTGCGGACTCGCATGCGATTGCGGATCGGTGGCAGACGGACTTTGGGCGCACTTCTCGCTTCATACCCTATGGCGGTGACGTTCCCGGACAGCTCGAGCTAGAGGAAGGCCTTGAGCACCGAGGATTCATTCTGATGGTTGCGCGGTTTGTACCGGAGAACACCGTCGTGGAATTCTTCAACGCTGCGGAGGAACTCGCTACCAGCTACAAAGTAGTAATTGTTGGATCCTCCGGCTACGGCGGTGAGCTGGACGAGCGCGCCGCCGCCCTCGCGGCTAATAACGAAAACGTACTTTGGCTCGGACACGTCAGTGACGACATGCGGCTGCACGCCCTATGGCAGCACGCCGGGGCCTACTTCCACGGCCACAGCGTTGGCGGGACCAATCCAGCTCTGGTGCAGGCCATGGCCTGCGGTGCGCCGGTGGTCGCACGGGACACCGTGTACAACCGTGAGGTGCTTGCAGAGACGGCCACGTTTGTCAGTCCCGATACGGCATCGATTGTCAGCGCCCTCGGCGACGCCATGAGAACGGCAAATGACTACGATGCCTCGGAGATAGTGCAACGTGCCGAGGAGCACTACTCCTGGGGCGGTGTGTGCGCGGCCTACGAAAATGCATTGCTCAGCCAATTGAAGGAAACCCCCGCATTGGCGGAAGCCTCCAAAAGCTAAGACCGCGTCCAAGGCGCGCCCGGGCTTCCTGAACTGACGCGGTACGGCCCGGCTAGCGGGTGTCCAGGTCTTCGAACACGAGGAAGGTCTGGGTGTCCAGCACCCCCGGCATGGACTGCAGCTGGTCGAAGATGACCCGCCGCAGGTCCACGTTGTCAACGGCGCGGACCAGCAGGATGACGTCGAAGTCGCCGCCCACCAGGGCGATGTGGTGCACCTCGGGGATTGCCCGGAGGAGCTCCCGCAGTTCGCGCCAGGAGTGCTGGCGGACCTTCAGGGTCACATATGCCGACGACTTCAGCCCGGCCTTGATGGGGTCCACCAGCGCGGTGAACTTGGTCAGGACACCCTCGCCCGTCAGCCGGGCAATCCGGGTGTAAGCATGGGCGCGCGAAATGTGGACGTTTTCCGCCACCTGGGTCACGGACATCCGCCCGTCGCGGGTCAGTTCCGCGATGATGTTCCGGTCCACGTCGTCCAGCGGCACCGCCTGGTCCGCCTCGGCCTCTGCCATTTGTCTACAACCCCCGCCGGTAATCCAGCTCACACTTACATTCCGTCTTTCAGATTAGGGCAATATTCGGGACTTCTCCACGATTTCGGCCGGGGGTGGATACGAAACGGCATCGCCGACCATACTGGGACGGAATAGTGGCTACAGAAAGACGGACCAATGACGATCTCCGCGGACCATTCTGCGCAGCAGCCCGAACGCACGGCGCAGCCCGAACGTACGGCGCAGCCCGAACCCGGCTCGGCGCCGAACGCCGCCCACGACGCCGTCCTGAAGTTCGGCATCACGGTCGAGGACTATATGCTGCCGGCCCGCCACCCCATCCAGATCGTCGGCCCGGACGGCGCCTTGAACGCCGAAGCGGAACAGGGCGCGCAGCCCGGCCACGAGTACGGCCTCCCCGACGACGTCGAACTGCTGGCCGCGTACGAGCAGTTGGTCGTCGGGCGCCGCGTCAACGACCAGAACTCCGCGCTGGTCCGGCAGGGCCGCATGGCCGTCTACCCGTCCAGCCACGGCCAGGAAGCCTGCCAGGTCGCGGCGGCACTGTGTCTGTCCGACGGGGACTGGATGTTCCCCACCTACCGTGACTCCGTGGCCGTGATGGCCCGCGGCGTGGATCCCGTGCAGACCATGACCCTGTTCCGCGGCGACTGGCACGGCGGGTACGACCCCGCCAAGCACAAGGTCGGCATCCAGTGCACCCCGCTGACCACGCAGCTGCTCCACGCCGTCGGCGTCGCCCACGCGGCCAAACTCCGCGGCGAGGACACGGTGGTCCTGGCCATGTGCGGCGACGGGGCAACCAGTGAGGGTGACTTCCACGAAGCGCTGAACTTTGCCGCCGTGTTCCACCTCCCGGTGGTCTTCTTCGTCCAGAACAACCAGTACGCCATCTCCGTGCCGCTGGCCCACCAGTCGGTCGCCCCGTCGCTGGCGCACAAGGCTGTCGGCTACGGCATGGCCGGCGAACGCGTGGACGGCAACGACATGGTGGCGCTCCTGGCCGTGTTGGGCCGGGCCGTGAAGCTCGCCCGCGAGGGCTCCGGCCCGCTGCTGGTGGAAGCGCACACCTACCGGATGCAGGCGCACACCAACGCCGACGACGCCACCCGCTACCGCCAGGACAGCGAAGTGGCCGAATGGGTGTCCAAGGACCCGGTCAGCCGGATGAAGACCTACCTGACAGGCCGCGGCCTGCTCGATGACCACAACGCCGCCCGGATCGCCGACCAAGCGGAAGCCGTTGCCACCCAGCTGCGCGAGGGCCTGGGTGAGGACGTCCCCGTGGACCCCCAGGACCTGTTCAGCTACGTCTTCTCCACGCCCACCCCGCAGCTCAAGGAACAGTCCGCCATGCTCGCCGACGAACTGGCCCGCGACGCCGCATCCACCGCATCCGCAGCAAAGGCGGCCGGCAAATGAGCCCCACCATCACCACGTCCTCCGAAGCGAACGGCAACGTCAGCGCCGCCACCGCCCGCGCCGCCGCCAAGGCCGCCGGCGACGCCGAGAAGACCGGCCCGCAGTCCATCACCCTGGCCAAGGCACTGAACACCGCCATGGCCGACGCCATGCACGCGGACGAATCGGTCCTGGTCTTCGGCGAGGACGTCGGCATGCTCGGCGGCGTCTTCCGGATCACCGACGGCCTCACCAAAACGTTCGGAAAGAGCCGCTGTTTCGACACGCCGCTGGCCGAATCCGGCATTGTGGGCATGGCCGTGGGGATGGCCATGAACGGCATGCGCCCGGTCATCGAGATGCAGTTTGATGCCTTCGCGTACCCGGCGTTCGAGCAGATCGTCAGCCACGTCGCCAAAATGCACAACCGGACCAAAGGCACCGTCAAGCTGCCCATCGTCATCCGCGTCCCCTACGCCGGCGGGATCGGCGGAGTGGAGCACCACTGCGATTCTTCCGAGGCCTACTACGCGCACACCGCGGGCCTCAAGGTCTTCACCCCGGCCACCGTGGCCGACGGCTACCGGATGCTCCGTGAAGCCATCGACTCGGACGATCCCGTGATGTTCATGGAACCCAAGAAGCTGTACTGGTCCAAGGACCAGGTGGACCTGGACGCGCTCCGCGCCGAGCACACGGCGAACACCGAGTCCGGCACCTCCTCCGAAGGCCGTGCCGCCGTCGCCCGTCCGGGCACGGACGCCACGCTGATCGCCTACGGACCGTCCGTCCCGACGGCGCTCGCCGCCGCGGCCGCTGCCGCCGAGGAAGGCCGCTCGCTGGAGGTGATCGACGTCCGCTCGATCGTCCCGTTCGACGACGAAACGGTCTGCGCATCCGTCCGGAAGACCGGCCGCGCCGTGGTGATCGCCGAAGCGCACGGCTTCGCGTCCGTGGCCTCGGAAATTGTGGCCCGCGTCCAGGAACGCTGCTTCCACCACCTGGCCGCCCCGATCCGCCGCGTCACCGGCTTCGACGTGCCGTACCCGGCCCCGAAACTCGAGCACTATTACCTGCCCGGCGTGGACCGCATCCTCGACGCCGTCGACGACCTCCAGTGGGAAGACTGACCATGAGCGAACCCAAAGTATTCCTCCTCCCGGACCTCGGCGAGGGCCTGACCGAAGCGGAGCTGGTCAACTGGCTCGTGGCCGTGGGCGATGAGATCCGCGTCGACCAGCCGATCGCCGAGGTGGAGACCGCCAAGTCCATGGTGGAGGTCCCGTCCCCGTACGCCGGCACCGTCGCCGTCCTGCACGGCGAGCCCGGCCAGAGCCTCGACGTCGGAAAACCGCTGATCTCCGTGACGCCGCTGGGGGTAGCCCCCGCGGTTGAGGATGTTGCCGCCGAGGTCTACCGCGAGGAAGAAAAGGCCGGCTCCGGGAATGTCCTGATCGGCTACGGCACCCCGGGCGGGCACGGGGTTGCCCGGCGGACCCGGGCGTCCAAGAGCTCCGTGGCGCAGGTGTCCGGGGAGGAGAAGGCAGCCGATGACCTGCTGTTGCTGCGGACCCGGGTTCCCGGCAAGCTGGGGGCCGTGATTTCGCCGCTGGTCCGGCGGATGGCGCGGGACCACGGCGTGGATTTGGGCGAGCTGCAGGGCTCGGGGACCAGCGGGCTGATCATGCGCCGCGACGTCGAGGCCGCCATCAAACCCGCCGCCGAACAGCCGGGCGCCCGGGCCGCTGAAACGCCCGGGCCGGAGCGCCGGATTGCCGGGGACACCGACTCGCGGACCGGCCTGGGCATCACCGGGCGCACCCCGGTGCGGGGCGTCCGCAAGGCCGTCGCCGCGAATATGAGCCGGAGCCGATCCGAGATCCCCGAGGCCACCGTGTGGGTGGACGTGGATGCGACCGCGCTCGTAGAGCTGCGGGCGGCCTTGAAGAAGGCCGACCCGCACCACACTCCCGGGCTGCTGGCCTTCATTGCCCGCTACGTCACCGCCGGGCTGAAGAAGTACCCGGAACTGAACACCCGGATCGTCACCACCGAGGACGCCGACGGCGGGACCAGCCAGGAAATCGTCGCCTTCGACGGCGTGAACCTGGGCTTCGCCGCCCAGACCGACCGGGGCCTTATGGTGCCCTCGGTACGCAACGCGGACAAACTCAGCGCCCGCGAACTGGACGCCGAGATCCGGCGGCTCACCGCCGTCGTCCGCGACGGCAAGGCGACACCCGCCGAACTGGGCAGCGGCACCTTCACGCTGAACAACTACGGCGTCTTCGGTGTGGACGGCTCCGCGGCGATCATCAACCACCCCGAGGTGGGGATCCTCGGCGTCGGCCGCATCATCGACAAGCCGTGGGTGGTCAACGGCGAGCTCGCCGTCCGCAAGGTCACCGAGCTGACGCTCACCTTCGACCACCGGGTCTGCGACGGCGGCACTGCCGGCGGATTTCTGCGCTACGTGGCCGACGCGATCGAGAACCCGGGCTCGGTGCTGGCCGATCTCTAGATTGGTCACTGTCACCAAAGGTGAGCGGCATATTCGTGGCGCATACGGCGATGACGCTGGCAGAGGTGCCTTCGGGGCCCGTGCTTGACTGCGCTCTGGGAGATTTTGACTTCTGAGAAGGCATGCCCGACCCAGCGCAGCCATCTTGGGCGCCGGGCCGGACGCGCCCGTTGTGGCAATATGTCTGTGGGGGATAAACGGTCCCGCCAGTTTTAGGGGAGAGCATGACCGGGATCGCACAACTGAAACGCGCAGGAAATTGGGTTAAGGTGCCGCTGGCGACCTACCGCGCACCTACCAAAAAAGGCGTCCGCAGGGACATCCAGGGCCTGCGAGCCTTCGCCGTGATCGTGGTGATTCTCGACCACCTTATGCACTGGCCGGGCGGCGGCTTCGTGGGCGTCGATATCTTCTTCGTCATTTCCGGCTTCGTCATTACCCAAAGCTTGCTGCGTGAGCATGCGCGGACTGGTCTTGTTTCGATTCCAGACTTTTACCGCCGGCGGGTCCGGCGCATCATGCCAGCATCGGTGCTTACCCTCGGGTTCACGCTGGCCGCAGCGTACATAGCCTTCGGCCAGTCGCGATTCATGACCACGACGTGGGACGCCTTATGGGCGATTCTTTTCTCCGCAAACTGGCGGTTTGCGTCTATTGGAACAGACTACTTCCAGTCTGCTGGACCCATTTCCCCGCTGCAGCACTTCTGGTCGCTGGCCGTAGAAGAACAGTTCTACTTCGTTTGGCCGTTTCTCATGGCAGGGGTCTTCGCGATATTCGCAAGCCTCAGGCGCCCCGCGCGGGGCGCGCGATTTGTCGTCGGTACCCTCATTGCCGGTCTAGTGGCGGCGTCCCTTGCATGGGCCCTGCACGAGACAACCTCGTCCCCTGCTGTGGCATACTTCAGCACGCTCTCCCGAGCATGGGAGCTTGGTGTCGGGGCTCTGCTGGCTATATCGGCTCCCGCGTGCGCGCGCATAGCCAATAGCATCCGCCCAATCCTGGCCTGGATCGGCGTAGCCGGAATGGTCGCATCGCTGTTCGTCATCAGCACGGAGACGCCCTTCCCCGCGCCGGCGGGGCTGCTGCCGGTTTTGTCAGCAGCGCTCTTTATTCTCGCTGGGACCGGCCCCGCCGAACAGCGACATCTGCTCCCATTCACTAACCGGGTGAGCGGCTACATCGGCGACATGTCCTATTCGTTGTACCTGTGGCATTTTCCCATCATCATCATCGCCGGGACCTGGCTGGACGTTGATTCACTGCCCGTCCAACTGGCACTTCTCAGTGGCATATTTGTGTGGTCCTACTACGCATATGTGCTGTGGGAGAAGCGCATTCTCGATTCGAGTTGGCTGACGGGCAAGCCGCGGCGGAGCTCATTTAGGGCCGGGACGGTTTTTAGCGAGGTATATCGGCTACAGGCGCTCAGCTTGCTGGCTTTACTAACCGCCGGCGCAGTGGTTGTGGGTCTCCAGCCGGTCAAGGCGCCAGAAGCAGTCGACCTTCCTTTGAGTTCCGCGCCAGCACCTAAGACTGGCGCGACTGCTCAAGCACCAAGCTTTGGGCCGGAAGTCACCAAGCTCCAGGCGGACCTAACTGCTGCGCTGCAGTCACCTATTTGGCCTAACCTCAGCCCCACACTTGATGAGGTAATTGCAAAGGATCCAGTTCCCGCTGACATCGGGCCATGTGGCGGAGTTGCGCCGCCCTCCGCTGCCGAATGCACCTGGGGCGATCCCTTGGCCCCCAACAACGCTGTGATCATCGGTGACTCTGTTGCCCAGACGTACATTCCTGCGCTGCAGAAAATCTACGGTGTCGGCACTTGGAACCTCCGGGGTATGTCGATGTATGGGTGCCGAGCGATCAGCCTGGCCTTTGAATCTCAATCGCAAGAACAGGACGCCGCTTGCGAACAGCGGAAAATCGACGTGGTGAACGCCGTAAATTCCACCCGTCCGGACCTGGTCATAGTCATCAACTCCTACTACATGGCCCCACACATTGTTGGCACCGATCGGCGGGCAACCGCAGCGGACTGGAAACCTGCGATGAAGACTTACCTGTCGCGAATGACCGGCAGCGGGGCGAAGTTCGTCATCATCACTCCGCCCCCCGCTGATAAGAACCCGTCGCTGTGTGCCACGAAGCAGAGCGCGCCTCGTGATTGCGTGGGGAGGCAAACCGATGACTGGAAGTCGATGGGCAAAGCAGACCGGGAAGTCATCAAAGAACTCGGCGGGACTTTTGTAGACAGTAGCAATTTGTTTTGCGCCCAGACCTTCTGCCCTGCATTCTCCGGGTCGCTTCCTATCAAACGAGATGTCACGCACATGATTCCGGACTACGCCATTAAGATCGCTCCGGGCCTTAGGGAGCTACTGAAAAAGGCTGGAGTCGCCGTCTAGGGCGGCCGCCTCGGCCCTGTTACTGCCGATTTCCGCAAGATCCGAGCTGGTCAACGCCCGCTTACTCCTGCGCTACGTGGCCGACGCGATCGAGAACCCGGGGTCGGTGCTGGCCGATCTCTAAGGCCCGGTGGGTAGAATCGAGGCCAGAACTTCGCACCAACCATGCCGGCGCGGCGCCGGGATACGGAGATTTCATGTCACGATGGCTCGAGGTCGGCCAGGATAACTACGTGCTGACCACCGAAGGATCCCTGCTCAATACCGGCCTGGTTGTCGGCACCGAACGCGCCATGGTGATCGATACCGGCGGGGGTCCCCGGCAGGGCCGCGAGATCCTCGACGCCGTGCGGGAAAAGACGCAGCTGCCACTGGTGGTGGTCAACACCCACGCCCACTACGACCACTTCTTCGGCAACGCCGTGTTCGCCGACGACGGCGTGACCGAGTTCTGGGGGCACGAGAACTGCGCCGCGGACATCGAGGACAACGGCGACGCCCAGCGTCCCCTGGTGGCCGCGGCCGAACCGGAGATGGCCGCGGGCGACGGCGGCCAGGTGGAACTGGTGGTCCCGAACGCGATTGTCCGGGACCAGCCCGTGCTGGTGGACCTGGGCGGCCAGACCGCCACCCTCTTCTACCTGGGCCGCGGACACACCGACGGTGACCTCCTGGTGGGCACCGGCACCACGCTGTACGCCGGTGACCTCGTGGAGCAGGGGGCGCACCCGTCCTTCGAGGACTCCTTCCCGGAGGAATGGGCCGACGCCCTGCGGCACCTGTCCGCCCTGCGCCACCGCTACGAATTCCTGATCCCAGGCCACGGCGAACCCTGCAGCGACCAGTTCGTCAAAACCATGGCCAACACCATGAGCACCGCCGTGCGGCAGGCCACCCAGGCCACCCG
>NZ_JBFTHI010000005.1:0-217001 GCF_056394165.1 Arthrobacter sp. 10T416 | reverse complement strand
TTCGATGTGGTGGAGGCCGTGGCGGGGGCGGCGGATGAAGGCGCCCTGGAGTTGGCGGAGGACTTCTTCGGAGGGTTCGGTGCCGTCCTGGTCGAGGGCGTCGATCCAGCGGCGGGCGATGCGGGTGAGGAAGTCCGGGTCGTACTCGGTGGCGGTGGCGGTCAGGGCGTGTTCCATCCGGGTGGTGGTGTCGGGGTCGGTGACGGGCCGGACCCGGTCCAGGGCCTGGCTGGTGATCGTGGCGGACCGGGAACCGAGGGTTCCGGCGGCGAGGGCGGCGCCGAGTTCCTCGTGCCGGGGTGCCAGGGGCTGGCCGGTGGTCCCGGTGCGGGGCAGCACGTCCCCGGCCAGGGCCAGCCGGCGGTGCGCTTCGGTGGCGCTGATATGCAGGCGGGCGCGGAGGAAATCCCCGGGGCGCCGGTACCCGTCATCCAGGACCGGGTCATTGGTGGCAGCGGCGTCGGTGCGGGTGCGTTCGACCGCTGACGCAGCGATGAGTTGCAGGTACTCCACGGTCCGGGAGATCTCCTCGACCCGGGCCGCGAACTCCGCGGCCTCACGGACCCCGAACAACGCCGCGTCCGCGACCGCCGTCGCACTGAACCCCCGCAAGTCCTCCAGCACACCACCCAACACCGCACCGCCGGCAAGCTCACAGCCCGGCTGCGCACCGCGCTGATCACCGTCCGGCCCACCAGCCGGACGAAACGCGAGAGCTGCACCGCTTCCCATAAACCAAGTCTCCCAAGGGGGTACGACAAAATAGCGACCGCCTCAAAGAGACACCCGAAGACAACCACCCCTAGACAGGGAAGAAAGTCCCGACCCGTCGCGTGGCAATGTGGCAGCGTCATCCGATGCGTCGGGCAGCGCTACCAACACCCGCCGCCGTCGGACCCCCGCCCAAAACCCAACCTCCAGCCCGACTACAGAGTCGTGGGCACTCCGGCGTCGGCAAGTGCGGTGAGCAGTTGGGTGCGTCGTTCGTCGGTGCCGAGGCTCAGGATGTAGCCGTGGTTGGCCTCAAGCCGGATGGCGGGTCCGGTGTCCTGGATCAGTCCAAGTCCGAAACCGCCGAGCCGCAGCCCGAACCCATACTGCAGACCCGTGATGGTTTGTGGTGATGCGGACCGGACCTGCGAGAGCGGGATGCGGGCGCGGTACAGCGGCAGCCAGGTGAGGATGATCGTGTCCTCCGTGAGGCGGATCCGGGAATAGCCGAAGGAGAACACGGCAATGAAGACCATCGCGGCGGCCAGGGCCGCGAGCCCACCCGGGCTGCGGCCAGCGCCGGAGACCAGCGCGCCAACGAAGCTGGCAACCAGGAGCAGGCCAACACCAGCGAAGATCCAGCGCGGCGTCTTCCCGTAAAACATGCGGCCGGAATCAAACAGCGGGGCCGTTCCGGGGCGGGTGCTTGCCATAATTTATCCTCGCACGCTGCCAAGCCCCGGCCCCACGGTCGTCTAGATTGGTTCGGTGGTGCACGAAGAGGTCCTTGCTGGCGGAAATTCAAGCGTGGTGGTGCGCGTGGGGGATACCGTGCGCAGAAATTCGGGTCCCTGGACACCCGCCGTCCACGCCCTGCTCGAGGCACTCCGGACCCAAGGAATCGACTGTGTCCCGGCGGCTCTCGGCATGGATCCGCAGGGCCGCGAAATCCTCTCGTTCCTGCCGGGGGACGTTGTCCAGTACCCGCTGCCGCCCTGGATCTGGCACCCTTCCATCCTGCAGGAGGCGGCCGCCCTGCTCCGCCGGATCCACGACGCCAGCTCCGAGCTGGCCCGTGCGTCCCTGACCTGGCAGCTGCCAACCCATCACCCGGTTGAGGTGATCTGCCACAACGACTTCGCCCCGTACAACATGGTGTTCCGAAACCAGCGGTTCGCCGGTGTCTTCGACTTTGACGCGGCGTCGCCCGGGCCCAGGATCTGGGACTTCGCCTATCTGGCGTACCAGCTGGTGCCGTTGATCGAAGGGCTCGGCGACGGCAAGGGTGACGGTGCAACGAACGACGACTGCGGGCAGCAAGGTGCCGGGGCGCCGTCGTCGTCCCAAAAAATCGCCTGCCTCGACACACTGATCGAGGCCTACGGCTACCCCTTCGAGCGCCGGGACGTGCTGGAAACGCTAAGCGACAGGCTGGGCGAACTCGCCGAGTACTCCGACAACCGGGCCGCCGAAACCGGCCGCCCGGAACTCAACGACCACGCCGCCATGTACCGGCGCGACAGTGCCCGGATGCTGCTCCTTGCCGCACAGCAGTGACCACACCGGCCGCCGGTTGTGGCCGACCTCACTGTTCCCGCCGGGAAGCAGCCGCCCGGCGGCTCCGTTGCACTTAGGGAACGCACCAGCGCCCCGACCGGGGCCGAAGCCCACCGAAAGGGACGCGAATGACCATCGCCCATGAAGAAGCAGTAATCGACGCCGCAGCGGTGGATGCCATCTTTGCCCAGGCACGCACGGCGAACGCCTTCACCGGGGAAGTCACCGACGAGCAGGCCCGCGCCATCTACGAGCTGACCAAGTTCGGTCCCACCGCCTTCAACTCGCAGCCACTGCGCGTCACCTACGTCCGCTCGGACGAGGCCCGCGCCACCCTGGTCGAGGCCCTCTCCGCCGGGAACCGCGCCAAGACCGCGTCCGCCCCGCTGGTCGCCGTCCTCAGCGTCGACACCGCCTGGCACGAGCAGTGGGACACCTTCCTCCCCGGCTACAACGCCCCCAAGGCCATGTACGACGCCGCCCCGGACCTCGCTGCAGCCACCGGCAACAACAACGCGCACCTGCAGGCCGGCTACTTCATCCTCGCCGTCCGTTCCCTCGGCCTCTCCGCCGGACCCATGACCGGCGCAGACTTCGGCAAGATCGACGCCGATTTCTTCCCCGACGGCAGCCAGAAGAGCTTTATGGTGGTCAACATCGGCCAGGCCGCCGAGGAAGCCTGGGGCGCACCGAAGCCCAAGTTCGCTTACGACGACGTGGTCCGCACCGTCTAATCGCCCGGCGGACCGCCGTGTCGGAGGGCAGTGGCAGACTAGCCCCATGCGGAACCTGATCGTGGTTGCCTTCCTCGAACCGGTCACCACCGGGATGGTATTCCCGCGCGACGCGTGGCCGCTGCACATCACGCTGGTGAAGTTCGACGTCGTCGAGCTTCCCCCGGGAACCGGCGGCGGCAACGACGACGGCGGGGACCTCCTCTGTGCCCGCATGGCCAGGCTGATGGATGCACCCGTGCGGGCAGCGTTGGGGACTTTCGTCACCGTTGGCGGCCACGCGGGATTCGGCCGCGACGGCTCGGTACCAGTCAGCCTGATCGAGCCCAGTGCCGCGCTCCAGGCCCTCCACGAGGCCCTTGTGGGTGCAGTGGGGGCGCTGCCGGGCCGGGTCGCCACCCCCGACTACACCTTGACGGGATACCGTCCGCATGTCTCCCACCGGGGCACCCTTTCGCCGGCGCCTGGGGCCCAACTGGCGCTGGACCGGATCGCGCTCGTGGACATGGCACCGGACGGCGGCCACACCACGCGGCGGGTGGTGACGCTGTGGGACGCCACATTATGAGTGGGCCTCTTCATTTTTCGTCCGAGGTGCAATACTTGGGGCAAATTAAGACTGACACCGACGGATTCTGGGGTCACTGGGTGCGCGCTGGGGGAGTCACAGGATGATGCTCGACACCTCGACGCTGCGTGTGTCGCTGGCCGTGGTCACCCTGACCCTGCTCTGTCTTTTCTACTTCATTACCTTCCGGCGGACCCGCTCGCCCTTCAGCGGCTGGTGGTGCTCAGCACTGCTGCTCTTCCTGACCGGATCCTCCTCCTACTTGCTGGACGGCACCGTCCACCAGGTGTGGGGGAACCCGCTGGGCAACATCCTGCTGGTGGGCGGGGCCGGGGCCATGTGGGCCGGCGGCCGGTCGCTGCGCTGCGGAAACCCGCCACTGTGGGCTCTCCTGGCCGGGCCCGCGGTAACGGGCATTCTGTCGGTGCTGGACCATCCGGCCACCAATAACTGGTCCGGCGGAATAGCGCTGCTGGGCATCATGGGGCTGATGCTGGGGCTCTGTTCCCGCGAACTGTTCCTGCTCGATGTGGACTACTCCCGGGTCCACCGCCCCCTCGCCTTCGGCGCCGCGCTTCTTGCCGTCTACTACGCCGGCCGGCTCACCGCCTTCATCCTCGAGGGTCCCAACGGTCCCGTGTTCGTAACCTACTTCGGCTCGGTGGCGACGACGCTCCTCACCTCGATGGTCCTGGTGATCGCCTCCTTCGCCATGGCGGAGTTGAGCAACGAACAGCTGACCCGGGACCTCCGTGCCCGCGCCACCTTCGACGGCCTCACCGGACTTCTGAACCGCAGCGCCTTTCTTGACCTCGCGCAGAACGAACTCCGCCGCCTGGGCAACGCGAGGACAACGGCGTCGCTGATCCTCGCCGACCTCGACCACTTTAAGTCCGTCAACGACCGGTACGGCCACGCGGCCGGGGATGTGGCCCTGCAGACCTTCGCCGCTGCCTGCACCGCATCCGTCCGGTCCACCGACCTCGTGGGACGCTACGGCGGCGAGGAATTCGTCCTCCTCCTGCCGGGTGTCAGCCCGGAACGCGCCGAAGAGATGGCAGCCACCATCAGCCGGCGGCTGCAGGAAGCACAGCCATCCGTGGAGCCGCAGCTGCCGACTGTGAGCTACGGAATAGCTTCCACCGGCCCGGCCCGCGTGGACCTGCAGGCGCTGATCTCCTCGGCTGATGCCGCCCTGTACCGGGCGAAGACGCTGGGCCGTGACCAGTCAGTGCTTGCCGCAAACCTCCGCGACGGCCAGCGGGCCTAGGCCGACACAGCGGGCCGGCCCGTCGGGCGCCAGCCAGCCACCGGTGCGCCAGCCGCTGGCGCGTCGGCCGCACCCGCGGCCGGCGCCCACATCCCTTCCCGCTAGGAAATAACCCCGTCCACCAGGGCCTTGGCCTCAGCCTGGACTTGCTTGAGGTGCTCGGCGCCCTTGAAGGACTCCGCGTAGATCTTGTAGACGTCCTCGGTGCCCGACGGGCGGGCCGCGAACCAGGCGTTCTCGGTGACCACCTTCAGTCCGCCGATGGCCGCTCCGTTGCCGGGCGCCTCAGTCAGCTTCGCGGTGATGGTCTCGCCCGCGAGTTCCGTGGCCGTGACGTCCGACGGCGACAGCTTGCCCAGGGCGGCTTTCTGCTCCCGCGTCGCGGCCGCGTCGATGCGGGCGTAGACAGGGTCGCCGAACTGGTCGGTGAGGCCCTTGTACAGCTGCGAGGGCGACGTGCCGGTGACCGCCGTGATTTCGGAGGCCAGCAGGGCCAGCAGGATGCCGTCCTTGTCCGTGGTCCAGACGCTGCCGTCCATCTTGTTGAAGGAAGCGCCGGCGGATTCCTCGCCGCCGAAGGCGCCCTCGCCGGACAGCAGCCCGGGGACGAACCATTTGAAGCCCACCGGCACTTCGACCAGCTTCCGGCCCAGGCTCCCGGCCACCCGGTCGATGATCGAGGAGGACACCAGGGTCTTGCCGATCACGGACTGCGGGTTCCACCCGCTGCGGTGCCGGTACAGGTAATCGATGGCGACGGCGAGGTAGTGGTTGGGGTTCATCAACCCGCCCTGCCCGTCGACAAACGGAGTCACAATGCCGTGCCGGTCGGCGTCGGCGTCGTTGCCGGTGGCGATGTCGAACGGTGCGGACCCGTCCGCACCGGCCGCCATCCGGTTGATCAGGGACGCCATGGCCGACGGCGAGGAGCAGTCCATCCGGATCTTCTCGTCCCAGTCCAGGGTCATAAAGGCCCACTGCGGGTCGACGGTCGGATTCACGACGGTGAGGTTCAGGTGGTGGCGCTCGCCGATTTCACCCCAGTAGTCCACTGACGCGCCGCCCATGGGATCGGCGCCGATCCGGACGCCGGCGTCGCGGATAGCGTTCAGGTCCAGCACCGATGGCAGGTCATCAACGTAGCTGGACAGGAAGTCGAACTTCCCGGTCGTGTCGGCGGCCAGGGCGTCCGCTATCGGTACCCGCTTGACCCCGCGCAGGCCGTTTTCGAGCAGTTCATTGGCGCGGTTGGCAATCCAGCCGGTGGCGTCGGTGTCCGCCGGTCCGCCGTGCGGCGGGTTGTACTTGAACCCGCCGTCGCCGGGCGGGTTGTGGCTGGGGGTCACCACAATGCCATCGGCCTGCGGTGCACCGGCGGGGGAGTTGTTGTTGTGGGTCAGGATGGCGTGGCTCAGGGCAGGGGTGGGCGTGTAGCCGTGGCGGGCGTCGATCAGGACGTTCACACCGTTGGCAGCCAGCACCTCCAGCGCCGAGTTCTGCGCCGGCTCGCTCAGGGCGTGGGTGTCCTTGGCGAGGTACAGCGGGCCGGTGATGCCCTGCCCGGCGCGGTACTCCACAATGGCCTGCGTGATCGCGACGATATGGGGTTCGTTGAACGACGCCTTCAGGCTCGAGCCCCGGTGCCCGGAGGTGCCGAAGGCGACGCGTTGTCCCGGGTCACCCAGGTCCGGAGAAACGTCGTAGTACGCATCCAGGAGCGCAGTGAGGTCAACAAGGTCTTGGGGTTGGGCAACTGTGCCCGCGCGGCTAGCCATGGCTCCAGCATGCCAGACGAGGTGGTCGCGGAACATGCTTTGGCCTGAATCGTCCGGCTGTGACGCCGGCCGCCCCGCCGGGGACCCTGTGCGGGGATAATCTTGACGTACACACAGCGGAGGGATTTTCATGACGGAGCAGCCCGGGCCCGGGTCAGGCGAGCCACAGCGGGACTACCAGCCGCCGTCGTACGGCCCGTCGTACACCGACGGCCACGTTCCGCCGATGCCCGCCGCCGCCCCGCAGCTGGGCCAGCCGGCCGGGACGTACGATGCCTACGGCCAGCCGGCGCCCCCGTACGCCGATGCCTACGGACAGCCGTACTATTACGGCGTCGCGCCGGCCTCGAAGGGCCTGAGTATTGCGAGTTTGTGCTGCGGCATCGCGGCTTTCCTCGGACTCGGTTTCTTCCTGCTCCCGCAGCTGGCCGCCGTCGTCCTCGGTCACCTCGCCCTGCACCGTGAGCCCGGGGGCAGGGGCCTGGCCATCGCCGGCCTGGTCCTCGGCTACGTCGCGATTGCCATCACGCTGCTGGTGGTTGTGACGCTCGGCGTCGTGTTCACGAACGCGGAGTTCATCTCCGCCCGGTAAGTGCGTCCACCAAGCGCTGGGCGTTGGCGTGGAGCCAGTCGCGCCGGCGCAGAATGAGCCCGCCGACCCCGTCGTCCCACATCCGGGCCCAGCCGCCGCCAAGAGCCTTGGCGTTGTGTTCCATCCGCTGGTAGCTCAGCGTGGCCGCCTCCACCCCGAACGCCGGCAGCGCCCGGCGTTCCTGATCGCCCCAGCCGTAGGCGTCGGCGAAGATCCGGAGCCGCCGGAAGGGGTCGGTGTCTTCCCAGCCCGGCCAGGCATCGGCGGGGTCCCGGAGGGGTGCCCAGTGCGACGCCGCGTTGAAGGAATCCTTGAAGGCCGTGGTGGGGCCGGCGAGGTCGAAGTCCACCAGACCGATGGCAACGCCGTCCCGGACCACCACGTTTTGCGCGGTGACGTCGAGGTGGCAGACCAGTTCGGCCGGATCCTGGCCGGCTGCGCCCGACGGGAGGAAGCGGGGCGGAAACGGATGGGCGGCCGGGACGAAACCTGCCGACGCCGTGTGCAGCCGGCGGACCAGCCGGGCGACGGAGGCCAGGAGTTCCTCGGACTGCACCCAGGCCTCCGGATCGGCACCGGCGCATTGCCCGGCGAGGAAAGTCAGAACGTCCCGGCCCTCGGCGTCCCGGCCCAGGAACCGCGGTGAACCGTCGAAGCCCGCATCCTCCAGCCAGTCGAGGTACGCGGCGACGGCGAAACTCTGCGGCTGATGTGGCCGCCGGATGGTCCCGCCGATCCGCACCACGCCTTCAGTGACATCGCCCGCCGGCATAAGTTCGACGTCGGACGCCTCGCCAAGGGCGGGGACGTAGACGCGCGACTCTACCGGCGGGCGATCTCGGGGTTTCATTCAGGTCAGCGTACGCCGCCCATGAGCTTCTTGATGGCAGGCGAGGCTGCGGCCAGGCCGACGGCCAGGATCATGGCCGTTCCGCCGACGCCGATGAAGTACGGCAGCTCGTCGTGGGGGTTGTAGAGCCCGGACAGCATGCCGGCCAGGGTGGTGCCCAGCGAGATCGAAAGGAAGAACAGGGCGACCATCTGGGTGTGGAAGGCCTTCGGTGCCAGCTTGGTGGTCACGGACAGGCCGATCGGGGACAGGAACAGCTCCGCCAGCGTGAACAGCAGCAGGATGCCCACCAGCGCCAGGAGCGGCGTCTTGCCGTCGCCGGCCAGCGGGATGAACGCCAGGAATGCCAGGCCCATCACGAACAGGCCAATCGAGAACTTCAGCGCCGAGCCGGGCTGTTTGCGGCCGAGGCGGGTCCACATGGCGGCCATAACACCGGCGAAGACGATGATGAAGACCGGGTTGATGGACTGGACCCATGCCGCCGGCATTTCCCAGCCGAACAGGTTCCGGTCCAGCTTCTCCTCCGAGTACACGGCGATGAAGGTGAACTGCTGCTGGAACAGGGCCCAGAATGCAGCCGAGGCGATGTACAGCGGGATGAAGGCCGTGACCCGGCTGCGCTCGGTGGCGTTGACCTTCTTGCTGGTGAAGATGAGCACGAAGTACAGGGCGGACGCGCCGATGGCGGCGTAGGCCATGGACATGGCGAGGTTGTCCGCGTTGACGGTGCCGGTGGCGAGCAGGGCGGCGATCACAACGGCGATGCCGGCGAAGACCAGCCCGTACCGGGTGCGCTGGGCGGCAGGCAGCGGGTTCGGCACGCGGTGTGCGTCTTCCGGCAGCTTGTTGCGGCCCAGGGCGTAGATGCACAAGCCGATTGCCATACCGACGGCGGCGGCGCCAAAGCCCCAGTGGAAGCCCTGGCTTTCCTGCAGCCAGCCGGTGATCAGCGGACCGATCAGGGCGCCGGCGTTGATGCCCATGTAGAAGATGGAGAACCCGGCGTCGCGGCGTTCGTCCTTTTCGCGGTACAGGCTGCCGACGAGGGCGGTCGCGTTGGCTTTCAGTCCGCCGGAGCCGACGCCCACCAGCACCAGGCCGGCGATGAGGCCGGGAACCCCGGGGATCAGGGCGAGGGCGATGTGGCCGGCCATGATCATGATGGCGGCGCCGAAGAGGACCCGCTCGGAGCCGAAGAGCCGGTCCGCGAGCCAGGCGCCCAGAATGGTGGAGAGGTAGACACCGCCACCGTAGGCGCCGACCAGGCTGGCGGCGAGGGCCTTGTTGATTTCAAGGCCGCCTTGATCGGCCGTGAAGTACATGTAGTAGAGGAGGATGCCCTGCATTCCGTAGAAGGAGAAGCGCTCCCACATCTCTACTGAGAAGAGGCTGGCCAGCATCTTTGGGTGGCCAAAAAACGAGGTATCGCCCGGCGTTGTAGCGGGGGGATTATCTAAATGAGTTGTGCTCATTTACTTAATGCTGACACCGCGGCGCGCGATTGTCACATCCGCGGCGGCGCGGATCAAGTCAATACGGGTGTGTTTCCTCTCCGTGTCGCCCCCGCGGCCTCGCTATTCGGCGTCGAACATGATCACCTGGCGCACTGCCTTGCCGTCGGCCAGCTGGTCCATGGCCTCGTTGATGTCGGCCAGAGCAATCCGCGATGAAATGAGCTCCTCGACCGGAAGTTTCCCGTCCCGCCACAGCTGGGCGTACTTGGGGATGTCCCTGGCCGGCACCGCCGACCCGAGGTAGCTGCCGACGACGGTGCGGGCTTCCGCCGTGATGGTCAGGGGAGAGAGCTGGGCGCGGGCGTCGGGGGACGGAAGCCCCGCCGTGATGGTGGTGCCGCCGACGTCGGTGGCGGCGAATGCTGTCTCGAACGCCCGGGCGCTGCCGGCGCATTCGACCACGAACCTGGCCTTGATGCCCTGGTCCGCCAGTTCCTGCGGGGTGTAGGCCTCGTGGGCGCCGAGCCGGCGGGCGTGCTCAAGTTTTTCGTCGAGGGTGTCCACGGCGACAATCCTCGAGACGCCCTGGGAGACCGCGGTAATCAGGGCGGCCATTCCTACCCCGCCGAGCCCGACGATCATGATGCTGTCCTCAGGCCGGGGTTTGGCGGCGTTCAGCACGGCGCCGCCGCCGGTCAGCACCGCGCAGCCCAGCACGGCGGCGATGTCCGGCGGGATGTCATCGCCCACCGGTACCGCCGAGGCCCGGTCCACGACGGCGTGGCTGGCGAACCCGGACACGCCGAGGTGGTGGAAGACCGGCTCGCCGTCCCGGCTCAGGTGCATGGAGCCGTGCAGGAGCGTTCCTTCGCCGTTGCTCTTGGACCCGGCGGTGCAGGGGAGGCGACCGTCCGCCGCGCAGTTCTCGCACTGCTCGCAACGCGGCAGGAAGGACATCACCACGCGCTGGCCGGGCTCCAAATCGGTGACGTCCGCTCCGACCTCGACCACCCGGCCGGCGGCCTCATGGCCCAGCAGCATGGGCACCGGGCGTACCCGGTTGCCGTCAACGACGCTCAGGTCCGAGTGGCAGATCCCCGCGGCCTCAAGCCGGACCAGGATTTCCGTCGGGCCGGGAGCGGAGAGTTCCAGCTCGGCGATGCTGATCGGGGCGGACTCCGCGAAGGGGCGGGGCCGCCCGATTTCCTCAAGTACTGCACCGGTGATCTTCATCGATCCCTCTCCTGTTGCTAACGGCATTGGTTGGTAACGGCGTTGGCACCAGTAAACCCCACGCCGCCACTGGCAGGTAATTCCTGGGTTATTCCCGGTGCCGGCGGGTCAGAAACCCAGCTGGACGGCCACCTGGAGCAGCAGCGCCTCGGACCCTGCGGGTCCCACCAGCTGGATGCCCATCGGCAGGCCCGTGCCGGGTGTGGGGCCGGTCCAGTGCACCGGGATGCTGATGGCGGGCAGCCCGCACACGTTCACCAGCGAGGACCACGGAGCGAATTCGCACTGCTTCCGGTAGTCCTCGTCCGCGTCGCCCGGCCATTCGGCGGCAGGCCAGTAACCGTCACCGTGCGCCGCGCCGGTAAACCAGCCGACGGGCCGGGGCGTCTGCGCCAGGGCCGGACTCAGGACCAGGTCCCAGGCTGAGAACTGCGCCACGGTGTCCCGCTCGAACTGGCGCAGGAACGCGAGGGCCTCGTTCAGCTTCGACGCGCTGCGCTGCTGGGCCCTGCGGCGGAACGTCCGGGTCAGCGGCGCCAGGAGGGCTTCGCGTTGCGGGGCGATGCGGGCGTTCCCGACGCCGGCGGTCCAGGCGGTGGTGAACGCGCCGGGGTAGCGGTTGTCGTAGCGGATGGCTGCCTCGCCGGTCTGGTGCCCGGCCGCTTCGAGCAGCCGGATCCCTGCACGGAGCGCGTCGAGGGCCTCGGGGTCCGGTGTGAAGGGATAGGCCGCCTGCCACGGGCTGTCCAGGCTGACGCCGATCCGCAGCGGGGGTGGATCCTGGGCGGACTGCCGCAGGTAGCCGGGGAGTGCTCCTCCGGTTGGCGCCGACGCCGGCGGCGGGACGAGGGCGTCCAGCAGCAGGGCGGCATCGGCGGCGGAGTGGGCCAACGGACCTGCGACCACCAGCCGGGCCGGGTCACCCGTACTTTCCCCGGCCGGAATCAGTCCCCGTCCGGGTTTCAGGCCCACGAGGCCGCAGGCTGCGGCCGGGATCCGGATGGAGCCGCCGCCGTCGGATCCCGGGGCGAACGGCACGAGGCCCGCTGCGACGGCGGCCGCGCTGCCGCCGGAGGAGCCGCCGGAGCTCCGGCCGAGGGCGTACGGGTTGCGTGAGGGTGGGGCGATCCGGTTCTCGCTGTAGGCGGTCAACCCGAATTCCGGCACCTGCGTCTTGCCCAGGGAGACTACACCCGCATCCTTCAACGCCGCGGCGAGGGCGCCGTCAGCCGGGGCCGGCTTGTGGTCCAGGGCGGCACTGCCGTGGGTGGTGACGACGCCGGCGACGTCGGTCAGGTCCTTGAAGGCGGTGGGCATGCCGTGCAGCAGCGGGAGGGCAGCCGTGCCGTCGCCGCCGGGGGCTGCCTCGCGGGCGTACCGGCGGTCCGCGGCGTCTGCGTCCCGGAGGGCGTCGTCCGCCGTGACGGTGATGAACGCCCCGAGGCCGGGGTTCGCGGCCTCTATCCGTTCGAGAAAATGGGCCGCGGCCTGCCGCGCGGACAGCTCGCCGGAGCGCAGGGCGTCGCGCAAGGCCACAGCGGAGAGGTCATGGAGGTCAGCCACGTGCCCACACCCGCCGGAGGGCGCCGTCAATCCGGGCCGTTCCGGTGCTGCGCGTAGTGGGCCGAAGGGCTGGCATAGGTCTCCTTTGCTCTCTGCAGAAGCGTAACGTGCCCTCCGGTTGGACCCGGCTGCGACCGCTGGCGATACGCTGGGGGCGGACTTTGTTTTGTATTTCAGCGGAGAGGACCACCATGAGCGACATCGACACCGTGACCGTGTCCGACATTCCCGAAGCGGCCCGGATCCTGGACGTCCGCGAGGACTACGAGTGGGCGGCCGGCCACGCCGAACGTGCTGTGCACATCCCCCTGGACCAGCTCCCGGGCCGGCTCGAGGAACTGGACCCGGACGAGGACCTCTACGTCATCTGCCGCACCGGCGGGCGTTCCTTCCGGGCCGCGCAGTGGCTGGTGGGCCACGGCTACTCCGCCATGAACGTCGCCGGGGGAATGGACCAGTGGCTCGAGAACGGCCTGCCGCTCGTGTCCGACAACGGCCTCAAGCCCGTCATCCTGTAAGCGAAAGAAGAAACCATGCCCGCGTCGCCCGTCACCTACACGTTCCTCGGCCCCGAGGGAACCTTTACCGAGGCGGCGTTGATGCAGGTGCCCGGCGCCGCCGAGGCCGTCCGGATTCCCTCCTCCAACGTCAACACGGCGCTGGACAAGGTCCGTAACGGGTCCGCGGACGCGGCGATGGTTCCGATCGAAAACTCCGTCGAGGGCGGGGTGACGGCCACCCTGGACGCGATTGCCACGGGCCAGGAACTCCGGATCCTGCGAGAAGCCCTTGTGCCCATTAGCTTCGTGCTGGTGGCACGGCCCGGCGTCCGCCTTGAGGACGTCCGAAGGGTCTCCACCCATGGCCACGCGTGGGCGCAGTGCAGGCTCTGGGTTGACGCTCATATGCCCAATGCGGAATACATTCCGGGATCGTCCACGGCGGCCGCCGCCATGGGCCTGCTGGACGGCGATCCGCACTACGACGCCGCCATTTGCGCGCCGATTGTCGCCGCGGAACAGCCGGGCCTGGCTGTCCTGGCCGAGAATATCGGCGACAACCCGGGCGCTGTCACCCGCTTTGTGCTGGTGGGCCGGCCCGGCGAACTCCCCGAGCGGACCGGCGCTGACAAGACCACCGTGGTGGTGCCGCTGCCCGAGGACCGACCCGGTGCATTGATGGAAATCCTGGACCAGTTCGCCACCCGCGGCGTGAACCTCAGCCGGATTGAATCCCGGCCCACCGGCCAGTATCTAGGGCACTACTTCTTCAGCATCGACGCCGACGGGCACGCGAGTGACGCCCGGGTGGCCGACGCCCTCGCCGGGCTCCACCGGATCAGCCCCGCCACGCGGTTCCTGGGCTCCTACGGCCGGGCCGACGGACAGCGCGCGGAGGTGGCACCCCACACCTCGGACCAGGCATTCCGGGCGGCCCATGCATGGGTCAAAGATATACTTGCCGGGGCATCCGTGGTTCAGGAATATAACGCGGAGGCTTCGCCCACAGCGTAGACAAACGCCCCACGCGGCACTTCCACCACTTGAAAACTGTGCGTATGCTTGCCTGATCCATATTGGGGAAGTCCTCTACCGGAGGGAGCGGGTCATGTCAGACACCACAGAAAATGACGGCCAGGGAATGATTGTCAATCCCAAGCCGACGGCCGACAACCAGGACTGGGACGGCGACGACGCGGACCGCGCGGACCGGCTGCGCTTCGAGGAGGAGCAGGCGATGATTCGCGAGCAGTCCGAGGCGCGCGCCGCGAAGGCAGCGGAAGAGGCAAAGAAGGAAGCCGAAGCCAAGAAGGAAGCAAGCTAGGCCGGATACCGCCCGGCGGGTGCGGGGCCTACCCGGCCCCCGACGCTCCTGCCGCCGCGCCGCCGTTCAGGGAAACCTGGCGTGCGGCGTCTTCTTTAACCCTGACCAGCAGGGACCGGGGCTCCACCTGGACCGTGACCGACGTGGCTTCGCCCGAGGGATCGCCGTCGATCTGCGTCGGCATCGGCTCGGCGCACTTGATGACAATCTTTCCGGAGCGGTAATACGTCATCACCGGCAGGGTCCGCTTGTGCTTCAGCACAATTTTCCAGTACATCGCCACCCAGCCGATCGCGCTCCGCGGGCTCATGACCACCACGTCCAGCATGCCGTCGTCGATCATGGCCTGCGGAATGAAATCGATCCCGCCCGGAATCAGCCCGCAGTTGGCGAACAGCACACTCCGGATCTTCCTGGACTGCTCCGGCTGGTCGTCCAGGGCAATGGAAACCCGTTTGCGCCGGCCGGGCAGGTGACGCACCCCGGCCTCGGTGTAGGCCAGCCAGCCCACGGCCTTCTTCAGCCCGTCGTTGGTGTCACCCACCACTTCGGCGTCCATGCCGATCCCGGCAATCACCAGGAACGCGTGCTCCGCGGATTGCCCGGTCAGGGCGTTCTCCACTTTCAGCCGGGCCGTATCAATGAAGCGCTGGTGCCCGAACAGGGCGATTTCGACGCAGCCGCGCAGGTCCCCGATATCGAGGTGCACGTTGCGCGCCAGCAGGTTGCCGGTGCCCAGCGGAAGCAGCCCCATGGCGATGTCGGTGTGCGCGAGGGCGTCGGCCACCACACGGACGGTGCCGTCGCCGCCGCCCACCAGGACGACGTCGGCCCCGTACTCGACGGCGGCGCGCGCCTGCGAGAAGCCGGGGTCCTCCGCGGTGGTTTCAAAAAACCGCGGCGCCTCCCAGCCGGCCGCGAGGCAGGCGCTTTCCACCAGGGCACGGGCCTCCGCGGACCGGGACTTGATCGGGTTCAGCACCACGGCGACCTTTTGGGTGGCCAGGTCCGGATTGTGCGTTTCTTCCCAGACGGCGCTGCGGATGTGCTTGGCCTTGAGCCGGCGCACGCCCCACCAGCTGGAGACCGCGAATACCAGGGCTCCAGCGATGACGAGGTAAAGCAGCCAGTCGCGCATGTTGGTCCAACACTATCCCGCGTGTACCCTGCGGCAGGACTGCCGGAGGACGGCCCCCGGGTTCGATAGTCTTATCCGGTGATCGACGTAAAAGACCTCAGCGACAATCCGGACAAGTTCCGTGCCAGCCAGCGCGCCCGCGGCGCCGACGAATCCGTGGTGGACGCGATCATCGCGGCGGACGCCGCCAGGCGCGCGGCGCTGATCCGCTTCGAGAACCTGCGGGCCGAGCAGAACGCCTTCGGCAAGAAGGTGGCCCAGGCCAAGGGCGAGGAAAAGCAGGCCCTGCTGGCCGAGGTCAAGGTGCTCGCAGCATCGGTCAAGGAGGCGTCCGCGGAGGCCGACGTCGCCCAGTCCGCGCAGGAGGAACTGCTCCGCGGCATCCCCAACCTCGTCGAGGACGGCGTCCCCGCCGGCGGTGAAGACGACTACGTGGTGGTCAAGACGGTCGGGACGCCCCGCGAGTTCCCCGACTTCGAGCCCAAAGACCATCTGGAAATCGGCGAGCTGATCGGCGCCATTGACATGGAGCGCGGCGCCAAGGTCTCCGGATCGCGCTTCTACTTCCTGCGCGGCGTCGGGGCCCGGCTGGAAATGGCCTTGCTGCAGATGGCCATGGAGCAGGCCATCGACGCCGGCTTCGTCCCCATGATCACCCCCACCCTGGTGCGCCCGGAAACCATGCAGGGCACCGGATTCGACGTCAAGCACGACGCCGAGATCTACCGGCTGGCGGAGGACGACCTTTACCTGGTCGGGACCTCGGAGGTGGCCCTCGCCGGCTACCACGCCGACGAAATCCTGGACCTGAGCGGCGGACCGATCCGCTACGCCGGGCAGAGCTCCTGCTACCGCCGCGAGGCCGGATCGCACGGCAAGGACACCCGCGGCATCATCCGGGTCCACCAGTTCAACAAGGTGGAAATGTTCATCTACACCACCGTTGAAGAGGCGCCCGCCGAGCACGCGCGGCTGCTGGCCTGGGAAGAGGAGATGCTGGCCAAGTGCGAGCTGCCCTACCGGGTGATCGACACCGCTGCCGGCGACCTCGGCACCTCCGCGGCCCGCAAGTTCGACTGCGAAGCCTGGGTCCCCACCCAGGGCGCCTACCGCGAGCTGACTTCCACCTCCAACTGCACCACCTTCCAGGCACGCCGGCTCAACATCCGCGAACGCGTCCTGAACGAGGACGGCGCACCCAAGGGCACCCGTGCCGTGGCCACCCTCAACGGCACCCTGGCCACCACCCGCTGGATTGTCGCGATCCTGGAGCACCACCAGAACCCGGACGGTTCGGTCAACGTTCCGGCCGCCCTGCAGACGTACCTCGGCGGCATGACGGTCCTCCCCGTCCTCTAGCCACCCGCCGTCGGCAGCTGTTCACCAACGCTTCACACCCTGCTGTGGCGCGCGTCCTACCAGCTGTCGGCGGTGTCTGGTCTACTTGTTAGATGACTACATTGACTGAAGCCTCAGTCGCTGGCAACGATGACCAGCGAGATGCAAATGACAAAATGATGATCGCCCTCGACGTCGACGGAACCCTCGTCGACCACGACGGCCACATGTCCGCTCCCGTCCGGGAAGCCGCCCAGGCCGTCGTGGCCGCCGGGCACAAAGTGATGATCGCGACCGGCCGCTCGCTCAACGCCACCCTGCCGATCATCGAGCACATCGGCATCGACAACGGGTACGCGGTCTGCTCCAACGGCGGCGTGACCCTGCGGGTTGATTCCGGGCTGCCGGACGGCTACGAAGTGCTCCACAAAGCTACCTTCGATCCCGGCCCCGCCCTCCGGGCGCTCCGCAAGCGGCTGCCCTCCGCCAAGTACGCCCTCGAGGACGCCGACGGCAACTTCCTCTCCACCGAGCGCTTCCAGGACGCCAGCTTCGGCGTCGAGGCGATCGGCGTCGACTTCCAGACCATGCTTGAGGCCACGGCCGTGCGCGTTGTGGTGTTCAGCTCGGAGAACACACCGGAGGAGTTCAACGCAGCCATCCGCCACGTCGGCCTCGCCGGCGTCACCTACTCCGTCGGCTGGACGGCGTGGCTGGACATCGCGGCGGCCGGGGTCACCAAGGCCAGCGCCCTGGAACAGCTGCGCTCACGGCTCAGCATCGACGCGCACCGCACGGTGGCGGTCGGCGACGGCCGGAACGACATCGAGATGCTCACCTGGGCGCGCCGCGGCGTGGCCATGGGCCAGGCACCCGCCGAAGTCATTGCCGCCGCCGACGAGGTCACCCACTCGGTGTACGACGACGGCGCCGCGCACGTTTTGCGCAGCATCCTCCTCGGGTCCTAGCGGACCCCGGGAGCCCGCCGAGGGGGCCTAGCGGACCTCGAGGATCAGGGCGAGCAGCCGGGCGGCCGCCGGCCGGGCCGCGTGCTCCTCGTTCCACTGCGCCCGCGCCACCGCCTTGCTGACTGCCTGCGTGGTGATGCCGAGCTCCTCCGCCACGGCTTTTTGCTGGCCGCGCACCCCGGGAGTGAGCAGGTCCAGCACCCGCCATTCGGCGGCGCTGCGGTCGTGGACAATGTGGCCCAGGAGCCGCAGGACGGCCTCGGCCTCGGCGGCCAGGTCCGCGAAGGGGCCCTCCACCGCCACCGGGATACGGTCCTTGCCGTTCCGGAGCCGGTCCACGGCGCGGCGGGCGTACACCAGCCCGTGGCCGGACGCGTCCTTGATCTGGTTCGGCAGCGGTTCATTGACCGGGCCCACGCCGATCCCGACATACCAGGCGCCGGTCCGCAGCGCGATCAGCGCGGCCTCGACGGCCTGCCGCGGGCAGTCAACGATTCCCTGGACTTCGTCCTCGACGGAGCGGTCGAAATCGAGGCGCGCCGGAATGTGCCGCAGGTCCTTGAGGAGCTGCGGCACACGGTCGCCGTCGCGCCGGCTGTCGGTCTGGTTGATGGTCAGCGTGAACATTCTGGATGCCACACTACCGCGTGGTAAACCGGAGGCAAGCACGAGGTGCCGGCCCCGTAACAGACCCGCCCCGGGCCGCCCGCCGGCCCGCCCGGCCCCTGGCACCGGGCTTGTGCCGGGCGCACGGAAGATGTTGCGATGGGGTCAGGCGCCGCCGACGGCGGCACGGACCGGAGCGGAGTACAACGGTGGCTGATGAGGTCGAAGAGCGGACAGTGCAAGCAACGCCGGACGGGGACAACGCCGCGGACCTGGGCCTAGTCGACAGGTGGTGGCGGGCCGCGAACTACCTTTCGGTGGGGCAGATCTACCTGCGGGCCAATCCGCTGCTGCGCCGGCCAATCAGCGCCGAAGACACCAAATCCCGCCTGCTCGGCCATTGGGGCACCACCCCGGGATTGAACTTCATCTACGCGCACCTGAACCGGGTCATCCGCCGGGACGCCCAGGAGATGCTGTTCGTCGCCGGTCCAGGCCACGGCGGACCCGCCGTGGTGGCCAACGCCTGGCTGGAAGGGACGTACTCGGAGATCTACAGCAACGTTGGCCCGGACGAAGACGGCCTGGCGGAGCTGTTCCGGCAGTTCTCGTACCCCGGCGGCATCCCCAGCCACGCTGCACCGGAAACCCCGGGCTCCATCAACGAGGGTGGCGAACTCGGGTACTCGCTGGCCCACGCGTACGGCACTGTCTTTGATAACCCACAGCTGATCACCGCCGTCGTCATCGGTGACGGCGAGGCCGAGACCGGGCCGCTCGCTGCAAGCTGGCACTCCCACAACTTCCTGGACCCGGCGTCGGACGGGGCCGTCCTGCCGATCCTGCACCTGAACGGCTACAAGATCGCCAACCCGACCATCCTGGCGCGTATGCCCGAAGCCCAGCTGGAGCAGCTGCTGCGCGGCTACGGGCACGAGCCGCACTTCGTGACCGTCACGGACCCGGACGACACCGCGGCCGCGCACCGGGACTTCGCCGCCGTGCTGGACCGCTGCCTGGCCGACATCCGGGAGATCCAGGCCGGGCGGCGGACCGGGGGACAAGGCGACGGGTCGGTCCCGGCCGCCGTGTGGCCGATGATCGTGCTGCGCTCGCCGAAGGGCTGGACCGGGCCGAAAACCGTGGACGGGCTGCAGGTGGAAGGGACGTGGCGGAGCCACCAGGTGCCGCTCGCCGAGGTCCGCACCAACTCCGAGCACCTCGCGCAGCTCGGCCGGTGGCTGGAGTCCTACCGGCCGGACGAACTGTTCGACGCCGAGGGCCGGCTCCGCCCCGCCGTCGCTGCCAACGCCCCCGCCGGGGAACTGCGGATGAGCGCCACCCCGCACGCCAACGGCGGCATCCTGCTCAGGGACCTAAAGCTGCCCGGCTACTCGGACCACGCCGTGGAGGTCGCCCAGCCGGGCAGGGACCGGGTCAGCGCCATGATCACCCTCGGCTCCTGGCTCCGCGACGTCATCGCCCTGAACCCGGAGACCTTCCGCCTGTTCGGCCCGGACGAGACCGCGTCCAACCGGCTGCAGGATGTCTATGAGGTGACGGACAAGGTCTGGCAGTACCGGATCGAGGAGGTGGACGAACACCTTGCCCGCGCCGGCCGGGTGATGGAAGTCCTCAGCGAGCACCTGTGCCAGGGGTGGCTCGAGGGCTACCTGCTGACCGGCAGGCACGGCGTTTTCAGCTGCTACGAGGCCTTCATCCACATTGTCGACTCGATGTTCAACCAGCATGCCAAGTGGCTGAAGGTCCACCGGGACCTCCCGTGGCGCCAGCCCGTGGCCTCCCTGAACTACGTGCTCTCCTCGCATGTCTGGCAGCAGGACCACAACGGTTTCTCGCACCAGGACCCGGGATTCATCGACCACGCGGTGAACAAGAAGGCCGAGGTCATCCGCGTCTACCTGCCGCCGGACGCCAACACGCTGCTCTCCGTGATGGAGCACTGCCTGGGGTCCCGGGACTACGTCAACATCGTGGTCAGCGGAAAGCAGCCATCTCCCACCTGGCTCGGGCCCGCCGACGCGGCGCACCACTGCCAGCGGGGCCTGGGGATCTGGGAGTTTGCCGGGTCCGAGGTTCCCGGCGAGGAGCCCGACGTCGTGCTGGCCTGCGCGGGCGACGTCCCCACCGTGGAGACGGTCGCGGCCGCGGAACTGCTCAAGGCCGGTGCACCCGGACTGAAGATCCGGGTGGTCAACGTGGTGGACCTGATGCGGTTGCAGGACGCCGCCGAGCACCCGCACGGACTCTCGTCGCGGGACTTTGACGGCATCTTCACGGCCGACAAGCCCATCATCTTCGCCTACCACGGCTACCCGTCCCTGATCCACCGGCTGGCCTACCGCCGCACCAACCAGGAGGGGCTGCACGTGCGCGGTTACAAGGAAGAGGGGACCACCACCACACCGTTCGATATGGCCATGCTCAACGGCATCGACCGGTTCCAGCTGGCCATCGACGCGATCGACCGGGTGCCGGGCCTGGCGGAACGGCACTCGCTGCTGCGCCAGTCGTTGCAGGACCAGCGCATCGTGGCCCACAACCACACACGGGCCCACGGCGAGGACGCGAAGGAGATCAGCGGCTGGAGCCTCGGCGGCTAGGGGAGACGGTAGTCATGGCGCGATCGCGGCGGGTCAGGCCCGGGGCGCGGTGAGTGCCTCCA
This sequence comes from Arthrobacter sp. 10T416, assembly GCF_056394165.1. Lineage (NCBI taxonomy): Bacteria > Bacillati > Actinomycetota > Actinomycetes > Micrococcales > Micrococcaceae > Arthrobacter > Arthrobacter sp. 10T416. Next base: position 196,131 of record NZ_JBFTHI010000005.1, on the reverse strand, counting down.
GGCCGCCGGTGGGCAGATGGATCCAGCCCTCGGACCGGGCGGCCCCGGCGTGGGCGGCGTCGGGACGGATGCTCGCGCCAACGGCCACGGCCCGGGCGGTCAGGGCCGCGACCAGGGCATCGAACATGTCGTCCGAGCCGGCCAGTTGCTCCTCGTGCCCGGCCAGGTCCAGCCAGGGGGCGGCGTCCCGAAGTCCGGCCAGGAGGCTGCCCAGGCGCTCTGTTTCCGGTGCGCCGCGGCCCTTGTAGCCCCGCGCCAGCAGGCCCCAGAGCTTCAGGGACGCCGCCGGGTAGACCTCGGCCAGCCGACCGCTCCCGTCCCTGGCCTGGGCGCCGAACTCCGCCGCGATCTTGGCCTGGATCACGGCGCAGCGCATGGCCGGGTGCGCCAGCCGGTCTGCTGAGACGCTGAGCGGGATCAGCCCGGTCCGGGCCGTGACGAAGCGGTCCGTGTCCCGGTAGGCCAGGAGCCGCCGGCCCTCGATTCCGTCATGATCCAGGACCGGGCGCGGGGTGCCGGCAAGATGCCCGGCAATAAAGGGCAGGAACGCGTCCGGCCAGCCCACGGGGCAGTCGATCCCGGCCATATCGGTGGCGCCGAAGAGGCGCACAATCCCGGCGTCGTCGACGTCGAGGCTGACAGACAGAAGCCGGGCGGACCCGCCACTCCATTCCACGACGGCGGCCGCCGTCTTCTTGGTCGACGCGGCGAGGTCGACGCCGAGTGTCCTCACTGCCGTCCGCCGGCCGCGCTCAGGGGAGTTCGCACAGGTCCCGTCCCGTTCCGGCTCAGATCGCCCGGTACCGAAATGCGCCGGGAATCCCGCCGCTGGGCTCCAGGCCCTTCCCGGACGCGAAGCGCGCCCACACGGCCCGGAGTTGCCGGCCCGCAGCGTTGATGTCCTCCCAGCTTGCGCCCTCGACCAGCCCGGCGCCTTCCCACGTCCGCCGGTTGCCGAACAGCAGGGGCAAGTCCACGGTGTGCGAGGCCCCGTAGAAGTTGCCCGGCGCGGCCCACGACAGGACGTAGCTGTAGGCCCTGCCGCCGGCGCGGGCGTGGCGCCGGGCGAACTTCCGGGAGGCCCTGCCGTAGACCGCCTCGGTCACGGCCCAGTTGATGGCCTTGAGCGCGGCGTTCCCGAGCAGCGGGACCTTTGCGAGGCGCCCGATGGCCCTGTTGCGCGGAAGGAACATCCTGGCTTCCTCGGAGGTGTGCCCGATGAGGACCTCGATTCCGGGAGCCGTGGTGTTCCAGGCGTCCTCGATACCGGCCTCTGCTGGCAGCGGGTCATGCCCGTACTGGGTGCCGAACGGCATGGCCGCAATCAGCCCGTACTTCCGGGCCACCTGGGAGACGTGCCCCTCGATTTCCACAACATCCATGGCCGGGGTCTCTGCGGTGACGGCCGTGGCGGCGATGCCCATGGCGCGGCTCATTTTCTCCCGGCCGCGGGTGATGCCCAGCGGGGCGCTTTGAATGATCGCGCGGCGGAACAGGGCGGGGGCCTCCGGCGTAGCCATCAGGTGGGCGACGGCGTCGCCGCCGGCGGACTGGCCGAACGCCGTCACGTTTGCCGGATCGCCGCCAAAAGCGCCGATGTTGCGCTGGACCCAGCGGAAGGCCTCGAGCTGGTCGAGCAGGCCGAGGTTGGCGGGCCGGCCGGTCCCCGCGGCCAGGTAGCCGAACAGGCCCAGGCGGTACGTTACGGACACCACGATCACGCGGTTCTCGGCGACCAGGGCGGTGGGATCAAAGATCGCGAGGTCGCCCGAGCCCGACGTGTAGGAACCGCCGTGCAGCCACACCATAACCGGCAACCGTTCGCCGCCGTCGAGGCCGCCGTCGGTGAGTCCGGCGGGCATGGTGATCGAGAGGCGCTGGCAGTCCTCACTGCCCGGGAGTTCGCCGTAGCGGGTTCCGAGGATCTCGTCCAGGAACGGGACCGGCGCCTGCGGGCAGGCAGGGGCGGGTGAGGTGGCCGCCAGGGGTTCCGCCCAGTCCGGGGCGGCCGACGGCGGCTGGAACCGTGCGGCGGTGGCATAGGGAATCCCGGTGGCGCGGACGACGTCGCCGTCGCGCCATCCGGTCACCGGGCCGCAGGGCGGGCTAAAAACGGGCTCGGCACTCATGAACCAACAATTTCACACAATCCTGACCCGCGGCTGGCAGCGCAAAGTGGCTGCGTTAAACAGCAACGCGGGGCCCCGGCCCGGGCCATACGGCCGGAGGGTACCCCGCGTTCCTGATGAGGACGCGTTAGTGCGTGTGCGGAACGAAACGCTTGATGGAGGCTTCGAGCTCGGCCTCGGCGGCGGCGCGGTCGCCCCAGCCCTCGGCCTTGACCCACTTGCCGGGCTCCAGGTCCTTGTAACGGGTGAAGAAGTGCTCGATTTCCTTGATCAAGAATTCGCTGACATCGCTGATCTCGTTGATGTGGTCGAAGCGGGCGTCCGCCGGCACGCAGAGAACCTTGGCGTCGCCGCCGCCGTCGTCGGTCATGTTGAAAACGCCGATGGGGCGGGATTCGACGATCACCCCGGGGTGCAGGTCGAAGTCCTGCAGCAGCACCAGCGCGTCCAGCGGGTCGCCGTCCTCACCGAGGGTGTTCTCGAAGAAACCGTAGTGCGTCGGGTACTGCATGGAGGTGAACAGGACGCGGTCCAGGCGGACGCGGCCGGTCTCGTGGTCGACTTCGTACTTGACGCGCGATCCCTTGGGGATCTCGATGGTCACGTCATGCTTCATGGAATGCTCCTTGACGGATTCAGGGGGTGCGCGGCACACATGGCATCCGAAAAAATCAGTGCCGGTGCCGCCGACTACTATTGAGGATATAGCGACAGGCCCAGGTTTCAGGAACTAGTGGGGACATTTCGGGACTAAAGGACCAGCAGCAGCATGAAACGCACACAGGGCCATGACGGCACGCCTCCGGCGCCCGGAAGGCTGGGGCGCACGGTCCCGATGCTGCTCCTGGTCCTCCTGGTGGTGGCCCTCGGCATCCCGGCGGGCATCGCCGTCAGCCCCGGGTTCACCGGCCCCGCCCTGCCGCCGGAGCCGGCCCCGGCGGGCTCCTGGCAGCAGGTACCCGCGACCCTCAGCGCTGCCGGCGGCAGCGGATCGTCCTCGGTCGGCGGGCGGCGTCCGCTCACGGACGGGGCCCCTGTGCCCGACGCCAAGGTCCTCGCCACCCATCTCGCAGCCACCCTGAAGGCCGACGGCGCCGGTTCTTTCAGCGGGGTGGTGCAGGACGCTATAACCGGCAACGTCCTCTTTGACCGTTCCGGCGACGAGCTCCGTGCCCCCGCCTCCAACATCAAGCTCCTGACGGCCTCCGCCGCGCTCCGCACACTGGGCCCCGACCGGCGTTTCAGCACCACCGTGGTGGCCGGCCCGACGCCCGGTACCGTGGTCCTGACCGGTGGGGGAGACGTCCTGCTGGGCGCCGGCAAGTCGGCGCCGGACGCGGTCCTGGGTCATGCCGGCCTGGACACGCTAGCGGCCTCGACAGTTGCCGCGCTGCGCAAGGCCGGGGTTTCCGGCCCGGTTTCCGTGCTGCTGGACGACACCCTGTTCAAGGGTCCCTCGCTCAGCCCGGCCTGGAGCCCGGACGACGTCGCGGCCGGCGAGATCGCGCCGCTGTTCCCGCTCGCGCTCAACTCGGCGCGCTTCGATCCCGCCGTCACCACCGGGCCGCGCCCGCGGGACGCCGCCATGACGGCCGCCGCGGCGTTCACTGACCGGCTCTCGGCCAACGGGGCCGCTGCCGGGATCACCGTGAAGCCCGGCGTCGCCCGGGTGGCCGCGGCGCCAAAACCCGCAGCCACCGGCCAGGCCGGCGCACAGGCAGGGGCCGTCCTGGCCGAGGTCCAGTCCGCGACCGTCAGCCAGCAGGTTGACCTCCTGCTGCGGACGTCGGATAACTACCTCACCGAGGTGATGGGCCGGATGGTCGCGGCGGCGAGCAACAAGCCGGCCACGTTCGAGGGTGCAATCGCCGCCGTGCTGCAGCAGGTCGACGACCTGAAAATCCCCGACGCCACGCTGCGGGCCGCGGACCTGGCCGGGCTGACCCTGGACAACCACGTCTCCGCCCGGCAGCTTTCCGCCGTCGTCCGCGCCATGACCTCCGGACCCGACACCCGCCTCCGCGCCGCCCTGGCCGGGTTTCCGGTGGCCGGCCTGACCGGGACACTGGGCAGCCGCTACACGGACACCAGCACCGCCCGCGGCGCCGGCCTGGTCCGGGCCAAAACCGGGACGCTGAACACTGTGATCGCACTCAGCGGCTACGTCGTGGACGCGGACGGCCGGCTCCTGGTCTTCTCCTTCATTGGCAACGGTCTCACCCCCGGCGCGGCCGGAAACAAGGTGGCCCTGGACCGGACCGCCTCGGTGCTGGCGGCCTGCGGCTGCCGCTGACGGGCGCCGTTTCGACGGTTCCCCGCGTATCCGGCGCCTGGAGACGTCTAATCGGCAGGGAACCGTCGAAACGGGCCGCGGGCCGGGGCCGGCCGGCGGCTGGGTGCGTTCGCCGCCCGACGAATTTAAGGCGGATCGTCGGCCCCCTGTGATCTGATGGGGGCTATGGAGTCCTCTTCGCGCGAGACATCAACCGAGACATCAGCCCGGGCCCAGGCCCTTATCAACTGGGACCTCGCCGCGTCCACGGCCGCGCGGCTCACCCCGGCCGGACCGCCGCTGAAGTCCGCCGAGATCGGGGCCGCGGTGGAGAACCTGCGCCTGATGGCGGATATCTCGGTTCCGCATGTGCACGACATCACCGGCCTCGAGGCCGCCCGCGACCTCCGTGACTCCTCGGTCCTGGTGGTGGACCGCGCATCCTGGGCCAAGGCGAACACGCAGAGCTTCGCCGTGATGCTGCAGCCGGCCATCGAGAAAATGCTCGAGAGCCGCCGCGGCGCGGTGAGCCCGGGCGCGGCAAGCGTCAGCGGCGCCATCACCGGCAGCCAGCTGGGCGCGATCCTGGCCTTCCTCTCCAGCAAGGTCCTGGGCCAGTACGACCCCTTCTCCGCCCTCGCCCCGAACTCCACCGCCCCTGCCGCGGGACGGCTCCTGCTGGTGGCGCCGAACATCGTCGCCGTGGAGCGCGAGCTCAACGTCGCGCCCGAGGACTTCCGGCTCTGGGTATGCCTGCACGAGCAGACCCACCGCGTGCAGTTCGCCGCCGCCCCGTGGCTGCGGCACCACATGCTCGAACAAATCGAGGACCTCAGCGTCCACCTGCTGGGCAACGTCGACTCCATCATGGAGCGCGCCGCCGCGGCCGCGAAGGCGCTCAAGGACCGCTCCGCCACCGGCTCGGCACCGGGCCGCGGGGCGATCCTGGACCTGCTGCAGGACCCGGCGGAACGCGCGGCGATCTCGCACCTGACGGCCGTGATGAGCCTGCTCGAGGGCCACGCGAACGTGGTGATGGACGCCGTGGACGCAAGCATCGTCCCCTCCGTCAAGACGATCCGCCAGCGCTTCAACGCCCGCGGCCAGGACCGGGGCGCCATCGAGAAATTCATCCGCAGCCTGCTGGGCCTGGACGCGAAGATGCGGCAGTACAGCGACGGCTCCAAGTTCGTCCGGGAAGTAGTGGACGCCGCCGGAATGCAGGGCTTCAACCGGGTCTGGGAGTCAGCGGACCACCTCCCCACCGAGCCGGAGATCCACGACTCCAAGCTCTGGCTCGACCGGATGGGGCTCTAATCCACGTGCCCTCCCACACCCCACCGGACCTCCCCGCCGCATCCGGGGAACGACGCCGGCCCGGCAGGCTGGCGCCCGTCGTCGGCAAAGCCCGGAAAATGCTGCAGGACGCCCTCGCCGACGCCGGCTACCCCGCACGCGTCCTCGTGGCCTGCAGCGGCGGCCCGGACTCTCTCGCCCTCGCCGCCGTCGCCGCGTACTTCGGCCGCCGCGGCCACGTGGACGGCCACCCCGTATCGGTCGGCGCCGTCGTGGTGGACCACCAGCTCCAGCCCGGGTCCGCTGACGTTGCCGCCGCGGCCGCCGCGGTGCTGCGCGAGCTGGAGCTCTCCCCGGTCCAGGTCCGGACAGTTGACGTCGCCTCATCCGGGATTGGGCCGGAAGCCGCCGCGCGGGATGCCCGGCACGCTGCCCTCGAAGCCGCCGCGGACGACGCCGGCGCCACCGCCATCCTGCTCGGCCACACCCTCGACGACCAGGCCGAACAGGTCCTCCTGGGTTTGGCACGCGGGTCCGGAACCCGCTCGCTCGCCGGTATGCGGCCCGCCCGGGGGCACCTATTGCGGCCGTTCCTGGGCCTGCGCCGCGACGACACCCTCGAGATCTGTGCCGTGGAGGGACTGGACCCGTGGCATGACCCGAGCAACGAGAACCCGGCCTTTGCCCGGTCCCGGACCCGGGTTGAGGTGCTGCCCATGCTGGAGGACAAACTCGGCCCGGGAGTCGCCGAGTCGCTGGCCCGGACGGCGTCCATCCTGCAGCTGGACGCCGACTACCTCGAGGCTGTGGCGAATGACACCTTCGTCCGCCTGCAGGAACGGACCGGCGGGGAGATCGCCCTGCCCGAAGCCGAGCTGGGCGAACTCGCCCCGGCGATCAGGTTCCGGGTGATCGCGAAAGCGGCTGCCGCCGTCGGCGGCCAACAGCCCAGCTACCAGCGGCTGCTGGCGGCCGAGGCACTGCTGCGCCGGCACGGCTCCGCCGGGCCGGTGGAGCTGCCCGGCGGTGTGAGCGTGTACCGGCTCTCGCTGGCCCAGCTGACCGCGGCCGGGCAGTCCGGTCCCGCCGCCGGTCCCCGCGAGGGCGCCCGCTGTGGGAAGCTTGTATTCCGGCCTCAAAAACCGCCGCACAAATAGTCGCACCCCCGCATCTACACAGGAGCCATTGGTGGATTCAAACGACGTCCAGGCAGACCTCAAGCACGTTCTGTACTCCAAGGAGCAGATCCAGACCAGGATCACAGAACTCGCTGCCCAGATCGACAAGGACTACGAAGGCCGCGATCTGCTGATCGTCGGTGTGCTCAAGGGCGCCGTGATGGTCATGGCTGACCTTGCCCGCGCCCTGCACAGCCACGTGTCGATGGACTGGATGGCCGTCTCCTCCTACGGCTCCGGCACCCAGTCTTCCGGCGTCGTCCGCATCCTCAAGGACCTCGATACCGACCTCATGGGCAAAGACGTCCTGATCGTCGAGGACATCATCGATTCCGGCCTCACCCTCTCCTGGCTCAAGACCAACCTGGAATCCCGCGGACCGGCCTCGGTGGAAATCTGCACCGCCTTCCGCAAGCCCACCGCCGCGAAGGTCCAGATCGACGTCAAGTACGTCGGCTATGACATCCCGAACGAATTCGTCGTCGGCTATGGCCTGGACTACGCCGAGAAGTACCGCAACCTGGACTTCGTCGGCACCCTGGCGCCGCACGTCTACGAGTAAGCCCCGGCGGTTCCCGCCGGCCCGCCGCCGGGTCTGTCCGGCCCCCGCACAGCCCTCCGCTACGCCGACAGGGAACTTTTGGCCGTGACCGTGCGTGACTTACTGCGACGGTGTATAGCTAGAACCTGACGCAGCACCACACGCGCGCAATTCGGTCGCCGTGCAGCACTACCAGGAGGGACGGGGCCAGCCCCCGATCAGATGAAAGCTAAGAGTTTCTTCAAGGGCCCGGGCATCTGGATTGTCGTCGTTATCGGCATGCTCCTGCTGGCCTTTGCAACCCTGGCCCCGGGCGGCTCCGCCCGTGTCGATACCGACAAGGGACTGGAAATGTTGTCCACCGGCAAGGTGGAACAGGCCAAAATTTTCGACGCCGAGAACCGCGTGGACCTGGTGCTGCGGGACGACTACCAGGCGGACGGGCAGAACAAGGGCAAGAACGTCCAGTTCTACTTCGTCAACGCCCGCGCGACCGACGTCGTCAAGGCCGTGACGGCCGCGAAACCGCCGAGCGGCTTCACCGACCAGCCCGTCGAGAGCAACTGGTTCTCCGGACTGTTCTCCCTGCTGGTGCCCGTCCTGCTGCTGGGCGTGCTCTTCTGGTTCCTGCTCTCCAGGATGCAGGGCGGCGGCTCCAAGGTCATGCAGTTCGGCAAGTCCAAGGCCAAGATGGTCAACAAGGACATGCCGCAGGTGACCTTCAGCGACGTCGCCGGCGCCGACGAGGCCGTGGAGGAACTCCAGGAGATCAAGGAATTCCTGCAGGAACCGGCCAAGTTCCAGGCCGTGGGCGCCAAGATCCCGAAGGGCGTGCTGCTCTACGGTCCTCCCGGCACCGGTAAGACCCTGCTGGCCCGCGCCGTCGCCGGCGAGGCAGGCGTGCCGTTCTTCTCGATCTCCGGTTCCGACTTCGTCGAAATGTTCGTCGGCGTGGGCGCCTCCCGTGTCCGCGACCTGTTCGAACAGGCCAAGTCCAACTCGCCGGCCATCATCTTCGTCGACGAGATCGACGCCGTCGGCCGGCACCGTGGTGCCGGCATCGGCGGCGGCAACGACGAGCGCGAGCAGACCCTCAACCAGCTGCTGGTTGAAATGGACGGCTTTGACGTCAAGACCAACGTCATCCTCATCGCGGCCACCAACCGGCCCGACGTGCTCGACCCGGCCCTGCTCCGCCCGGGCCGCTTCGACCGGCAGATCTCGGTTGAGGCCCCGGACCTGATCGGCCGCGACCAGATCCTGAAGGTCCACGCCAAGGGCAAGCCGATGGCGCCCGGCGTCGACCTCAAGGCCGTTGCGAAGAAGACCCCCGGCTACACCGGTGCGGACCTCGCGAACGTGCTCAACGAGGCGGCGCTCCTCACGGCCCGCTCGAACGCCAACCTGATCGACGACCGCGCCCTCGACGAGGCAATCGACCGGGTGATGGCCGGCCCGCAGAAGCGCAGCCGGGTCATGAAGGAACATGAACGCAAGGTCACCGCCTACCACGAAGGCGGCCACGCCCTGGTGGCGGCGGCACTGCGGAACTCCGCCCCGGTCACCAAGATCACCATCCTGCCCCGCGGCCGCGCCCTGGGCTACACGATGGTGGTCCCGGAAAACGACAAGTACTCCGTGACCCGCAACGAGCTCCTGGACCAGATGGCCTACGCCATGGGCGGCCGTGTGGCCGAGGAACTCGTCTTCCACGACCCGTCCACGGGCGCCTCGAACGACATCGAGAAGGCCACCGGGATCGCCCGCAAGATGGTCACCGAATTCGGTATGAGTGAGCGTGTTGGTGCCGTGCGCCTCGGCCAGGGCGGCGGCGAGCCGTTCCTGGGCCGCGACGCCGGCCACGAACGCAACTACTCGGACCAGATCGCCTATGTGGTGGACGAGGAGGTGCGCCGCCTGATCGAGAACGCCCACGACGAGGCCTACGCGATCCTGGTCGAGAACCGCGACGTCCTGGACCAGCTGGCCGTGGAGCTGCTGGAACGGGAGACCCTCAACCAGGCCGAGATCGCCCAGGTGTTCGCGGACATCCGGAAGCGCGACTTCCGCGAGATCTGGCTGTCCAAGGAGAGCCGCCCCATCCAGGCGGTCGGACCGGTCGAGTCCCGCCGGGAAAAGGCCGAGCGCGAGGCGCAGGAAGAAGCCAAGGAGGCCCGGCTCGAGGAACCCCTCGACGCCCGGCCGCCGCACGCCCAGGGAGTGCCCGGGCAGGAGCCTTTCGAGGGCGGCGTTACGGATCTGGGGCCTGACGGCCATCCCGGCTAGGCTTCTTCTGTGACTTCTTACTTCGACGACGACGACGTTCCCGCCACCGCCGGTTCCCTCCCCGTGGGAGGGCCGGCGGAGGCCTCCGACCAGCACGGCTCCAAGGTGGACCGCCCGCGGATCCAGGCGGCGGTCCGCGAGATCCTGCTGGCCATCGGCGAGGACCCGGACCGCAGCGGCCTGCAGGACACCCCGAAGCGGGTGGCCAAGGCCTACGCGGAGATGTTCGCCGGACTGCACCACGACCCGGCGGAAATCCTCGCCACCACCTTCGACCTCGACCATGAGGAACTGGTGCTGGTCAAGGACATCCCGTTCTACTCGACCTGCGAGCACCACTTGGTGCCGTTCCACGGGGTGGCCCACGTCGGCTACATTCCCTCCCACGACGGCAAGGTCACCGGGCTGAGCAAGCTGGCCCGGCTGGTGGACATGTTCGCCCGCCGCCCGCAGGTCCAGGAGCGGCTGACCACCCAGATCGTCGAAGCCCTCGTCACCCACCTCAAGCCGCGCGGCGCGATCGTCGTCGTCGAATGCGAACACCTCTGCATGTCCATGCGCGGCATCCGCAAGCCCGGTGCGAAGACCGTCACCAGCGCGGTCCGCGGGCAGCTGCATGACCCGGCCACCCGCGCCGAAGCCATGAGCCTCATTCTCGGAAGGTAACAAAAACAGACTATGGACTCCCTCGCCGCAGCCCCTGGAACCGGACCTGCCACCTCGCCGCTGCCCGTGCTGCGCAAGCCGCGCCCGGCCGCCAGCTTCAAGGACCTGCCCACGGACCGGACGCTCGTGATGGGGATCCTCAACGTCACCCCGGATTCCTTCAGCGACGGCGGCCGGCACGCGACCCCGGACACCGCCATCGCCGCCGGCCTGCGGATGTGCTACGCCGGCGCGGACATCATCGACGTCGGCGGGGAGTCCACCCGGCCCGGTGCCGCCGAGGTCAGCGTCGAGGAGGAACAGCAACGGGTCCTGCCCGTGATCGAGGCGCTGGCCAAGGCCGGTGCGCTGGTCAGCATCGACACCACCCACGCGGCCACCGCCGAGGCCGCCCTCGCCGCCGGCGCCACAATCATTAACGACGTCTCCGGCCTGACCATCGAACCGGCAATGCTGGAGCTGGTGGCCCGCAGCAACGCGCCCTACGTCCTCACGCACCGCCGCGGCGACGCCGGAACCATGGACTCGCTGGCCGAGTACGGCAACGTCGCCGAAGAGGTCGCCGCCGAGCTCGCCGGCATCCGCGACAAACTGTATGCCGCCGGAGCCACCCCGGAGCAGCTCATCCTGGACCCGGGCCTGGGCTTCGCCAAGAACGAGGCGCAGAACTGGGAACTGCTGCAGAACATCGACGTGCTGCAGGCCATGGGCCACAAGGTCCTGGTCGCCGCGTCCCGGAAGCGCTTCCTGGGCAGCCTCCTGACCGTCGCCGGCAAGGCCGCCCAGCCCGAAGAGCGGGACGCCGCCACCGCAGCGGTCACAGCGATCAGCGCCTACCGCGGTGCGTGGGCTGTCCGCGTGCACGACGTCGGCCCCAGCCTCGACGCCGTCAAGGTCGCCGCCCGCATCGCCCCCGCGCCGGTACCGGCCGTGCCCGGCAACAGCTAGGCCGGGCACACCATGGACCGGATCACACTGAGCGGCGTCACCGCCGTCGGACATCACGGGGTGTTCGATTTCGAACGCCGCGACGGCCAGCCGTTCGTCGTCGACGCCGTGCTGCACCTGGACTTCGGCCCGGCGGCCGCGAGCGATGACGTCCTCGACACCGCGCACTACGGCGAGGTGGCCGAGTGCATCAAGGGGTGGATCACCGGGACGCCGCTGAACCTGATCGAGGCCCTCGCCATCCGGATCGCCGACGACGTTCTCCGCCGCTTCCCGGTAGCCGCCGTCGACATCACCGTGCACAAGCCGAAGGCGCCCATCGAGGTCGACTTCGGCGACGTGTCCGTCAGCGTGCACAGGGGACGGCCATGAGCCTGCCCACTGCGTGCTACACCCGCGCCGTGATCGCCCTCGGCAGCAACCTGGGGGCACGCAACGACACCCTCTCCGCCGCCGTCGCCGACCTCGTCGATCCGCCGGAAGTGCGGCTGCTCGCGATCTCCCCGATCGTGCAGACCAAGGCCGTGGGCGGGCCGCCGAACCAGCCGGATTTCCTGAACATGGTCATCGCCGTCGAAACCTCGCTGTCCCCGGAAGAGCTCCTGGAGCACTGCCACGCGGTGGAGCAGAAGCACCTGCGCGTCCGTGAGGTCCACTGGGGCCCGCGCACCCTGGACGTGGACATCATCACCTACGGCGACGTGGTGAGCTCCGACCCCGACCTGACGCTCCCGCACCCACGCGTGGCGCAGCGGGCCTTCGTGCTGTACCCCTGGTCCCTGATCGACCCCGCGGCCGAGCTCAACGGTGAACGGGTGGGGGACCTCGCCGTGAAGGCCCCCGACTTCCCCGACCTCGAACCGTTCGACGGCTTCGAGGACCCCAGCGGCGTGGCCGGTGCAGCCGGCGCGGCGGAGGCCTCGTGAAGCTCATCAACCCGCTCCTGCTGCTGGTCATTGGTGTCTCGGTGGCCGTCTTCGGCTGGCTGGCGGCCCTGATTGCCGCCCGCTACAGCCTGGACACACCAGTGCTCCCGCTGACAGCCCTGGTCACCATGGGTGTGATCGTGGCCGCCACCCTGATCCTGGGCATCCGCGTCCTCCGCTGGCGCAACGGCAAGAAAAAGAAACTGCTCAACCCGATCCTGGCCGCATGGACGCTGGTCCTCGCCCAGGCCTGCGCCTACACCGGAACGGTCCTGCTGGGCTGGCACGCGGGAATCTTCTTCGACCACCTGAGGCTCTGGAACGTGCGCAGCGGCCAGTCCATCACCTGGGAAACGCTGGCGATGGCCGGCGGCGGACTGGCCATGGTGGTGGTCGGCCTGCTCGTGGAGCGCTTCTGCCGGATTCCCCCCGAGGACGGCGACGCCGAGGGAACCCCCGGGGTGCAGGGCAAACGCGGCAAACCCAAGGCTGAGGGCGAATATGCGTACCGAGGCGATTGACCCGCCCGGGGTGGACTGGCGGCGGGTGTCGCCGCGGTACGTCCCGGTCCGGGTGGCGGGGTGGGCGCTGGGCAACCTAGCCGCCGTCGTCCTCCTGTCCCTGCCCCTGATCCTGGTCCTGGGCGGTGCCTGGGACTGGCCCCCGCTGTGGCTCGCCATCGCCGTGCCGGCCGCCGCCCTCCTGGTTGCCATCTGGCGGCTGGTGCTTATCCCGCGCCAGGTGCGGTCCATCGGTTATGCCGAACGCGAGGACGATCTCCTGATCCGGCGCGGCATTTTCTTCCAGCGGGTGCTGGTGGTGCCCTACGGACGGATGCAGTACGTCGACATCGGGGCCGGTCCGGTGGAACGCGCCTTGGGCCTGTGCACCGTCAAGCTCCACACCGCCTCTGCGGGTACCAGCGCCCAGATCCCTGGCCTGCCGGCGGCCGAGGGCGCGCGGCTGCGCGAACAGCTCTCCGCCCGCGGCGAGGCCCGTCTGGCCGGACTGTGACCGCCGACGGCGAGGACTGGCGGCGCGTCCATCCGGCGTCGCCCTTTGTCCGGGGCTGGGTGGCGCTGGCCGCGATGTTTGTCTTCTTCGGCCGGGACTCCTTTGAACGCCTGCTCCAGGGCGGGCCGGTCTTTGACGACAGGTTCGCCGGACGGGCGCCGTGGCTGCTGCTCGGCGGCGGCGGGGTACTGCTGCTGACCGTCCTGGGGTTTGTGCTGAGCTGGTACTTCACCCGCTACCAGGTCGCCGACGGCTACGTCCGGGTCAACAGCGGGTTCCTGTTCAAGCAGCAGCGCCAGGCCAGGCTGGACCGGGTCCAGGCCATCGACGTCGTGCAGCCGCTGCTGGCCCGGATCTTCGGGCTCGCCGAGCTCCGGTTCGAAGTGGCCGACGCCGGCCAGTCCGCCGTACACCTGGCGTACCTGCGCGCGGATGAGGCCCGCCAGCTCCGCGCGACCATCCTCGCCGGCGCCGCCGGCGGCGCCACACCCGCCGGTGGCGCCCCGGCGGCAGCCGGAATCCCCGGAACTCCCGGAACTCCAGAAGTTGCCGCGAACCCGGAACCGGCCGCGGGCCGCCCGCCGGCCCCCGCGGTGGAGGCGCCCGAGCACACCGTGCTGACCGTGCCGCCGGGACGCCTGCTGGGCTCCCTGGTGCTCAGCGAGCAGAGCGTGGCTATTGTCCTCGGTGCCGCGGCGTCGGTGCTGTTGTCCGCCGTCACCGAGAACAGGGGCTTCTACCTGTACCTGATCCCGGCCGGCCTCGGCCTGGTAGCCGCGTACTGGAACTCGTTCAACAAAGGGTTCAATTTCACGGCCGCCATTTCCCCCGACGGCATCCGGCTCCGCTACGGGTTGCTGGACACCCTGGCGCAGACCCTGCCGCCGGGACGGATCCAGGCCCTGCGGGTTCTCCAGCCGCCGCTGTGGCGGGTGTTCGGCTGGTACCGGATCCAGGTGAATGTGGCCGGGTACGGAACCTCCGGCGGCAACGGCGAGGGCTCGTCCCGGACCACCCTGCTGCCCGTCGGCACCTACGCTGAGGTGTTCACCATGCTCTCCCTAGTCCTGCCCGATCCCGGCACCCCGGACCCGGCGCGGGTGTTCACGGCGGGATTGACCGGCCTCGCGGGCACCGGCCGGTCGCACGGGCCCGGTGCCCGGCCTGCCGTGCCGGGGGCACCCGACGACGGCGGTTTTGTCACCACCCCGCGCCGTGCCCGCCTGCTGGCACCACTGGGCTGGCGGCGCAACGGCTTCGCGGCCACCGAGACCGCGCTGCTGCTCCGGTCCGGCCGCTGGTGGCGCCAGCTGGTCCTCGTTCCGCACCAGCGGACCCAGTCGATCGCCCTGCAGCAAGGCCCGGTGGCGCGGCGCTTCCGGGTGGCCGACCTCGTCCTCCACACCACGGCCGGGCCGGTGGTGCCCCGGCTGATCCAGGCCGGGCTGGACGAGGCACGGGACCTGCTCAACGCGCAGGCCGCCCGGGCCCGGACTGCCCGGCGCCGGCAAACCAGTGAACACTGGCGTGCCGGCACCAACCACCCCGGACCCGGTCCGGAGAACCACGTACCAACGGAAGGGCCGCAGCATGCCTAAGCCAGGACGCCTCGGCGTCGGAATCATCGGAGCCGGCAGGGTGGGCGCCGTCCTGGGGGCTGCGCTGCGCGCCGCAGAGCACGCCGTCGTCGGGGTCTCCGCGGTCTCGGAAGCGAGCCGCGAACGCGCGGAAACCCTGCTGCCCGGCGTTCCCATCCTCGAGGTGCAGGACATCGTGGAACGCGCCGAGCTGGTGCTCCTGGCCGTCCCGGACGACGCCCTGGGCCCGCTCGTCGAGGGTCTCGCGAAGCTGGGTGCGTGGCAGCCCGGGCAGCTGGTGGCCCACACCTCGGGCCGCTTCGGCGTCGGGATCCTGCGTCCGGTCCGCGCCGCCGGCGCCGTGCCCCTGGCGCTGCACCCGGCCATGACATTCACCGGGATGAGCCTTGACCTCACCCGGCTGCTTGACTGCAGCTTCGGTGTCACCGCCGACCCGGCAATGCTGCCCATCGCGCAGGCCCTGGTGGTCGAGATGGGGGCGGAGCCGGTAGCGATCGCGGAGGGGGACCGCGTCCTGTACCACGCGGCCCTGGCCCACGGCTCGAACCACATGGTCACCCTGGTGGCGCAGGCCTCCGAACTCCTGCGTGAGGTGGGCGTCGACGCCCCGGAACGTATGCTGGGCCCCCTGCTGCGCGCCAGCCTCGAAAACGCCCTCGCCTCGGGGGAGTCGGCCCTCACCGGTCCGGTGGCCCGCGGGGATGCGGGGACGGTCGCCGCGCACACGGAGGCACTCCGCGAACTCGACCGCGGCTCCGGCGGCGATATTCTTGACGCGTACCTGGCCATGGCCCGGGCAACGGCCCGCAGGGCCGGAAGCCGCGGCCTGCTGAAGCCAGGACAGGCCGACGGTATCCAGCGGGCGCTCGAGGCGCCCGGCGCCGGCGGCCCGATCCCCGAGGAAGGACCCTGACATGGCTATCCGGCTCGTGACCACGGCTGCCGAGCTGCGCGCCGAAAGCGCACGGCTGCTCACCGCCAAACGGGGCAGCTCGCAGGGGCTCGTCCCCACCATGGGCGCCCTGCACGAGGGCCACGCCCAGCTGGCCAGGACCGCCGTCGAACAAAACGACGTGGTGGTGGCCAGCATCTTCGTCAACCCGCTGCAGTTCGGCGAGGCCGTGGACCTTGAGCGCTACCCGCGGACCCTTGACGCGGACCTGGCCCTGCTCGAGGCGGAGGGCGTGGATCTTGCCTTCGCCCCCTCTGTCGAGGAGGTCTACCCCGGCGGGGAACCGATGGTGCGCATCACGTCGGGGGCCCTGGCCAACAAGTGGGAGGGCGCCTCACGGCCTGGGCACTTCGACGGCGCCCTGACGGTGGTCGCGAAGCTGCTGCACTACGGACTGCCGGGCGCGGGGCAGGCGGCCTACCGGGCGTACTTCGGCCAGAAAGACGCCCAGCAGCTGACCCTGGTCCAGCGGATGGTGGCGGACCTGAACTTCCCTGTGGAAATCGTGCCCGTCCCGATCGTCCGTTCCCCGGACGGCCTGGCGCTCTCCAGCCGGAACCGGTTCCTCACCGCGGCCGAACGCGACGCCGCCCTGGTCCTGTCCCGGGCGCTGCGGCTGGTCGAGGAGCGTGCCAACGCCCACCAGCCGCTGGACCTAGACTCCGCCCGGGCCCTGGTGGAATCGCAGCCGCTCGTGGAACTGGACTATTTCGACGTCGTGGATCCGCGCACGCTCGAACCGCTCGCGGAGAACTGCCGGGAGACCCCGTTCCGCGGCGAGGGCCTGGTCCTCATCGCGGCCAAAGTCGGGCCGGTGCGGCTGATCGACAACGTCCCCCTGGATTCCTGACCCGCGGCGGGAATGAGCGGGCGAATAGAATGGTTGGCAACTGAGGCAGCGCCGTCGCGCCGAACCCCCGTCTCAACTCCCTGAGGGAACACCATGTCTACAGATGTCTCGCCCAGCGCACCCAGCGACCCCGCGCAGACCACGGTAAGCCCCGCCGCGGGGGTGGCCGCGCCGGAGAAACTGTCCCGGGAGTCCGTCACCATCATCGCGACCCTTTTGGTGGCGACCTTCGTGGTGATCCTCAACGAAACCATCATGAACGTTGCCCTGCAGCGGCTGATGGTGGACCTGAACGTTGATGCCCCCACCGTCCAATGGCTGGCCACGGGCTTTATGCTGACCATGGCCGTGGTCATCCCGACCACCGGATTCATCCTGCAGCGACTCTCCACCCGCGCTGTCTTTATGCTCGCCATGGGACTGTTCTCCGGCGGCACCCTGCTGGCCGCCGTCGCCCCGGGCTTTGAGGTGCTCCTCCTGGCCAGGATCGTCCAGGCCGGCGGCACCGCGATTATGCTTCCGCTGCTGATGACCACCATCCTGACCCTGGTGCCCGTCTCCCGGCGCGGCGCCGTGATGGGGAACGTCAGCATTGCGATCTCCGTCGCACCGGCCATGGGACCTACCGTCTCCGGGCTGATCCTGCAGAACTTCTCCTGGCGCTTTATGTTCGTGTTCGTCCTGCCCATCGCCCTGCTCGCGTTCGGCATCGGCGCCCGGTTCCTGCGCAACATCGGCGAAAAGGAAAAAACCCGCCTGGACGCGCTCTCCGTGATCCTGACCGTGCCGGCGTTCGGCGGTGTGGTCTACGGGCTGAGCCAGATCGGCGGCAGCGAGGGGAGTGCCGCCACCGGTGCGGTCGCAGCGCTGGCCGTCGGCGTTGTCGCACTCCTGGCTTTTGTCCTGCGCCAGGTGCGGCTGCAGCGCTCCGACGCGCCCCTGCTGGACCTGCGCGCGTTCAACTTCCGGATGTTCACCGTGTCCGTGCTGCTGCTGGTGGTCGCGATAATCGCCCTGTTCGGCGCCGTGATCCTGCTGCCCCTGTACCTGCAGGAAGTCCGCGGCCTCAAGTCACTGGAAACCGGACTCGCCCTGCTCCCGGGCGGACTCGCAATGGGCCTGCTGGGCCCGGTGATCGGCCGGCTGTTCGACAAGTTCGGTCCGCTGCCGTTGACCGTGACCGGGTCCGTGCTGATGGTGCTGTCACTGTGGCAGTTCTCGACGCTGGACGCCCAGACCCCGGTCGGCTGGATCATCGCGCTGCACGTCACCCTGAGCCTGGGCCTGGCCCTACTGTTCACCCCGGCCTTCACCACAGGCCTGAACCCGCTGCCGCCGCACCTCTACTCGCACGGCTCGGCCATTATGAGCACCCTGCAGCAGGTCGCTGGCGCTGCCGGCACGGCCCTGCTGGTCTCCATCTTCGCCGTCGTCTCGGCCGGCTCGGGCATCGTCGCGGGTATGCACGCGGCGTTCCTGACCGCAGCGGCCATCGCGCTCGCCGCCGTCGTACTCGCGGCCCTGATGCGCAAGACCGAAGGCGCCGCCGGACCGGGCGGGCACTGACCGCAGCCGGCGTCCGCGGGCGCCGGTCCGGCAGCCGGCCGGCCCGGCGTGGGCCTAGCCGGCGAAGAAGTCGCTGAGTTCGGCGATGAGCTTGTCCGGGGCCTTGTTGACGCCGTCGTGGCCCATGCCCGGCAGGATGGTGTAGCTGGAGCCGGACAGCACGTCATGGATCTGCCCGCAGGCCACCCCGAAGTAGGCCGGGCTCTTTTCGCCCACAACGATCAGCGTCTCCAGCGGCAGCTCCAGGAACGGCTCGGCCGGCATGTCCGCTGCGATGATCGCCCTGATCTCGCGGACGCCGGTCTTCATCAGTTCGCGCAGCTGCTTGCCGACGGGCGTGCCGGCGGTCAGTTTGTTCGCCAGCGTCAGCATGGACAGCGGCATCCTCGAGAGCGCGCTGCCGGTCTCGAGGCCGCGCACCAGGACGGCGAGGGCACGGTCGTCGTCGCCGGCGGCGGTCAGGCGCTCGTACTCCGGGATCCAGTCGGCGGACACGCTGTGGTTCACCGACACGGCGGGGTCGTACACCGCCAGGCGTTCCACCGGCAGGGTCCTGGCGGCGTGCAGCGCCACCGCCCCGCCGAAGCTGTGCCCGAAGACGTCCGTGCTGGCGGTGTGCTTCATCACGGCGTCGAGGTCGCGGATGTCCGCGTCCAGTGTGTAGTCCTCCGCCTGCGGCGACGAGGAGCCGCGGCCGCGGCGGTTAAACGTATGGACCGGGCGGCCCAGGGCGGCGCTGAGTTTCTGCGCGAACCGGGTGTAGTCGGCGGCCGTCACCATGGAGGCCGGGACGACGACGACGCCGGAACCCGCCGCGGCTAGATCCGCGCCCGTGCTGAAAAGCTCAAGGGTGCCGCCGTCGGGGGTTCTGATGTTCTCGCGGGTCATGCTCCGAGCCTAGCGGAGCCGCCCGGGTCCGCACAGCAGGGATGGCTTCAGCTGCCCAGCCGGCCGCCGGAGATCTCCAGGTAGCACGAGCCGCAGAGCGACTCGTACCAAGCGTCCTGCCCGTCGATGGCCACCTGGTCGCCGTCGAACACCACGTCGTCGCCGATCCGGCGGGTATTAAAGATGGCCTTCCGACCGCACCGGCAGATGGTCTTGAGCTCTTCGAGGGTGTGCGCAATTTCCAGGAGCCGCAGGGACCCCGGGAAGGCGCGGGTGCGGAAATCCGTGCGGATGCCGTAGGCCAGCACCGGAACGTTGTCCAGCACGGCGATGCGGAAGAGGTCGTCAACCTGCTCCGGCTCCAGGAACTGCGCCTCGTCCACCAGCAGGCACGCCACGGGCGGCGTGTCCACGTGCTGGAGGAGGGCGTCGGGATCGTCCCCGTGGGCCTGGGCCGAGAACAGCTGCCTCGCCGACGCCCCGGCCGGGATCAGGAAGTCCACCGAGCGGGTCATCCCCAGCCGGGACACGACGTCGGCGTCGCCCTTGGTATCGATGTCCGGTTTGGCCAGCAGCACCCGCTGGCCGCGCTCTTCGTAGTTGAAGGCGGCCTGCAGCAGGCCCGTCGACTTGCCGGAGTTCATCGCGCCGTAGCGGAAGTAGAGCTTGGCCAAGGGGGTCCTTTCGACATAGGTCGCCCCCGATTCTAGTGCCAGAAGTCAGCGGGCCTGCCGCAGCCGGCGGCGGATCCTGAGCCGCGCCGGGATGTCCGCGCCGTCCAGCAGGAACCTGGCCGCTATCAGCGCGAGCCGCCGGTTCCCGGGCCGGATCGGTCCTTCGTGCAGCTGGCCGGGGACCGAGGCGAACTCAATGGCGGGGACGGCCGCCGCGAGCTGCCTCCCCGTGTCGGCAAAGTAGGCCGGGCTCCACCCGCCGGTGAGCATCAGCGTCGGCGCGGTGATGGCGGCGAAGTCCGGAAGCCCGGCGTCGGCGGCCAGCACGGCACGCATCTCGGCGACGGCCGTGGGCAGCAGTTCCCGCATTTCCGCGCCGAGGGTGGTCCGGGCCGAGAGGATGCTGAGCATCCGCAGGGCACCCAGCGGCAGCCTCGACACCGGACCCGCGGTCTCGAGGCCCTGGACCAGGAGCGCCCACGCATGGTCAAGTTCCCCGGCCGCCACCGAGCGTTCCAGTTCCGGCCGCCAGCGGCTGGCCAGGTTCCCCGCCAGGGATACCGCCGCGTCGTAGGTCACCATGCGGCGGATGGGGAGGGTGCGCGCAGCCTGGAGCGCCACGAAGCCGCCGTAACTGTGGGCGACGACGTCGGTTGAACCGGTGTGCCGGAGCACGGCGGCGAGGTCAGCCACTTCCGTGGCCGCCGAATAGTCCGCGGGCTGGGCCGAGGAACCGGCGCGGCCGCGGCGGTTGTAACTGTGCACCGGACGGCCGAGCAGCCGGCCCAGGCTCCGGGCGAAGGATCGGTACAGGGCGTCGGTGACCAGGGTCCCGTGCACCAGCACGACGCCGGCCCCGGCGGCCGCTTCCGGCGCGGGCGGGAAGCTGTGCACCTCAAGGTGCCCCGCGCCGTCGTCCGTCGGAATCGTGCTTGTCTCCACAGCCTCGAGTCTATTCCCGTGCCCGCCGGACCGGAGGGGGCTGAACGCCCGGTAAACTTAGGGATTGTGACTTCCCAAAACGCCCCCGTCCCGAACAACGCCGCCGAGCCGCACGATGCCAGCGAACAGACGCTGGTCCGTATGGAGAAGCGCGCCAAGCTGATCGAGCGTGGCGTCGAGGCGTACCCGGTGGGGGTCGAGCGCACCCACTCGCTGACCGAAGTCCGCGAAAAGTACGCCCACCTCGTGGCCGATGAAACCACCGGCGACGTCGTCGGCGTGACCGGCCGCATCGTCTTCATCCGCAACACCGGCAAGCTCTGCTTCGCCACCCTGCAGGAGGGCGGCCTCGACGGGAAAGCCGTCCGGCTGCAGGTGATGGTCAGCCTGGCCAACGTCGGCGAAGAGGCGCTCGCCGACTGGAAGTCCCTGGTGGACCTCGGCGACCACGTCTTCATCAAGGGCGAGGTGATCTCCTCGCGCCGCGGCGAACTCTCCGTGATGGCCGATTCCTGGTCCATGGCGTCCAAGGCCCTGCGGCCGCTTCCCGTGCTGCACGCCGAACTGAACGAGGAAACCCGCGTCCGCCAGCGCTACGTGGACCTGATCGTCCGCGACGAGGCCCGCGAGATGGTCTACACCCGCGCCGCGATCACCCGCTCCATCCGCGAAACCCTGCACCGCCAGGGCTACGTGGAGGTGGAAACCCCGATGCTCCAGCTGGTGCACGGCGGCGCCACGGCCCGCCCGTTCGAGACGCACATGAACGCGTTCGACCAGAAAATGACCCTCCGGATCGCCACCGAGCTGTACCTCAAGCGCACCGTGGTGGGCGGAATCGACCGCGTCTATGACATGGGCCGGGTCTTCCGCAACGAGGGTGTCGACTCCACCCACAGCCCCGAATTCACCACCCTGGAGAGCTACGAGGCCTGGGCCGACCAGTTCGTGATGGCGGACCGCATCAAGGAACTCATCCTTGACGCGGCCGACGCCGCCGGCGTGGGCCGCGTGCTCCAGACCGAGGCCGGGGAGATCAACCTCGACGGCGACTGGGCCTGGATGGCCGTCTACCCGGGGCTGTCCGACTTCGTGGGCCAGGAGATCACCCCGGACACCACCGTTCCGGAACTGCTGGCCATCGCGGCCAAGCACGAGGTCAAGGTGGATGCGGCCTGGGACGCCGAGAAGCTCGTGGTGGAGCTCTTCGGCGAGCTGGTCGAGCCCACCCTGCTCAACCCCACGTTCGTCTACGACTACCCGCCCTCCGCGCAGCCGCTGGCCCGCCAGCACCGCGAGGACCACCGGCTGATCGAGGCCTGGGACCTGATCATCGGCGGCATGGAGCGCGGCACCGCGTTCTCCGAGCTGATCGACCCGGTGATCCAGCGTGAACGGCTCACCGAGCAGTCCCGCCGTTCCGCCGCGGGCGACGTCGAAGCGATGCAGCTGGACGAGGACTTCCTCCGCGCCCTTGAATACGGTGCCCCGCCGATGGGCGGCATCGGCCTCGGCATCGACCGGCTGGTCATGCTTTTCACCGGCGCCGGCATCCGCGAGACCATTCTCTTCCCGCTGCTCAAGCCCGAAGGCAACTGATTATGGAATACATTGCCGTCCTGCTCCCGTCCGTTGTGGTGGGGCTCCTCTTCTGGTTCGCCATGAAGTCGATTTTTAATGCCGACAAATCCGAGCGCCAGGCTGAGGCGCGGGCCCAGGCGGAGGCCTACGCCCGCGGTCCGGAGCAAAATCCCGCCGCCGGGTCCGGGCATTCCCCCGAACAGCCGTAATACCGGCGGGCTATTCCTGCCCGGATTTCCTTTGGGCAACCATTTTCACTTTGACTCTGAGCCATATAAAGATGGATAATTTCTTCAGATACATCCTGCTTTTCTAAAAACTCGACCTTTTGAAAAGAGAGTCTTTATGGCACAGAAAGTTAAAATCATCCTTGTTGATGATCTGGATGGGGGATCCGCGGACGAAACTGTCCGGTTTGGCCTTGATGGCGTCAGTTATGAAATTGACTTGTCGTCGGGCAATGCGTCGGAACTACGCTCGGCAGTCGAGCGGTATGTGTCCCACGCGCGAAAGACATCAAGCGGCCGGGCTACCCGGACAAAAGCTGCGGGCGGCCGTAACCAGGACTCGGCGCAGATTCGCCAGTGGGCCCGGGACAACGGTTATGCCGTAAACAGCCGCGGCCGTATCCAGGCCGAAATTCAGGAAGCCTACCAAAAGGCAAATTCCTAGCAGCGGCCATGCCGGGTGCAGCACCCCGGAGCAATTGCATATGAGGAAGCCCCCGCCCTCCGGCGGGGGCTTCCTCATTTCCACCCGCCGGTGCAGCCTCACCGGGCCTTTCCGTCCGCGGAGGCCGCTCCCCGGCCCGAGGCCAAGGGGCGCGGCCGCAGGCCCTCGCCGGAGGCGGCGCGGTGGCGGCGTTCTGGCCCCGATACCCCGCCGTCGAGACCCACGGTTTCCCCCGTGGCGAACAAGCCACAAATCTCGAACTCCGCCACGTAGCATCAAAGTACGTCGTAGCTAGGAGTGTGGCGAAATGTTTGAGCGATTTACGGACCGTGCCCGTCGCGTAGTTGTGCTTGCCCAAGAAGAGGCACGCATGCTGAACCACAATTACATCGGTACCGAACACATCCTCTTGGGCCTGATCCATGAGGGTGAAGGTGTTGCCGCCAAAGCCCTCGAATCCCTGAGCATCTCGCTCGACGGGGTCCGCGAACAGGTGCAGGAGATCATCGGCCAGGGCCAGCAGGCCCCGTCCGGCCACATCCCCTTCACGCCGCGGGCCAAGAAGGTGCTGGAACTCTCGCTGCGCGAGGCCCTGCAGCTGGGCCACAACTACATCGGCACCGAGCACATCCTGCTCGGCCTCATCCGTGAGGGCGAGGGCGTCGCGGCCCAGGTGCTGGTCAAGCTCGGAGCGGACCTGAACCGTGTCCGCCAGCAGGTCATCCAGCTGCTCTCCGGCTACCAGGGCAAGGAAACCACCGGCGCAGGCGTCGGCTCCGGCCAGGCTGAAGGCACCCCGGCCGGCTCGGTGGTCCTCGACCAGTTCGGCCGCAACCTGACCCAGGCCGCCCGGGAGAACAAGCTTGACCCGGTGATCGGACGCGAGCAGGAAATGGAACGCGTAATGCAGGTCCTTTCCCGCCGCACCAAGAACAACCCGGTGCTGATCGGTGAGCCCGGCGTCGGCAAGACCGCCGTCGTCGAAGGCCTCGCCCAGGCGATTGTCCGCGGCGACGTCCCCGAGACCATCAAGGACAAGCAGCTCTACACCCTGGACCTCGGGTCCCTGGTGGCCGGCTCCCGCTACCGCGGTGACTTCGAAGAGCGCCTGAAGAAGGTGCTGAAGGAAATCCGCACCCGTGGTGACATCATCCTGTTCATCGACGAGATCCACACGCTGGTGGGTGCCGGTGCCGCCGAGGGCGCCATCGACGCCGCGTCGATCCTGAAGCCCATGCTGGCCCGTGGCGAACTCCAGACCATCGGCGCCACCACCCTGGATGAATACCGCAAGCACATCGAGAAGGACGCCGCCCTGGAGCGCCGCTTCCAGCCGATCCAGGTCAAGGAGCCCTCCGTCGCCGACGCGATCGAGATCCTCAAGGGCCTGCGTGACCGCTACGAGGCGCACCACCGCGTGACCATCACCGACGGCGCACTCGCTTCGGCGGCCAGCCTGTCCGAGCGCTACATCTCGGACCGGTTCCTGCCGGACAAGGCCATCGACCTGATCGACGAGGCCGGCGCGCGGCTGCGCATCCGCCGCATGACCGCCCCGCCGGAGCTCAAGGTCATGGACGAGAAGATCTCGGCCATGAAGCTTGAGAAGGAATCCGCGATCGATGCGCAGGACTTCGAGGGCGCCGCCGCACTGCGCGACAAGGAGCAGAAGCTCATTGCCGAGCGTGCGGAGAAGGAACGCCAGTGGAAGACCGGCGGCATGGACGACATCTCCGAGGTGGATGAGGATCTCATCGCCGAGGTGCTGGCGAACTCCACCGGTATCCCGGTCTTCAAGCTGACCGAGGAAGAGTCCTCGCGCCTGCTGAAGATGGAAGACGAACTGCACAAGCGTGTTGTCGGCCAGGACGAGGCCATCAAGGCCCTGTCCCAGGCGATCCGCCGCACGCGTGCGGGCCTCAAGGATCCGAAGCGCCCGGGCGGCTCGTTCATTTTCGCCGGCCCCACCGGCGTCGGCAAGACCGAGCTCGCCAAGGCCCTCGCGGAGTTCCTGTTCGGCGAGGAAGACGCCCTCATCACGCTGGACATGTCCGAGTACTCGGAAAAGCACACCGTGTCCCGGCTCTTCGGTGCCCCTCCGGGTTACGTGGGCTACGAGGAAGGCGGCCAGCTGACCGAGAAGGTCCGGCGTCGTCCGTTCTCCGTGGTCCTGTTCGACGAAGTGGAGAAGGCCCACGCCGACCTCTTCAACTCGCTCCTGCAGATTCTCGAAGACGGCCGCCTGACCGACTCCCAGGGCCGGGTGGTGGACTTCAAGAACACCGTGATCATCATGACCACGAACCTCGGCACCCGGGACATCTCCAAGAGCGTTGCCACCGGCTTCCAGTCCGGCACGGACACGCAGACCGGCTACAACCGGATGCGCGCCCGGGTCACGGAGGAGCTCAAGCAGCACTTCCGCCCCGAGTTCCTGAACCGTGTTGACGACGTCGTGGTCTTCCCGCAGCTGACCCAGGACGAGATCATCGAGATCGTGGACCTGTTCGTCAACCGCCTCGAGAAGCGCCTCAAGGACAAGGACATGGGCATCGAGCTCACGCCCGCGGCCAAGGTGCTGCTCGCCACCCGCGGCTACGATCCCGCGATGGGCGCCCGGCCGCTGCGCCGGACCATCCAGCGCGAGATCGAGGACCAGCTCTCCGAGAAGATCCTCTTCGGCGAACTGCACTCCGGCGACATCGTGGTGGTGGACGTCGAGGGCGAAGGCGACGAGGCGAAGTTCACCTTCGCCGGTAACGCCAAGCCGCGCATCCCGGAGATCGCTCCGAGCGTCTAGGCGCAAAAGCTACGAATGCAAGAGGGCTCCGGCCGCTTCCCCAAGGAAGTGGCCGGAGCCCTCTGTGCGTCTGTACTGCGTCTGTGCTGCCGTCTGTCCCGTGTCGGTCCTGCCCGGCAGGCCTCAGGCTTTGACCGTGATCCACTCGCCGTCGATGGCCGCGTTCAGCTTCGCCAGCGGCGCCTGTGCCGGACCGTTGACCACGCTGCCGTCGGAGCCCTTGAAGGAGGATCCATGGCACGGGCACTGGAAGTCCTGTCCGGCCGGGGCCACCGGGCAGCCAGCGTGGGTGCAGGCCGCGTCGTACGCCACGACGGTCTTGTCATCCTGCCGGAAGATCACCACCGTCTTGCCATTGATGTTTCCCGTGGCGGTGGAGCCGACCTTCACCTCGCTCAACTTGCCGATCCGGACGGCGGTGCCAGCCGGCACCGACGGGCCCGCTGCCGCTGAGGACGACGGCGGCCCAGCGGGCGAACCTGCGCAGGCCGAGAGGCCCAAGGCGCTGCCGCCCAGGGCGCCGGCACCAAGGAGTAGGGAGCGTCGGGGCAAGGACTTTTCAGGGTTCATGGACCCATCATGCCAACACTCCCTGAAAGTCCGCTCCGATTCGGCAGCATTTCAGTCTGAAGTGAGTGTTTCACTCTCAGTGAACGGAGTGTGATCCGGGGCACAAGGGGTGTTGAATCGGGGCATGGCTTCTACTGACACGCAGACCCCGGCTGAACAGCCCGAGACCCCGTTCCACGACCTGGACCACTACCTCGCGATCCCCAGGGTCAGCGGCCTGGCCCTCAGCCCGGACGGCAGAAGGCTGGTCACCACCGTGGCCACGCTGAACGACAAGGGCACCGAGTACCGCACCGCCCTCTGGGAACTGGATCCGGCCGGGAAGAAGCAGGCCCGGCGGATCACGCGCAGCGCCAAGGGGGAGGCCGGCGCCGTGTTCGCCGCCGATGGCAGCCTCTACTTCACTTCCGCGCGTCCCGACCCGGAAAGCCCGGACGCCGATCCGGTCAATGCCCTCTGGGTCCTTCCTGCCGACGGCGGCGAGGCCCGGGTTGCGCTGTCACGGGCCGGCGGCGTTAGCGGCCTGCTGGCCGCTAAACAGGCGGACGCACTGTTCGTCACGGCCTCAGTCCTCGCCGGGTCCACCGGCGAGGATAACGACGAGGAGCGCCGCAAGGCCAGGCAGGACAACAAGGTGGCCGCGATCCTGCACAGCGGCTATCCCGTGCGGTACTGGGACGCGGACCTGGGCCCCGCCCAGCCGCGCCTCTTCGCCGTCGAACCCGGGGACCAGCCGGAACCCGGCAAGCCCGCGACCGTGGACGCCGCGGCCCCGGTCAAGCTGCGGAACCTGACCCCGGATGCCGGCAACGCGCTGCGCGACGCTGAAACCGTGGTCAGCCCCGACGGGAAGACCCTCTACAGCTCCTTCACCCGGCCCCTGGCCAACGCGGACTCCCGGACCATGCTGGTGGCCGTGGACGTCGCCACCGGCACGCGGCAGGTCCTGCTGGACACCGAAGGCATGAGCTACTTCCCCGGCCCGGTCAGCCCGGACGGGCGGACCCTCGCCGTGGTCAGCGAATCCGACACCACGCCGGAACAGGCGCCACGGGTGTCACTGCACCTCCTCGACCTCGGCACCCCGGACGCGGAACTGACGCCGCTCGCGCACAACTGGGACCGCTGGCCCCACCCCGCCGCCTGGCTGCCGGACGGTTCTGCCCTGCTGGTGACCGCGGACGACGACGGCGCGTCCCCGGTGTTCCGGATCGACGTGCCCGACGACGCAGGCAACGCAGCCGGCGAAGTGGCCCCGGTGCGCCTGACGGCCGACGCCGCCGCGTACACCGATCTTTCGGTTTCGCCGGACGGAAGGGCGGCCTACGCCCTGCGCAGCTCCTACGAATTCCCCGCCGAAGCGGTCCGGATCGACCTGGCCAGCGGCGAGGTCACCAGGTTGCCGGCGCCCGCCGACCGCCCGGCCTACCTCGGCACGCTGGAGCGGGTGGAAACCACGTCCGCCACCGGCGACCGCGTTCCCGGCTACCTCGCACTGCCGGAAGGCGCCTCGGCCGGCAACCCGGCCCCGCTGCTGCTCTGGATCCACGGCGGCCCGCTGGGATCCTGGAACGCCTGGACCTGGCGCTGGAACCCGTGGCTGCTGGTGGCCCGCGGCTACGCCGTCCTGCTCCCGGACCCCGCCCTGTCCACCGGCTACGGCCAGGCTCACATCCAGCGCGGCTGGGGCGAATGGGGCAAGGCACCCTTCCAGGACCTGATGGCCATCACGGACGCCGTGGAGCAGCGCGCCGACATCGACGAGACGCGCACCGCGGCCATGGGCGGGTCTTTCGGCGGCTACATGGCCAACTGGGTGGCCGGGCACACGGACCGGTTCAAGGCGATCGTCACGCATGCCAGCCTGTGGGCCCTGGACCAGTTCGGTCCGACCACCGACGCCGCGCAGTACTGGCTCAAGGAAATGACCGTGGAGATGGCCGCGGAGAACTCGCCCCACCTGCACGTGGAGAACATCCGCACCCCGATGCTGGTCATCCACGGCGACAAGGACTACCGGGTGCCCATTGGGGAGGGGCTGCGGCTCTGGTACGAGCTGCTGTCCAAATCGCAGCTGGCGGCCGACGAGAACGGCGAGACCGAGCACCGGTTCCTGTACTTCCCGGACGAAAACCACTGGATCCTGCAGCCGCAGCATGCCAAGGTCTGGTACGGCGTCGTCGAGCACTTCCTGGCCCGGAACCTGCTGGACAAGGACCTGCCCGTGCCGGACGAGCTGGGCCTCTAAACCCCCCGCCGGGCCCCTGCTCGGGGCCCGGCGCGGGCCTCCCGCAACCCGCGCCGTAGGATTGGGGCTGTGACTGACTCGATCCGCATCCGCCCGGCCCGCACCGGCGACGTCGCCGCCATCAAGACCCTCGTGGCACCCCTGGCCGATCAGCGGATCCTCATGGCCAAGGAAACGGTGGCCTATTACGAGAGCCTGCAGGAGTTCCGGATAGCCGAAGCGGCCGACGGCGAGGTGATCGGCTGCGGGGCACTGCACGTGATGTGGGAGGACCTTGCGGAGGTGCGCACCCTGGCCACCTCCGATGCGTGGCGCGGCAAGGGCGTCGGCCACCTGCTGGTGGAGCGGCTGCTGGAGGACGGCAAGGCGCTGGGCATCTCCCGGGTGTTCTGCCTTACCTTCGAGGTGGACTTCTTCAAGAAACACGGCTTTGACGTGATGGCGGACCAGACGGCCGTGGATCCAGTGGTGTATTCGGAGCTCCTGCGCTCGCATGACGAGGGTGTTGCGGAGTTCCTGGACCTCGCCCGGGTGAAGCCCAACACCCTCGGCAACACCCGGATGATCCGTACGATCTAAGCCTCAGCTGCCCCTGCCGAACGGGCCTTCCGCCAAATCAACATGGTGGATAAACTGATGGCGGCCCAATGGGGAGGGCCACCAGCTTCGGAGGCAGAAATTGCACAATCGCGTGGTTTTTCCAGATTTCTCCGCATTTCAAATGTCGATCGACGCCGCGCCCGTCCAGCCGGATCCATCCGGCACGGACCCCGCCTTAGGCTCCGGCCCTGGCGCCGGGGCCGATGACGCCGCCGCCCGCAGGCTGCAGGCCCGGACCGCCCTTGGTCCCGGCGCCTGGCCGGGCTTTACACCACAGGCCACACCAGGCACCTGAACGCTCCTGCGGGGGCGGAATCCGGAGCCTACCAATGGTCGGGCCCCGGTAGTAGGGTCGAGACAAGCAGCCAGGACAACCATCCAGGGAGCACAGCCATGAAGAAACTCATCAACGATCCCAAAGCAGTGGTCGACGAGTCAGTGGAGGGGTTTGGGCTGGCGCACGCCGACCTCGTGACCGTCCATCCGGATCCAAAATTCATCGTCCGCAAGGACGCCCCGGTGGCCGGTAAGGTCGGGCTCGTCTCCGGTGGCGGCAGCGGACACGAACCCCTGCACGGCGGCTACGTGGGCATGGGCATGCTCGACGCCGCTGTACCGGGAGCGGTCTTCACCTCGCCTACCCCGGACCAGATCCTACCCGCCACACTGGCCGTCAACTCCGGCGCCGGCGTCGTGCACATCGTCAAGAACTACACCGGCGACGTCCTGAACTTCGAGACCGCCGCCGAGCTGGCCCAGGCCGAGGGCGTGGAAGTCCGCACCGTGCTGGTCAACGACGACGTCGCCGTGCAGGATTCGCTCTACACCGCCGGACGCCGGGGCGTCGGAGGCACCGTCCTGATCGAGAAAATCGCCGGCGCCGCCGCCGAGCGCGGCGACAGCCTGGACGCCGTCGCCGCCATCGGTGACCGCGTCAACCAGAACGTCCGCAGCATGGGCGTCGCCCTGAGCGCGTGCACCGTTCCGCACGCCGGGGTGCCAAGCTTCGAGCTTGAGGACAACGAAATCGAGATCGGCATCGGCATCCATGGCGAGCCCGGCCGGCAGAAAATCGCGATGGAACCTGCCGACGGCATCACGGACCGCCTGCTGGACCCGGTGGTCAGCGACCTCGGGCTCGCCTCGGGCGATAAGGTCCTGCTGTTCGTCAACGGAATGGGCGGCACCCCGCAGAGCGAGCTGTACATCGTCTACCGCCGGGCGGCGCAGCGGCTCGCGGACCAGGGCGTCACCGTGGCCCGCTCACTGGTGGGCAACTACATCACGGCCCTGGAAATGCAGGGCTGCTCCATCACGGTCCTGCGCCTCGATGACGAGATGACCGGGCTGTGGGACGCGCCGGTGCACACCGCCGCCCTGCGCTGGGGAGCCTGAGCATGGGCCTGGATGTCGGCTGGGCGGTGCGGTGGCTGACACTGTCCGCGGAGGCCATGGCGGAGCACCGGGTGGAACTAATCGAACTGGACCGGCCGATCGGCGACTCGGACCACGGCGAGAACATGGACCGCGGCTTCAAAGCTGTGATGGACAAGCTCGCTGAGACGCCGCCCGAGACCGCCGGGGCTGCCCTCAAGCTGACCGCCATGACCCTGATGTCGAAGGTGGGCGGCGCGGCCGGTCCGCTCTACGGAACAGCGTTCCTCCGCGCTGCCACGGCACTCGGGGACGCCGCCGACATCGACGCCGCCACCCTCGCGGGAGCCCTGCAGGCCGCCCGCGACGGAATTGTGGCGCGCGGCAAGGCCGAATCCGGGGACAAGACGATGGTGGACGCCTGGACGCCCGCCGTGGACGCCTCCGCCGCAGCAGCCGGTGCCGGCGACGTCCGGGAGGTCCTGGTGGCGGCCGCCGAGGCAGCCGAGGCCGGCGCCGTCTCCACCGATCCCATGCAGGCCCGCAAAGGCCGCGCCAGCTACCTGGGGGAGCGCAGTATCGGCCACCGCGACCCGGGCGCCGTCTCCACCGCCCTGATCCTGCGGGCTGCCGCGGGGGCGGCCGGATGACCGTCGCGCTCGTCGTCGTCTCGCACAGCGAGAAAATCGCCGACGGCGCCGTCGAACTCGCCGCCCAAATGGCGCCCGACGTGACGATCCTGGCGGCGGGCGGCACCGACGACGGGCGGATCGGCACCAGCCTGGAAAAGGTCATGGACGCCCTCGAACGGGCCGCCGGGGACAGCGGCGTTGTGGTGCTTACTGACCTCGGCTCCGCGGTGATGACGGCGGAGTCCGCGGTGGAGTTCGCCGCCGACCCGGGCTCGATCCACCTGGCCGAGGCCCCGCTGATCGAGGGACTGGTGGCGGCCGCGGTATCGGCCCAGGCCGGCGCCGACGCCGCGACGGTCAAGGAGGCGGCTGAAGCTGTCTACCGTCCACCGGCGCATCCGCATGCAGCCGGGCACCCGCACCAGCAACCGCCGGACGCCCAAGGCGACTTCGAACTGATCAACCAGGCGGGCATGCACGCCCGGCCCGCTGCGAAAATCGCCGGCGGCCTTGCCGGGATGGACGCGGAGGTGACCGTCAACGGCGTCGACGGCGCCTCCATGACGGAGCTGATGATGCTTGGCGCCGGCAAGGGGACGGTGCTGCACATCGAGGCGAGCGGCGCGGACGCTGCCCGGGCCGTGGACTACCTCGGCGGGCTGATCAAGGCCGGCTTCGGCGAACCCTAGGGCGTCCTCAGCCCGGAAGCCGCAAACCCGCGGGCTGCAGTTCGGCGAGGCCGTCGCTGAGCAGCCCCGCAATGGCCCGGTCCAGCTGTTCGGGCGCCGGATTCAGCCGGTGCAGCGCTGCGAGCGGTACGCCGATCCCGTCCGCTTCGAAGCCCAGGTCCGCCGGGGCATCCGAGAACAGTTCGCGGGCAACGGGGGACTCGGCCAGCCGCAGGACCGCCATCACCGCCCCGCGGACCTGCCGGTCCGTGCCATGCCAGGCCTGCCCCTTGGGAGTGTAGGTGGGCGCCGGTTCGCCGGCCGCGAGCCAGGCGCAGGCTCCTCGGACCGGGCAGCTGCCGCACTTGGGCGCCCGGGCGGTGCAGACCAGCGCACCCAGCTCCATCACCGCGGCGTTCCAGCGCACGGACTCTGCGCCGTCGTGGGGCAGCAGTTGCTCGGCCAGCCGCATTTCAGCGGCCGTCAGGGCTGGCGCCGGCAGCGCGGATCCGGCGAACAGCCGTGCGTGGACCCGGCGGATGTTGGTGTCCACCACCGTCGCCCGGCGGCCAAACGCGAACGCGGCGACGGCGGCCGCCGTGTAGCTGCCCACCCCCGGCAGCTCCAGCAGCTCCGGGTAATTCCCGGGAACCTCGCCGCCGTGGTTTTCCACGATGGCGGTGGCGGCAGCATGCAGCCGGAGGGCACGCCGCGGATAGCCCAGCCGGCCCCAGGACCGGACGGCCTCGCCGGCAGCTTCCCGGGCAAGATCGGCCGGAGCCGGCCAGCGCCGAAGCCACTCTTCCCACACGGGCAGCACCCGGACCACCGGGGTTTGCTGAAGCATGACCTCGCTGACCAGCACGCCCCAGGCGGAGCAGCCGGCGTCGCGCCACGGGAGGTCCCGGGCCGTCCCGGCGAACCAGGACGCCAGGGCGGTGTGCAGTTCGGCCAACGGAATGAGTGGGGCTGGCGCGGCCGGGGCAGGCGGGACCGGCACGGGCGCGGTTGCTGGAAGGGCTGGGGGTTCGGCTAATGCTTTGATCGACCCAGCTTAATAGAGACGCGCACCATAAGGCGGCCGGCGGCGTGGTGGGGCAGCATTACCCGCAGCGTTCTCTAGCCTAGAAGCATGGTCAGGCAAGGCAACTCAGGAACGCGCGGCTCGGGACCGAAGGGTTCCTCCGGCGCAAAGGCCGGGGCCGGCCGCCGGCCGGCCCGGAAACCCCTCAGCCCCGTCTACCGCCGGCGCAGGCTGGTTGTGGGGGCCGTCCTGCTGCTGGTCATCGCGCTCGCCGTTGGAGGTTTCGCGGCGATTTCGGCCGCCCTCAAGGGACCGGCGCCGGCGGCCACGGCCTCCGATTCCCCGCAGACCCCGGGCGCTACTGGCGGCCCCGACCCGTCCGCCACCCCCACGTCCACCTCGGGCGCGGGCTGCGACGAAAAGCTCCTGACTGTCACCGCGTCAACTGACAAGGCCGCCTACGGCCCCGACGAGAGCCCGCTGCTGACCTTGAAGGTCACCAACAAGAACCGGGTGGCGTGCGAGGTCAACATCGGCACTTCACAGATGGAGTATCTGGTCACCAGCGGGTCGGACCGGATTTTCTCCTCCCGGGACTGCCAGGCGGAGAGCGATGACCTGGTCAAGAAAATCCCCGCCGGCCGGACCGAGACTGCGAACTTCCCGTGGAACCGCAAACGCTCCACCGAGGGCTGCAAGGTGGTCGACGCCCAGCCCGGCGGCGGCGGCGCCTACTACGTCTTCACAGCACGGCTCGGCAACAAGACCAGCCCCAAGGCCGTCTTCCAGCTCGGCTAGGCCCCGGACGCCGAATGCCTTAGAGGAACCGGTCCAGCAGGCTGGCCTCGGCCATCCGGCTCAGCCCTTCACGGACCGTCCGGGCGCGCTGGTCGCCGATGCCGTCAACTGTCATCAGATCATCGATTGTGGCCGCCATCAGGAACTGCAGTCCGCCGAAGTGGTCCACCAGGCGGTCGGCCACAGCCTTCGGCACGGCCTTCAGGCCCGAGAGCAGACGGTAGCCGCGCGGCTGCACCACGGCGTCGAGGTTGGCCTCGCCGCCGGCGAAACCGACGATGCCCGCGATCCTGCCGAGGTCGATAAGTTCGGTGGGGCCCAGGTTCACCAGGGACTTGACGGCGTCCTCAATGTCCGCGGCGGAGGCGCTGGGGCTGGAGTAGTCACGGATGATGACGTCGCTGCCGGGGCCGCGGCCCACCGTCAGTTCGTCCAGCTGGAGCGAGAGCAGGCGGCCGTCCTCGCCGAGTTCCAGGACGTACTGGGAGATCTCCTCGGAAATGCGCCGGACCATTTCCTGGCGCTGCAGGGTCACAGCGACGTCCCGGACCGTCACCATCGCCTCGATCTCCAGCGCCGAAAGGGAGCTGGTCACCTGGTCCAAACGTGAGCGGTACCGTTCCAGGGTGGCGAGGGCCTGGTTGGCGCGGGCCAGGACCTTTTCGGAGCCCTCCAGGACGTGCCGCAGGCCGTTGACGTAGAGCGCGATGATCTGCATCGACTGGCTCACCGAAACCACCGGGACACCGGACTGGATGGCCACACGTTCCGCGGTCCGGTGCCGGGTGCCCGTTTCCTGGGTTTCGATGCTTGAGTCCGGCACCAGCTGGACACCGGCGCGCAGGATGTTCCCGGCATCCTTGTCACAGACGATGGCGCCGTCCATTTTCGCCAGTTCACGCAACCGGGTGGGGGAGAAATCGATGCCGATTTCGAAGCCGCCGGAGCAGATGGACTCGATGGTCTTATCCATGCCCAGCACGATCAGGGCTCCGGTCCGTCCGCGGAGGATACGCTCCAGGCCATCCCGCAGGGCCGTCCCCGGTGCAACCCTGGCCAGCGTCGCCTTCAGTGCATCTTCGGGACTCCGAGCCATAGGTTTTCCCTTCAAAGGTGCGGAACGCAGTCCGCTAGTGCGCCGGTTTTTATCGGTTTTCGATCATAGGCCGGCAAGAACAAAAATGCCCGGTTTCCCGTATGGACCATCATAGGGGCAACCCGGCCCGGTTTCCGCACGGACAAGCCCCAAAGTGGCCCATCACGGTCCGTCCGGAGGTGCCGCGGAACTGTCTCTCCGGGCGGCGCCGGAAACCGCATTTTCGCCGGCCAGCCCGGGCCAGCCGCCGCCTGCGATAAACTTGGAGCCTTGGGTGTACCGCGGGCTCTCCGCGCCGTGACCCGTCCACAGCCGCAGCGAAAGTAGCACCGTGTCTCAAGAAGTCCACAGCCCCGCCCGAGTCCAGGAGATTCACAAGCAGGCAGCCCGGCGACGGACCTTCGCAGTCATTTCCCACCCTGACGCCGGCAAGTCCACCCTGACCGAAGCCTTGGCCCTGCACGCCAAGGTGATCGGCACCGCCGGCGCCTCCAGCGGCAAGGCCAACCGCAAGGAAACCGTCTCCGACTGGATGCAGATGGAAAAGGACCGCGGCATCTCGATCAGCTCGGCGGCCCTGCAGTTCGCCTACCGCGACACCGTCATCAACCTCCTGGACACTCCCGGACACGCTGACTTCTCCGAAGACACCTACCGCGTGCTGGCCGCCGTCGACTGCGCAGTGATGCTGGTGGACGCCGCCAAAGGCCTGGAAACCCAGACCATGAAGCTTTTCGAGGTCTGCAAGCAGCGGAACCTGCCCATCATCACCGTGATCAACAAGTGGGACCGGCCCGGACTCGATGCCCTGGCCCTCATGGACGAGATCACCGAACGCACCGGACTGCAGCCCATGCCGCTGACGTGGGCCGTCGGCATCTCCGGTGACTTCCGCGGCGTCTGGGACCTGCGCAACGACCGGTTTGCCCAGTTCAAGCGCAACAACGCCGGCGCCAACATTGCCCTCACCGAGTACTTCACCCCGGAGGAGGCGGCAGAGAGCCAGGGCGGCGACTGGTCCAACGCCCTCGACGACGCCGGCCTGGTGATCGAGTCCAACCTCGCGTTCGACGTCGACGCCTTCCATGCGGGCAAGGCGACGCCGATTCTGTTCAGCTCCGCCGCCCTGAACTTCGGCGTGAAGGAAATCCTCGACGCCCTGGTGGACTTCGCACCGCCGGCAGCACCCCGGCCCGACGTCGACGGCGCCGCCCGGCCGGTGGACGCCCCGTTCGCCGGGTTCGTCTTCAAGGTCCAGGCCGGTATGAACAAGGCGCACCGTGACCACGTGGCCTTCATCCGGGTCTGCTCAGGCGTCTTTGAGCGCGGCATGGTGGTCACCCAGGGCCGCACCGGAAAATCGTTCGCCACAAAATACGCCCAGCAGGTGTTCGGCCGGGAACGCGAAGTGATTGACGAGGCCTTCCCCGGTGATGTCGTGGGCCTGGTGAACGCCTCGTCGCTGCGCGTCGGGGACAGCCTGTTCCTGGAACAGCCCGTGGAGTTCCCGGCCATCCCGCTGTTCGCCCCGGAGCACTTCCAGGTGGCCCGCTCCAAGGACCCCAGCCGTTTCAAGCAGTTCCGCCGTGGCATCGAACAGCTGGAGCACGAGGGCGTGATCCAGGTACTCCGGTCGGACATCCGCGGTGACCAGGCGCCCGTGCTGGCCGCCGTCGGCCCCATGCAGTTCGAAGTGGTCGAGGACCGGATGGCGCACGACTTCAGCGCCCCGATGCGGCTGGAGCGGCTGCCCTACTCGCTGGCGCGGATCACGACGGCGGACGCCATGCCCGCACTGGCCAACGTCCAGGGCGCAGAGGTGCTGCTGCGTTCCGACGGCGAATACCTGGCCCTCTTCAACGACGTCTGGGCGCTGCGCCGGATCGAGAAGAACCTTCCCGACCTGACGCTTGTGCCGATCGGCACGCACAACCCGGCCAAATAACCGGCAGGGCGCCGTCGGACTGCCGCCGGGGCGCCCAAACTTTTCCGCGGTTAGGTCTTCCTGAATATGGATTCCGCGGTATCATAAGTAACCTTGCTAATTTCGCGGGCGCCTGGCGATCCTGTCGGCTTCAAGAACTGCACCGTCCGATTCCATGTGCGGACCCGTATCGAGGGAACAAGAAAACTCGTTGACAGCAACTATGGAATCCGGCTCTCTGCTCAGTGGGCGGTACCGGATCGAAGCCCTCCTTGGCAGGGGAAGCCAATCAACCGTCTACCGGGCCCACGACGAACTGTTGCAGCGCGAGGTGGCGGTCAAGCTTTTCCGCAACGGTGCGGACGACCTCGAACACACCCGCCGCCAGGGTCAGGAAGTGCGGATCCTCGCGGGGATAAGCCATCACGCCCTGGTGACGCTGTACGACGCAGGGGCCGACCTCAGCAATCCCGACGCCCGGCTCACGTACCTCGTGATGGAACTCGTCCGCGGCCAGGACCTGCGCCACCGGTCCCTGCAGGGGCCGCTCTCCGCCGCCCATATGGCCCACATCGGCTATGACCTCGCCGACGGTCTCTCCTACATCCACCACCGCGGGATCGTGCACCGTGACATCAAACCGGCGAATATCCTGCTGGTCGACTACAGCAACGACGACCGCCGCCCCCGGGCAAAGCTGACGGACTTCGGTGTGGCGGCCATGCTGGGACACAACCGCACCGACGACGACGGCGGCACCTCGGGGACTCCCGCTTACCTGAGTCCGGAGCAGGCCGGCGGCGGCCCGGCCGGCCCGGCCAGCGACATCTACTCGCTCGGACTCGTGCTGCTCGAGGGGCTGACCGGCAAGATGGCGTACCCTGGCGCGCCGATCCAATCCGCGGTGGCCCGGCTCCTCCACGACCCGCAGATCCCGGAGGAGCTAGCCCCGATGTGGGTGGCACTGCTCTCCTCCATGCTGTCCCGCGACCCTGCAGCCCGGCCGCACGCGAGGGAGGTCTCCCTTGCCCTGCGCCAGGAAGTCATCAACGGTGCCGGCCGGCACCGGCAGCAGCGCGCGGCCGTGGAGCACGACGAGGAGGGCCGGATGCGCGCCGTCGAGCGGTACCGGATCCTCGACACCCCCCAGGACGGCGCGTTCGACCGGATAGCGGCGCTCGCGGCCCGGCTGTTCTCAGTGCCGGTCGCCATCGTGAGCGTTGTGGACCACGACCGGATCTGGTTCAAGGCCCACCACGGAACGGAGGTCACCGAGATCGGCCGGGACCCGGGGCTTTGCGCCTCGGCGATCCTGCAGGACGGCCCCTGGATCGTCGAGGACGCAGCGAGGGATGTGCGGACGCTGTCCAACCCGCTCGTTGCCGGGGATTTCGGGCTGCAGTTCTACGCCGGGGTGCCGCTGCGCACCCCGGACGGCTTCAACCTCGGCACGTTCTGCATCCTGGACCGGGAGCCGCGGAAGTTCACCGCGGAGGACACGCGCACCCTCGAGGACTTGGCCGCGATCGTTATGAACGACCTCGACCTGCGGCTGCAGAGCCGCGAGGTGACCGCCAGCTAACCGCAACCGCCGCGTCCGCGTGCACGGCCTTCTCGGACCCCGTCTGCCGGTCAGCGCTTCCCGGCGTGCAGCGCGAGTTGCAGCTCGAACCGCGCCACCGGATCCTCCAGCGCATCGCCGAACAGCTCACGCAGCTGCGCCGCCCGGTAGCCAACGGTCTGCGGATGGATGCCCAGCTCGGCGGCCACCGGCGCCCGCTGGCCCCAGTGGCGGAGCCAGGACAGCAGCGTTTCGGCCAGCCGTTCACGCTGCGCCGGGCGGAGCCCCTCCAGCGGTGCCAGGCGTCGGTTGGCCAACTCGGTGATGGCGGAGGGTTCGGCGCCCAGGACCACCGCCGCGAGATGCTCGTCCGCCCAGATCGGCGGGTCCTCCGGGCCCTCGCGGTGCGGTAAGACCGATGCCGCCAGCACGGCCAGCCGCAGGGACTCCGGAGCCTTTTCCCAGCCGCCGGCCGGCCCCACGGCGGCGCCACGGCCCCGGAGCGCCTTCGCCAGGTCAGCCCGGGCGGCCTTCGAGGTGCGCGCCGGAACCAGCGCCACGGCGTCGGTCTCGCGTTCGATCACCAGGGTTCCGGGACCGAGCCGGAGCCGCAGGCCGCCCGCGCGGTCTACCGGCAGCGTCACCACTACCATCCGGGCGGGAAGGGACCAGTCGGCCATCGCCGCCGTCTGCCGCAGCGCCGCCTCGTCCGCCTGCCCCAGCAGCAGCAGGTCCAGCAGTTCGGTGCGGCGCCGGTCCACCGCCCCGGCGCGTTCGGACTGTTCAAAGGCGTACGCCTCGGCGCTGACCGCGGAGAGCTCGTCGATGTAGGCGAGGATCGACTCCCCGAGGTCCACCACCACGTTCTGGCCCAGGTGTTTGTCCACGGAGACCTTCGACATTTCGCGGAACGTCACCCTCGCGCCCATCCGATAGGCGCTCAGCAGCGCATCCATGCTCCGGCCCTGCCGGAACTCGCCGCTGCCCAGTCCGGCCACCAGCTGCCGGCTCGACTCGGACAGCGCCGGCAAGGTGGTGCCCGGAAGCTGCAGGAACCGATCCAGCGCCGTCGCGACCCCGCGGCGCAGGCCCCGGCCAAAACGGCCCTCGATGGGCCTGGCGTAAGCGGGAACCAGCTGGGGGACCGCCTCGATGATGGCCTCCACAATGAAGGGAACTCGCGGGCGCAGCATGTCGCTGACCTCCCGCGGCAGCGCCAGCCACGGCGGGTCATAGGCGGGGTAAGCGGGGTGGGCGGCGGGCGTAGCATCCATGGCGGAAATCCAAAAATTGTTGCGTGGAAACAGTTTCTCTGAGTCGATCGTATGCCTTGGGTGAAGAATTATGACTTAGACTGACATATGGTTAATAAATGATCCGGCTCCGTAAGCTGGCGCGCGCCGCATCTCTACTGACCACCCCACTAGCTCCAGAAGACATTCTGTCGCTGTTCAACCCCGTGTTCTCTGCCCGCCAGTTGCGCGGCGTAGTCACCCGGGTGGTTCCAGAAACGGTCGATTCCGCCACCATTTTCTTCCGTCCCGGCCGAGGCTGGCAAGCGCACCGCGCAGGCCAGTGGGCCCGCATCGGCGTCGAGCTTAACGGCGTCAGGCACTGGCGCTCGTACTCGCTGAGCGCCCCCGCAGGCGAGGACCCTGCCATCACCGTGACGGACATGGGTGCCGTCTCCGGCACGCTGGTGCGCACTACTAAGCCCGGCGACATCCTCTTCCTGGCGCCGCCGCAGGGCGATTTCGTCCTCCCCGAGCACCCCCGCCCGCTGCTGATGCTGACGGCCGGCAGCGGCATCACTCCGGTGATGTCGATGGTCCGGACCCTGGTCCCGCGCCGTCCGGACGCCGACGTCGTGCTCATCCACACGGCACGGACGGCCTCCGATGCCATCTTCCGTGAGGAACTCTCCGAGCTCGCGGACCAGTTCCCGAACTTCAAGGTCATCCACTGGTTTACCGGCGAACAGGGGCGGCTGGACTTCACCACCCCTGCCGGACTGGACACCCTGTGCCCGGACTGGCGTGAGCGTGCCGCCTACGCCTGCGGCCCGGAGGGCTTCCTGGACGACGCCGAGGCCCTCTGGGAACTCCCGGCCGAGCCCGGCAGCGACCCTTCCGCAACCCTGACGATCGAACGCTTCAGCACCAGCCTGGCCGGCGGTGCGGGGCACGACGGCGGACTGGTCACCTTCGAGGCCTCGGACCGCGAAGTCGACGCCGACGGCAGCACACCGCTGCTCGACGTCGGCGAGGACGCCGGGGTGCTGATGCCCAGCGGCTGCCGGATGGGTATCTGCCACAGCTGCCTGATCCCGCTGCGGGCCGGCCAGGTCCGGGACCTGCGCACCGGCGAAGTCCACGGCGAGCCGGGCCAACTAATCCAGACGTGTGTTTCGGCAGCCGCCGGACCCGTTAACCTCGACCTCTGAGGAGAACCACCCTATGACCACACTTGCTGACAAGCCGGACACTGAAACTGCAGGCGCCGCCGTCGTAAAGAAGCGGCCCGGGGCCCTGGCCGAGACCGGCAGCCCGCTGCTGCGGCCGCCCGCCGCCGCGCACCTGTCCGACGAGCAGGTCGCTGAACTCGGCCGCGAACTCGATGCCATCAAGGACGAGATCCTCGCCAAGCGCGGCTCCGATGACGCCGCCTACATCCGCCGGATGATCAAGATCCAGCGCGGACTCGAGATCTCCGGCCGCGCCGCGCTGCTGGTCAGCAAGAACAAGGCCGCCTGGGCCACTGGAACGGCCTTGCTGAGCTTCGCCAAGATCCTGGAAAACATGGAACTGGGCCACAACATCCTGCACGGCCAGTGGGACTGGATGCGCGACCCGGACATCCACTCCACCACCTGGGAATGGGACTTCGTCACACCGGCCCGCTCCTGGCAGCACACCCACAACGACCTGCACCACCGCTGGACCAACGTGGTGGGCAAGGACAACGACATCGGCTACAACCTCCTGCGGATGGACCCGCAGCAGGAATGGAAGCCCTTCAACCTGGGCAACCCGCTCTACAACGCGCTGCTCGCGCCGGTCTTCGAGTGGGGCATCGCCATCTACGACCTCGAGCTCGTCGACTACCGCGAGGGCAGGAAGTCCAAGGAGGCCCTCACTAAGGACCTCAAGGCGCTGGGCCGCAAGGCCCTCAAGCAGTTCACCAAGGATTATGCCGCCACCCCCGCCGTCGCCATGCTCAGCGGATCGGGCAAGCAGGCGCTGTACGGCACCCTGACCGCCAACGCGGTCCGCAACGTCTGGGCGCACGCGGTGATCTTCTGCGGGCACTTCCCGGACGGCACGGACACGTTCACCGAGGAAATGGTCGACGGCGAGACGCGCGGCGACTGGTACGTGCGCCAGATGATCGGCTCCGCTAACATCTCCGGGTCCAAGTTCATGCACCTGATGACCGGCAACCTCTCGCACCAGATCGAGCACCATCTCTTCCCGGACCTGCCCTCGAACCGCTACGCCGAAGTGGCGCCCAGGGTGCGGGAAATCTGCCAGCGCTACGGCCTGCCTTACACCACCGGCCCCATCTGGAAGCAGGTCGGGTCCACCTGGGCGAAGATCTTCAAGCTCGCCCTGCCGCCGAAGAAGGCCTAGGCGGTACCCGCGGCCCCGGTGCCTGCGGTCCCGAGCCGCTCAGCCTTTGACGGCCGAGCCGAGCACGTGCGCCAGCGGCGGGTTGCCGGGCAGCGCCGCGAACCCGAACCGTTCCAGGTCCTCCACGGCCAGCCCGGCCCGCACTATGGCGGCCGTGGTGTCCCGGTTCGGGTGGCAACCCCCGGCCAGCCGGCTCCAGAGCGGTGCCAGCAGGTCCTCCGCCAGGGCCGCCAGGCGGTGCGTGGAGCGGACATGCTCGTAGAACAGCAACCGCCCGCCGGGCTTGAGGACCCGGACGGTCTCGGCCAGGACGGCCGCCGGTTCGGCCACGCTGCACAGCACCAGGCTGGCGACGACGACGTCCACTGACGCGTCCGCCGCCGGCAGTGCCTCCGCGACGCCGTCGAGCACTGTCACCGGCACCGGCGCGGCCCCCGCGGCCGTGACTGCCAGCGCCCGGAGCGTCGGGTCCGGTTCCAGCGCTATGACTCCGGTGACCGCGGGCGGATAGTGCGGGAAAGTGGCGCCGTAGCCTGCCCCGATTTCGACG
Source organism: Arthrobacter sp. 10T416 (assembly GCF_056394165.1). Lineage (NCBI taxonomy): Bacteria > Bacillati > Actinomycetota > Actinomycetes > Micrococcales > Micrococcaceae > Arthrobacter > Arthrobacter sp. 10T416. The sequence continues at coordinate 153,678 of NZ_JBFTHI010000005.1, read as the reverse complement.
ACGGCGCCTTGCGCACCCGCTACGAGGCGCCGCCGGTGGGCCGCGGCCCCGCGCGCGTCCATCCGCGGGCCCATCCGGGCGAAGTTCCGTCCGAACGGCGGCGTGGGGCAGGCGGCAGCCATGGCGGGCGCCTAGCCGACCCGGGCCGGATTGAGGTGCAGGCGCCGCAGGAGCTGGGCGTTGAGGGCCACCCCAATGGTCGAGGCGGACATCAGGACGGCGCCGGCCGCGGGGGAGAGCACAACCCCGGCGAAGGCCAGGGCCCCGGCGGCCAGGGGCACGGCGATGACGTTGTAGCCCGTGGCCCAGACCAGGTTTTGCCACATCTTGCGGTAGCTGGCCCGGGACAGGTCCACCATGGACAACACCGCACGGGGGTCGTTGCCGGCCAGGACCACCCCCGCGGACTCCACGGCCACATCCGTACCGCCGCCGATGGCGATGCCTACCTCGGCCCTTGCCAGGGCGGGGGAGTCGTTGACGCCATCGCCCACCATCGCCACCTTCAGGCCGCGGCCCTGCAGCTCGGCGACTTTCTGGTCCTTGTCCGCCGGAAGGACCTCGGCGAAGACCTCGTCAATGTTCAGCTCCGCCGCGACGGCCGCCGCCACCTGCCGGGCGTCACCGGTGATCATGGCAACCTTGATGCCGCGCTGCTGCAGCGCGGCCACGGCCTGCGCGGACTCCGGACGGACCGCGTCCTCCAGGCCCAAGGCTCCGAGCACGCGGCGTCCCTCGATGACGTGCAGCACGGCCGCACCCCGGTCCGCCCAGCCGGCAGTGGTGGGGGCCAGCTCGGCGGGTTCGGCGGCGCCGAGTTCCCGCAGCAGCGCCGGGCCGCCCACGTGGAGCCGCCTGCCTTCCACCAGGGCGCTGACACCCCGGCCGGTCAGCGAAGTGAAGTCCGTGGCGGCGGGGATTCCAAGGCCGCGTCCGCGGGCTGCGCGGACGATCGCCCGGGCCGCGGGATGCTCACTGTCCGCTTCCACGGCGGCGGCGAGGGCCAGGATATGCTCCTCTTTCTCCCCTGCGGGGACGGTCACAGCGCGGACCTCCGGGGCGCCCTGCGTCAGCGTTCCGGTCTTGTCGAACAGCACGACGTCGACCGTGCGCATCCGTTCCAGCGCCATCCGGTTCTTGATCAGCACCCCGGCGCGGGCCGCCCGTTCCGTAGAGATCGCGATGACCAGCGGGATGGCCAGGCCGAGGGCGTGCGGGCAGGCGATCACCAGTACGGTCACGGTGCGTTCAACGGCGTCGGCCACGCTGCCCAGCAGGGTCCAGACCGCGAACGTCACCACACCGGCGCCGGCCGCGAAGTAGAACAGGAAGGCCGCGGCCCGGTCAGCCAGGGCCTGGGCCCGCGACGAGGACGCCTGGGCTTCGGCCACGAGGCGCTGGATTCCGGCCAGCGCGGTGTCCGCCCCAATGGCCGAGACCCGGACCCGGACGCTGTTATCCGTGGCGACGGTTCCCGCCACCACGGCGTCGCCGGGGGAGCGGAGGACGGTCCTGGATTCACCGGTGATCATGGATTCGTCGAAGTCGGCACGGCCATAGAGTACAGTGCCGTCGGCCGGCATCCTGCCGCCGGGCCGGACCAGGATCGTATCGCCGGCGGCCAACTCCGAAACTTTGACCGTCTCCGTGCCGGTATCTGTGACCCGCTCCGCCTCGTCGGGAAGGAGCGCAGCCAGGGCATCCAGCGCACCCTGCGCCGAGCCGAGCGCACGCATCTCGAGCCAGTGCCCCAGCAGCATGATCGTCACCAGCAGTGCCAGTTCCCACCAGAAGTCCAGGTCAAAGCCGCCAAGGCCCAGGCTGGTGGCCCACGAGGCGGCAAAGGCGACGGTGATGGCCATGCCGATCAGTAGCATCATGCCCGGCCGGCGGGACGTCAGCTCGGTGAGGCCGCCCTTCAGGAACGGCTGGCCGCCGTAGAGGAACACCACCGTGCCCAGCAGCGGCGGAATCCAGGCCGAGCCGGGAAACTCCGGCGGCCGGTAGCCCAGCAGGTCACCGAACATGGGACTGAACAGCACCACCGGGACGGACAGCGCCAGGGTCAGCCAGAACCTGTTCCTGAACATCGCCACGCTGTGGCCCGCGTGCTGTCCGTGGCTGTGGACCAGATGGTCATCGTCGCCGCCCGCCTGCTCCGCATCATGCCCGTGATGTCCGTGCGGCTGGACCGTCGGGACCACTACGGGCCCTCGCCGAGTTCCTTCACGTGGTCCCGGTACTGCTCCACGGTGAGCTCACCCCGTGCGAAGCGTTCGTCGAGGATCAGCCGGGCCTGGCTTTTGCCGGCCGGGAACCCCGGACCCGGTCCGGGTTGGCCCGGGCCGCGCTGGCCCGGGTGGGCGGCGACGCCGGGGTGTCCGGGCTGGCCCGGGACTCCCGGATGCCCCAGGCCCGGAGGCAGGCCGTGCCCGGTACCGCCGAAGACCCGCACCGCCAGCAGCACAAGCACAGCGATTCCGACCAGGAGCATCATGCCCCAGAGCCACATCCACCACAGGTTCTGCCCGTAACCCCACATCATGTCCGGTCCCTCCGCTCCGAGAAGCTGTTGCTCCCATGGTGCGCCGGAGCGGGGGTGGGCGCTAGGGTCCTAAGTCGTCCCGCGGCACGCGAGGGGCCGCCGCCGTCGTTGAGCGGCCCGGCGGTCCGTTGCCGTCAGCTGATGAGCAACCCCAGGGCCTCGGCGAGATGGCCCACCTCGCGGACGGAGAACCCGGCCGGGACGGGGCCGGGGCCGTTCGGGCTGGCAGGCACCACGGCGTGGGTGAACCCCAGCCGGTGGGCCTCCTGGATGCGCTGGTTGATACCGGGCACCGGACGAACCTCACCGGCCAGGCCCACCTCGCCGAACGCGATGAGCCGCTGGGGAAGCGGTTTCTTGGCCTTCGCGGACGCCACCGCCAGGGCCACGGCAAGATCGGTGGCGGGCTCGCTGAGCTTTACACCGCCGACGGTCGCGACGTAGGAGTCATCCTTATGCAGCAGGCAGCCGGCACGCTGTTGCAGCACGGCCAGGAGCATCGCCACCCGGGAGCTGTCCAGGCCGCTGGTGGCCCGGCGCGGCTGCGCGTTGGCGCTTTCGGCGAGCAGGGACTGGACCTCGGCCAGCAGCGGCCGGCGGCCCTCCAGCGTCACCGTGATGCACGTTCCGGAGACGGGATCCTTCGTGCGCGAGACGAACAGGCCGCTGGGATCCGCCAGCCCCACAATGCCGTCCTCGTTCAGGTCGAAGCAGCCGACGTCGTCAGTGGGGCCGTACCGGTTTTTCACGGCACGCAGCAGCCGCAGCCGGGAGTGCCGCTCACCCTCGAACTGGCAGACAACATCCACCAGATGTTCCAGCAGCCGGGGCCCGGCGATCGAACCGTCCTTGGTCACGTGCCCCACGAGCAGGGTGGTCATATTGCGGCGTTTGGCGGCGGCAATCAGCGAGGCCGTAACCTCCCGGACCTGGGAGACGCCGCCGGCGCTGCCCTCGACGTCGGCGCTGCTGAGTGTCTGGACCGAATCCACAATCAGCAGCCGGGGTTCGAGTTTTTCCACCTGCCCCAGCGCCTGCCCGAGGTCCGTTTCGGCGGAGAGGTACAAGGACTCGGCGACGGCGTCGATCCGGTCCGCCCGCAGCTTCACCTGCGCCGCGGACTCCTCGCCCGTGACATACAGGACGTCCTGCGCGGTCCGGGCGAACTTGGCCGCGACGTCCAGCAGCAGCGTGGACTTGCCCACGCCGGGCTCGCCGGCCAGCAGGATCACGGCACCGGGAACCAGGCCACCGCCCAGCACCCGGTCCAGTTCATCCACCCCGGTGGGAAGGAATGCCGCCGTCGTCGCGTCCACCTCGGCGATCCGGCGGGCCGGCTCCAGGACGGTGGTGGCCGCCGTCGTCCGCGCCACCGCGGCGCCTGTCTCTTCCACCGTGCCCCAGGCCTGGCACTCGCCGCAGCGGCCAACCCACTTGGCTGTGGTCCAGCCGCATTCCGCGCATTTATAGCCCGGTGCCTTGGCGGCCCGGGAAGTCTTTGTTGCCATTGCTCCACCCTAGCCGCGGGCGCTGACATTCCGGTGCGGTTCGGGTCGGCCGCACGGTGCGGTCCTAGAGGGCGGGAAGCAGGTCCCGGGCGTCGTCCGGGTCCAGGCCGGATGCCTCGAGCAGGTCCACCATCAGGGGGCGGAACAGCATCACCACGGTTTCCCCCTCGAGCCGCTGCACGTCCAGCAGCCGGGGGTGCAGCCGGCCCGCGGTTTCGCTCAGTTCCACCCGGGCCGTGCGCAGGTGGGCCCGGCGGACACTGTCGTTGACCTCTGCCAGGCCCAGTCCCAGTTCATCGATCGCCGCCGCCGTCTCCTGGAGGACCTCGGCAATGTTCTCCGTGGCCTCGTCGGAGAGCGCGGCGTGGTTGATGGCGCTGGTCAGCCGACGCGCGAAAACCCTGCTGTTACGGAGGGCCAGATCGATAAAGTCCACCGATTGCGCCAGCCGGTCCAGCTCGTCCCGGTACCGGCGGTAGGCGGGGGCCAGTGTGGCGACCTCCCCGGAGGAACGCAGCGTCTGGCGCATCGCGTCGACCATGGGCTGGCAGTTCCGGCCCCGGATCAGCGCGTGCCACGCCTGGGTGGAATCGCTGTTGGTGAGGGCGGCGGAGCACTCTCGGAGCACCTCCGCCAGTTCGTGCAGCAGCTTCTTGACGTCGTTGCGGGGTTCGCGGCGGGGGTCCTTGGGGATAAGGAAGGTCACCAGGAGCGCGAACCCGCCACCCACCACCGCGTCGATACTCCGGGTAAACGGCCCGCCGGCCGGCGCCGGCAGCAGCACCACCAGCAGGGACTGCAGGCCCAGCTGGGTGGTGAAAATGGTCCCGCTGTCCAGGAACCGGGCCAGCAGGATGGAGAACAGGAGCACGACGGCGGCCTGCCAGATTCCGGCGCCCAGCCAGTGCAGGAGCAGGTCCCCCACCACAATGCCAATGGTGCAGCCTAGGCCCACTTCCACGACCCGCCGCAGCCGCGGATCGCGGGAGAAGCCCAGTGCGATCAGGGAGGAGGTGGCGGCGAACAGCGGCCCGGTGTGGCCCAGGACGTACTCGGCGAAGGCGTAGGCCCCCACCGCGCAGGCCGTCATTTGGACGGCCGGTACCAGCGACTTCCGGCTCCGGATGAACCCGGTGCGGACCCGGCCGCGCAGGAATCGTGCGCTTGCGGTGAATCCAGTAGCGGCGGCCATGCCCCCAGTCTATTTGCAGTCCGGGGACCGCCGGGTTGCGCACCACCGGCCCCTACGACTGTGACGCAGCTGACGCAACTGCGAACCGTCAGTTGTCGACCAATGGTCCGACGTCGTTAACCTGTCGTTCACTTTGGGCCACATTTCCCTTCACCTGGGGCCCTTAACTTCGATAGAGGTACAAACCGTACCCACCGTCTTTATCGCCCGGACGTCTCCGGTCCGGCACGCATCTGAATAACCCTGGAAGGGGTACATCTAGTGAAGGCATCACGCTTCGGCCGCAACGCGGCCATCGCTGTTATCGCAGCCGGCGCACTCGCGCTCACCGCTTGCGGTTCGGACAACGCAACCAACACCTCGGCAGGCACCGCTGCGGCGTCGGGCCCGAAGGTTACCGGCACGCTGACCGGCATTGGTTCCTCCGCTCAGGGCGCGGCCATGGACGTGTGGAAGACCAACTTCGCCTCCGCGAACCAGGGCGTCAACGTGCAGTACTCCCCGGACGGTTCCGGCGCAGGCCGCAAGGCCATCCTCGACGGCTCGGCCCAGTTCGCCGGCTCCGATGCCTACCTGAAGGACGAAGAGCTCGCCAAGGCCAAGGACAAGTGCGGCCCCGACGGCGCCGTCGAGGTTCCGGTCTACATCTCGCCGATCGCCATCGCCTTCAACATCCCGGACGTCAAGGACATCAAGCTCGATGCCCCCACCGCGGCCAAGATCTTCCGCGGCGAAATCGCCAAGTGGAACGACCCCGCCATCGTCGCCCTGAACCCGGACGCCAAGCTCCCGGACCTCAAGGTGACCCCGGTCAACCGCTCCGATGACTCCGGCACCACCAAGAACTTCACCGACTACCTTTCCGCCGCGGCTCCCGATGTCTGGAAGGACAAGGCCGATGGTGTGTGGCCGTCCTCGCTGAAGGGCGAGAACGCCAAGGGCACCTCCGGCGTCGTCAAGACGGTCACCGACACCCCGGGTGCGGTCACCTACGCCGACGACTCTGCCGTCAGCGGCAAGCTGGGCACCGCCGAGATCAAGGTCGGCTCCGAGTTCGTCAAGATCTCCCCGGAAGCCGCTTCCAAGGCCGTGGACCTGGGCAAGCCCGTCGAAGGCCGTAGCGCCAACGACCTCGCCATCAAGCTCAACCGCACCACCACCGAATCCGGCGCCTACCCGGTTGTCCTGGTTTCCTACCACGTGCTCTGCAGCACCTACGACAAGCAGGAAACCGTAGACCTGGTCAAGTCCTTCGAGAAGTACGTGCTCTCCTCCGAGGGCCAGAAGGCTGCCGCCGAGTCCGCCAAGTCGGCTCCGATCTCCTCCACCCTGGCCGAAAAGGCTGTGAAGGCTGTCGAATCCATCAAGGTCAAGTCGTAAGGTTTGAACTGAACCGCTGAGTTCCCCGCCCCGCCGCCCGGCGGGACGGGGAACTTAGCCGCGTTCCCGCAGTTTTCCAGTTTTCGCACTTCCGCAACACCAACACCGAAGGGCCGGGTATGACCTCCACCTCCCTGACCAAACCCCAGGGCGCAGGACGTGCCGGGGACAAAGTCTTCTCAGGGGCCACCCTCGCAGCAGGCTGCCTGATCCTCGCTGTGCTGTTCGGCGTTGCGCTCTTCCTGGTCGTCCAGGCCATCCCGGCGTTCACCGCACCCGCCGCCGACATCCAGGGCGGCAACGGATTCTTCGCCTACATCTGGCCGATCGTCATCGGCACGCTCATCGCGGCCGTCATCGCCCTGGTCATCGCCACCCCGGTATCCATCGGCGTCGCGCTCTTCATCTCGCACTACGCCCCGCGCCGGCTGGCCTCCGGCCTCGGCTACGTGGTGGACCTTCTGGCCGCCATCCCCTCCGTCGTCTACGGCGCCTGGGGTGCGGCGTTCCTCGCCAAGGAAATCGCGCCCGCCTACGACTGGCTCGCCAAGAACCTCGGCTGGCTGCCCATCTTCCAGGGGCCGGCCTCCGCCACCGGCAAAACCATCCTGACCGCAGGCATCGTCCTGGCGGTTATGGTCCTGCCGATCATCACCTCGCTCTCACGCGAAATCTTCCTGCAGACCCCCAAGCTGCACGAGGAAGCCGCCCTCGCGCTCGGCGCCACCCGCTGGGAAATGATCCGAATGGCCGTACTGCCGTTCGGCCGCCCCGGAATCGTCAGCGCCGTGATGCTGGGCCTGGGCCGCGCCCTGGGCGAGACCATGGCCGTCGCCCTGGTCCTGTCCTCCGGTGCGCTGACCGCAAGCCTGATCCAGTCCGGCAACCAGACCATCGCCGCCGAAATCGCGCTGAACTTCCCCGAAGCCAGCGGCCTGAAGGTGAGCACGCTGATCGCCGCCGGCCTGGTGCTGTTCGTCATCACGCTCGGCGTGAACATGATTGCCCGGTGGATCATCACCCGGCACAAAGAATTCTCGGGAGCCAACTAGATGACCTCCACCCTGACTCCGGTCCGCAAACGCTCCGCCCTGACCAAGGGCCAGCTTCCCAAGGCCGCGCCCTACATTGTCCTGGCCCTCGCCCTGGTCATCGGCGCCGCCATCCTGGCACTGGTCGGCTTTAACGCCTTCGGCTGGGGCATCGTCTCAGCGCTGCTCTTCGCCGCCGGCCTCGTCGGCTGGAGCGCCGTCGTCGAAGGCTCCCGCAGGGCCAAGGACAAGCTGGCCACCTGCCTGGTGGTCGGCGCCTTCCTGATCGCCCTGCTCCCGCTGATCTCCGTGATCTGGACCGTGCTGGTCAAGGGCTTGCCCGGCCTGGTCGACCCCGGCTTCCTGGGCACGTCGATGAACGGCGTCACCGGCGCCTTCGACAACAAGGCCGCCGAAGAAGGCGCCCCGGTCCTGGGCGGCATCTACCACGCGCTGATCGGCACCGTGCAGATCACCCTGCTGGCCACGGTCATCTCCGTGCCGGTGGGCCTGCTGACCGCGATCTACCTGGTCGAATATGGTGAGGACCGAGCACTGGCCCGGGCCATCACCTTCTTCGTCGACGTGATGACCGGCATCCCCTCGATCGTGGCCGGCCTCTTCGCCGCAGCGTTCTTCTTCGTCGTCGTCGGCCCCGGCACCAAAACCGGCGCCGTCGCCGCCGTCGCGCTCTCCGTCCTCATGATCCCGGTGGTGGTCCGCTCCAGCGAGGAAATGCTCAAGATCGTCCTGAACGAACTGCGCGAGGCCGCCTACGCCCTCGGCGTCCGCAAGTGGCGGACCATCCTCAAGGTGGTCATCCCGACGGCGATCTCCGGTATCGCCTCCGGCGTCACCCTGGCGATTGCCCGTGTGATCGGCGAGACAGCTCCGATCCTGGTCACCGCCGGTTTCGCGACGTCCATCAACAACAACGTCTTTGGCGGCTGGATGGCCTCGCTGCCGACCTTTATCTACACCCAGATCCTCAACCCGACGTCGCCGTCCAACCCGGGTCCCTCCGACCAGCGCGCCTGGGGCGCGGCCCTGGTCCTCATTATCCTCGTGATGCTGCTCAACCTGGCCGCCCGCTTGGTCGCCCGCATCTTCGCCCCGAAGGCCGGCCGCTAGGCCACGGCCGGCACCCGGTCCCTATCTCCACAAGTGAAGGAACAGCATGTCTAAGCGCATCGACGTCAAAGACCTGAATGTCTACTACAGCAAATTCCTGGCCGTAGAAGACGTGAACATCAACATCGACGCCAAGTCCGTCACCGCCTTCATCGGCCCCTCGGGCTGCGGCAAGTCCACCTTCCTGCGCACCCTGAACCGGATGCACGAAGTCATCCCCGGCGCGAGGGTGGAGGGCGAAGTACTGCTCGACGGCGACAACCTCTACGGCCCCGGCGTGGACCCCGTGACGGTCCGCTCGCAGATCGGCATGGTCTTCCAGCGGCCCAACCCGTTCCCGACCATGTCCATCCGGGACAACGTCCTGGCCGGCGTGAAGCTGAACAACCAGAAGATCTCCAAGGGCGAGGCTGACTCCCTGGTGGAGCGGTCCCTGCGCGGCGCCAACCTCTGGAACGAGGTCAAGGACCGCCTGGCCAAGCCGGGCTCCGGCCTCTCCGGCGGGCAGCAGCAGCGCCTCTGCATCGCCCGCGCCATTGCTGTGGAGCCGCAGGTGATCCTGATGGACGAGCCCTGCTCCGCGCTGGACCCGATCTCCACGCTCGCCATTGAGGATCTCATCAACGAGCTCAAGGACGAATACACCGTGGTGATCGTGACCCACAACATGCAGCAGGCCGCCCGCGTCTCGGACAAGACCGCGTTCTTCAACATCGCCGGCACCGGCAAGCCCGGCAAGCTGATCGAGTACGGCGACACGCACACCATCTTCAGCAACCCCACCGTCAAAGCCACCGAGGATTACGTTTCCGGCCGCTTCGGATAAACCCCGCCCCGCCATCGACTGCTCCGCAGATGCCGTTTTGGTCCCCCAAAAGGGCACTTACGGAGCAACCGACGGGGTCCTGGAAGCCAGAGAGGTCCCTAGAACCCCGCGAGGGGTGAGAGGGCCAGTTCCAGGACGAAGGCCACCGCGGCCGTGAGCACCGGCGTGAGCCCCCAGAACGCGAGGATCCGGAGCACCAGCCGCCGGTTGGTGGCCGCGTATCCCTGGTTGGTCCCGGCCCCGAGCGCGGCCGAGGTGACCGTGTGGGTGGTGGAGATCGGCCAGTGCAGGCCGATCGCGCCCACCAGGAGGATGACGCTGCTGAAGAACTGCGCCACGAAGCCGTGCAGGGGGTCAACCCGGACCAGCCGGTAGCCGATGGTGTACGAGATCCGCCAGCCCCCGGCCAGGGTCCCTGCCGTCAGCATGCCCGCGGTCACCAGGGCCACCCAGACAGGCGTGGAGTCGCCCACGGGGAAGCCTGCGCCCAGCATTCCGAGGATCAGCACGGCGCTGGTGCGCTGGCCGTCCTGCAGTCCGTGGCCAAAGGCTACGGCGCCTGCGGCGATGGCCTGGGCGCGGCGGGACCGGCTGTTCACCACGCTCGGCGGGGTGTAGCGGGCCGCCCAGGTGGCCGGCCAGACCAGGAGGTAGGCTCCGGCGAAGGCGATGACGGGGGAGAGCAGCAGGGGCAGGACCACCTGGACGAGCAGCGACTGGTCCACCCCCAGCACCGAGTGTCCGCCCACGGCAACGCTGGCGACGCCGGCCCCGGCCAGGCCGCCCACCAGGGCGTGCGTGGACGAGGACGGGATGCCCCGCCACCAGGTGTAGATGCCCCACAGGACGGCGCTGAGCAGCCCGGCAATGAGGATGGTGAGGCCGTTCCCGCCCGGAGGGAGGACCACCCACGTCCGGCTGACCTCCAGCGCCAGGGCGGCGCTTAGCCCGGCGCCGATGAAGTTGAACAGCCCGGCCAGGAGCACGGCGACGGTGGGGGTCAGGGCCCGGGTCCGGACGGCAAGGGCAACCGAGGACGAGGCGTCGCGGAAGCCGTTCAGAAAGGCGAATGCCCCGGCGAAGAGAACCACCAGGGCAAAGAAGGCCACCGCCACTCTAGGATTCCTTGACGATGATGCTGCCAACCTGGGTGGCGATCCGGCGCATGTCCTTGGTGACCTCCACCAGCTGGTCAGCGATATCCCGGTTGCGGGCGTACTGGGCCGACTTCATGTCCTTGAGCATGTCCGCCACCCAGACCCGGTGGGTCCGCTCCGCGCGTTTGGTGAGCCGGAGGACTTCGATCCAGTAGTCCTCGAGGTCGTCCAGGTTGTTCAGCTGGCGCATGGCCTCGACGGTGAGCTCGGCCTGCCGGCTGATGATCTCCAGCTGGTCGGCCGCGCGCTTGGGCAACCGCTCGAGTTTGTAGAGGAATACGAGGTCCGCCGCAGCGTCCAGCTTCTCCATGGCCTCGTTGAGGTAGCGGGAGAGCGCGTACATGTCTTCGCGGGGGAGCGGGTTCAGGAAGCTGGTCCGCATGTGCGTCAGGAGGGCAAAGTGCAGCTCCGCCGACTTCGCCTCGTGATCGTGCATGTCCTCTACGAGGCGGGAGTGCTCCGTGGCGGGGGCGCCGAGGATCTCCGAGAGGGTCCCGGTGGCCACGGCGATCTGGTGGGCCATCTGGGACAGCAGGTTCAGCCCGGCGGGCTCCTGGGGGAAAAGGCGCAGCTTCACGTGGGGGTACCGGTCTCCGGACGACGCTTACACGGGTATGGACTGCCGGCCGTGGAACGTGACCCGCGCATGGGAAATACTTTACTGCCAGCAAATCGCACTACGGGAACCGCTTGCCCCGGGGGAGGGCATGAAAATGGTGCCGAACCGGATACGCCTCTCGGCGGTAGGCCGCTCTAGGCGGCTAAATGTTGAAGCCCGGGGGTTTCGCGGCTCGGCACCGCCTTTAGTTTTCTACGTCAGCGGGACCAAGTCAACATTGACAGCCGGGCTCCGTCGTGCGTCTTGACAGCCGATCCTGGGCGGGCGTAGAAGCGGGCGCAAAGCAGTGCGAAGCCGCGGAAAACGGCGCCGCGCCGGTGCGGCCGGGGACTAGTCCAGCTCGCCCAGGCGCCAGGCGTTGGCGGCGTGCTCAAGGTCCTCGGCGGTCTTGACCAGCAGGTGCGAATTGCGTGTGAGCTTGCTCGCGTGGTTCGCGTTGCTGTGCTCGGCGCCGTCCGCGAGCGTGGCCTGGCCCAGTGCCACCACCCGGCAGAAAGCGGCGGAGCGTTCCAGGGCCACATCGAATTCGCCGTCGAATGCGCCCGAGAGGATGGCGTCCGCCATCGACTTCATTTCATCGGCCCCCGGAGGTTCGGCGGCACCGGCCACCACATGGGCCACCTGGGCGGTGTCCTTGCCGGCCTTGAAGTAGACGGAGATCCGCTCGGGATCCCGGATGGTGGCGGCGCGCAGGGCGTAGAGCCGCCACAGGGCGCCCGGAAGGGACCGTGCCGGACTTTCCGCCCACATTTCGGCGATGGAATCGAGGCCTTGTTCGTCGGCCAGTTTGACCAGCCGCCGCGTCACCTTGGGATCGTCACTGTCCCGCCCGCGGCGGACGAGGGCCTGGGCCGCGAGGTGGGCCGCCTCTGAAACCCGGGCCGGATCGGCGCCGCCGGCGAACGGCTCGAAATCGATCGGCGCGAAGGGCTTGGGCTTGTGGTGGCGGTGCGGTCCCGGGCTGCTGGCTCCTGCTTGCTCGCTCATGGCCACCACGCTACTCCTGTGCATTCCGGGAATCGAGCATGCCCCTACCCCCGGGGCAAAGGACCGGGAGCGGACGACGACGGCGCGCGGCGCAGGGTGACAAAGCGAACGGATCTCTGGGGTACAGTGTTAACGTCCAGAAATGGACTGGGCCGGCGTGCCCGCCGACGGCAGGAATTCCCGCCGTCGGGGTTGCCGGCTGGGGCCTTTAGCTCAGCTGGTAGAGCATCGGACTTTTAATCCGTGGGTCGTGGGTTCGATCCCCACAGGGCCCACTCTTTTAGCGAAGAGTGGAAAAACCCCCGGCATCCTGGCGACAGGAAGCCGGGGGTTTTTTGCGTCCCGGGCCGGAAGGTGGCCGCGATGAAGTACGTCTGTCTAGTTATAAGTTCGGCTAGGATTATAGGATGACTTCGGACAGCGTTGCAGCCTCAGGGTACTGGTATGGGCCGGATGAGCGGCTCGACCCACCCACCGCCGTCCTCCAGGCGCTGCGCGGCTACCGGGCCGCCGAGGTTGCGACCCGGCGCTCCACCCGCGACTCCATGGGTATGGGCGAGACCGACCTGCTGGCCCTGCGCTACCTGTTGCGCGCCCAGTCGGCCGGGGAGCGGGTCGGCCCCAAGGATCTCAGCCGCACCCTGGGGATTACGACGGCGTCCACCACCTCCCTGATCGACCGGCTCGTCAGCAGCGGCCACGTGCGCCGCGAACCGCACCCCACCGACCGCCGCTCCCTGGTGATCGTCCCCACCTCGGCAACGGACTCCGAGGTTCGGGCCACACTGGGCGAAATGCACCGCAGGATGCTGGCTGTGGCCGAGGAGCTCACCCCGGACGAAAGCCGCATTGTGGTGGGCTTCCTCCGGCGGATGACGGAAGCCCTCGACGAGCACACAGCCAGCCACTGACCCTGCCGCAGGACGCTGACAAAATAGCTAGCCACCTTAACTAGTTAGTTGAGCTAGTTATATGTATGCTTACTACTTGTGTCAGATAATCGTTTGCGTGGAGGAGTCGTGACTGAGTTGTTGACGATCGACGGCGGTCCGGAAGCCGGTGCGGCCCCGTTCTCCGCGCCGCACTTCCCGGCAGAACCGCTCGCACCGGCCGCCGTTGGGCCCGCTAATCCGGCGGACAATGCGCCCAGCCACTGCGGGACGGCGATGGAATGGACGGAGCCGGCGCTGGTCGCCGCGTCCGCGTATTCGTTCGACGCCGGAACCGCTCAGCTGCCGCCCGTTTGGCGCTGCTCCTGCGGCTTCCAGCTCGACGGCGTCATCCACACGCCCCATGCGCTGGCAGCCCTTTCATGAGCATCCTCGCCGTCCCCGTCCCGGCTGAACTCCACCCCGTCCCGGTCCCCGTCGCGTCCGGAGCCGGGCTCGATGCCAAGGTCCTGCCGATGCCAGGCGCTCCGGCCGGCCGATTCCTGGTCCATGAACTCCTGGGCCGCGGCGCGACAGCCACCGTCTTCCGCGGCACGGACCTCAGCAGTAACCGCACGGTCGCCATCAAGGTGGCCGAAGGGCCCGCGGAGAAGCATGCCAACCGGATCCACGCTGAAGCGCGCATCCTGGCCTCCCTGGACCACCCCGCCGTCGTCGGCTTTGTTGCCGCCGGCACCGTGCCGGCGGGCGACCCATGGGCCGGCCGGCCGTTCCTGGTCGAGGAATTCGCCTACGGCGGCAGCCTCGCCGAACGGCTCCGTAATGGCCCCTCGGACCCGGCGGAGGTGGCCGGTTGGGCCGCCGCCGCGTTGTCCGGGCTGGTGCACGTCCACGCAAGGGGCATGGTCCACCGGGACATCAAACCTGCCAATATCCTGCTCAGTGCGCTCCGGAGGTGTTCGGTACGAATCGCCGACTTCGGGATCGCAACCCCGGCAGGCACGGCCCCGGAACCCGGCGACTCGTCAGGAACCGTGCATTACATGAGCCCGGAACAGGCGGCCGGAAAACCCGTCCACGCCGCCACGGATATCTACGCGCTGGGGCTGGTGCTGCTTGAGTGCCTCACCGGTGTAAAGGCCTACCCGGGGACGCCCGTGGAATCGCTGGTGGCGCGCACGCTGCGGGCTCCGGAGATCCCGGCCAGCCTGGGCTCCGGCTGGAAGTCCCTGCTGACTGCCATGACTGCCATGGACCCCGCCGGCCGGCCTGCCGCGGCGGCCGCGCTCAAGCTGGCCACCAGGCTTACCCGCCCGGGACCGTCCCTGCGACTTGTGGGCTGACCCAAAACCCGTCCGAAACAGCGGGGCCGGCATACGCAGACTGCGTATGCCGGCCCCGCTGTTTTCCCGCCTGTCCGGCTGGCGGTCCGGCCGGCTGGCCGGTGTGCCGCGGGAGAACGGCTCCCCGCTGCTGCAGCCCCTTGGATAGCATGGGCTCACGGACGTGGGCCCACGAGAATGGGCCCACTAAGACGGCGGCGGCTGCCGCGTCGAAGGGTGGTGAGGTCGGTGCCGGACGTGGTTCCGCAGGCGCAGTTGGTTCTGCGGCTGCGCGCTGCCGGCTGCGTCTTCGCCGAGGACGAGGCGGCCCTGCTGGCGGCGGCCGCGGCGACTCCCGGCGACCTTGAGGCGCTGGTCAGGCAGCGGGTGGCCGGACTGCCCCTGGAACATGTCCTGGGCTGGGCGGAGTTCTGTGGCCTCCGTATCGCTGTGGATCCGCAGGTTTTTGTACCCCGCCGCCGGACCGAGTATCTGGTCCGGCGGGCCGCCAGGGTGCTGGGTGGGCGCCGGGGGAGCGGGGCCCCGGTGGTGGTGGATCTCTGCTGCGGCTCCGGCGCCGTCGGGACGGCGCTCGCGGCTACGGCGGGGCCCCTGGAACTGCACGCGGCCGACGTCGACCCCGCCGCTGTTGCCTGCGCGCGGCGGAATGTCCTTCCGCTGGGCGGTGAGGTCCACGAGGGTGACCTATACGGTGCCCTGCCGGGCCGCCTCCGCGGCCGGGTGGAGCTCCTGGCGGTGAATGCGCCTTACGTTCCCTCGGGGATGATCGGGGCCATGCCGCCCGAGGCGCGCCTGCACGAACCTCGGGCTTCCCTGGATGGCGGCCCCGACGGCCTGGACTTGCAGCGGCGGGTCGCGGAAGGGGCGCCCGAATGGCTGGCCCCCGGCGGCCACCTCCTGGTCGAGACCAGCCGCCGCCAGGCGCCGCTAACGCTGGAAATATTTGCCGCCTGCGGGCTCACGGGCCGCGCCTACAGTTCCCGGCGGAGGGACGCGACGGTGGTGGCGGGATCCGCGGGATAGCACGCCAAAGCCCCGGCCCGGGGTGGTGGCGGGATCCGCGGGATAGCACGCCAAAGCCCCGGCCCGGACGGTGCTGCCCGGGCCGGGGCTCTCGGCGAAACCTTTAGTGCTTGCCTGGCTCCGCGGGCGTGTCGGACCCGGAGTCGTCGGCCTTGAGGTCGCCGGCGGCTTGGACGCCGCCGGAGCTGCCCAAGTTAGGCGTTCCCGGGTGGGTGCTGTGAGCCGGGATCGCGCTGCCCGAGCCGGTTGCCGGTGTGGCGTTCCCGTCGTCTGCGGACGAATCGTCGCGGTGGACGGCGGAGCTGATCACCGTGCCGGCGCGGCGGGCGGCCTCGGTGAGCTGGCCGGAAACCTCGGGGGCCTTCTCCTTGACTGCTTCCGTGGCGGCGGCCACCTTGTCCTGGACTGGTTTGCTTTCCCACAGGCCTGCGGCCCGGGCCTTGAGTTTTTCGTAGGCCGCCCGCCCCGAACGGGATCCGAGGACGAACCCAGCCGCGAGGCCGGTACCGAAAAGAAGTCTGGCTTTCATGCTGTACTCCTGCTCCTGATGCTCTTGAGATCGGTGCTTTTGCTGCTTTTGGAACCGTGCCAAGTACCAAAAAACCGGCCCCAGGAATTAATCCCGGGACCGGTTTTCCGGTCTCACCGCTTTAGCGGTGCGAACGCCTGGTGATCATGCCGTAAACAACAAGCACGATCAGCGCGCCGACGATTGCGAGGATCCACGTGTAAAGATCGAAGAACCCGCCCAGCGGGCGATTGAAAATCAGGCCGCCGAGCCAGCCGCCCAAGAAAGCGCCTACTACACCGAGGACCAGCGTGATGAGCCATCCACCACCCTGACGACCCGGCAGGATAGCCTTAGCGATTGCTCCGGCAATAAGACCCAGAATTAGAAATGCGAAAAAACCCATTTTATTGGCCCTTCTCTTTCATTGAGGAGACACCCGGGTTGCCGGGTGCGCTTCATCCTTCTGAGTAAATACTAATCATGCTTACTATCAAAACGCCACTCGGAACGGGGAAAAATCCGCAAAACCCCGCTATTCACAGGAAATTTTGGCTGCTGACACCTCCCGGCCGGGTCCGGAGGCCGACGTCGGAGGGCTGCGTTGGTCGGCCGGCGCAGCTCACCAGGCGTAATCCTCCGGGGCGGTCCGGTGCCCCGGGAAAATGGCATCGAGCCGCTCCAGGGCGCCGGCGTCGAGTTCCAGCGCCAGCGACCCGAGGGCGGCATCCAGCTGCTCCCGGGTGCGCGGGCCGATCACCGGCGCCGTGACTGCCGGCTGGTGCAGCAGCCATGCCAGGGCCAGCTCGCCGGGCCCGCAGCCGAGCCCGTCCGCGAAGTCCTCGTAGCGGCGGATCTGGTTCCGGTGTTTGCCGAGGGCCTCAACGGCGCGGCCCTGGGCCCGGCGGACGCCTTCTTGTTCCTTCTTGAGGACCCCGCCCAGCAGGCCGCCGTGCAGCGGGGACCATGGCAGGAGCCCGAGGCCGTAATGCTGCGCGGCGGGTATCACCTCGAGCTCGGCGTTGCGGGTGAGCAGGTTGTAGATGGACTGCTCGCTGACCAGGCCGTTGGAGTGCCGCCGCGCCGCGGCTTCCTGGGCCTGCGCCAGGTGCCAGCCGGCGAAGTTGCTGCTGCCGGAGTACACAATCTTGCCCTGCTGCACTGCGACGTCGACTGCCTGCCAGATCTCCTCCCAGGGCGTGGTCCGGTCCACGTGGTGGAACTGGTAGAGGTCGATGTGGTCCGTCTGGAGCCGGCGAAGGCTGGCGTCGAGGGCGTGGCGGATGTGCAGGGCCGAGAGCCGGGATTCGTTGGGCCGGTCCGCCATGGTGCCGAAAACCTTGGTGGCCAGTACGGTCCGCTCCCGCCGGCCGCCGCCCCGGGCGAACCAGCGGCCCAGGATCTCCTCGGTCCAGCCGCGGCGCTTGGACCCGCCGTAGACGTTGGCGGTGTCGACGAAGTTGATTCCGGCATCCAGCGCGGCGTCCAGGATCGCGTGTGCGTCCTGCTCCGCGGTCTGCGGACCGAAATTCATGGTGCCCAAACAGAGGCGCGAAACCTTCAGGCCGGACCGGCCCAGCTGGGTGTACTGCATCCCGGCCCTCCCGGACCTTAGCGCTCCAGACGGAACCCGAGCTTGATGGTGACCTGCCAGTCGGCCACCTGCCCGTTGTCCAGGTGCCCGCGGATTTCCTTGATCTCGAACCAGTCCAGGTTGCGGAGTGTCTTAGCGGCCTCGGCGATGCCGTTGCGCACCGCGTCATCGACGCCCTCGGTTGAGGTCCCGACAATTTCAGAAATGCTGTAGGTGTGGTTAGACAACGTGGCTCCTCGTGATCGTCATTGGTCTGGGTCTCCGCCCCGTGGCCGGGCCGTTCCTGCAGACTAGCTGACGCGGCGCGGCCGGACTAGGGTCGTGCGGTGCTGGCGGGGGAACCAAAAACCGGCCCGGGCTCGGGGCGTTTGGCGGCCGGCGGAGCCTCGCCGTCGCGGGGCCGGACCCGCCGGATCATCCAGGGAAAGAGATAGTGCGTGGCCCAGGCGAGGTCCCCGGCCCGCGTCTCGCGCCAAGTGCCGGCGGGTAGCGGTTTGGGCTGCAGGGGCTTGAGGCTGTGGGGCACCTGCAGCGAGTCAAGGACCATTCCGGCGATGGTGTGGTGGCCGAGGGGGGAGAAGTGCAGGCGGTCCGGATCCCACATCTGCGGATCGCTCAACTGCCGGAGGGACCAGAGATCGGCGATCACGCCGTGGTGGCGGGCGGCGATGGTCCGGATGTTCTCGTTGAAGACGGCCACTTTGCCCCGGATGTGGCCGAAGACCGGAGTGTCCCCCCAGTCCGGCCCGGTGAACAGGACCACGGTAGCGCCGGTGGACGCCAGCGCCGCCACCGCAGCGTCCAGGCTCACGGCGAGCCGATCGGGATCCCGCCGGTGGAAGACGAGGTCGTTGCCGCCGGCTGAGAGGGTGACGAGGTCCGGTTTCAGGGCGATCGCCGGTGCCAGTTGCTGGTCGATGATCTGCTGCAGGACAAGGCCGTTGACCGCCAGGTTGGCGTAGGAGAAGTCGCGCCGCACGGTGCTGAATTCTTCGGCGATCCGGTCCGCCCAGCCCCGCATCCCGCCCGGGCTCTGCGGCTCGGGATCGCCGAGGCCGGCGGTGAACGAGTCTCCCAGGGCGACGTAGCGTTTCCAGGGGCCCGGGTGGGCGCCGGAGGCGCCTTTTCGAGCCATCACCGGATTCCCGAAGCTGGCCGCGTTCACGTCCCCAGCATGACACCCGCGGGCTTGTTACTACTAGGTACTTAGGGCCCGAAAAGCGGTGATCCCGCGGCCAAGCGGGCCCTTGGAGGACTCCATGATATACCCGCCCGGGTATGCCGGATACCAAGGGGGGTATATCATGGAATGAATCCACTCAACGTCCGGAGGCACCCATGGAACTCGATCCCGCCGACATGAAGCCGGTTATCAACCGGTTGCGCCGCGCCCAGGGACAGCTCGCGGCGGTCACGCGCATGATCGAAGAGGGCCGCGACTGCAAGAGCGTCGTGACCCAACTGGCCGCCGTCTCCAGCGCCCTGGACAAGGCCGGTTTCTCGATTATCGCGACCGGCCTGCAACAGTGCATGCAACAGGAAGACCCCAGCCTGGACCGCGCCGAGCTGGAAAAGCTCTTCCTCTCGCTCGCCTGAGCCCGTACGGGATCTGCTGATCCCGGCCCCTTGTGTTCCCCCGGGCAAGGCAGAAAATGGAGGGAGAGCGGCCGGTTGATCCGGCGGCAACCGCGCCCCACGGGCAAGGAGGGCCATGCAGCAGCCCGCAGGCACCCCGGCCACGGCCGGCCGGGAGCGGGACCCGGTCCTGGACCTGGTCCGGTTCTTCTGCCTTGCGCTGGTGGTCGCCGGGCACACCTTGATGGTCAGCCCTGTGCTGCATCCCGACGGCACCGTGACCTCGGCCAACACCCTGGGGGAGCAGCCCTGGTTCGAGCCGGTCGTCTGGGTGCTGCAGGTGATGCCGCTGTTTTTCGTGGCCGGCGGCGTGACGGGCCTGTATTCCTGGCGGCGGCTGCGCGCCCGCGGGGGCAGCGCCCTCGAGTTCGTCCAGGGCCGCCTGCTCAGGCTGATCCGCCCGGCCGCTGTGCTGCTGGCGGCCATGTTCACGGCCCTCTGGGCGGCGCGGCTCAGCGGCGTGGACCCGCAGGTGATCCAACTGCTCGCCGCCGGCGCGGGTATGCCGCTGTGGTTCCTGGCCGCCTACCTCGCCGCACAACTGAACCTGCCCTGGCTCTCGGCACTCCACGCCCGGGCGCCGTGGCTGACCCTGGCCGCCCTCGTTTCCCTGGTGGTGGCCGTGGACTGCCTCCGCGCAGCCCTGCCCGGGCTGGCCTACGCCAACATGGTGTTCCTCTGGTGCGCCGTGCAGCAACTGGGCGTTGTGGTCGCCGACGGCTCGCTCCAGGGGCTGGCGACGTCGCGGTTGGTCGCCCTTGCGGTGGGAAGCAACCTGGTCCTCGCCGTCCTGGTCTTACTGCGGCTCTACCCCGGAAACATGCTGGTGAACCTCAACCCGCCCAACCTGACGCTGTTCCTTCTCGGCGTCTCACAGGCCGCCTGCCTGCAACTGGCGCGGCCGCTGATCACCCGGGTCGGGACGCTGGACGCGGTCCGGATGGTCCTTGCCCGGGCGGGACGGCGCTCCATGACCGTCTACCTGTGGCACCTGCCGTTGCTCGCCGGTATGTCGGGCCTGTTCCTGCTCACGGACCTTCGGCAGCCGGCCGGCGG
Organism: Arthrobacter sp. 10T416; assembly: GCF_056394165.1. Classification (NCBI taxonomy): domain Bacteria; kingdom Bacillati; phylum Actinomycetota; class Actinomycetes; order Micrococcales; family Micrococcaceae; genus Arthrobacter; species Arthrobacter sp. 10T416. The sequence goes on along the minus strand of NZ_JBFTHI010000005.1, from coordinate 133,253 downwards.
AACGGCGGCCTGGTGGTGGACCCGGCCGCTGGCGCTGGCCGCCGTTATCAGTTTGCTGCTGCCGGTGGTGGTGCTGTTCGGGCGGCTCGAGGAACTTCCGACGTCGGACCACGTCCGGGCCCGGCCGGCAGCGGCCGTGGTGACTGCCGCCGTCGTCGTCTTCATTCCGGTGGCCGACGCGGCACTGAACGGCCTCACGCTGGGGCTCCTTGGCGGCGGCGCGGCATGCTTCGCCCTGGCAGCCCTGCTGCTGGGCCGCATCCCGGACCGGACAGCGCACGGAGCGGGCGCTTCCGACGCCGGACGGCCATTGCCACACCCGCCTTTAAGTGCCAATCTCGAACCATGACGGAGAACTCGGCAGAAACGCAAGACACGTTCAGTCCGGACGTCACCACCACCCGAAATGATGCCCTGCACCGCTATGAGCTGCATGTGGGCGGGGAGCTCGCGGTCCAGGTGCGCTACATCGACAGGCCGGGACACGTGGACTTCATCCACACCGAGACGGCCGAGAAATTTGCGGGCCAGGGCCTGGCGAGGGTGCTGGCGCACTTCGCCCTGGACGACGTTGTTGCGTCCGGGAAGCGGATCATCCCGCACTGCCCCTACATCTACCGGTACCTGCGCCACCACGATGCCTACGAGCAGTGCATTGACTGGCCCGAGCAGGCGCCCGCCGGGGCATAGCTTGTGACCGGAGCGACAACCTCGTAGTGTTGGGGTTGAGTTATGCAGCTGGCTCATGGACGTATCATTGGAGAACCCCGTGAACCACAAACTGCGTGTGCTTGTCCGTGTGGATGTTGATCCCGGACAAGTGACCCTCGAAGTCACCGGATGCCTGACCCAGGCAAGCTACCCCGCCCTGCTGCACATTGTTCGCCGTGCCAGCCGCCTGGCCGCCGGAGCGGACGTCTGCATCGATCTGCATGGCGCCTCCCACCTTGACCCCGAAATCCTGCTGTACCTCCGGCAGCTCGCCGCCGCCCAGGATCCCGTGCCCGGCGGTGACCCCGTGGCCGCGGCCGTCGGGATTGCGCCGAGCGGCGCCGAATCTTTCCGCCTGAGCCTCAACGAGCCGGCCGACCTGCCGATCTGCCTGCTGCATGTGGGCTCCGGCGGCGAGGTCCTGGCGGGCCTGGACAGCGACATCGGCGGGACCGTGCACGGCCAGCTCCCGACCGAGGTGAACGGCCTTGATGGCGTCGAGCAGGGGCCCGCGGATGCCCTTCCGGCCGCGGCCTCCGGCCTCATCGACGGCCTGGAGCTCTCCGACTACTTCGAGGGGACGCTGGACCCGGCTGCCACTGTGGCGGCGCTGTCCGATACGGCCCTCGGGCAGCTCGCCGACGCCCTCTACCAGCACCTGGACACCCCGAGCCCCAGCTTCGGCGCGCATACCTGGTATGAACTTGCCACCGAAGAGCTGCAGCAGCGCTACCGGACGGCCGATGCGGACGGCTCCGTCGACCCGGACGGCTCCGTCGGGTCCGCCGAGCCCGTCGCGGCCTTCGAAGCCGTCGTCGAGGCCGCACCCGAAGGCCCGGCTGAAGGCGAACTCGCGGCGGGACCGGCACTGGCCTGACACCCCGGAGGCGCGGGGCTAGGCTGTGGCCATGAACACACCAGCTCCGAGCCCGTCCGCCACGGCAACCACCGCCCTGATCACCGGCGCGACGGCGGGGTTGGGGGCCGAGTTTGCCCGCCAGCTCGCCGAGCAGGGACACAACGTGGTCCTTGTGGCCCGCGACGCCGCCCGGCTGCAGGCCAGCGCCGCCGAGCTGGAGAACCGCTACGGGATCCGGGCGGAGGCGCTCGCCGCCGACCTGGTGGACGACGGCGGCGTGGCCGCTGTCGTCGCCCGGTTGAGCGATCCGGCACGTCCGGTCGAAATCCTCGTCAACAACGCCGGCATGGGCCTGCTGCGTTCCTTTGCCGATAACGACGTGAGCGAGGAGAAGCGGCACCTCCGGCTGCACGTCGAGACAGCCCTGGAGCTGACCCACGCCGCCTTGCAGGGGATGCTGCAGCGTCAGTCGGGCCGCGTCATCAACGTCGCCAGCGTGGCCGCGTTCCTGCCGCGCGAAACATACTCGGCCGCCAAGGCGTGGCTGCTGAGCTTCAGCCGCTGGGCCAATCTGGCCTACGCCGGGCACGGGGTCAAAGTCACGGCCGTCTGCCCCGGCTTCACGCACACCGAATTCCACGACCGGATGGGTATGGACAAGACCGTGGCCCCGTCCTGGATGTGGCTGCAGGCAGAACAGGTGGTCCGCGAGGGCCTCGCCGATAACGACAAGGGCAAAGCCGTCTCCATTCCGAGCAAACGCTACAAGGTGCTCGTCGCGGCGACCCGCCTCCTGCCGGCCCGGCTGGTCGCCGGCCCCCCGCGGCGGGCGAAGTAGGCCAGCGGGGCTCCCAACGCCAAAAGGCCCGCCCGCGCGCTTCCCAGGGGAAAGCGTACGGACGGACCTTTGTGGGCGGGGCTCGGACTACACGTTCGGGACCGGCAGGCCGGAAATTAGGCCGGCGCCGGGACCCTTCCGGCGTCGCCGTTGTGTCCCTCAGGCGTGCTGAGCGGCATGTCCATGTGCTCCAGGTCGATCAGCGGGTTCTCGTCCTGGGTCTTGACCAGTTCGCGGGCCTCCGCCTGCGTGTCCACGCTGGGCATCGAGCCCGGCAGCGGCATCTGGGCCGATTCCTTCAGGAAGTAGATCGCCACAGTGCCGATCGCCGAGGTGGCCATCAGGTAGTAGGCCGGCATCATGTCGTTGCCGGTCGCGTTGATCAGCGCGGCGACGATGAACGGGGTGGTGCCGCCGAAGATCGCCACGGAGAAGTTGTACGCAATACCCATCGCGCCGTAACGGCTGGCGGTCGGGAACTGGGCCGGCAGGGCCGAGGCCAGGTTTGCGACGTAGAACGTCACCGGGAAGGCGATCAGGGCGAGGCCGGCCAGGGTGGACCAGATTTCGCCGATGCCGATCAGCAGGAAGGCGGGGGTGGCCAGCACGATGGTGCTGATGGCGCCGATCCACAGCACGGGGCGGCGGCCGATCCGGTCCGAGAGCTTACCGGTCAGCGGAATGCACAGGCTCATGATGACCAGCACGGGGATGGTCAGCAGGGTGCCGTGGACCTCGTCGTAGCCCTTGGACTCGGTGAGGTAGGTCGGCATGTAGGAGGTCAGGGCGTAACCGGCAGTGTTGGCTGCGGCCACCAGGATCATCGCGACGATGATGGAGCGCCAGTAGGCCTTGACGATGCCGACCGGGCCCTTGGAGGCTGCGGCGTCGGACGCGGTGGCGTCCTTGGCGAGGCTTTCCTGGGCGTCCAGGGTGGCTTGGAACTGCGGCGATTCCTCGATCTTGCTACGGAAGTAGACGGCGATCAGGCCGAGCGGGCCGGCGAGGAGGAACGGAATCCTCCAGCCCCACTGCTCCATGGTGTCCTGGCCGAGGGTCAGCTGCAGGACCGACACCAGGGCGGCGCCGAGGGCGAAGCCGAGGTAGCTGCCCATGTCCAGGAAGCTGGCGAAGAATCCGCGGCGCTTGTCCGGGGCGTATTCGCTCACGAACGTGGTGGCACCGGCGTACTCGCCGCCGGTGGAGAAGCCCTGGATGAGCTTGAAGAGAACCAGCAGGACGGCGGCCCAGATACCGATCTGGGCGTAGCCGGGCAGGAGACCGACGGCGAAGGTGCTGGCGGCCATGATCATCAGGGTCGCGGCGAGGACCTTCTGCCGGCCGATCTTGTCGCCGAGCCAGCCGAACACAACGCCGCCGAGGGGGCGGGCAATGAAGGTGGCGGCGAAGGTGCCGAGAAGGAAGAGGGTCTGGACGGACTTGTCCGCCTCCGGCAGGAATACCGGGCCCATGGTGGTGATCAGGTAACCGAACACACCGACGTCGTACCACTCCATGGTGTTACCGACGATGGTGCCGCCGAGTGCCTTTTTGAGCATCGGGCGGTCGACGACGTTGACGTCGGACTCGCGGAGCCGACGTCGGCGCAGCTTCGGTTTCTTGACGCCCTGTGGTGCGCCTTGGTTAGTCCCGCCGGCGTTAACAACGCCTGCGGAAGAGTCGGTCCTGCTTCGGTCTGTGGGCATTTGGAAAGCTCCTAGGGAGATCATTTGCTTGCGACTTGTAGCTGCCCCGCTCCGGGCAGGCTCTCAATTTTACGGGATTCCTCTGGAGTTTCCGATTTTGGTGCCGTATGATCCTCCGTTTTCGGGGCTCCGGAGGGTGCTATTCGGGGCACGCCAATGGCCGATTTATCCGCGTGGTTCTTGGGAAGTAGGCAGTTCGCTTAGTTTCCCCGCAAATTTTTTCCGGCGCGGCCAGTTTTTGGTCCGGTTTGGGCCCGTTTGTGCCCCTCCGCGGTCCCCTACCAGCCCGGTTTTGGGGCCGTGCGGGCGCCGCTTCAGTTCTCCAGGGCAGGCCGGGCCAGGCGCATCTCGGGCAGAGCCGACCACTCGGCCGGCAACAGTTTCCGTCCGCCGTCGGGCCGGAACCCGTGCTTGGCGTAAAACGCCCGCGCCCGGGGGTTGTCCTCGAGCACCCACAGGTACGCAGGGGAGGTGCCGATGGCGGCTGCCAGCAGGGCAGAGCCGAGCCCGGAGCCGTAGGTCCGGCGGAAAGTGTAGAAGGAGTACAGCTCCAGTTGCCCGGGCCGGTCTTCGTCCCGGCCGGGGCCGGCGTCGGCGAACCCAACAATCTCGTCGTTCTCATCCAGGGCGATGATGCGCGGCTCTGCGCTGGCCAGGTAGGGGCGGCGGCGTTCCACCCGGAGGTCGATGGTGGCCCGGCGGTCCTCGAAGAAGCGGGCCGGCAGCTGGTGCCCGTAGCACTCCTCGTGCACGGCGGTGTGCATCCGGACCAGGGCGTCGGCGTCATCGGGGGTGGCCTGGCGGGTCCTGTATTCCATGCCCCTAGCCTAGAGACATCTCACGGGCGCAGACCTACGATTGGGGGACGCTTCATTTCATCGCAGAAAGGAAGGCCCATGGCGGATCATCACTCGAAAGAGATCGAGCCGGACGTAGCCAGTCATCTTGCGGAATCCATGGACGAGGCACCCGGGCCCGAGTCCAGGCGCCCGGAGCCGCCGTCGGCGGCTGACGGCCACGAATGGCCGGACGGCAGCGGCAAGCACCGCCATCCGAAGGACCGGGACGTTTCCCGCGGGCAGCAGGGCCAGCAGGTGGCCGACGCGGCCATGCACCGGCAAAGCCGGCCGCAGATCCCGCACCACAACTAGGCAGAGCCCGCACCACAACTAGGACGCGAGGGCCCGTCACGGCGGGCCCTCAGTCGTGTTCGGCGGCGGCTTCCTCAACAACCACGTCCTCCGGCGCCTTGTCGAGGCGCCAGCCGCGCCAGACCGGGTGCCGAAGCTTCCCACCGCCGGTCCAGTCGCCGAAGGTGACCTCTCCGACCAGCCGGGCCGACACCCAGCGGGCGTCCGCGGCGTCTTCCGCGGGAACCTCGGCGAAGGGTGAGGTCTTACGCGGGATCGCGTCCAGTTGCTGCCGCAGTTCCTTGAGTTCACGGGTGCTGAAGCCGCTGCCCACCCGGCCCACGTAGCGCAGCGACTTGCCCTCGGGCACGCCCAGCAGCAGCGACCCGACCGAATTGCTGCGGCCGCCGTTGCCTGGCCGCCAGCCGCCCACCACCACCTCCTGGGTCTTTTCAAACTTCAGTTTCAACCAGGACCGGCTCCGCTGCCCGACGTAGCGGCCATCGACGCGCTTGGCCATCACGCCTTCCAGGCCGAGTTCCTCGGCGCTTTCCAGCAGGTGCCCGACGTCGGCGTCGATCACCGCGGACAGCTCCACCGGGAAGGCCCGGACTCCGCCGTCCCCGGAACCGCCGACGCCGGTATGGAAAGCCTCGAGGTGTGTCCGCCGGTCCCGGAGGGGGAGGCGGCGGAGGTCCTTGCCGCCGTCGGTCAGCAGGTCGAACAGCATCAGGCGCACCGGTGTTGCGGCCCGGGCTTTGGCGACGTCGGCGGCCTTGGTCAGCTTCATCCGGCCTTGAAGCAGTCCGAAGTCCGGTCTGCCGGCGGGCCCGACGGCGATGATCTCGCCGTCGGCGGCGAAGTCCTGCGGCGGCCAGCAGGAACGGTCCGTGAGTTCCGGGTAGCTGGCGGTCATGTCGTTGCCGTTGCGGCTGATCAGCCGGATCCGCTCCGCATCGCCCAGGACCAGCGCCCGGATGCCGTCCCACTTCAGTTCAAACTGCCAGTCCTTGCCGGGCAGGTCGGCGCGGATTCCGGCGCTGGCCAGCATCGGTGCCAGCCCGGCGGGGTCCGGTGCGGCGCTCGCCGGCTGGGCATGGGCCGTCGTTGACTGCGGGCGGGCCGGGGCCGGGTGCTGGTCGTGCCCGGGGGCGTCCATGAGATGGATGAGCCATTGGTCGTTGGCCTGGCCGGTGTGGATCAGGGCGAAACGCCGGGTGCCGCCCAGCGGGCCGTCCTCCCGGCCGGTGAGGGTGGCGATGACCTCTTTGCCGGCGATCCATTTCTCGCACTCGTAGTACCCGCTGTCCCAGATGCTGACCGTGCCCGCGCCGTATTGGCCCTTCGGGATGGTCCCCTCGAAGGCGGCGTAGTCCATCGGGTGGTCCTCGGTCTGGACGGCCAGGTGGTTCTTGGCTTTGGTGGTGGGGACCCCCTTGGGCAGCGCCCAGGAGACCAGTACGCCGTCGCGCTCCAGCCGGAAGTCGAAGTGCAGGCGGCTGGCGTGGTGTTCCTGGATAACGAAGCTCTCCCGCAACGTCCCGCCGTCGCCGTTGCCGCGGTGCTGCTCTGCCGTGAACGGTTCCGGGGTGGCGGATGCGTTCCGCTTGGCGCGGTACGTTTCCAGGCGGGGGTCGGTGTCACCGCCGCCGGAGTCGCCGGGGGTGCCGGCGGGGATGCCCGGGTGGCCGCCGGCCGCCGTCGGGGAGGTCGGGGAAGGGCCGTGCGGGGCGCCCGAGATGGCTGCGAAGGGGTCCTTGCCGGCCTTGAGCCGCTTCATCACCTCCTGGTAGTCGAGGTGGTGCAGGGACGGTGAGCGGAGCTCCCGCCAGGTCCGGGGCGCGGCGACCGTGGGCCGGAGCCTGCCGCGCAGCGAGTACGGCACGATGGTGGTTTTCGCCGCGTTGTTCTGGCTCCAGTCGACCAGCACCTTTCCGGTGCGCAGGGTCTTCTTCATGTCGCTCACGGCTAGGTCCGGGTGGTCCGCTTCCAGGGCGCGGGCGAGCTCGTGGGCGAAGTCCGAGACCTGATCCGAGCTCTGGGTCCCGTCCAGCGCGGCGTAGAGGTGGATGCCCTTGCTGCCGCTGGTGACGGGGACCGGATCCAGGCCGACGTCCTGCAGGATGCTCCGGGCCAGGACGGCCACTTCCACGCATTCCGCCAGGCCGGCGCCGTCGCCGGGATCCAGGTCCAGCACCAGCCGGTCCGGCGGCATGGCGTTGCCGTGCGAATCCACCCGCCATTGCGGAACATGGATTTCCAGCGCCGCGATCTGGGCGAGCCAGGTGAGCGTGGCGGCGTCGTTGACCAGCGGGTACTGGATGGTCCGCTCCTTGTGCGTGATGGAGCCGCGCGGCACCCACCCCGGCGCGGAGTGATCCAGATTCTTCTGGAAGAACATCTCGCCCGGTGCCGCCGCGGTTCCAACGCCGTGGACCCAGCGCTTCCGGGTAGCCGGCCGGTTTGCCGCGGCCGGAATCAGCACCGGCGCCACGGCGGCGTAGTATGCGAGCACATCGGCCTTGGTGGTTCCGGTCTCCGGATACATCACCTTGTCCAGGTTGGTGAGGACCAGTTCCCTGCCTTCGACCCGTACGCGCTGCTTGCCCTCAGCCAAAAGACTTCACCTCCGGGCGGCTCTGGTGTTCACTTGAGCCATGAGAGCCATCTGGAAAGGCGCCATCGCGTTCGGCCTGGTCAACGTGCCGGTGAAGGTCTACAGCGCCACCGAGGACCATGACATCAGCCTCCATCAGGTTCACAACGCCGACGGCGGGCGGATCCGTTACCAGCGGCGCTGCGAGGTCTGCAGCAAGATCATTGACTACGAGGACATCGACAAGGCCTACGAGGACGAAGGCCGGACCGTGATCCTCAGCCGCGAGGAGCTCAAATCGATCCCCGCGGAGAACAGCCACGAGATCGAGGTGGTGCAGTTCGTGCCGGCCGAGCAGCTGGACCCCATGACCTTCGAAAAGAGCTACTACCTCGAGCCGGACGCGAAGTCGCCCAAGGCCTACGTGCTGCTGCGCCGGGCGCTGGAGGACACCGACCGGGTGGCGATCGTGCAGTTCGCGCTCCGGGAGAAGACCCGGCTGGGCGCGCTGCGGATCCGCGGCGATGTCCTGGTGCTGCAGGGCCTGCTCTGGGCCGACGAGGTGCGTGAGGCGAACTTCCCGGCGCTGGAAACCAGCGTGCGGATCTCGGCCCAGGAACGGGAGATGTCCGCAGCGCTGGTGGACTCGATGGCCGCCGACTTCGAGCCCGAGCAGTTCACCGACGACTACCAGCTGCAGCTGCGGCAGCTGATCGACGCCAAGATCGACCAGGGCGAATCGCTGGACACCGAGGAGACCTTCGGCGCACCGGCCGCGGAGGCCGGATCCGGCGAGGTGATCGACCTGATGGACGCGCTGAAGCGCAGCATCGAGCGGAAGCGGGGTGCGGCGGGCGCCGGCACCCGGACTGCCGACGACGCCGACGGCGGCGCTGCTGACGCTGCGGACGACGGCGGGGCGAAGGCTGCGCCGGCTAAAGCGACCCGGGCCAAGGCTGCCCCGCGGGCCGCCGTGAAGGCCACGGCGAAGGCTGCCCCGAAGGAAGCGGGAGCCAAGCCGGCCACCAAGACCGCCGCCGCCAAGAGCGGCACGGCCAGGAGCAGCGCCACCAAGACCAGCACGGCCAAGGCGGGCGCCGCAGCCAAGAGCAGCACCGCCAAGGGGGAGGCGCGCAAGGGGGCTTGAACCCGGGTCCGCCCGCGGCCGCGCCGTCATCGGCTCAGGAGTTCCGCAGGGCGGAGATGAGGTCGCTCTTGTTCTTGGCCGAGTAGCCTTTGAGCCCGATCTCCTTGGCCTTGTCCCGCAGCTGCGGGACCGTCCAGTCCTCGTAGTCGCCTGACTTCCCGCCCTTGCGGCCGACCGATGAACGGCCACGTTTAGCGGCGGCATTGGAAATGCGGGCCGCCTTCTGCTTCGATGCGCCGTCCTTCAGCAGGGCTTCGTAGACTTCCGGGTCCTTGATGCTCGGGCTTTCAGAACCCTGGGGCTCACCCTTCTTCGTGGGCATTGCTGTCATCTCCTTCGGCCGGGGACCATCTGGACGGCCGGCGGACGGTGCCGCCGCGCGTTTCCAAACTAGCCGGGCCACCGGGTACTGACAAGCAACGCAAAAGCCCGGCCATCCCTCGTCGGGGGTGGCCGGGCCTTCGTGCACCGTTAGGTGTCCGGGCGCTGGCGCCGGACGGTGCTGCTATTCGGCGTCGTGGTCCGTCTCGAGAATCTGGACGAGGCGGTCCAGGGCGGCGTCCGCGCCGTCGCCCTCGGCACGCAACACCACAACTTCGCCGTGCGATGCGCCCAGGCTCATCAGGGACAGGATGCTGGCGGCGTCCATGGCCTCATCTTCCGGCTCGCCGAGCCGGGCGATGGTGATGTCGAGATCGAACTCGCCTGCAGCCTCGGCAAAGATGGCGGCCGGGCGGGCGTGCAGCCCCACGCGGCTGGCAATGGTGGCGTTACGTTCGGTCATTGTTGCTCCTTGGGTTCAGCTTGGGATTATCAGCTTGGGAAGGTCTGTCGCGGACCGGCTCAGACGGTTACTGGAACCGGTTCAACCGTATCAACGGTCTTCTTGACTGCCCAGCGCTTGAGGGCGATCACGGACAGGGCGGTGATCACAGTGCCCACCGCGATCGAGACGACGAACATCAGGAAGTTATCGATCGCGAAGAAGACGAAGATGCCGCCGTGCGGGGCCTTGGATCCGACCCCCGCGGCCATCGAGATGGCCCCGGTGACGGCGCCGCCCACCATGCTGGCCGGGATAACGCGCAGCGGGTCGGCCGCGGCGAACGGGATGGCGCCTTCGGAGATGAACGATGCCCCGAGCAGCCAGGCCGCCTTGCCGTTTTCCTGTTCGGCGAGGCTGAAGAGCTTCTTGTTCAGGACGGTGGAGGCGAGGGCCATGGCCAGCGGCGGCACCATGCCGGAGGCCATAACGGCCGCCATGATCTGCCACGGTGCCTGGTTGTCCAGGGACGCTGCGCCCAGGCCGGCGACGGCGAAGGAGTAGGCGACCTTGTTGACGGGTCCGCCGAGGTCGAAGCACATCATGAGGCCCAGGATCACGCCGAGGGCGATCGCGCCGGCGCCGGTGAGGCCGGACAGCCAGGCGTTCAGGCCCTTGGTGATGGCGACGATCGGGCCGCCAAGGATCAGGAACATCAGGCCCGAGGCCACGAGCGAGGCGAGCAGCGGGATGATGACGACAGGCATCAGGCCACGCAGCCAGCGGGGGACCTGCAGGCGGCCGATCACGAGGGCGATGTAACCGGCGAGCAGGCCGCCGACGATGCCGCCGAGGAAGCCGGCGCCCATGAACCCTGCGACCGCACCGGCGACGAAGCCGGGAGCAATGCCGGGACGGTCAGCGATCGCGTAGGCGATGTAGCCGGCCAGTGCCGGCACCAGGAAGCCCAGGGACAGTGCGCCGATCTTGAACAGCACGGCGCCGAGGTAGGCGCCGAGCGGTCCCCACGCGTTGTCCGGGAACTCGGTGGGGAGGTTGAAGAGGCTGTTCTGGACAACGATCGTGTCCGCGTACTTCGTGATCAGGTAGCCGCCCATCAGGAAGCCGAGGGCGATCAGCAGACCGCCGCCGGCGACGAACGGGATCATGTAGCTGACGCCGGTGAGCAGGGCTTTCTTCAGCTTCTGGCCGATGTGCTCGCCCTTTTCCTCGGCCTCATGCTCGGCCTGTTCCTCCGCGCCGAAGTGCGGGACGCGGCGGGCGTGCGGGTTGTCCGCGGCGGCGAGGGCCTCCTGGACCATCTTGTCGGGCTCGTCGATGCCGCGCTTGACCGGGGCGTTGATGACGGGCTTGCCGGCGAAGCGCTCCTTGCCGCGGACGTCGACGTCGACGGCGAAGATCACGGCGTCGGCAGCGGCGATGACGGCGGGGTCGAGTGCCTTGGCCCCGGAGGACCCCTGGGTTTCGACCTGCAGGTCCACGCCGGCTTCCCGGGCCGCGGCCACCAGCGAGTCGGCGGCCATGTAGGTGTGCGCGATGCCGGTGGGGCAGGCCGTGACGGCGACCAGGCGCTTGGCACGCGGAGCAGTGCCGGAGGCGGCGGCCGTGCCGGAGGCCCCGGCGGTGGCTGCTGCACCGGCGGCGGGTGCGGCGTCGGCCGGGACATCGGCGGCGTGGCTGGCCGGCTTGTCCGCCAGGGCGCCCTCGACCAGTTCCACCACCTCGGCCTGCGTGCCGGCGGCGCGCAGGGCGCCGGTGAAGTCCTTCTTGATCAGCGAACGGGCCAGCTTGGAGAGGAGCTTCAGGTGCTCCTGGTCCGCGCCTTCCGGGGCCGCGATGAAGAAGACGAGGTCGGCGGGGCCGTCCTTGGCGCCGAAATCAACGGGCCGGGACAGCCGGGCCATGGCCAGCGTGGCCTCGGAGACCGCCGTCGAACGGCAGTGCGGGATTGCGATGCCGCCGGGCACGCCGGTGGCGGTCTTGGACTCGCGGGCGAAGGCGTCGGCAAAAAGCCCCTCGACTTCGGTGGCGCGTCCGGTGGCCGCAACTCTGCCTGCCAGGTGCCGGATCACGTCCTCGGGCGTATTGCCCAGATTCTGGTCGAGCTCGACCAGTTCGGTAGTAATGAGCTGGGTCACTGTCAATCCTTCTTCAGGGCCGTGATGGTTACGGCGGCGGGGTTTGTTTGGTGCACTGCCGGGACGGTGGACCCGGGCAGGGAAGCAGCGGCGGCACCATGGGCCACCGCCTGACGCAGGCAATCGGCCGGGGCGGCGCCCTGGCTGGCGGCGAGCAGGTAGCCGGCAAGCGACGAATCGCCGGCGCCGACCGTGCTGACCGCCTTGACCGGCGGGTGCGTGGCGAGCCACGCACCGTCGGCCGTCACAAGCACCGCACCCTTGGAACCAAGGGTTGCGAGTACGGCGCCCACTCCGGAACGGACGAGGGCGCCGGCGGCCGCCGCGGCAGCCTCCGGGTCAGCCTCGAGTTCCTCGGCGGACTTATTGGTGGCGAAGCCGGCTGCGGCAGCCAGTTCCACCAGTTCCTCGGCATTGGGCTTGAGCAGGTCCGGTTTCCCCGGGGCGTCCCCGGAGACCGCGGCGGCGAGGGGTTCGCCGGAGGAGTCGACGGCGACGAGGGGTGCCTCTGAGCCGTCGTGCAGGGAACGCAGCCGCCGGGTCACGGTGGCGTAAAAGTCGGCCGGAACACCCGGCGGGAGGGAACCGGCCAGGACAACCCAGCTGGCGCCGCGGGAGGAATCCAGCAACAGCCCGATCAGGGCCTCCTGCTGTTCCCCGCTCAGCACCGGCCCGGGCTCGTTGACCTTGGTGGTCACGCCGCCCGGCTCGGTGAGGGCCACGTTGCTGCGCAGCGGCTCCCCGATGGGCAGGGCCGCGAACGGTACCTCTGTGTCCCGCAGCCCGGCCAGCACCGGGTCCGCCTCCGCGCCCGGAAGCACGGCGATGGTTTTCAGGCCGGAGGCGACCAGGGCGCGGGAGACGTTGACGCCCTTGCCGCCGGACTCCTGCCGGACGGAAACGGCGCGCTGGACTTCGCCCCGGAGCAGCGGTCCGGGCAGGGCCACGGTGCGGTCCAGGCTGGGGTTGGCCGTAAAGGTGACGATCATACGACCACCACCTCCACTCCGGCGTCCGCGAGTGCCGCGGCGAGGTCCGGGCTCGGTTGGGAGTCTGTAATCACGGTGTCCAGATCTTTCAGGGAGGCGAACTGGACCAGCGTTTCAGCGTCCAGCTTGGTGGAATCGGCCAGCACCACAATGCGGCGGGCTGATTGGACGAAGGCGGCCTTGACGGCTGCTTCTTCAGGATCGGGTGTGCTGAGTCCAAAGGTTGCGGAGATGCCGTTGGTGCCGACGAAGGCGATGTCGGGCCGGATCCGGCGGGCGGCTTCCACGGTGGACTGCCCAACGGCGGCCTGGGTCAGCCCGCGGACCTTCCCGCCCAACAGGTGCAGCCCGATCCCCGCCTCGCCGGAAAGCTTCCCCGCGATGGGCAGGGCGTGGGTGATGACCACGAGCTCGCCGTCGCCGGGGGACTGGGTTGATGCGGGCGCCGTGGTTCCGGCGGCTGCTGCCGTGCCTGTTGTCGAGCGGCCGCCGGCCGTGCGGGCCGCAAGGAGTTCCGCGAGGACTTCGGTGGTGGAGCCGGCGTCGATGAGGATGCTGCCGGAGCGGCCCTGCGGGATAAGCGCGAGGGCGGCCTGGGCGATCCGGGTCTTCTCGGACGGCCGCTGGATGGTGCGCTCGGTGATGCTTTCCTCGGTGGTGCTGATCCGCTCGGGTGACACCGCGCCGCCATGGACCCGGCGGACAGTGCCGGCGATCTCAAGGGCGGCCAGGTCGCGGCGGACCGTCTCCGTGGTGATGCTAAAACGCTCGGCGAGGTCCGTGACGCTGGCCCGGCCGCTGGCAGCGACGAGCTCCACGATCAATTGCTGGCGTTCCTCGGCGAACACGTGCCCTCCATTGCGACGGTTACTGCGAATGCTGGTTCGGATGCTGCTCCTTCCGCCCGGCTTCGGTGACCCCCATCACAGCTAAGTGGAATTGATTGACTTTATCTGTGTTCTTGTGGCTTTGTCAATGAAAAACAACAGGAACACAGAACGGGCCCCTCCCGGCCGGACGGACATGCCCATCGCTGGGGTCCCGGGACGGACATGCCCATTGTGGAGCCCACCCCTTGGGCATGCACATCCTGGGCTGCGGACGTGCCCATTCTTCGGCCCGCAGCAATGGACATGCCCGTTCTCCGCGCCGACCGATGGACATGTCGATTCCTCGGGGCGAACCGGGATGGACATGCCCATTGTTTGGCCCGAGGAGTGGGCATATATGGGCTATGTCCAACCGTCGTGACGAGAGATGGGCATGCCCATCCTTGGGCGCACTCCTCGGGCATACGCATCCCTGGCCTGCGGACATGCGCATTCCCGGCCCGCAGCAATGAACATGCTCAATCTCCGCGCCGACCGATGGACATGTCGGTTCTTTAGAACAGCCGGATGCACATGCCCGTTTCTAGAGGCAGGCCGGGACGGACATGTCCATTGGTTGGCCTAGGGAGTGGACATATATGGGTTATGTCCAACCTTCGTGCCGAGGGATGGGCATGTCCCTCACAGGATCGGGCCCGTGAGCTCGCAATGCCGCGGGAAGGTGCTGGTTGGTTTCGCGGGGTCCGTTAAGCGCCGGACGCCGGGCCGGACCTTGGTGGTCCGGCCCGGCGTGCGGGTCAGTTCGAGGTGTGTTTGCGGCCGGAGCCGCGAGCCTGGTGTGAAGGCGCGGCGGATCAGATGCCGGCGTCGCGGCTCTCGTTGCGGGTGATGGTCTCGCCGGTGTTGGGATCGACGACGGAGCGGGTTTCGCTCACGCGGCGGGTGCGGCTGCGGCCCGGCGAAGCGAGGATCAGCGACGCGACAAGCCCGATGACGCCGACCACCATAAGGATGTAGCCGATCATGGTCTGGTCCACATTGGGAATCAATCCTGGCGAGATGGCCCAGGCGAGGATGGCGCCGATGGCGATGAGGAAGATGGAGGAACCGATTCTCATGACTTGCTCCTTGATGTCCGGTCAGGACCGATAGGTGGTGCTAAGCATGCTGACGAGCGTCACGCTACAGCCCGGTACGTGTCGTTTCAACGATTTTGGCCCCGCCTCGCCGGAAAACCGGGCGTAATCGGGGTGCCGGCGCGACGGGGACGGGGTGCTTCGAGCCCCGGCGGCCCGCCGGCTCCGGCATTCCGGCGCCCGGTCCTGCCGCTGGCTAGGCTTGCCGCATGGACACTGTCATCTGGTCGAAGCCGGAGCCCGAACGTGCGGGGACCCCGCTGCTGGTGATGCTGCACGGTTACGGCACGGACGAAACCCGGATGGCGGAGCTCTTCCCCAGCCTCCCGCCGCAGTTCACCTGCGCGGCCCTGCGCGGACCCAAGGTGATCGGCGACGACTACGGCTGGTTCCTGCTGGACTACTTTCTCACCCACGACTTTGCCGACGTCATCACTGCGACGAACTCCGTCTTCAGCTGGATCGACGGCGTCAAGGCCCGGCACAGCAGCGTGACCCTGCTCGGCTATTCCCAGGGCATGGCCATGGCGAGCACCCTGCTGCGGCTCAGGCCGGAGGGATTCCGCGCCGTCGTCGGGCTGTCCGGCTTTGTGCTGGACAACGAGCTGCTGGCGATGAGCGAATCGTTCAGCACGCGGCCGCCGTTCTTTTGGGGCCGGGACAAGAACGATCCGGTGATTAACGACGACGCCACCGCGCACACCAAGGAGTGGCTGGACCTGAACACCCAGCTCACGGCCCGCAGCTACCCCGGGATGGGGCATTCGATCTCCCGTGCCGAACTCGTGGACGTCGGCGCGTTCCTGCGCCACTACGTACTGGGCTGAGCTCCCGCTCCGTCCCAGCAGTCTGAGCTCCCGCGCCGCCCCAGCAGTCGGGCCGGCGGGCCGCGCGAACCCGGGCCCGCTGGCCCCAAAAGAATTCACCCCGGGAACGGCCGCCACCACTTGCGAAGCGAATTTATAAGCGTTTACAGTTTACTTTGGCCATTTTGATCCGGCCCACTACTCCAGGGGGAAGAAAGGTCCAGGCCCGTGTCGCATGGCTAAGGCTCCACGCGTGACAATCCAGGACGTCGCCGCCCTCTCCGGGCTTTCCATCTGCACCGTCTCCCGCGCCCTCCGGGACTTGCCCAACGTGTCCGAACAGGCACAGGCCAAGGTCGCCGACGCCGCCGCCAAGCTCGGCTACAAGGCATCCTCCGCCGCTGCAAGGCTCGCCGGGGGAACCACCGGTGCCGTGGCCATCATCGCCCCTACCGCCACCGCGTGGTTCTTCGCGCAGGCCGTCGAGGCCGCGGAGGAAGTGTTCGCGGACAGCGGCTTCGACACCGTGCTCATCAGCCTCCGCAACCGGCCCAGCGTGCAGCGCAAGATCTTCGGCGACCTGGCCGGGCTCGCCCAGCGCGTCGACGGTGTCCTGCTCCTCAATGTGGCCCTCGACGCCGATGAGATCGCCGCGCTGGAAGCCTCAGGCCTCGCCGTCGCGAGCGTCGGCATGAACCGCGTCCCGTGGGACAACGTGGGAATCGACAACGAAGAAGCGGCGCGCCGGGCCACCGGGCACCTGCTCGGGCTGGGGCACTGGGACCTGGCGATGCTGGCCGGACGGGAACCGGGGGAGCGGTCCGTGGACACCGCCGATGCCCGGCGGCGCGGATTCGAGCGGGCCCTGGCGGAGCACGAGCTCACCGTGGATCCGGACCTGGTGCTCGACGCCGGATCCAGCATCGAGGGTGGGCGCCGGGCCATGACGGAGTTGATCGAAAACCGCCGGATGCCCTCCGCGGTGTTCGCCGGCTGCGACGAAACCGCGTTTGGCGCGCTCATGGCCCTGCGGGATCTCGGTTTGTCAGCACCGAAAAACGTCTCCATCATTGGAATAGACGACCATCAAATGAGCTGGTTCCTCGGGCTGACGACCATCGCGCAGCCGGTGGCCGACCAGGGGGCCTTCGCAGCCAACCTGCTGATCGAACGGCTCCACCGGTCCGGGCTGCCGAATCCGCCGGCGACGCACCTGCTGGAGACCAAGCTGATCGAGCGCAGGAGTACCCGACGCCGACGCTGATCTCCGCCGGCCCGGACCGCCGGCCCGCTCCGGCATCCCGGACCCCCGGCCGTGACCCGGGCCGGGACCCCGGCCCGGCAGCAGGACCGCCGTCGTCCGCAGCCGGTCCCGGCAGAAACCCGCAAGCCCGGCAACGCAGCCGCCACGGCCACCGGCCGCCCCGCCCCGGCGGCCCCGCCCATCATTTCCCACACACGATCCATGCGACCGTCTGAAAGGACCTCCGCCCCATGACTGAGATTTCCAACAGCGCCCCCGGCGCGGCCGACGTGCTGGCCGGCGCCACCGCCATCCTGTTCGACCTCGACGGCGTCCTGACCCCCACCGCGGTGGTGCACGAACGCGCCTGGCAGGAACTCTTCGACGGCTTCCTCGCCACCGTCCCGGAAGCGCAGGGCTACCGCGAAAGCGACTACTTCGACCACATCGACGGCAAGCCGCGTTTCGATGGCGTCCGTGACTTCCTGGCCTCGCGCGGCATTGTGCTGCCCGAGGGCCCGACGGATGACGACCCCGCGCACGACACCGTGCACGGCCTTGGCAACCGCAAGAACAAGGTCTTCAACGACATCGTTGCCGCCGGCGGAGTGCAGCCCTACGAGGGCTCGCTGCGCTTCATTGAAGCGGCGCTCCAGCGCGGCCTGAAACTCGCCGTCGTCTCCTCCTCCCGGAATGCCGTCCCGGTGCTCAAGGCCGCCGGCCTGTCGGACTACTTCCCGGTGGTGGTGGACGGCGTCGTCGCGGTATCCGAAGGCCTGCCCGGCAAGCCGAAGCCGGACACCTACCAGTACGCGGCGCGGCTGCTGGGGCTTCCCAGCGAGGAATGCGTCGTCGTCGAAGATGCCGTCTCCGGTGTCCAGGCTGGAAGCGCGGGGAGCTTCCACTCGGTCATCGGCGTGGACCGCGGAGCCGGGCGGAAGACCCTGCTCGACGCCGGCGCCACCCTCGTGGTCAACGACCTGGCCGAGCTGCTCTAGCCCGCCAGATCACCGGCAACACCCACCCGCACCTACCCGCACAACCGTCACCGCCAAAGGACCCCAACCATGGCTCTCATCACCTCGGACCGCGCCAGGTTCCCCAATGACCCCTGGCAGCTCGTGGAAACCGTCCACCTGCCGGGCAACGCCGGAACGCTGGAGACCCTGTTCAGCCTGGGCAACGGCCACCTCGGCATCCGCGGCGCCCACTGGGCCGCCGCCGACGCCGAACTTCCGGGCAGCTTCATCAACGGCTTCCACGAGATCTGGGACATCAAGCACGCGGAAAACGCGTACGGATTTGCCCGCACCGGCCAGCGCATCCTCTACGTCCCGGACGCCAACAACTTTGTGGTGGTCATCGACGGCGAGATGCTCAGCCTCGAGGAATCAACCGTGCTGGACTACCGGCGCAGCGTGGACTTTGCCACCGGCGTCTACGAATGCCGGATCGTCTGGCAGTGCCGCTCCGGCGCCACGGTGACCACCACGGAACGGCGTGCGGTGGGCTATCAGGCCCGCGGCGCCCTGGGCATCTCCCTTGAGGTCGCCGCCGACCGGGACATCTCCGCGGATGTGACCTCGGCCGTGGTCAACCGGCAGGACCAGCCGGTGGAGGACCACTCCGCGCACGATCCCCGCCGCGCAGGCCGCCACGCCGGCCGCGTGCTGCTTCCGCTGCGGCTGGACGGCTCCGACGGCTCGCTCCGCCTCGCCTGGGAAGCGGCCGAGTCCAAGCAGCGGCTCGGCATGGCCGTGGATCACTGGACCTCCGCCGGCGTGCAGCCCTTCGACACCCAGACGGACCAGGACGACAGCAGTGTCCGCTACGTCCTGGCCGTCAGCCCGGAGGTGCCGTTCCTCCTGGAGAAGAGCGTCAGCTACGCGGTGGGACGCTCAGCGGACGAGGACCTGGCCGACACCGCCGAACGGTCCCTGCTGCCGGTGGCCGAGATCTTCGCCGAAAGCGCGGCGCACTACCGCGACTACTGGACCACCAGCGACATTGTGGTGGGCGGCCAGGACGAACTCCAGCAGGCCATCCGCTGGAACCTCTTCCAGCTGGCCCAGGCCACGGCGTGCGCCGACGTGGCCGGCATCCCGGCCAAGGGCGTGTCCGGCTCCGGCTATGACGGGCACTACTTCTGGGACCAGGAGGTGTACCTGCTGCCCTACCTGACCTACACCAACCCGGGCAACGCCCGGCAGGTCCTTGAGTTCCGCCACGAGCTGCTGCCCGAAGCGAGGGTCCGCGCCAAGGAGCTCAGTGTGGACGGCGCCCTGTTCCCCTGGCGCACCATCAACGGCCTGGAAGCCAGCGCCTACTACGCCGCCGGCACGGCACAGTTCCATATCGCTGCCGCCATCGCCTTCGCCACCAACCGCTTCATCTGGGCCAGCGGGGACGCGGAGTTCAAGGAAACCCTCGGCGCCGACCTGCTGATCGAGACGGCCCGGATGTGGGCCTCCCTGGGCTTCTTTGGCAAGGACGGGCTGTTCCACATCCATGGCGTCACGGGCCCGGACGAATACACCGCCGTCGTCAACGACAACCTGTACACCAACGTTATGGCCCGCTTTAACCTGCGCACGGCCGCGGCGCTGGACCACCCGGGGATCGACCCGGCCGAACGGGAGCTCTGGGAACAGGCCGCGAACCGGATGCACGTCCCGTTCGACGAGGACCTCCAGGTCCACTCCCAGGACAACGACTTCATGACCCTGGAGCCGTGGGACTGGGACACGCCGCGGTCCAAGTACCCGCTGCTGCTGCATTTCCACCCGCTGGTGATCTACCGGCACCAGGTCCTCAAGCAGGCGGACACGGTCCTGGCGATGTTCCTGCAGTGGCAGGACTTCACGGCCGAGGAGAAGCGCCGAGCCTTCGACTTCTACGACCCCATCACCACCGGAGACTCCACCCTGTCTGCCTGCGTGCAGGGCATCATGGCGGCCGAGGTCGGCTACGGCCAGGCCGCGCTGGACCACTTCACCCACGCCGTGTTCATCGACCTGGACGACACCCACGGCAACACGATCGACGGCGTCCACATCGCCTCCACCGGCGGGGTCTGGAGCTCGCTGGTCAGCGGGTTCGCGGGCCTGCGAGACCAGGGTGAGGTGCCGTACTTCGATCCGAGGCTGCCCGCCGAATGGGACGGGTTAGCCTTCCACCTCAAGCTCCGCGGCGGCCTGCTGCGGGTCGAACTGGACCACGCCGCAATCCGGCTGACCACCCGCGAGGGTGCCCCGCTCGAGATCGAGGTGCGCGGCGAACGGTTCACGGTGGGCAGCGACCCCGTGACGGTGCCCCTGCACGCCGTCGCGAGCCCCGAACCCACAGTGTTCCCGGGGCCGGCGACGGCGTCCATCCCGGTGGTGCGCGCCGTCAACTAGCCGCCGCGGCGGCGCCGTCCGTGTCCAGCGGGTGGGAGCGGCGCCGTCCCGTTAGGCTCCTCTCATGGAGAACACGGCCACCGCACCGGCGCGGCGCAGCCTTGCCTTTGTGGGGATCAACGCCGGGCTGGCGCTGCACCCGGCGGATGCCGGCGGCGCCCAGCTTCCGGGGGAGGCCGCCAGCTGCTTCGCGACATTCTGGCAGGCCGACTGGTCGCGCTGGGGTGCCGGCAACGCCCTGCTGGTGGCCACCCTGCAGGGCTGGCGCAGCTACGGCCCCAACGCAGCCCTCGCGGAAACCCTGGCCACCGAGCTCACCCGCTTCTTCCCGGAGGCGGCCCGCTTTCCGCTGACCGGGATCAGCCACACCCACGACGAGTTCACCGTGGTGGTGGATCCCGCCACCGGCTTCCGCGCCACAGGGGCCAAGGCGGAACTGGCCATCACCGGCGTCCTTGACCGGAGGAAGTTCGCGGCGCCGGACTTCCAGCTCGGGGCCGGCAGCGCCGCCCTCAGCAACGTCTACCTGCCCTGCAGCACCGGCCGGCTCGTGGAATTCGGGGTGGAATGGCCGGGCGCCCCGGCGGTCTACCCGGGCCCGCTGGGCCCGTCGTCCTCGGCGTTCCTGGCCCTCGCCGAATCCTGGGTGCTTTAGCGGCGTAGCCCGACGGCGGGGGCCCGGGGCCGCCGTCCCGGAGCGGCCGGATGGTGTGTGGCCTAGAGTTAATGCTGGACAATGTTCAGCACCCTTATGGTTCACGAGAGGCGATGATGGCCAAGCGCAGCAACCCGGCAATGAAAATTGCCCAGAAGACCGCCCACAGCGCCATGTTCGACGCCGACGGCAAGCCCAAGCCCGGCGTCCACAACATGCTCCTGCGCGCCGTAGAAATCCAGCGGCCGCTGGTGCTGGCGAACCTGCGCCGGCTGCAGCGGAAACACCCGCACGCCACCGCGGCGCAGCTCGCCGCCATCCTGGAACGCAACTACCTGACCGCCGTCACCGGCGGCGGCGCCCTCGTGGGCGGCTCTGCCGTGATCCCCGGCGTCGGCACCGTGGCCGCCCTTGGCCTCTCCGCTGCCGCCACCGTCGGATTCCTCGAAGCCACCGCCCTGTTCGCCACCTCGCTGGCCGAGCTGCACGGGGTGCGGATGGTCGACCCGGAAAAGGCCAGCACCGTGGTGATGGCCATCATGCTCGGCGAAGAAGGCACGGCGCTGCTGAGTTCGCTCAGCGGGCAGGCTGCCGGCCAGGGCCGCGGACCCACCCAGGCCTGGGGAACCCTCTTCGCCCGCCGTGCGCCGATGATCGGGTTCGGGTCGGTCCGGGAGCGGATCCAGCGGGCCTTCCTGCAGAACCTGCTCAAGCGCCAGGGCACCGCGCTGCTGGGCCGGGCGCTGCCCTTTGGCGTCGGCGCAGTGGTGGGCGGCGTCGGCAACCGGATGATGGGGCGCGCCGTCGTCGAGAACGCCAAGGAAGCCTTCGGCCCCATGCCGGAGACCATCCCCGGAGAGCTGAAACCCGGCACCGGGACAGCCGACGCCGGGCCAGTAGTGGAAGGCGAAACCCTTGGATCTTAACGCTGACCTTGGGGAGTCCTTCGGCTCCTGGACCATGGGCGACGACGCCGCGATGTTCCGGCTGGTCACCAGCGCCAGCGTCGCGTGCGGCCTGCACGCCGGGGACCCCGTGACGATGCTGGACACCTGCCGCTCCGCCTACGAACTCGATGTTCGGGTCGGCGCCCACTTGGGCTACCCCGACCTCGCCGGCTTCGGCATGCGCTCCCTGGACATGACTTTCGACGACCTCTTCGGCGCCGTGCTCTACCAGCTGGGCGCGCTCGACGGCGTGGCCCATGCCGTGGGTGCCTCGGTGGACTACGTCAAGGTGCACGGCGGCCTCTACGACCGCACGGCGCACGACACCGAACAGGCATCCGCCGTCGTCGCCGCCATCCAGGCCTACGACCCGGGACTGCCCATCCTCGGCCTGGAAGGCTCGGCGCTGCTGGGCATCGCCCGGGACGCCGGGAACCCGGTGTTCCATGAGGCCTTCGCCGACCGCGCGTACCTCCCGGACGGCAGCCTCGTGCCGCGCCAGGAGGAGGAATCCGTCATTGAGGATCCCGACGAGATCGTCGAACGGGCGCTCCGGCTGGCCCTCAAGGGCGAAGTCCTCGCGGTCGACGGCACCGTGGTCACCCGCACGCCGCACTCTATCTGCCTGCACGGGGACACCCCCGGGTCGGTCGAGGTGGCCGCCGCGATCCGCGCCGCCCTGGAGAAGGCCGGCGTCGAACTCGAACCCTTCGCCTAGGCCCTCGCAGCGGGTCTCATGCGGCCCGCACGCCCCGGGACCCCCAGTGCCGTAAGGCCCTATCGAAGCCGATAGGTGGCCCCTAGCTTGGGGGCATGACTGCCGAAGGCGCCGCGGGGTTGGACGGACCCGCCTCGGATGCAATGTTGAAGCTGGGCCGTTTCTTCACGAAGTGGGACCAGACCGCGGACGGCAGGGCGGTGTTCCGGGAAGGCGGCCGCAAGGGCGACATCTTCTACCGGGACCGCTGGAGCCACGACAAGGTGGTCCGCTCCACACACGGGGTGAACTGCACCGGCTCCTGCTCCTGGAAGGTGTACGTCAAGGACGGCATCATCACCTGGGAATCCCAGCAGACCGACTACCCCTCCGTCGGCCCAGACAGTCCCGAATACGAGCCCCGGGGTTGCCCTCGAGGGGCGGCCTTCTCCTGGTACACCTACTCACCCACCCGGGTCCGCTTCCCCTACGCCCGCGGCGTGCTCGTCGAAATGTACCGGGAGGCCAAAGCCCGGCTGGGCGACCCCGTGCTCGCCTTCGCGGACGTCGCCGGGGACCCGGAGAAACGCCGCCGCTACCAGCAGGCCCGCGGCAAGGGCGGCCTGGTCCGCGTCTCCTGGCGGGAAGCCGTGGAAATCGCCGCCGCAGCCCACGTCAACACCATCAAGACCTACGGCCCGGACCGCTGCGCCGGGTTCTCGCCCATCCCGGCGATGTCCATGGTGTCGCACGCAGTGGGCACCCGCTTCATCCAGCTGATCGGCGGGGTGATGACATCCTTCTACGACTGGTACGCCGACCTTCCGGTGGCCAGCCCGCAGGTGTTCGGGGACCAGACCGACGTCCCCGAATCCGGGGACTGGTGGGACGCGCGGTACCTGATGATGTGGGGCTCAAACGTCCCGGTCACCCGCACCCCCGACGCGCACTGGATGGCCGAGGTGCGGTACCGCGGCACCAAGGTGGTGACGGTCAGTCCCGACTACGCCGACAACACCAAGTTCGCCGACGAGTGGCTGCCCGCCCAGGCCGGAACCGACGCCGCGCTGGCCATGGCGATGGGGCACGTGATGCTCAAGGAATTCTTCGTCGACCGCGAGGTCCCCTTCTTCACCGATTACGTCCGGCAGTACACCGACCTGCCGTTCCTGGTCCGGCTGGAACGGCGCGGGGACGGCACCCTCACCCCGGCCAAGTTCCTCACCGCACAGGACCTGCCGGCCGAGTCGCTTGCCGAGGACGCGGCCTTCCGCACCGTTGTGTTCGACAAAGCCTCCGGACGCCCCGCCGTCCCCAACGGTTCCATGGGGTTCCGCTACTCCGGCAGCGGCGAGGGCAAATGGAACCTGGACCTTGAGGGCATCGAACCGGCACTGTCCCTCCGCGAGGTATCCGGGGAAAGCGCCGAGATCCTGCTGCCCTGTTTCGAGGACGCCGGCGGCAACGGCAGCGTCCTCCGCCGCGGGGTACCCGTCGTCGAACTCGAAGGGGAACTGGCCACCACCGTCTTCGATCTGATGCTGGCGCAGTACGGCGTCGGCCGGGAGGGGCTGCCGGGGGACTGGGCTGCCGGGTACGACGACGCCGGGACCCCCTACACGCCGGCGTGGCAGGAGGAGATCACCTCCGTCCCCGCGCAGGCCTGCATCCGGGTGGCCCGCGAGTTCGCCCGCAACGCCGAGGAATCCAAGGGCCGGTCCATGATCATCATGGGCGCCGGCATCTGCCAGTGGTTCCACGGCGACACCACCTACCGGGCCGTCCTGGCGCTCGTGATGCTGACCGGCTGCCTGGGCCGCAACGGCGGCGGCTGGGCGCACTACGTCGGGCAGGAAAAGGCCCGCCCCGCCACCGGCTGGGTCTCGCTGGCCAACGCGCTGGACTGGTCCCGGCCGCCGCGGACCATGATCGGCACCGGCTACTGGTACATGCACACCGGCCAGTGGCGGCAGGACGGCTACTCGGCCGATGCGCTGAAGTCCCCGCTCTCCACCGGCGCCCTGGACGGCATGCACACCGCGGACGCCATGGCCCAGTCCGCCCGGCTCGGCTGGATGCCGTTCTACCCGCAGTTCGACCGGAACCCGCTGGACCTCGCGGACGAGGCCGAGGCCGCCGTCGCCGCCGGGACCGCGGCGGACACCCCCGGGTACATCGCGGAGGCCCTCAAGAACCGCACCCTGAACCCCGCGATCGAGGACGTGGACGCCCCGGAAAACTGGCCCCGGACCCTGGTGCTGTGGCGCTCCAACCTGTTCGGCTCCTCCGCCAAAGGCAACGAATACTTCCTGCGGAACCTGCTGGGCACCCACCACAACGTCCTGGGGGAGGACAACGCCGAGGTCCTTAAACCCCGCGACGTGAAATGGCACGCCCACGCCCCGGAGGGGAAACTGGACCTCCTGGTCTCCGCCGATTTCCGGATGACCTCCACCACGCTGCTCTCCGACGTCGTTTTCCCCGCGGCCACCTGGTACGAGAAGAACGACCTCTCCTCCACCGACATGCACCCGTTTGTGCACGCCTTTACCCCCGCGATCGACCCGCCGTGGGAAACCAAAACGGATTTCGACACCTTCCACCTGCTCGCGGAGGAATTCTCCCGGCAGGCCAAAACCCACCTGGGCGTCCGCAAAGACCTGGTCAGCGTGCCCCTGCAGCACGATACCCCCGGCCAGCTCGCCCAGCCCGGCGGGACGGTCCGGGACTGGCGGGACAGGTCCATCCCGGCGGTCCCGGGACAGAACATGCCCATTTTCTCCGTGGTGGAGCGGGACTACACCGCCGTCGCGGACAAGCTGGCCGCCGTCGGGCCGCTGGCCGACAAACTGGGCTTCACAGTCAAGAACGTCACCTACAAACTCGCCGGCCCGTTGGAGCGGCTCCGGCGAGCCAACGGCGTGATGCTCGGCGGCGCCGCCGACGGCCGGCCGGCGCTGGACACCGACGCGAAGCTGGCCGAAGCCATCCTGGCCTTTTCCGGCACCACCAACGGTGCCCTGTCCGTCCAGGGGTTCAAGGATCTGGAAGTCCGGACCGGCCGGAAACTGGCGGACCTGTCCGAAGGCTCCGAGGAAAAGTTCATCACCTTCGCCCAGACCCAGGCCGGCCCGGTCCCGGTCATCACCTCGCCGGAATGGTCGGGCTCGGAGACCGGCGGCCGGCGCTACGCGCCCTTCACCATCAACATCGAGCGGCTCAAGCCCTTCCACACCCTGACCGGGCGGATGCACTTCTTCCTGGACCACGACTGGATCCGGGATATCGGCGAGGCCCTGCCGATCTACCGGCCCCCGCTGGACATGCACCGGCTCTTCGGCGAACCCAAACTGGGCCGCGACGGGTCCATGGAAGTGGTGGTCCGCTACCTGACGCCGCACTCCAAATGGTCCATCCACTCCGAATACCAGGACAACCTGCTGATGCTCTCGCTCTCCCGCGGCGGACCCACGGTCTGGATGAGCCCGGCCGACGCSGCCGCGATCGAGGTCAAGGACAACGACTGGGTGGAGTGCCTGAACATCAACGGCGTCCTCGTGGCCCGGGCGATCGTCAGCCACCGGATGCCCGCCGGGGTGGTTTACGTCCACCACGCGCAGGAACGCACCATCGACGTCCCCAAATCCGAGGCCACCGGACGGCGCGGCGGCATCCACAACTCCGTCACCCGGCTGCTGGTCAAACCCTCGCACCTGATCGGCGGCTACGCCCAGCTGGCGTACGCGTTCAACTACCTTGGCCCCACCGGAAACCAGCGGGACATGGTGGCCACCGTCCGGCGCCGGTCCCAGGAGGTGCAGTACTGATGCGTGTAATGGCCCAGATGGGCATGGTCATGAACCTGGACAAGTGCATTGGCTGCCACACCTGCTCCGTGACCTGCAAACAGGCCTGGACCAACCGGGCCGGCACCGAGTACGTCTGGTTCAACAACGTCGAAACCCGCCCCGGCCAGGGGTATCCGCGCCGCTACGAGGACCAGGAGCGGTGGCACGGCGGCTGGGTGCTGAACAAACGCGGCAAACTGGTGCTCAAAGCCGGCGGCCGGGTCAAGAAAATGCTCGGGATCTTCGCCAGCCCGGTCCAGCCGGAGCTCAAGGACT
This sequence comes from Arthrobacter sp. 10T416, assembly GCF_056394165.1. Classification (NCBI taxonomy): domain Bacteria; kingdom Bacillati; phylum Actinomycetota; class Actinomycetes; order Micrococcales; family Micrococcaceae; genus Arthrobacter; species Arthrobacter sp. 10T416. Next base: position 106,519 of record NZ_JBFTHI010000005.1, on the reverse strand, counting down.
ACTACGAGCCGTGGACCTACGATTACAAAACCCTCGTGGACGCCCCGCTGGGGGACGACTTCCCCGTGGCCCGGCCGAAGTCCCTGATCACCGGCGAGGATACCAAGATCACCTGGTCCGCGAACTGGGATGACGACCTCGGCGGCTCCGCCGAGCACGGCCACCTGGACCCCATCGTGGAAAAGGTCCGGCGCGAGTCCGAGGACAAGATCAAGTTCGCCTACGAGCAGACGTTTATGTTCTACCTGCCGCGGATCTGCGAGCACTGCCTGAACCCGTCCTGCATGGCCTCCTGCCCGTCCGGGGCCATCTACAAACGCGTCGAGGACGGGATCGTGCTGGTGGACCAGGACCGGTGCCGCGGCTGGCGGCAGTGCATCACCGGCTGCCCGTACAAGAAGATCTACTTCAACCACAAGACCGGGAAAGCCGAGAAGTGCACCTTCTGCTACCCGCGGGTCGAGGTGGGGCTGCCGACGGTGTGCTCGGAGACCTGCGTGGGCCGGCTGCGGTATTTGGGGCTGTTTTTGTACGACGCCGACGCCGTCACCGCCGCGGCCGCCGTCACCGACCCGCAGGAACTCTACGACGCCCAGATGGACGTGCTGCTGGACCCGGAGGACCCCGCGGTGCAGGCCGAGGCGCGGGCGCAGGGCATCCCCGAGGACTGGATCGACGCCGCGCGGCGCTCGCCGGTCTACGCCCTCGCGAAGGTCTACAAGGTGGCGCTGCCGCTGCACCCGGAATACCGGACCATGCCCATGGTCTGGTACGTGCCGCCGCTGTCGCCGGTGGTGGACCTGCTCCGGGACCAGGGGCACGACGGTGAGGACGCCGGCAACCTCTTCGGCGCCATCGACGCCCTGCGCATCCCGGTGGAATACCTTGCCGAGCTGTTCACCGCCGGGGACACGGACCGGGTCGCCGCGGTACTCCGGAGACTCGCGGCGATGCGCTCCTTTATGCGTGGCATCAGCCTCGGCAACGACCCCGACGACGCCATCCCCGAAACCGTGGGGATGGACAGCCAGAGCATGTACGAGATGTACAGGCTGATGGCGATCGCCAAGTACGACGAGCGGTACGTGATTCCCAAGGCGCACGTGGAACAGGCCCACGACCTTGAGGAAATGGGGTGCTCGCTGGACTTCGACGGCGGCCCCGGCATGCAGGACTCCTCGCCCTTCGGGGAAGCCAGCGGCCGTCCCGTGCCCGTCGCGGTGGAGACCTTCCACGCCCTGCGGGACCGGCAGACCTCCGGGGCGGCCCCCGGAGAGACCACGCTGCGGGGGCGGGTTAACCTGCTGAACTGGGACGGGACGGGTGCACCTCAGGGGCTTTTCCCGCCGAAAGGCCCGGAACCGGAGCCGGACACCCTGGCAGCGGCGGAGGACCAGCCATGAGCCGCCGCGAGCAGGTGGTCTACCTGGCGGCCGCCTGGTGCCTGTCCTACCCGGACGAGGACCTGACCGGGAAGGTGCCGCTGATGCGGGCCGCACTCGCCGAGTTTCCCGGGGCGGTGGCCGACTTCGCCGAGGTGCTGGACCTGCTGGAAACGAGGCCCTTGATGGAGGTGCAGGCCCACTACGTCCGCGAGTTCGACCTCGGCAAGCGGCACGCCCTGCACCTGTCCTACTGGACCGACGGCGACACCCGGCGCCGCGGCGAGGTGCTGGGGAACTTCAAGCAGACCTACCGGCAAAGCGACATCCTGGTGGACACCCACGGGGAACTCCCGGACTACCTGCCCATGGTGCTCGAGTTCGCCGCACTGGTGGACCTCGACGCCGGCCGCGGCCTGCTGGGCCGGTTCCGGGCCAGCCTGGAGATGCTGCGGCTCGGGCTGCTCCGTGACAAGCTCCCGCACGCCCGGATCCTGCAGGCCATCTGCGCCACCCTGCCCGGGAAATCGCCCGCGGATGAACAGGCTGTGATGCGGATGGCCGGCTACGGACCCCCCGCCGAGTCGGTGGGCCTGGACCCTTACGACCCGCGCCTGCTGCCCGTGAAAGGGGCCTGACCATGCTCGCAGCCGAGACCGGGACCGACCCGGCAGCCGCACTTTCCACCCTGGACATTGTGCTCTGGGGCGTCCTGCCGTACGTGATGGTGGTGGTTTTGGTGGGAGGCCTGGTTTGGCGCTACAAGTACGACCAGTTCGGCTGGACCACCCGCTCCTCGCAACTCTACGAATCCCGGCTGCTGCGGATCGCCTCGCCGCTGTTCCACTTCGGCCTGCTCGCCGTCATCGCCGGGCACTTCTTCGGCCTGGTCATCCCCATGGCGTGGACCCAGGCCGTGGGAATGAGCCAGGAGTTCTACCACTTGAATGCCCTGTTGGTGGGCGGCATCGCCGGGGTGGGCACACTGGGCGGCATCCTCCTGCTGATCTACCGCCGCCGCACCACCGGCCCAGTTTTTATGGCCACCACCACCAACGACAAAACCATGTACGTCGTCCTTACGGCGGCCCTGGTGTTCGGGCTGTGGACCACTTTGGCGAGCGTGTTCGAGGGCGAGCACGGCCACAACTACCGTGAGACCGTGGCCCCGTGGTTCCGGTCGCTGTTCATCTTCCAGCCGGACATTGGGGCGATGGCGGCAGCCCCGTTTTCCTTCCACCTGCACACCCTGGTGGGCATGGCGCTCTTTGTGATCTGGCCGTTCACCCGCTTGGTCCACGCCTTCACCGCGCCGTTCCACTACCTCTTCCGCCCCTACATCGTGTACCGGTCCCGGGACCGCGCCCCAGTTGCGGCCGGCGGCACCCGGGGCCGGAACAGCGCCGGGGCCCCGCGGCCCTCCGGCACCGCCGCCCGGCGCGGCTGGTCCGCCGTCGGAACCCGGGACCGGGATACCAGGAACCGGTAACCGGACCCGCCCGAGTCCCCGCCCCACCGAAAGGAGGCCCCCGTGGCCGGAACAGCGAACCCCGCCGCGGCCGTCCCGCACGGCCGGATGCTCAACCTCGTGCTCGCCACCGCGGCCTCCGTGGCCGGCTTCTGGGCGTGGAACTCCGTGGCCACCCTCGGGGCTTTCTACACCCAAAACCTCCAGCTCAACCCGGCCACCACCGGCATCCTGGTCGCGATGCCGGTCTTCGTCGGCTCGCTCGGGCGGATCGTCGTCGGGGCCCTGACGGACCGGTACGGAGGCCGGGTCCTGTTCAGCTTCGTCCTGCTGGCGGCCATTGTCCCGATCCTGCTGGTGGCCGTCGGCGGCACCATCCGCTCCTTCGCGCTGGTGCTCGGCGCGGGCCTGGTCCTCGGCATCGCCGGGACGGTGTTCGCCGTCGGCATCCCCTTCGTCAGCGCCTGGTACGAACCTTCCCGGCGCGGCTTCGCGACCGGAGTTTTCGGTGCCGGGATGGGAGGCACGGCCCTGGCCGCGTTCCTGAACCCGCGGCTTGTGGCCTGGATCGGCTACTTTCCCACGCACCTGCTGATCGCCGGGGTCCTGGCCGTTATGGCGGCGCTCGTATGGTTCCTGATGCGGGAGGCGCCGGGCTGGAGCCGGAACTACGCCCCGGTGCTGCCCAAACTCCTCGACGCCGCGAAGACACCGGTCACCTGGAAGATGTGTTTCCTCTACGCCGTGGTCTTCGGCGGCTTCGTGTCCTTTGCGACGTATCTGCCCACCTACCTGCGGGACGTGTACAGCTTCGATCCGAGCGCCGCCGGTGCCCGGACGGCGGGGTTCGCCCTTGCCGCCGTGCTGGCGCGGCCGGTCGGCGGGGTGCTGGCGGACAGGTTCGGCCCCAAGCCCGTGGTGGTGCTTTCCCTGGCCGGCGTCGCCCTGCTGGCCTGGGTGGTGAACCTGCAGCCCGACGGCGATGTGCCCGCCGGCCTGACGTTCGTGGCCATGGCGGCGGCCCTGGGCCTGGGCACCGGCGGCGTGTTCGCCTGGGTGGGGGTGCTGGCCCCGGCCGGGAAGGTGGGCAGCATCAGCGGGGTGGTCAGCGCCGCCGGCGGCCTGGGCGGGTACTTCCCGCCGCTGGTCATGGGGGCCACGTACGACGCCGCGACCCACAGCTACTCCATCGGGCTCTTCCTGCTGGTGGTCACGGCGCTCGCGGCGCTGGCCTTCACGGTCTTCGCCCTGCACGGCCGGCCCCGGGCCACGGTCGCGCCCGCCTGAGCCGCGCCGCCAGTCTGACAGCCGCCGGGCTGCCCCCATGCCTTTGCCGCGACCGGCCGATGGGCAGGGGCGGGTGGATGCGCCGCGATCAACGGAGGGGGCCAGCCGGCAGTGCTCCTCAGGCCAGAAGAACTGCCTGCTGCCGCTCGGTCGACTGCTGCCGCGTTGAAACGCGTGCATGCGGATGAGTTTTGTCATGGCTGCCCGATGGCTGTCTCATAACCGACGTCGGATACAACGATTCAGCCAAAAGGTTTCGAGACGTAGTTATGAGAATCGCCCCGTCGGGAGGATCCCAAGAAATTCCGACGAAAGACGGTCCGGAGGGTAGCGGTTAGGGCACCTTCACCGTGCATTTCATAGCGCAGGGTAAACGTGCCTTTAAAGGCGAGCAACAGCGCCGAAGGAAGAATTTCTGCCAGGCTGCGCTTTCGACGACCGGCTTGCGGCACGGCTACCTGGCACCGCCACTAGGTAGGCGACGGCCGTGTCTCGGGGCTTGAGCACAGCGCCGTCGTTTGCCGTGATGTTGGTCGCGGGCCGCCTGTCGAAAAGCGCCCGGGCTCGAATCAATCCAACTACTTCCCGCTGAGTAAGTAGCGGAATTCGTCTACCGCAGCCTTGCCCTCGGCGATATTTCCGCCGGTAACCTCGCAGTAAACCTCAATCGCCTTTATATCCCGACCCGCTATTAGTTCATCAACGACTGTCGAATACCTTTCATCTTGCAACAGATCATAGGACCCTGCGGCAGATGCATCGTCAATAAGGTAGAACGTCTTGATACCAGGTTCCCGACTAAATACCGAACCAACTCCGGTCATTTCGTGTTTCCTTTCAGCTGACTTCTTGCATCGAGTGTATTACCCGGATCTGGCCCGGCGGTCCCCCTTGCGTTCGTTTAGGGATCCCTTTTCAGGCGCTTGAGAACGTCTGTGTCTTGCCGAATTGGGCGATACCAAAGAGTGTCATTGCGGCCGTGCCGAGGAGGGCCACGATCAGCAGCCCACTGAGGGGTAGATCATAGATGGCGAGCTGGGAAATGCGGCGCGATGCCACTGCCAGAAGGCCCACAAAGGCGCCGATTAGGCCGGAGTAGCTTCCGGTCATGAAACTTCGGTGGCCTTGATGTTTTCTTTGAGATGGCCCGCAGTCCTGGCCGTCAGTGTTCAGACGGTCAGCGCCGAGAGTGCGTGGAGCCAATTGACCCGCCTTCGATGGTCCTGAGTCCGAACGAGGTCAGAACCGCGACGTACATAGCAACAACCCAGATTCGACCCACAGTCCTATGAAAGCTGCCGCCTTCGGTCTGGCGCTGCAGGTTCACGGCTCCGAAGATCACCGCGTAGCCGGCGGCTATGGCGAGTAGAGAGATCAAAACAGTCCGGGAGGAAGGCATGTCACGGAGCCTGGCGGGCCTCAGCTACACGCCACGCGCCGCTAGGCAGCGGGTCCTTAGATTCTTGGCGTCGGCGCCAAATAGGGTCGCAAACAGACCGCGATACCGCCGAAAGTCGCATGACGGACGGCTGCTGGGGGATCGGCGCACGGAGATTGAAGCGCCTCTGATTGTGCGGTGCAACCCACAGCAATTCGTGGCCGCGTTACCGTGAAGAGCTGGTTGTAGCGGCATTGCTCGCCGTATGAAGGTGGAAGGGACTGCCCTCTGCGTACACCTAGGCGACGAGGTTGTCCGCGGCTCCGTCCATGTGCTCGCGGATCGTTTTGCGGGCCAAGGTGGCGTCACCGGTTTCGATGGCCGCGACGATCTCGCGGTGCCGATCCACGCCCATGTTCCTGACTCCTTTTTCCCGCCCAGCGAACATGATGGACATCCGGATGGATCCCTCCAGTGATTCCCAGGAGTGGAGCAGTGTTTCATTTCCGGTCAGCCGGCACAGGGTCCGGTGGAATTCCATGTCGGATTCGATCCGCTCTTCCAATGACGCGTTCTGAGCCGCCTCCATTGCGTCAACTGTCAGGTGCAGGGAGGCGATCGCAGCTTCGCGGTCAGCGAGCTCACACAGGGTGCGTGCGGCCAGAGATTCGAGGGCGGCCCGGACGGCGAAAATGTCGCGGATCTCTTTTCCGTCCAGGTGCCGTACCGAGAGTCGGCCGCGCGGGCCCGAGGACAGCAGACCTTCCTGTTCCAACTGGCGGAGCGCCTCACGCAGCGTTCCTCGGCTGATTTGCAGCATTTCCGAAAGTTCGGTTTCGACCAGGTGCCGTCCGGGCTCCAGCTCTCCGCTGGTGATGGCGGTGCGCAGTGCTGAAACCGCCTGCTCGCGCAGGTTCTGCTTCTGCAATCCCAGCAGCGGGGCTGTCGTTCCGGCCATGGCCCGTCCTCAGTGTTATACGTCGACTGTTTACAGTTGGTTGTTTGATGATACGGCAGAAAGCACGGCTCCGGCGGGCGCCGGGGCCGTGCTTTCTGAGTTCTGAGCAGCCAATCCCGGGCGGTCAGCTGAGTTCGGCGAGGACTTTGGCGACGATGCGGTCCACGGCGAGGCCGTAGCGGTCATGCAGGGTGGGCAGGGCGCCGGCGTCGAGGAACTGGTCCGGCAGCGCCACGGGAACCACGCGCTTGCCCACCCCCGCGGTGACGACGGCGGAGGCCACCGTTTCGAACAGGCCGCCGATAACAGAGTGGTTTTCCAGCGTGACGGCGAGGCGGTCGGTGTTGATCTCGGCGAGGACCGTTTCGGCGTCGAACGGCTTGATGGTCGGGGTGTGGACGACCGCGACGTCAACGTTGTGGGCTGCAAGTGCCTTGGCGGCCTGAAGGGCACGCATGGTCATCAGGCCGGAGGAGATGAACACGACGTCGTTGCCGCCACGCAGAACCTTGGCCTTGCCAAGTTCGAAGGTGTAGCCGTACTCGTCGAGGACGGTAGGGACGTTGCCGCGCAGCAGGCGCAGGTAGGTCGGGCCGTCGCTGGCCGCCAGCTGGGGTACGGCTTGTTCAATGTCGATCGAGTCGCAGGGGTCCACGATGGTCAGGTTGGGCATACCACGGAAGATAGCCATGTCCTCGGTGGCCTGGTGGCTGGGCCCGTACCCTGTGGTCAGTCCGGGAAGGCCGCCTACGATGTTTACGTTCAGGTTCGGTTCGGCGCTGTCCAAGCAGAGGAAGTCGTAGGCACGCCGGGCGGCGAACACCGAGTAGGTGGAGGCGAAGGGGACAAGCCCGGTTTCGGCGAAGCCGGCGGCTGCGCCGAAGAGCAGCTGTTCGGCCATGCCCATTTGGAAGAACCGCTCCGGGAAGGCCTGGGCGAAGATGTGCATGTCGGTGTACTTGCCCAGGTCGGCGGTGAGGCCCACGATCTTGTCGTTTTCCTGCGCGGCCTTGACCAGGGCGTGCCCGAACGGTGCGGAATCGGTCTTCTGGCCGGCATCCGCGAAGGACGCGATCATCGCCGAGGTCTTCAGCTTCGGCTTGGCCGCTGTGGCGGTGTCGGGGGCCTCGGTGGTGGTGTTCATGCTGAAGCCTTTCCTTCGTAGCCGGCGGTGAGTTGTTCGCGGCAGGTCTGCCATTCGTGTTCTTCGATGCGCATGAAGTGCGCCTTTTCGCGGTTCTCCAGCAGCGGAACGCCGCGGCCGACCTTCGTATCGCACAGGATTACTGAGGGGCGTCCGACGGCGGCGGCCTGGGCGGCGGCGTTGTCGAATGCCGCCAGCAGCGCGCTGACGTCGTTCCCGTCCACCCGCTGGGTGTACCAGCCGAACGCTTCCCATTTTTCCGTCACTGGTTCGGTCCGCAGGACGGTATCTGTTTTGCCGTCCGCCTGCAGGGCGTTGATGTCCACCATCGCGGTGAGCTTGCCGAGCTGGTGGTGGTGGGCCCCCATGGCGGCCTCCCATGTGGAGCCTTCGTCCAGTTCCCCGTCGGAAAGGAAATTGAACACTCGGGCGTTCGAGCCCTGGTGGCGCAGTCCCAGGGCCATGCCGACGGCGATGGTCAGGCCGTGGCCCAGGGAGCCGCCCGAGATTTCCATGCCGGGGGTGTAGGTGGACATCCCGGACATGGGCAGGCGTGAGTCATCGGAGCCGTAGGTCTCCAGTTCCTCCACGGGCACGATTCCGGCCTCGGCCAACGCGGCGTAGTGGCCGATGGCGTAGTGGCCGGTGGAGAGCAGGAACCGGTCGCGGGCTTCCCAGTGCGGGTCCTCGGCGCGGAAGTTCAGTTGGTCCCCGTAGACGGTGGCGAGCATGTCCGCTGCGCCGAGTGCCTGGCCCACGTAGCCCTGTCCCTGCACCTCCCCCATGTTCAGGGCGTGGTGCCGTATCCGGTAGGCCGCGGCGCTGATTTTCGTCACGCGGTCCTGGTCCACGCGCTCGGCGGTAAGTGTTGGCATTGTTAGCTCCGATTTCGTCTGGGTCGTTGCGGTGATCAAGCGTTCACCATGTTGGGGGTGCTTTTGGTGGCTTCGTCAGCGAACTCGCGCTCACGCTTGCCCCAGGTTTCCCTGGTGTTGATGGCGGCCAAGAGTCCGATGGCTGCGTAGAGGGCGAACAGCAGCGCCGGGCCCATCCAGCCGAAGCTCACGAACAGCAGTGTGGTGATGAACGGGGTGAAACCGGAGACGGTGGCCGAAATCTGGTAGGCCAGCGAAGCCCCGGAGGAGCGGGTGTTGGCCCGGAACAGCTCGGGGAACCACGCGCCCTGGGCGCCGGCGAGTGAGTTCTGGCAGACGGCGTAGGAGATCACGAGGGTGGCGATAATGAAGAAGAACATTCCCGTGTTGACCATGAGGAACATCGGAATCGCGAACAGTAGGGCGAAGGCGCAGGACCACACATAGAGCGGCCGCCGGCCGATCCGGTCGGTGAGCGCTCCCCAGGCCTGGGTGGCGAAGATGCCGATTGCCGAGGCGATGCACAGGGCCAGCAGGGTCTGGGTCTTGTCCGCCAGGTGCTGGGTGTTCAGGTAGGAAATCATGTAGGTGATAGACACGGCGTAGCCGGCGGTCTCTGCAATGCGCAGCCCGATGCCCTTGACGATGTTCCGCCAGTCGGTCTTGATGACCTCCACGATGGGGGACTTCACGATGGTGCCGGAGTCCTTGACCTCATCGAAGACCGGGGACTCGGGGACCTTGGAACGGATGATCAGGCCCACGATCACCAGCACGATGCTGGCGAGGAACGGGATGCGCCAGGTCAGCTCGCCGCCGAGCTGTGCGCTCGAGAGGAAAACCAGGTTGGCCAGCAGAAGCCCGACCGGGAAGCCGGCCTGGACCATGCCTGTGAACTTGCCCTTCGACTTCCAAGGCGCGTGTTCGTAGCTCATCAGGATGGCGCCACCCCATTCCGCGCCGAAGGCCAAGCCCTGGACGATGCGGACGAACACCAGCAGGGCGGGGGCCAGCAGGCCGACCTGGCTGTAGGTGGGGAGCAGTCCAATGACGAAGGTGGCAATTCCCATGAGAATAAGGGAGGAGACCAGCACCGGCTTGCGGCCGAGCTTGTCGCCGAGATGGCCGCCGATGATGCCGCCGATCGGACGGGCAGCAAAGCCGACGCCGAGGGTGGCGAATGCGGCCAGCGTCCCGGTCACCGGGTCACTGCCGGGGAAGAAGGCCGTTCCGAAATACAGCGCCGCTGCGGTGCCGAAGCCGATGAAGTCATACGTCTCAATCACTGCGCCGACGCTGGAGCCAATGGCGACCCTTTTGGCGTCCTTGGTGCCGTGTACATGGCCCCGCATTTTCAGAGCTTCATTGCTCATGGAGTTTCGTCCCTTTCGATGAGCGAGGGGCTCGGGGCTCCAACGCTGTCGACTGTTAACAAACCTGACACGAACAATAGTGACGCAGGTCATGAACACTGTCAACAGTCAATGTCTAGAGTTGACTGTTGACAGTCGGTTGGCTTACAGTGATTCACATCACCCTGCAAATTAGGACGGTCTCGCCGACGAGTCACACCGGCGGGTCGCTCTGTCTGCCGAACGCAATACCCCCTAGGTTTTCAAGGAGCAACAATGAGCCACACCAACCAGCGCACCGCAGTCCTGACCGGGGCCACCTCCGAGCGCGGCATCGGCATCACCACTGCCCGCCGCTACGCCAGTCAGGGGTGGGCGGTCGTGATCTTGGATCTCGATGGCGAGAAGTCTGCCAAAGTCGCAACCGAGATCGGCAACGAATTCGACGTCCCCGCTTTCGGGCACGAAATCGACGTAGCAAGCGAAGCCTCCGTCATCACCGCCCAGGCCGCAGTAGCGGCCGAGGTCAAGCAGGGCAATCTTCCCCCGGTGGGCGCCCTGGCCAACATCGCCGGCATTACCTCCCCGGTCCCGTTCCTCGAAACCACTCTGGAGCTCTGGCACAAGATCATGGATGTCAACGCCACCGGCACCTACCTGGTGACCAAGGCGTTCCTCCCGGACATGATCGCCAACCGCTGGGGCCGGATCGTGAACATGTCCTCTGTCTCTGCCCAGCGTGGAGGGGGCGTGTTCGGCAAGGTTCCCTACTCCGCCGCGAAGGCCGCCATCCTTGGCTTCACCAAGGCACTCGCCCGCGAACTCGGCACCACCGGCGTCACCATCAACGCCATCACCCCCGGGGCTGTGGACACCAACATCCGCGTCGGCAGCACTGAGGAACAGGAAGCCGCCATCAATGCCGGCATCCCCCTTGGCCGAAACGCCACCACCGACGAAGTGGCCGCAGTCATCACCTTCCTGTCCTCCGAGGATTCCGCATATCTCACCGGCACCACTATCGACATCAACGGTGGGAGCCACCTCCACTAACGAAGTCCCTGCGCCTGCAGGGCCGGGGGACACGACTTCAAGAACCCTCAAGCCCTCAGGGGAGTGGTGCCCGGTCCCCGCTACGTCTATCCGGGCGTACGACGAAAATCCCGGCGCCAGGCCCGAGAAACGAGGTTCGAAGATGACTGCTAACCCATACCCCTACCATGACTGGAGTCGGCTGGTCGGTACACCGGTGGAAATCCGCAAGGACTTCTCGGTCGTCCGGGCAGGGATTGTTGAGGACGTCATGCCCGATTCTTCCGCCCTGTGGCTGGCTCCCGACAGCAGGAACGGACGAGAACTTTTCGCCGCAGCGGAAGGCTACCAAGTGTGGATCCGACCGCGGGAACTGGACGGAAAGCTTTGCTACAAATTGGCGGCGGCACACCTTCCGCCGCAAACGACATGAGTCCTAGGAGCGCGTCACCGCTGACCAATCCACGCAAGCACGTCCATTCCCATTGAAAGCCCCTCCCGAGGGGCTTTCCTCATGTCCCGAGGCTTTCAGCCCGAAACGGCGCCCCTTTGCATACCTGGGCGCCTGGACCCATGTGTCTCATAACTTCAGTGGCTCGAATCCCTAGGGTTTCGAGACGAAGGGGTGCGGCAGTTGCGCTGCTAAGGCGAGGAGACACCCAAATATTTCTGGCCCGTGCCGGACCCTAGCCGAAGAGCAGGTGCGCCACGGTGAAAATGGCGAGCCCGGCCAGGGCGCCCACCACGGTGCCGTTGATCCGGATGAACTGCAGGTCCTTGCCCACCTGCAGTTCGATTTTCTGCGAGGTTTCCTCGGCATCCCAGCGGGCGACGGTGTCGGTGATGACGCCTGCGATGTCCGCGCGGTAGTTGTTTACGAGATACCCGGCGGCGTCACCGATCCACGTGTTGACCTTGCCGGCCAGCTCGGGGTCGACCACCAGGCGGGTGCCGAAGTCGTGCACTGCGGCCTTGAACTTGACGGTCAGCTCGCTGTGCGGATCGTCGACGGCGGCCAGCAGCGCTGCCTTGACCGTGCCCCACGTGCGCGAGGCCAGTTCGCGGACCTCAGGATCGCCCAGCACTTGCGCCTTGATCCCTTCGGCGCGGGCGATCATGACCGGATCGTGCTGCAGGTCCCGGGCCAGCTCCTGGAGGTACTTGTCGATGGAGACCCGGACCTGATGCTGCGGGTCCGACTGCACCGCCCGGGTGAACTTCAGGATCTCCAGATACACCTTGTCGCCCACCAGCCCGTCGACGAAGTTGGGCACCCAGGTGGGGGAGCGGTCCGTGACCAGCCGGTTGACTGTCTCGTGGTTGTCCCGCACCCAGTCCACCGTGCGGTCCACCAGCAGGTCCACGAGCGCGTGGTGGTGGCCGTCGTCGAACACCCGCTCGGCGAGCCGGCCCACCGGCGGCCCCCACGGCGGAGCCAGCAGGTGTTTGCGGACCATGCCCTCGATGACTGCCTGGACGTCGTCGTCGTTCAGGACCGTGAACGCACCGCGGATCACGGCGGCGCCCTCCTTGGCCACCCGCTCCGGGCCGCCCGGCCCGGACAGCCAGCCGCCCACTTTCCTTGCGATGTCCATGCTGGCGAGCTTTTCCTTCACCACCTGTTCGGAGAGGAAGTTGGTCTCGACGAATTCGCCCAGCGACGCCCCGATCTGGTCCTTGCGGCGCGGGATGATGGCGGTGTGCGGGATCTTCAGGCCCAGCGGGTATTTGAACAGGGCCGTGACGGCGAACCAGTCGGCCAGGGCGCCCACCATGCCGCCCTCGGCCGCGGCCCGGACGTACTCAAGCCACGGGTACTGCTTCTGCAAGGCGAACGCGACAACAAAGATCACAGCCATGCCGATCAGCAGGGAGACGGCCACCAGCTTCATCTTCCGCAGCGCCGAGGCTTTGCCGGCATCCGCGGCGGACAGCGTGTGTTCGACGCCCGCTTCGGCGGCAGCGGGGCGGACGGGTCGCTCAGTGTTCACCTGCATGTGCCCAGCCTAGCCCGGCACCGGCCACCGGCGTCCGCTAACGTGTCAGCATGAGCACCGAGGACTCCGCCGCCGCCCGCCCGTTGATCTATGCCCACCGGGGCTCCAGCGGCGCCTTCGCCGAGCACACCAGGGCCGCATATCTGCAGGCAATCGCCGACGGCTCCGACGGCGTCGAATGCGACGTCCACCTCACTCGCGACCAGCACGCCGTGCTGCTCCACGACGCCAACCTCGACCGCACCTCGGACGGCACCGGCCCTGTCGCGGACCGGACCCTGGCCGAACTGCGGCTACTGGACTTCAGTTCGTGGAAGGGCGCCCGGATTCCGGAGGAGTACGGCGCCCGGTCCGAGCAGTTCCTGACGCTCCCGGAGCTGCTGGACATCCTGCGACTGGCGGGCCGGGAGATCGGGCTGGCAATCGAACTCAAGCACCCCAGCCCCTACCAGCTCAAGCTCGAGGACCGGGTGCTGGAGATCCTCGAGGCCGAGGGCTGGGACCGCGGCACGTCGCGGCTGGACAACATCCGGGTGTCCTTTATGAGTTTCAGCCCCGACTCGGTGAACCACCTGCTGCAGTCCGTTCCGGCCGAGGCCGTCTGCCAGCTCATCGACGACGTAAACGTAGAGGAGCTCCGGGAGGAACTGGGCCTCGGAGCGCTCACCGGCGGCGCCGTGGCCAACGTCCTCAAGGCTGCGCAGACCGAGGGCGAACAGATCCTCGACGAGTGCCGCGTGGGACTGGCCGGGCCCGGCATCAGCTACGTGCGCGGGCATGCCCGCACCGTCAAGCGCTGGCTCGAGTCCGGGCGCCGGTTCCGGGTCTGGACAGTGGACTCGGCGGCCGACGTCGACCTGTGCCGGGAGCTGGGTATCCAGGAGATCACCACCAACCGGCCCGCCGACGTCCTCGCCCGGGTGCTGGCGCCGCTCTAGCCGGGTGAGATTAGGCTTGGGGTCTAGAGGCGGCGGATTCTTGGCGGCGGGCGACGCCCGCTGCCGGACAGGAGACGGGCATGACCAAGGCAGCAGCGGACCCGGCGTCCGTGGACGCGGTGCTGGCCGAGCTGGCTTTGCTCGAGGACCCGAAGGTCCGGCGGGTGAACGAAAAACACGGCGACGATCACGGCGTGAAGCTCAGTGAACTGCGCGCCATCGCCAAGCGGCTGAAGACGCAGCAGGAACTCGCCGTCCGGTTATGGGAAACCGGCGGAACGCCCGCCCGGCTCCTGGCCATCCTGGTCTGCCGCCCGGCGTCGTTCGGTCCCGACGAACTGGACGGCATGCTGCGGGCCGCGCATGCTCCGAAGGTGCACGACTGGCTGGTGAACTATGTGGTGAAGAAGAACCCGCACGCCGAGGAGCTGCGGCAGCGCTGGTTCTCCGATCCGGACCCGGTGGTCGCCAGTGCCGGCTGGGCGCTGACCACCGAGCGGGTCGCGAAGGACCCCGCCGGCCTCGACCTGGACGGGCTCCTGGACATCATCGAGGCGCAGATGAAGGATGCCCCGGACCGCCTGCAGTGGGCCATGAACCACTGCCTGGCGCAGATCGGCATCGAGCACGCCGGGCAGCGAAGCCGCGCCATCGGAATTGGCGAACGCCTGGAAGTACTCAAGGACTATCCGACGCCGCCAGGCTGCACCCCGCCGTTCGCCCCCGTCTGGATTACCGAGATGGTCCGCCGGGCGGGCTGAAGCCATGGCCGGCTGACGCCAGGCGGGCCGCTACGGTGCCACGGCTTCCTCGTCGGTGAGCTGCTGAACCTCGATCCGGGCGTCCCTGAAGGGCGAGAACAGCAGGACCAGCACGGCCGCCACCAGGAAGGCTGTGGCCACCCAGAGCGCGGCATCCGTCCCGGCGCGCGCGGCGATGAGGCCGCCCAGCGGGGCTCCGACGACGATCATTCCGCGGTTCACCGACCGCCTGGTGGCGCTCATCCGGGCGATAAGCCGGTCCGGGGTGACCGCCTGCTGGTAGCCCATCTCCAGCGGCCCTTCGACCCCCATGGCCAGGCCGAACAGCAGCTGCCCGGCGCCGGCCAGGACAAATGCGGCCCACAGTTCTCCGGGCCAGTCCGGCGGTGGCGTGTTGGCCCCGCCGGCAGGGGCGGCGCCCGCGACGAGCGGCGAAAGGGCCACCACAGCTATAGCCAGTGGCTCGACCAGGCGCGAGGCCACGATGGCCCGGCCCGTACCCCAGCGGTCCCCAAGGCGGGTGGAGAGCGTTGTCCCCACGACGGCGCCGACCCCGGCGCAGCCCATCACCAGTCCCAGCCCGAGTGCCCCCAGCCCGAGGTCATGCAGGACCAGGGTGGGCAGGACGGTTCCGAGGATGGCCGACCCGATGAACCAGATGTGGGTGCTCCACACCAGGGGCGTCAGGTGCGGATGGCGGTAGACCCACCGCAGGCCCTCGGCGATCTTGTGCCGGAGCTGTTCCCCGCCGCGGGGCCGAAGCCGGCCTGCCGGCTGCTCCAGGGTGAAGAGCGCCGCGGCGGAGAAGAAATAGGAGACCGCATCCACCAGGAGGGCCAGAGGGGCGGTGATCAGGGCCACCAGGCCGCCGGCCACCGCGCTTCCGGTGGTCTGTGCCACGGTGTCGCTTTGCTGCAGCCGGGCATTCGCCCGGACCAACAGCGGCCGGGGGACCAGTTGGGGAATGAAGCTCTGGTACGCGGCATCGCCGGTCAGCGCGAGGGTTCCGAAAACGAACATCAGGACCACCAGCGCGGGGATGGTGAGGATCCCGGTCAGCGCTGCCCCGCACGCCGTGGCGAGGATCAGGCCGCGGCCGAGGTCTCCGCCGATCAGGACCGTCCGGCGCGGAAACCGGTCAATCCAGACGCCGGCGACCAGGCCGAAGAGAAGGTAGGGGGCCCATCGCGCCGCATTCACCAGGCCCTGGTCCATGGGCGTGCCGTTCAGCGTCACCAGGATCAGGACGGAGAGGGCCAGGGTGGTGATGTAGGTGCCGAAGTCGGACACGGTGGAGGCCAGCCAGAACCGGACAAACGCCGGATAGTGGCGCAGCTTCGCCTCCTTTGCCGGCGATCCGTCGTCAGCGGTGCCCATGATTCCCCCTCACCCCATAGGCCTAGAGCCTAGCTGCAGGGGCCGTTGGCGTGCCGTTCACGCGGGACTTTCCGCCGCGGCGATGGCCTTCTCCGTGAGTACGGGCATCATCACGAGCAGCGCCAAGGTCAGGGCACCCATAATGCCGAACATGGCCTGCAGGCCCAGCCACTGCGCGAGCAGGCCGCCGGCCCCCGCCCCGAGCGGCATGGTGCCCCAGGCGAGCAGCCGGTAGGCGCTGTTCATCCGGCCGAGGAGGCGGTTCGGGGTGATGCGCTGGCGCAGGGACACGGTGATGACGTTCCAGAGCACCACCAGCATGCCGCCGACAAAGAGGAAGACGGCCAGGACGTAGGGGTTGTCCGTGATGGCGGGGGCGCCCACGAAGAGCGCGCCGCCGACGATCGTGAGGGCCAGGGACATCGGCCGGCCGAGCCTGGCCTCGGCCCACTCGGCAACAAGCGAGCCGATGAGGGCACCCACGGCGGAGGCGGTCAGGAGCAGGCCGAAGCCGGCCTCGGACAGCCGCATGGCCGACGCCGGCCCCACGGCGAACAGCACGAGGACCGCGAACGCCGCACTTGAGGCGAAGTTGAACACCCCGGTCATGATCGCGAGGGTGCGGAGAATTTTCTGGTGCCACAGAAACCGCAGACCCTCGGCAATGTCGAACCGCAGGGTGGTCTTCTGCTCCCGTTCAGCCCGGAATGTCCCCCGGACCAGGAACAGGCCTCCGACGGCGGCGAGCCACAGAGCGGCCGGCACGGCGAAGCCCGCGGCCACGCCAAGGCCCACCAGGAGTCCGCCCAGTGGCGGGCCGACGAACTGGTTGGTGGTGAGCTCGACGGCGTAAAGCCGGCCGTTGGCGCGCGAGAGCTGATCCCGGCCCACCAGTTGCGGCATGATCGACTGCGCCGAGGTGTCGTACAACGTCTCGGCGACCCCCACCAGCAACGCGACGGCGTACAGCGCCCAGATGGACCCGAAGCCCAGGAGCAGCGCGGCGATCAGCAGGGCCGGCAGGACGGCGCGGCTGAGGTTGGCCCACAGCATCAGCTTCCGCCGGTCGAGCCGGTCGGCCAAGGCACCGGCGGTGAGCGCGAAGAGGAGCCACGGGAGGGTGGCCGCGACGCTCAATCCGGCAATCAGGGTGGGCGACTGCGTCAGCTGGATGGCCAGCAGGGGCAGGGCGATCTTGAAGACGCCGTCCGCCAGGTTGGACAGGCCGGAGGAAGTCCACAGCTTCCAGTAAGAAGCGCCGAGCGGTGCCCGGTCCCGGGTCTTGGCCTGTACGGCGTCGGTTGTCATAGCTGAACCATCCCCTATTGATTGAGAAAATTCAAGGGGGTTGAATTTAGTGCATCAGTTGTAGGATCGATCCATGACGGACGCCAAGCCAACGGGAGCGGACTCCAAGAATCCCACCGCGAACGCCCGCGAAATCAAAGCCCTCGCCCACCCGCTGCGCCTGCGCGTCCTGCGCCTGTGCGGGCTGCATGAGCTGACCAACAAACAGCTCGCGGACCGGCTGGGCCAGGACCCGGGGACCATGCTCTACCACGTCCGTCAGTTGCTCTCGGCCGGATTCCTTGAGCCCGCCGATGTCCGCACGGGGGAGAGCGGTGCGCTGGAGAAGCCTTACCGGTCCACCGGGCGGTCCTGGAACCTGGACACTGCACTGCGCGATGCCGGCCCGGACGGTCCGCTGGCTCCGCTCGAAGCGTTCCGGGAGGAGCTGGCCGAGGCTGGCCCGGATGCCCTGGCCAGCCTGTCACGGTTTGTCCTCCACCTCTCCGACGCCGACGCCGAGGACGTGGCCACGCGGATCCACGCCGTGCTCAGCGAGTACATGGACAGCGACCGGCAGAGGCCGGACCAGCCCGCCTACGGCGGGATATTCGTCCTGCACCGCTCGCCCGACTAGGCCATCGCGCCGGCCGGTATCCGGAGCAGCAGCGCTGGTCAGGCGCCTGAGAGCAGCGCGAAATAGCCGGGGACCTGTTGCGGCAGTCCGCCCGGATTCATCGGGACGACGTCGATGCTCACCGGGCCGTCCGTGATCAGCTGCCAGTCCGACGCCGGGAACACACCCTGCCGCTCCGGCGCGCCGAACCGTCCCGGCCGGGGGAGGTTCTCGAGCGCCCGCCGGAGCTGCCGGGGCACGTTGTGGTGTGTCGCGCCCAGCTCGGAGAGGTAGTCGAGGCTGCTGCCCAGGAAGTTGGTCTCGGTCAGGAACGCCCGCCCCCGGGTTCCCACCGCGGTCCGCAGGTTGGCGGCCAGGGCCGCCTGTTTATCGGTTTTCAGGACGTGGAAGACGCCGCGGACAAAGACGTTGGCGGGTCCCAGCCGTTCGAGCAGGGCCTCGCCTGCGCCCGGTTCGGTGGCGTCCAGCACGAGGAACTCGGCGTTGGGCACGTCCCGGGCCTCCATGACCGCCCGGTCGATGGCGCCCGGCGACACGTCGATCCCGAGGACCCGGGTGCCGGGGAAGAGCCCGGCCAGCCAGCGGGTGTGGGTGCCGTTGCCGCAGCCGACGTCGATCACCGGCAGGGCCGGGTCGAAGTGGTCAAGGACCAGAGCGCTGTACTGGTTGTGCTCGAGCGCGGAACCGGAGTCCCAGAGAACATCCCCGGTGCGGCCGGTGCTGCTGATGCCGGTCCAGTAGCGGTCCCACGCGGTGTTCGGGTCTTTCGGTGCCTTCGAGGCGAGGCGCACCACGGTGGGGACCATCAGCACGTGGTGCCAGAACTTGGACATGGCCTAACTCTATCGGCGCAGTCCCGGGCCGCGGAGCAGGTCCAGGATCTGGTCGGCCGCCATGGGGCGGCCGAAGTAGTAGCCCTGGCCGTAGAGGCAGCCCATGGCCTGCAGCTGGGCAGCCTGCCCGGCCGTTTCGATGCCTTCCACGATGGCTTTGAGCTCAACGGAGGAGATCAGCTGCAGGACGGCGGCCACAAACTTTTGCTGCTGCGGATCGGACTCCAGGTTCTTGATCAGCGACTGGTCGACTTTCACAGTGTCCGCCGGCAGCGACCTGAGGTAGCTGATGGATGAGTAGCCGGTTCCGAAGTCGTCGATCTGCAGGCCCACGCCCAGGGCCCGCAGCCGGTCCAGGACCTGTTCCTCGCCGGCGCCCCGGGACATCAGCACGGTCTCGGTGATCTCCAGGACCAGCCGGCTCGGGTCCAGGCTGTACTTGGCCAGGGTTTCCCGGACGTCGTCCACCAGGTCGCTGCGCAGGAGCTCGGCGGCGGACAGGTTGATGTGCACGCCAAAGTCCGGCAGGTCCGGGGCGGCGTCCCGCCAGCGGCCAAGCTGAGCGATTCCCTCGTTCAGGACCCAACGGCCCAGCTCAAGGATCAGGCCGGTTTCTTCAGCGATGCCGATAAAACGGTCCGGCATGATGGTCCCGTGCACGGGGTGATGCCACCGGACCAGGGCCTCGACGCCGGCGACTTTGCCCGTTGCCAGCTCAATCACCGGCTGATAGAGCAGCGCCAGCTCCCCGCCGGCCGCGGCGCTCCGGAGCTCGGCCGTGATCCGGGACCGTTCCTGGACGGCGTTAAGCATGTCGGGATGGAACAGCATGACCTTGTTCCGGCCGGCGGCCTTGGCCTGGTACATGGCAATGTCCGCGTTGCGGATCAGTTCTTCCGGTGAGTTACCGGGCCGGAAGACGCAAACGCCGATGCTGGCCGACGTCCACACGGTTTCGGCGCCGATCCTGATGCTCTCCCGCAGCGCGTCCCGGGCGCGGTGCGCGATGTGGAGGACTTCCTCCTCGCTGGCAGCTTTGATGAGGACGGCGAATTCGTCGCCGCCCAGGCGCGAAACGGTGTCGGAGATCCGCACCACCGAGTTGAGGCGGCTGGCCACTTCGGTCAGCACCGCGTCCCCGGCACTGTGTCCCAGGGCGTCGTTGATGGCCTTGAAGGTGTCCAGGTCCAGGACCAGCACCGCCGGAACGCTGACGCCGTCGCCGGCGCCGACGATCGCCTCGTGGATGCGCTCGCTGAGCAGGTGCCGGTTGGCGAGCCCGGTCAACGCGTCCGTCTTGGCCATCAACTCCAGTTTTACCTGGGTCCTGCGCAACATGGCCGTGCGGGCGGCCACCCGATCTTCCAGCTCCGCGTGGATATGGCCGAGCTCCTCGGCCAGGAGGTTGATACCGGTGATGACGGCGTCAATCGCGTCGCCCAGCTCGGACGGCTCGATGCGTGCGGCCAGTTCGCCCGCGGCGAGCCGGACGATGCCATCGACCAGCTGCTCAAGCCGCGGGTCATCAACTCCCATGCGAGTGGTCGCGTCTTCGAAAGGAGCGTTCGACGGCGGCGGTCCGGTCCGCCGTCGTGCGCCCCGTAGCGGGCGCGGCCGGCCGGTCAGCGGTCGACATGGAGCCAATCCAATGCCTCGCTGCGGGAGGTGAAAAACCGCGTGGGGCACGGCGGAATGTGCACCCCGAGGAAGAAGTTCGCCAGGACGCGGTCCACAGGTGAGCGGCCCAGCAACGCGATGCGCGAGGCGCTGCAGGGGATGGACCAAACGGCGCGGGCCTCCCGGCTCACCGACGCCACCGCTTCCATGTCCACAAGCATCGGGTACTCCGAGCCCTGGCAGACCTCGTTGACTGTCGCCATGGCGGCCCGCGCATCCTCAACGAGGATGTCGATCTTGGGCAGCCAGCGCAGGTGGACGAAGCGGCCGTCGCTCAGTTCGACACTGCCTTTTCCGCCGTCGACAGTCACCGGTGCCATGACCACATCCCATCCCCATCAATCGCCGAGACCTTCTGCAACTCCTCAAAGGTACCCCTGACGGCGTATTTCCCGGCCAAAAGTCGCCATGTGGCTGTGCAGACGTCGCGGCACCGGCACTTACAGCTAGGCGGCCAGGTCACGCCGGCGCCAGCCCAGGAACCCCAGCGCGGCCAGGCCGGCGGCCGTGACGGTCAGGGCCGCCAGGGCCGGCAGCGCATCGGCACCGACCGGCAGCAGCGGAGAATGCCGGAACGGCGAGAGGTCCATCAGCCAGCCGGGGGCGTTCCAGAGCACCCCGAACTCTCCCAGCGCCACAAAGCCCAGAAGCACTCCCCAGACCGCGCCGGCCAACCGGGGCGCCCAGCCGAACACCGCCAGCGCCACGCCGGTCAGCACCCACGCCGCCGGTATTTGGGCCAGCGAGGCGACGACGGACCGGCCCACCAGCCCGGAGTCCTGGACGGCGGCCGCCGCGCCCGCACCGATGCAGACCCCCGCCAGCGCCATCAGCACGGCCACCCCGGCCAGCGCGAACACGAAGTGGCTGCCCGCCCAGCGGATGCGGGTGGCGGCCGTGCCGAGCAACGCCTCGGTGTGGCCCGCGGACTCCTCGCCGCGCAGGTGGTTCGCCGCCGACACGCCATAGGCCGCGGCGAGCAGGCCCATGATGCTGATTTCCGCGGCAAGGAAGGCGTCGCGGAGCGCCGAGGCGCCCCCGAGCAGCGCGATCAGGTCGCGGGCATTCGGGGAGCTCAGCATCTGCTCGACGTTTCCCACCAGGGACCCGATCACCACCCCGAACACGGCGAACGCGACGGCCCACGCCAGCCACACCCGGTACTGCAGGCGCACAGCCAGGGCCAAGACGCCTGTCAATGAGCCGACGGCCGGCCCCGGGCGCTCGTCCCGCAGCCCGGCGCCCAGGTCCCGGCGCGCCCGCAGGGCGAAAGCCGCCGGAATCAGCAGCACGCAGAGCGCGACCGGCAGGATAAGCACCCACCACTGGTCGCCCGCAAAGGCCCGGATCTGCTGGTTCCAGCCGATCGGGGAGAGCCAGGAGAACACTGACGGGCCGGGTTCTGCGAGGTCGCCGACCGCGCGCAGGCCGTAAGTGACGGCGATGACGCCTACGCTCAGGCCGGTGGCGGCACGTGCGCTCGCGGTCAGTTGCGCCGCGACCCCGGCGACGGCGCTGAACGCCATCCCGGTGGCGGCCCAGCCCAGGCCGAACGCCAGGGACCCCGCGGCGGGCAGCCCGCCGGCGGCCAGTGCCGCGGCCGACAGCAACCCGACGCCGAGGCTCGCGACGAGGCCGATGACAAGCGCCGCGGTGAGGGCGGCGTCGCGTCCCAGCCGGCCGCCCCCGAGCAGTTCCAGCCTGCCGCTCTCCTCGTCGGCGCGGGTGTGGCGGATGATGAGGATGACCATCAGGGCCGCGAGGATGGCGGTCATAAACGCGGTGTACTTGATCAGCGAGAGGGCGCCCAGCGAGGCGGGATCGTAGATCCGTCCGAACATCGCGACCATGGAGGCGGTGGCGTTCAGGGCGTTGGCGGCCTCAATCCGGCTGCGCACGTCCGGGTAGAGGTCCGCGCCGGCCACCGAGGTGGAGAACGCCACCAGGGCAAACCCGAACACCCACACGGGAAGCAGCCAGCGGTCCCGCCGCAGCCCCAGCCGCACCAGCATCCCGGTGCCGGCCAACGTCTCAGGCATCCCCGGCCCCCGTCCCTCCGCTTCCCCGTCCGCGGGCGGCCGCGCGGCCGGAACCGGCGGCGGCGGAGTGCTCGGCGTCGTTCCCGGAACCCGGCACGTCCGCACCGTTGCCCGAGCCGTAATGCCGCAGGAACAGGTCCTCGAGCGTCGGCGGCCGGCTGGTGAGGGCCTGCAGCCCGGCGCCGGTCAGGGCCTGCAGGAACGGCCCCAGGCCGGCCGGATCCACCTGGGCGCTGATCCGGTGGTTGGCCACGACGACGTCGTGCACCCCCGCCAAACGGTCCAGTTCCGGCGGCACCGCGGCGACGTCGGCCGTGACCGAGGTGCGGGTCAGGTGCCGGAGCTGTTCAAGGGGACCGGATTCCACCACCTGGCCGGCCCGGATGATACTGACCCTGTCGGAGAGCGCCTCGGCCTCGCTGAGGATATGGCTGCTGAGCAGGACGGTCCGGCCCTGCGCCCTGAGCTCGCGGACGCACCCGCGGAAGGCGTCTTCCATCAGCGGGTCCAGGCCGCTGGTGGGTTCGTCCAGCAGGAACAACTCGGCGTCCGTGGCCAGTGCGGCCACCAGGGCCACTTTCTGCCGGTTGCCCTTCGAGTAGGTCCGGGCTTTCTTCGTGGGGTCCAGCTCGAACAACTCCAGCAGTTGGTCGCGCCGGGCCCGGTCCTGCCCGCCCTGCAGCCGGCCGAGGAGCTCGATGACCTCACCGCCGGTGAGGTTGGGCCACAGGGAGACATCGCCGGGAACGTAGGCGAGGCGCCGGTGCAGCGTGGCCACGTCGCGCCAGGGATCGAGGCCCAAAACCCGGATGGATCCGGCGTTGGCGCGCAGCATTCCCAGCAGCAGGCGCAGCGTGGTGGATTTGCCGGCACCGTTGGGGCCCAGGAAGCCGTGCACCTCCCCGGCAGCCACCTCGAAGTCCAGTCCATTCAGAGCCGTCACGGCCCCGAACCGTTTCACGACGCCGGTCAGCTCCACCACACTGCTCATAGTCAACAAGGTACTCCGGCTGAGGCCCGGCGGACCCCTGCGCAAAGTCCCATTTTCGCAGGTCACAGCGCCTGCCGTCCGGCGGCGGGTGGCCCGCCGGCGGGCAGGTTACAGGCCCGGTTACCCGGTGCGCCGCGGCTGTGGTTGCATGGTTCCATGCCTTTCCGCTGGTCACCCCGGGCCACCCAGACACTTTCCGCGGCCGCCCTCAGCGGACTGCTGCTTGCCAGTGCGGCAAAACACTTCCGCGACCCGGAGTTCTTTGCGCAGGTGGTTCCCGGGTACCTCTGCCGCGACGACTCCGGCACCCGGTCCAACGGCCCCCTTGCCGTGCTGTCCCGCGAGGAGTGGGTGGCCGTCAGCGGGTTCGCGGAAGCGGGCGCCGCGGCCGGACTCCTGGTCCCGCAGACCCGCCGCGTTGCGGCCTCCGGTGTGGCCGTAATGTTTACGGCCTTCCTCGCCGGGCACCTCGACGCGCTCCGTACGGCCTTCGGCCCGGCGGGAACCCCGACGCAACGGCGGGTGCACAGCATCCGCCTACCGCTGCAGGCACCCCTCATCGCCTGGGCCTGGAGCCTGACAAAACCGGCGCCGAAGCGGCTCCGGTGAAGTTCACGCAGTCCCCGGCGGTGCGCGTGGGACTTTCCATCAGCATCGCCACCGGGCTCTACGGGGTGTCTTTCGGGGCGCTGTCGGTCACGTCCGGCCTGGATTTCTGGCAGACCATGGCCCTGAGCCTGCTGCTCTTCAGCGGTGGCTCGCAGTTCGCGTTCATCGGCGTCGTGGCAGGCGGCGGCTCCGGGGTCGCGGCCATGAGCGCGGCCACCCTGCTGGGGATGCGCAACGGCATCTACGGTATGCAGCTCAACGCCCTGCTGCAGCCGCGCGGCTGGCGCCGGTTCGCCGCCGCCCACGTCACCATCGACGAATCCACCGCCACCAGCACCGGCCAGACCGACCCCGTGGAGCAGCGCCGCGGTTTCTGGACCGCGGGTATCGGCATCTTCGTTCTCTGGAATCTGTTCACCGCCATCGGAGCGCTGGCCGGGAGTGCGCTCGGGGACCCGAAACAGTGGGGGCTCGACGGCGCCGCCGTTGCGGCGTTCCTTGGCCTCCTGTGGCCGCGGCTCAAAGGCCGTGAACCCGTCGCGATCGCCGTCGTCTGTGCCCTCGCCACCGTCCTGGCCTTCCCGTTCGTGCCGGCCGGCGTGCCGATCCTGGTCGCCGCGTTCGTCGCGGCACTGGTTGGCTGGTTCAGCCACGGCCGCAGCGACGAAGGGCTGGAGCCCGACGTCGACCCCTACGCCGAGCAGCACGAGGCTGACCGGCGCCTCCACGGCCGCCGGGGGGAGGCGTCATGACGCTCTGGCTCTGGCTCCTGCTCTCCTGCGTGCTGGCGTACGCCTGGAAGCTGGTGGGCTACCTTGTGCCCGCCAGCCTGCTGCGCAATCCGCGGATGTCACGGGTCGCGGGCACCATGACAATCGGGCTGCTGGCGTCCCTGACGGTGGTCAACACGGTCGCGTCAGGACAGTCCCTGGCCCTGGATGCCCGGCTGGGTGCCCTCGCCGCCGCGGCGATCGCCCTCTGGTTCCGTGCCCCGTTCCTGGTGGTGGTCCTGGCCGGTGCCGGCGCCGCGGCCGGACTCCGGTTGCTCGGCTGGCCCTGACGCGGATCCATTTCCTCAACGGTCTTTAGTCCCTAGCTGGACCGGATGCCCGGTGGGAGCATCTGATGATGACTGACAACGACGCTCCGACCCCGGCTGCCCCCGGCCCGGACCCCGCCGACGCGGCCGCCTCCGGCAAGGAGCAGCACTCGAAGCCGCATGAACACTTCGTTTCCCCCGGCACCGAATCCACCCGGGAATTGCGGGAGATGGCCCGCCGACGCCGCGACGCCGAGGAGAAACTGCAGCAGCACCTCCAGGAGGCCCATCAGCAGCACGAGGCCAAGGACAAACCCGCGGAGGATTGATGCAGCCTCAGTTTTCGGACCGCCTGCAGGACCTGGTGCTGGAAAGCGCCGACCTCCAGGCCTTCGCCGAGCGCCTGTCCGGTGCCGCTGCGGACTTCGCGGAGGAGATTGTCGGAGGCCCCGTGCGGTGTTCGGTCCGGCTGCGGCGGCCCAGGAACGCGACCATCCTGGCCGGCTCCTGCCCCGAGGCGCTGGTGCTCGAACAGCTCCAGGACCGTCTCCTGCAGGGCCCCGGGCTGGAAGTGCTGGAACACGGCGGTTCGGCGGTGGTCCGGGACGCCGCCGCGGACGGGCGGTGGAGTAAGTACCTCCGGGCGGCGGCACTGCGGGGCCATCACAGCCTGCTGGGCATCGGCCTGGGGCTGGAGAAGAACGCCAAGGCGTCCCTGGGCTTTTATGCGGCAGGGTCCGGCGTTTTCGACGCCGGCATCGCCAGCCGCTGCACCGCGTTCGCCGAGATGGCCGGGCGGGCGACGCGCCTCGCGGTGCGGATCGCCGCCACCCAGGCCGCCAACCGGGACCTGCTGCAGGCCATGCAGTCGCGCTCGATCATCAGCCTCGCGTCCGGGATCCTGATGGGCCAAAGCCGGTGCTCCCAGGCCGAAGCCTTTGCCCTCCTGACCCGTGCCTCCAACAACCGAAACATCAAACTGCGCGACGTCGCCGAGGAAATCCTGCACCGGTTCGACTCCGGGCCCGGTCCCGCGGACTTCCGGGGCTAGCCGGGCCGGCTACCGGGCCGTGCCAAGCCCCGCCAGCTTGAGAATCAGCTGCAGGCCCTCCGGGGTGCCGGGCCAGTGCTGTTCCACGGCGTCCACGCCGGCCCGGGCAATGACCGAGCGCAGCACCAGGGCAACAATAATGACGTCGTCCGCGTAGCCGATCACGGGCAGGAAATCGGGCACCAGGTCGATCGGGGACAGCAGGTACACCAGCAGCAGGGCCAGCCGGACGCGGACTCCCACCGCCACCGTGCCATCGGCCAGCAGCCGCCGGATCAGGCGCAGCAGGTCCGGGAGGAGCCGCAGGGCATCCTTCATGGTGACCGTCTCGGGGTGCCGGCGGGCATACCCCCACAGCAGCAGCAACAGCACGGCATACACCAGCAATAGGCCGCCCAGCACGCCGGCAGCGGTTTCCCACGTCATGGGGTCAACGGTACGTGGTCCCGTAGGTTGCCCCGAATCCGACGCCGAAAGCCGTCCCGTACGTGGTGCCGGGCACCAGCGACTGGGCCGGCAGCGGACGGTCGGGCCGCTCGGCGCGGATGGCGTCCTCCACCAGGGCCACCGGACGGCGCCACGCATCCGATCCGGCTTCCATGGTGTCCACCACCCCGATCAGCATGGCCATCAGCCGGATCATGTCCGTCATCGAAATGTCGCTGCGCAGCGTTCCCTGGCCCTGGCCGCGGCCCAGCAGCACGGCCACGGACTCGATCAGGTCGCCGGTGATCCCGGTGAGCACACCGCGCCGGCCGGCCACCGCGCCCAGCAGGTTGGCCTCGTTGCTGGCAACACCCATCAGCGCCTCGACCACCCGGAACAGGCCCTCGGCGGCATCCGGGCCGGCCAGGGCCTGGTCGATCACCGGGTTGACCACCAGTTTCAGTTGCTGGTGCAGGGCCGCGAGGACGAGTTCTTCCTTGTCCGCGAAATTGCGGAACAGCGTGGCCGGGCCTACGCCCGCCGTGACGGCGATGGTCTGCAACGGCACCTCGGGGCCATGCTCGCGGAAACACTGGCGGGCCGCGGCAATAATCTTGTTCACGTTGCGTGCAGCGTCCGCTCGGAGCGGCCTGCGGTCTACTCCCCGGTTCATTTGCTCAGGTTAGCAACGCAAAGGTTGAGGAAACCTGTTACCGGCCGGTACCGCGCTTTGTGACGTGTCGCGGGCCGGGCTGGTCCCCGTTCGGAGCCTGCCCGCCGCGTTCTGCGTGGCAGACTAAAGCCATGTTGCTTGCATTTTCTGTCGCACCCTCCGGCCTCCCCGCGAACGCGCCCGCCGGCTCCGGGGCGGATGACGCCTCGGTCCACGAAGCCGTCGCCGAGGCCGTGCGGATTGTCCGGGAATCCGGGCTGCCGAACCGCACCGATTCCATGTTCACCACCATCGAGGGGGACTGGGATGAGGTGTTCGACGTCGTGAAGCGGGCCACCGAGGCCGTGGGCCGCTTCGGCAGCCGCGTCTCCCTGGTGATCAAGGCCGACATCCGGCCCGGCTACACCGGCGAACTGACCGGAAAGCTCGACCGGCTCGAACAGGCGCTGGGGGAGTAGCCGCGAGTCCCTAGTCCGGCTCGCCGTCGAGCCTGACACTGCGGACCAGGGGCAGCGTCCCGCCGATCACGGCGGCCGACGCCAGGAACACCCCGCCCGCGCCCAGCCCCGCCGCGACGGCACCAACGGCGCTGGGCAGGATCACCTGCCCCACCCGGTTCCCGGCAAGCCGGAGCGCCAGGGCACGTCCGCGCTGCCCGTCCGGGGCCCGCGACGAGAGCCAGGACATGGTCAGGGGCTGGCCGATGCCCAGGCCCAGGCCAAGCGCCGCCATGACCGCAAACAGCAGCCATTCGGGCATCGGTATGGCGGCGACCGCGAGGGCTGCCGTTGAAAGGACCAGGCTCAGCACCAGCAGGCGGGTCCGCCCCAGCGCCCGGGAGACCGCGCCCAGCCCCAGCCGGGAGACCATGGAGAAGCAGGCCCGGACCGTGAGCAGAAGCCCCACGGTGGCGGCCGTGAGGCCGCGTTCGGTACCCAGCGCAGGCAGGTACACCACGGTCAGGTCAACGACGGCGAGGACGGCGGCGCTCGTCGCCAGCGCCTGGACCACCCCGGGGGTCCGCAGCAGGGACCGCACACCGCCCGGGCCGCCGTCGGCCGCCCTGACCCTGCGGTTTCCGCTGCTGACCTTCGCGGACACACCAAACGTCGTCACGAACATCACCAGGCTCATGCCCGCGGCGAGCAGGAAAATCGCCTGCGTGTCGGGCCGGATGGACGCGCCGCCCACTAGCGAGATGGCCAAGGGACCAAGCGCCTGCCCCAGCGAGGCGGCGAATGTGAGGAAGCCGAACGCGGAATCCATCCGAGCCGGTGACGCATTGTTGGCCACCACGGCCTGCTGGCCCACCACGCAGGCCAGCTGGCCCGCGCCGAGCAGGGAGGTCCCGGCCACCAGCGCCGGGACCGAGGTACCCCAGAGCACCAGAAACACGGACGAGGACAAGACGACGGCGGAGCCAATGGCCATGAGCCGTCGCTCGCCCAGCCGGTCCACCAGACCGCCGGTCGGGACGGCAAGGAGCAGGGGGAACACCGCATAACTGGCCGCTAGCAGGCCCAAGGCAAAACCCGGAACGTCCAGCTCCAGCGCCCGGTATGTCGCGGCGGGGCGGACCAGGAAGGTCACCGCCTGGATCAGGGCCGAATGAATCAGGAGTGCAGTCGCCGAGCCGCGGCCGAGGTTGTCGATCATGAGAGGTCGCGGCCGGAGATGGCGCGCAGGGCTTCGTCCTTCGCGCCGATCACGTGGCTGAACGCGATCCGGGCGGCTTCCTCAGGGTCGCCGCCGGCGATCGCGTCCAACAGGACGCGATGCTCGGCCAGCGCCACGTCCCTGCGCTGCTGGGCATTGTTCGTGAAGTACCGGTAACGCTCCATCTGGCTGCTGATCTGGTCGTGGAAGCGCCGCGCCCAGGAGTTGCCCGCGATGCTGGCGATCTTGGCGTGGAGGGCCGTGCCGTGCTTCATGGTTTCATCGGCGAAGTGCACCAGGGCGGCGTTCCGCTCGACGATTCCCTCCAGCGCCTCGATGTCCGCCTTTGTGGCCTTCGCGCAGGCCTCGCGGGCCATCAGGGATTCCAGGGCGGCGCGGACTGAGTAGAGCTCCGAAATGACCGTCTCGTCGAGGGCGGGCACCACCACGCCGCCGGTGGGCTGCTGCTCAAGGAGGCTTTCCGAGATGAGCCGCCGGATGGCTTCACGCAGCGGTGTGCGGCTGACCCGGAGGGCGGCAGCCATGGCTGGCTCGTACAGGCGCTCCCCGGGTTTGAGTTCCAGGTCCAGGATGCGGCGCTTCAGCTCCCCATATACGTAGTGGGCTCCGGTGTTGCGTGCCTGTGCCTCTGACATTGTGCTCTCCCGCTAAAAAATATACTTGTATACAACTATACAGATGGGGCCGACCCGTGGTTTTGGGGCCTACCCACCGGCGGACCCAGCTGGAAGACTGGCCGCATGATCGAGCATCAGCCCACGTCCCGCTGGATCGCCGTCGAGGACTACCTCTCCGGTGCCGTAATCCGCCCCGACGACTCGCTGCGGCATGCCGCCGCGGCGGCCCTCGACGCCGGATTGCCGCCCATCGAAGTCGCCCCGAACGCCGGCAAGCTGCTGAAGCTGCTGGTCCAGCTCTCGGGCGCCCGCCGGGTGCTGGAGATCGGAACGCTGGCGGGGTTCAGCACCCTCTGGATGGCGGAGGGCCTGCCCGACGGCGGCCGCCTGGTCACCTGCGAATACGAGCCCAGGCACGCCGAGGTGGCCCGCGCCAACCTCGAGAACGCCGGGCTGGGGCACCTCGTTGACATCCGGGTGGGCGCGGCCCTGGACACGCTGCCCGCGCTGGAAAAAGAGGGGGCCGGGCCCTTTGATTTTGTGTTCATCGACGCGGACAAGGAAAACAACCCGCAGTATTTGGAGTGGGCCATCCGGCTGGGCCGGCCGGGCACCACGGTGGTCATGGACAACGTGGTGTGGGAGGGCGCTGTCCTCGAGCCGGCCCTGGACCCCGTCAACGCCCCGGGGATTGTTGCCTCGCTGGAGATGATGGGCTCGGACCCCCGGCTGGATGCCACGGTCATCCAGACCGTGGGCTCCAAGGGCTGGGACGGGTTTGCCCTCGCCCTGGTCCGGTAGGTTCCCCGCGACACGGCCCTGCACAATGGTAAGTATGCTTAGAGTTCGCCGGCGGACTGCTGCGGCAGCCGTTCCGGCACTGACAGCACTTACCGCACGGACCATCGTCGCAAAGGAGCAGGCCAGAGAATGAGCCCGACCCAGAATGCCCCCCACCCCGGGCCTGTGCGGATCAGTTCCGCGCCGGACGAGCTGGCCGCACTCGGGCCGCTGCTGGCCGCCGCCGAGGCCGCCGTCGGGGACGTGCCTGCCCTTCTGGCCCTTGCCACGGATGCGGGAGCGGCCGCGCCCCGGCCCGGCGGCGGCCGGACCGCCTTCCTCTGGGAGCTCCTGGCCTCAGTGACCGCCGTCGACGTTGCCGCCGGCCGCATCCTCGAACCCCACCTGGACGCCGGGGCAATCCTCGCCCAGGCGGCTGCCCCGCCGGGCGAACAACAACCAGGCGCCGGATGCGCCGTCGTCGGATTCGAGGGCACCTGGGGGGTTTTCGCCGCTGAAGGGCCCGGGCTGGCCCTGAACGCCGAGGACCACGCCGCAGGCGTCGTGCTGACCGGCTCCAAACCGTGGTGCTCCATCGCCGCGCAACTCGACCACGCCGTGGTGACCGCGCACCTGGACGGCGGCGGCCGTGCTGCCTTCGCCGTGGACCTGCACGACGCAGGCGTCAGCTTCGCGGACCCCGAATGGACCAGCCTGGGGCTGCGCGAAATCCCCAGCGGCACGGTGCACTTTGCTTCAGTCCCGGCCGTCCCGCTGGGGGGCGACGGCTGGTACTACCGGCGTCCGGGCTTCGCCTGGGGCGGGATGGGGGTCGCCGCCTGCTGGCTGGGCGGCGCCGTCGCCGTGGCCCGCGGCTACCTGGACGCGTTGCAGAAGTCCGCTGACGCCGGCCGCGAACCGGACCAGCTGGCCCTCGCGCACCTCGGCGAGATCGACCGCACCCTGGCCGGCCTCACCCAGTACCTCGCCCGGACGGCGGCCCGGATCGACGCGGGTGAACTTTCCGGACCGGGCGCCTGGAGTGAGGCGCTGCGCATCCGCGGCAGTGTGGCCACCGCCGTCGAACGCATCCAGGCGCTGGTCAGCCAGAACCTCGGGCCGGGGCCGCTGGCGTTCGACCGGCGCTACGGCAAACGGATGGCCGACCTCGCGCTCTACATCCGGCAGCACCACGCGATGCGCGACGACGCCCAGCTGGGTGCCCTGACGTTCAAGGGGGACCACGCATGGTGACCTTTTCGCACCAGGACGCCGGAACCAGCGAGGCCGAGTGGGCGCAGAGCGGTCTCTCCGCTTTGACCGAGCTTCCGCTGGACGACGCCGGGCTGGCCAGCATGGCCTTTATTGTCCTGGCCGCCCATCCGGATGACGAATCCCTCGGTGCCGGCGGTCTCATGGCCCGGCTGAGAAGGCTCGGCGCGGACGTACGGGTGGTGCTCTGCACGGCCGGGGAATCCTCGCACCCCGATTCGCCCAGCACCACCCCGGCGGAGCTGGCCCAGCTGCGGCTGCGCGAATTCGCCGGGGCGCTCGGGGTCCTGGTCCCGGATGCCGGCTGGCGGTACCTCGGGCTCCCGGACGGGGAACTCGCCGGCCACCGGGCGGCGGTGCTTGCCGCGGTCCGGGAGGCTGCCGCCGCCACCGGCCTGCCCGCGGACCGGATCGTGCTCGTGGCGCCCTACCGGAACGACGGGCACACGGACCACGACGCCCTGGGTTCGGCCGCGGCGGAAGCGGCCGCCGCCGCAGGCCACGGGCTGCTGGAGTACCCCGTCTGGTACTGGCTGTGGGCGGGCGCCCAGGACCCGGCCTGGCAGACCTGGCTGCGGCTCCCGCTGACTCCGGCGGAGCAGCACGCCAAGGCGCAGGCCATGGCGGCGCACACCTCCCAGGTTCTGCCGCTCTCCGGGCAGCCGGGAGATGAGGTGCTGCTCCCGGCGCCGTTCCTGGAGCACTTCTCCCGGACCTGGGAGACCTTCGCCTGGCAGCGCCCGCAGGCGCCCGCAGGAGCCGGCCGGGGCTACGCCGCAGCGGACGCGGAGGGCTTATTTGATGCGGTCCACGCCCGCGCCGAGGACCCTTGGGAGTACACCACCAGCTGGTACGAACACCGCAAAAGGGCCCTGACGCTCGCGGCGCTGCCGGGCCGCAACTACTCCGCGGGGCTGGAAATCGGCTGCTCGATCGGAACCCTGAGCGTGGAGCTCGCGGAACGCTGCGGCAGCTTCGTGGCCGTCGACGCGAGCAGCGCGGCGTTGGCGCACGCCGCGCGGCGGCTGGCGCACCTGCCGGACGCCCGGACCCGCCACCTTACCGTGCCGGACGGCTGGCCGGAGGGCAACTTTGACCTGATTGTGGTCTCCGAGGTGGGCTACTACCTCTCGCCGGAGGAACTGTCCGGACTGTTCGCGCGGATCGATGCGGCGCTGCTGCCCGGCGGCACCCTGGCGCTGTGCCACTGGCGGCACCCGATTGACGGCTGGGAGCTCGACGGCGATTCGGTCCACGCCGCTGCCCGCCAGCACCTTGGGTGGGCCGACGCCGGGCAGTACCGGGAGCGCGACTTCGTGCTGGAGGTCTTTCGGGCCCCGGAGCCGCTCCCGTGAGCGGCCAGGCGGCCTCCGCCCTGGCCCCGCAACGCCGGCCCGGCATCGACGCCATCGCCGTGGTGATGCCCGCCCACAACGAGGACCAGCATCTTGAGCGCGCGCTTGCGGCGGTGCAGTGCGCCGCCGACGAGCTGCAGCGCCGGCGGCCCGACGTCGCCGTCCGGGTAACCGTGGTCCTGGACAGCTGTACCGACGGGTCCGCGGCTATCGCCGCACGGTACGTCGACGCCGATCCGCGCTTCAGCGCCCTTGAAGTCCGGCTGGGGAGCGCCGGGGCGAGCCGGGCCGCCGGTGTTCGCGCGGCCGTGCTAAAACCCCCGCGGCGCACCCCAGGCCAGCGCACCACACCGCTGCCATGGCCCGGGCGGACGTGGCTGGCCAACACCGACGCCGATTCGCAGGTCCCGGCGAACTGGCTGCTGCGTCAACTCGAGTTCGCCGAAGCCGGCGCCGACGCCGTGCTGGGATCCGTGGAACCCGATCCCGCCGGGATGGATCCCGAGCTGCTGCGCCGCTGGCTCGACCGGCACCCCTTCGAGGAAAACCACCCGCACATCTACGGGGCAAATTTCGGTGTCCGCGCCTCGGCCTACCTCGCCGCGGGCGGTTTCTCCCCGCTGGAATCCCACGAGGACCGCACCCTGGTCCAGAGCCTGCGCGGCCTCGCGTTTACCGTCCTCGCCACAGACACCATGCGGGTGGTGACCTCCGGCCGGACCCAGGCGCGGGCGCCGCAGGGATTCGGCGCGTACCTGCGCTCGCTGGGCCGCCAGAGGCCTGCCGCCGCCGGCAACTGAGGCTGTCCGTCCGGACTGTGGCGGCTCAATGGGCGCCCAGCCCCGAGACTGCGTCCAGCTGCTCCTGGCTCAGCTCAATATCAGCCGCCGAGGCGTTGGCCCGGAGCAAACGCATGGCAATACTTCGAAGCCACCCAGGACCGCGGCTGGCTGACCCGGCACGGGGCGGAACTGATTGTCGAGGTCGCACGCCTGTTCGCCTCCATGGCGGACTACGACGCCGCCGGCGACAGGTTCCACCTCCGCGGCGTTATGGGCCCCGACGAGTACCACACCGGTGCGCCGGACCGTCCGGGCGGCGGCCTGGACGATAACGCGTACACCAACGTCATGGCCGCCTGGGTCTTCGACCAGGCGGAGTGGATCATGCGGTCGGTCCAGGGCTTTGACATGGCGGACCTCCGGGCGCGGCTGGGCATCACCGCGGCCGAGATTGCGCGCTGGGCGACCCTGAGCCGGCGGATGTTCGTGCCGTTCCACGGCGGGGGCATCATCAGCCAGTTCGCCGGCTACGGCGGGCTCCGGGAACTGGACTGGGCCGGCTACCGCCGCCGGTACCGCAACATTGAGCGGCTGGACCTGATCCTGGAGGCGGAGGGGGACAGCACCAACCACTACCGGCTGGCCAAACAGGCGGACGTCCTGATGCTGTTCTACCTCCTGGGCGAGGACCAGCTGGTGGGGTTCCTGGGGCGGCTGGGGTACCCGGTCACCCCGCAGCAGATGGCCGCGACCGTGGACTTCTACCTTGCCCGCACCGCGCACGGCTCCACCCTGAGCCGGGTGGCCCACGCCTCGGTCCTCGCGCAGCGCGATCCGGAACGCGCCTGGGCCACCTTCCGGGAGGCCCTGGACGCGGACCTGGACGACACCCAGGGCGGCACCACCAGCTCGGGCATCCACCTGGGCGCCATGGCCGGCACGATCGACGTTGTCCAGCGCAGCTTCGCGGGGCTGCGGATCACCCGCGACGCCCTCGGCTTCACGCCGCGGCTCCCGGCCGAGCTCCGCCGCGTCGACTTCAGCGTCCGTTACCGCGACCAGCTGTTGGCTGTGCACCTGGACACCGGGCGGCTGCTGGTGGCCGCCGCCCCGGGGGACGCGGCCCCCGTCCTGGTCCGGGTGGGGAACCGCGAGATCCTGCTCCGGGCCGGGGAGCAGCACGAATTCCCGCAGCCGGTCACGGGGCAACGCGGATGACTGCGGCGCCGGTCACCCGGTCGCCGGCCAGGTCCTGCAGGGCAAGGTCGGCGGCGTCGAAGGGGTAGACCACGGTGGTGGGCCGGAGCGGGATCTCCGCGGCGAGGCGGAAGAACTCCTCACCGTCGGCCCGGGTGTTGGCCGTGACGCTGCGCAGCTGCCGCTCCTGGAACAGGTCCGCGGCGTAGTCCAGTGGCGGGATCTCGCTGAGGTGGATGCCGGCGACGGCGAGGGTTCCGCCCCGGTCCAGGGCCCGCAGCGCGGGCGGCACCAGGCTGCCGGCCGGGGCGAACAGGATGGCCGCGTCGAGCGGGTCCGGGGGGTCGTCGTCGGCGCCGCCGGCGAAGGTGGCCCCGAGCTGCAGGGCCAGGCGCTGCGCCGCGGGCGACCGCGTCATCACGTACACCCTGGCCCCCTGGTTCAGCGCAAGCTGCGCGGCCAGGTGGGCGGAGGCGCCGAAGCCGTAAATGCCCAGCCGCCCGCCGATGGGCAGCTCGGCACGGAGCAGGGCCCGGTAGCCGATGATGCCGGCGCACAGCAGCGGCGCCGCCTCCTCATCACGGAAAGAATCGGGCACCCGGTAGGCGAAGTTTTCGGCGACCGTGATGAGCTCGGCGTAGCCGCCGTCCCGGTCCCAGCCGGTGAACGTGGGGGACAAGCACAGGTTTTCCTGGCCCCGCAGGCAAAAACGGCAGGAACGGCACGTCCCGCCGAGCCACGCCACGCCGACCCGCTCGCCGTGCCGGAACCGGGTGGCGCCCGCGCCGTTGCCAATGACCTCCCCGACCACCTCGTGCCCGGGGATAACTCCGGGACGCCGCGGCGCCAGGTCACCCTCGGCCAAGTGCAGGTCGGTGCGGCACACCCCGCAGACCCGGACACGCACCAGGACCTCCCCGCGGCCGGGGACGGGGTCGGGGCGCTCGCCGGCCAGCAGCGGACCGGTGTCGATAGGTCCCGGCTGCGCAACCCACCAGGCTCGCACGGAGCCTCCCTTTCTGGCCCGACTCCAGATCCCGGGTGCGGCGGCCGCGTGTCCCGGAGCCCGGAATCAGCGGGTAATCATGACATTGCAGGCCGCCTTGTGCAGCACTGCAGAAACTGTGTTGCCTATGCCCCGCCCGCGGTGGTGGGTGCCGAGCACCAGCACATCCGCGTCCTCGGCGGCGTCCACCAGTTCCCGGGCCGCGGCGTGGCCCTCTTTCAGGGTTCCGGTGACGGGCAGGGCCGGGGCAAGTTTTTCGGCCGCCCCCAGCGCGTAATCCAACAGCTCCTGGCCGTGCAGCGGGGCGTGCCGGCCGTGGTCCGTGCCCTCCCCGCCGCGGCCCGGGTCCACGTGGATAAGCCTGAGTTCGGCGCCGGTGGCGGCGGCCAACCCGGCGGCGGCAGCCAGCACCGCCGAGCTGCCGGGTTCGGCGTCGATGCCGGCGAAGACGGGCCGGCCGGGCAGGTGCGGCCGGCGGACCACCATCAGCGGGCACGGGGCGACGCCGGCGAGCTCCAGGCACACCGATCCGGCCAGGTGGCCGAGGACCCCGCCCATCCCGCGGCTGCCCACCACCAGAAGGGCCGCGCCGTCGGCCGCCTCCCGCAGGACTTTCGACGGCAGTCCAGCCTCCATCACGCCCTCGACGGCGAGGCCCGGGTCCACGCCGTAGGCCAGGCCGACGCCTTCGGCGAGGATGGCCTCCGCCGAGTGGCGGAGGCCGCTGCCGGCAACACCCTTGACCGGGCCCAGGTCCTTGGTGAACATCGGCCAGACCCAGGCGTGCACCACACGGACCGGAAGATCATGGGCGGCGGCGTACTCGGCGGCCCAGCGGACGGCCAGCTGCGAGGATTCGGAGCCGTCATAGCCCACGGCGACGGCGGCTCTACCTGAACCTGCTGCGGGCGCCGGCATGGATCCTCCCGGTTAGGCGGACGTAGCACCCCCAGCGGTGCGTGTGCCTATTACAACCGGCGAGGCCCCCGGCGGCTAGGGGCTTTGGTCCCGCGGACTGCGGCCGCTGTGTTCTTCCCGCAGCTCCCGTCCGCGGCGGATGTCCTCTTCCTCCTTGGCCTGCAGCTTGTCGCTCTGCTTGGTGTCCCGCGGCGGGAGCTGGATGGTCTCCTCGGCCTCGATGCCGGCCTGGAGCTGGCGGCCCCGCTCGGTTTCGGCGTCGAACTCGGCGCCGAACAGCAGCGACATGTTCAGGATCCACAGCCAGAGCAGCGCGATGATCACCCCACCGATGGCCCCGTAGGTCTTGTTGTAGCTGTTGGAGTAGGCCACGTAGAAACCGAAGGCCACGGAAGCCACCAGGAAGACCACGAGGGCAATGGCTGATCCCATGCTCATCCAGCGGAATTTCGGCTGCTTCACGTTGGGGGTGGCGTAGTAGAGGATGGCAATCGCCACAATCACCAGCACCAGCATCACCGGCCACTTGGCGATGTTCCAAACGGCAAGGAAGGCCGCGCCCAGGCCGATGATGTTCCCGACGGACTCCGCCACGGGCCCGCTGAGCACGAGCATCGCGGCCAGCACGACGACGATCAGCAGGTTGACGACCGTGACGCCGAGCATGGTGCCGCGCAGCTTGAGGAAGGGCCGGCCCTCGTCGATCTCGTACACGCGGTTCATGGCCCGGCCGAACGCCCCGACATAGCCGGAGGCGGACCAGAGTGCGGTGAGGAGGCCCAGGATGAACGTCAGGCCCGCAGCCGATGAGCCGGCCAGTTCCTCCACCACCGGGCGGAGCGTCTTGACCGTCTCGCCCGGCGCGATCCCCTGGACGATGTCCAGCAGCGCCGATGTGGTTTTCTGGGCGTCTCCGAAGAGGCCCAGCAGGGAAACCAGCGCCAACAGGGCCGGGAAGATCGAGAGCACCGAGTAATAGGTCAGCGACGCGGCCAGGTCGGGGCACTGGTCTTTGGTGAACTCGCGAAGCGTCTTCTTGGCGATGTACTTCCAAGAGGGCTTGCTGACATCCGTGGGGCGCTCCGGCTTGCGGGAGTCATCCGGTGCGGGCGCAGTGCGGGCTTTGGCGGTGCTGCTCTCGGCGGTTTCGGCGTCGTCCATGGAGCCGGTAAGAGCCGGAGTGTGGTTCTTGGCCATCGGAATCTTCTTTCGTGGTTAAGCGCAGCGGCCGGCTGCCCACACGCGTCAGCGGGGCAGCCGGCCGTCTGCCGGGTCTGGCTAGGCCTGCTGGACGTTGTCCTTGGCGTCGGCCGCGCGGTCCTTCACGTCGGCGACGGCAACCTGGCCCTCGCCCTTGACGTTCTGGGCGGCGTCGGTGGCCGTGGCCTTGACGTTCTCCACGGCGTCCTGGGCAGGCTCCTTGAGGCCCTCGGCCACGTGCTTCGCGGCTTCGGTCAGCTCGGTGGTGAGCGGCTCGGCGGCCGTCTTCAGCGCGTCGGCCGCTTCGCGTTCCTTTTGGCTGGCAGGGACCAGCGAGGACATGAGAAGGCCAGCGCCGAAGGCGATAAGACCGGCGGCGAGGGGATTGCCTTGGGCCTTTACCTTTACCTGGTGCGGCGCGTCGGCGACGGCAGAGCCGGCGTCGCTCAGGTGCGCGGCGGCGCTGCCGCCGGCGGAGTGCACGTTGCCGGCCGTGTGGTCGGTTGCTCCCATGACTTTCTCCTTCACTCCGAAGACTGCGTCCTTTACCTTGTCCGTCTGGCGCTGGACGATGTGGGACGGGGTCACTTTGTCCGCGACGGCATCGACGTTGGTGCCGAGCCGGGCGCGGGTTGCTTCGATGTCTGCGCGGATGGCATCCGGGTTCTCACTCATGGTGTTTTCCTCGCTCTAGTGGCTGGGCTTGAGGGTCGGGGGGATCTCCTGGAGGGTCTCCGCCGTCTGCGGCATACCCTTGATGGCCTTCAGTTCCTTGCGCCCCACCGAGGCCAGGACGGCGCCGATGATGCCCCAGAGGACT
The DNA here is from genome assembly GCF_056394165.1 of Arthrobacter sp. 10T416. NCBI lineage: Bacteria > Bacillati > Actinomycetota > Actinomycetes > Micrococcales > Micrococcaceae > Arthrobacter > Arthrobacter sp. 10T416. The sequence goes on along the minus strand of NZ_JBFTHI010000005.1, from coordinate 67,684 downwards.
GCGACTATGACGCCGGACCATCCCAGCCCCATCAGCGTTCCGAGTCCCCACCACAGGGCRAGGGAGAGGAACAGCAGGACGAAGTGGCCCGCAATGCCGGCACCGGCAAACATGCCGCTGCCCTTGCCGGCCCGGCCGGCGGTCTGCTTCAGCTCGGCTTTCGCGAGTTCCACTTCCTGACGCATCAGGGTGGACATGTCCCGCGTAACGTCACCGAGCAGATCGCCCAGGGAGTTGGTTTCGGCTTTGACGTGGGCCTCGGTTGGAGGCATCGGGGCGCCCGTAGGCATCTCGCTGCTCATCGACGGCCTCCGTCGAACGGATCCTTACGGTCGGGATCAATGGCCGGGTCAATACGGTAGGGATCGGCGGCCAGCGGGTCGTTGGCCCACGGGTCCGCCTGGGTGCCGGAACCATCGAGCGGGCTGGGCGGGTAGGTCTCGGCGCCCGCCGGCGTGGTCTCCGGGTAGGTTCCGGCGGCGCCCGCCGTCGTCGTTTCCGGGTAGGTAACCGGCGGCGGGGGGACCGCGACGCCGGCATCGGGAACCCGGGTGATGGGGGCGGCCGGCCGGGTTGACGGGGACGAGGCCGTCGCGGCCGTGTCCGGAGCTCCCGCGCTGAGGCTGCGGCTCAGACGGCCGGCGAGGATGCCGGCGCCGGCGGCGGCCAGCAGGAAGGTGCCCGGACGCTGGCGGGCGAAGGATTTCACTTCGTTCAGCAGCGACCCAGGGTCACGGTTGTCCAGCCATGAGGCCACTGAAGAGGACCGCTCCGCGGCCTGGCGGATGAGGTCGGTGGCGACGCCGGGCTGGTCCGAGGCTGCGGCCATCGTGTGGAGTTCGTTGGAGATGGAGCGCAGGCCCTCGGCGGCTTTCTGCTGCTGGGTCCCGGCCTGTGCGGTGAGGTCGCTCCGGGCCTGGTTAAGGAGGTCCTTGGCGTTGCTCTTGACTTCGCCGGCCACGTTCGCGGCCTCGGCCTTCGCCGTCTCGGTCACGTTTTGCGCCGAATCGGCGGCCTGCCGCTTCACTTCGCCGGCCTCGTCCTTGGCGGTGTCCGTCTTGGAGGCCGACCCTGCGGCCGACGGGAAAGCTGTGCTTGGCCGCAGCTCCGGCTCCGCGCCGAACTGGGTGCCCGCTGGCGCTCCCGGCGTGCCGTAGCCGCTGTCCTGGGGCCACTGGTTCTCTGTCATCGTCGCTCTCTTTCCTTGTAGATCTGCCGCCGGGGAGGAGCACCGGCAGCGCCGAACGCGAATAGTAAGCATGATTACCTTTAGATGGTAAGCATGCTTGGCATCTGGTTGCAAGGTCCATTTTGAAATTGCTGGGTTCCCGCCGGTTAGGGTTGAAGCATGGACGGAACGGCGGGCGCCTGATGGCAAAGCGGGGCAGGGCGGCCGGCCGCAACGCCGGAACCTCGACGCCGGGAGTGGTGGATGTGCCCAAGGGAACCCGCCCGGACGGTCCCGCCGCGGGCGTCTACTACATCGACACCGGCGACTGCGAGCTGATCCCGGACCAGGACAATTCCACCGGGTGGCTGCTGCGGATCAACGGCGTGATGAGCTCCCACATCGACCTCGCCGATCCGCTGTTCCTCGACTTCGAATACATGCGCTGGATCGCGGCCCTGGTGGAGTCGCGCTGGCCGACGGCGGGGCGGCCCAAGCTGCGCGCCCTGCATCTGGGCGGCGGGGCGTGCTCGCTGGCACGCTACTTCCATGCTGCCTATCCGGAGGCCCGCCAGGTGGTGGTGGAGCTGGACGGCAAGCTCGCCGAGTACGTCCGCGGCTGGTTCGACCTCCCCAAGGCCCCGCTCCTGCGCCTGCGTGTGGGCGAGGCGCGGGAAGTGACCGAGGCCCTCACGCCACAAACGCGGGACCTCATCATCCGGGACGTCTTCGCCGGCTCCGTCACCCCGCGGCCCCTGACCACCAGCGAGTTCACCGCCAACGCCCGGCGCGTCCTGGCCCCGGGCGGGATCTACGTGGTGAACTCCGGCGACGCCCCGGCCCTGCGCAACGCCCGCGAGGACGCCGCCACCATTGCCGCGGCCTTTGCGCACACCATGATCATCGCCGACCCCGCCATGCTCAAGGGCCGGCGCTACGGCAACATGATCATCGCCGGCAGCGACCTGCCGTTCGACGAGGACCCGGGCCTGGCCCGGCGCCTGCTGGGCGGCGCTGTGCCCGCCCACATCTGGAACGACGCCAAGGTCCGGGCCTTCGCCGGTGGTGCCGCCGTCCGCCACGACCCCGAAGCCCCGGCGTCCCCGGCGACGGCACCGGCGGCACCCGGCCCGACGCCGTCGTCGCCGACTGCTCCGTAACTGCCCTTTTTACGCCCCAAAACGGTGCCTACGGAGCAATCGATGCGTAGCCGCCGCGCCCCATGAGCGCTTCGCGGTGGGCGTCCGTCTGCTCACGCAGGGCCTGGACGACGGCGGCCACTGCCGGCCGGCGCATCGAGTCCGGCCGCAGCACCATCCAGTAGGGGAGCCGCTCCGCGAACTCGTCCGGCAGCAGCCTGACCAGGTCCGGATGCAGGTCCGCGGCGAAGCACGGCAGGAAGCCGATTCCAGCCCCGGCGCGGGTCGCTTCAACATGGACAAACACGTTGGTGGAGCTCAGCCCGTCCCGCATGGTCGGCACCAGCCGCCGCGGCGCGTCGAGGTCATCAACCTGCAGCATGGAGTCCACGAAATACACCAGCGGATGCGCCTTCAACTCCTCCACCGAGGCCGGGGTCCCGTACTCGGCCAGGTAGCTGCGCGAGGCGTACATACCCAGCATGTACTCGCCCAGCCGGGCCGCCTCCGCCCGGTGCACCTGTGGCTCGCCGACCACCACCTCGATGTCCAGCCCGGAGCGCTGCTGCAACGCCCGCCGCGTCACCGTGATGATTTCGACGCTGAGCCCGGGGTGGTGCCGGCGGAGCCGGGCCACCGCCGGGGCGGCGATATAGGCGCTGAAACCGTCGGTGGCCGTCATGCGGACGACGCCGGTGACCGGGTCCGGCGTCGTTCCGGGCTGCTCGAGCGAACGCACCGCGCCCTCCACCTGTTCCGCGACGGCGACGGCGGCGGCGCCGAGCTCGGTCAGCTCCCAGCCGCCGGCGGCCCGGGACAGCACCCGGCCGCCAAGGGCCTTTTCAAGGGTTGCGATCCGGCGCGAGACGGTGGTGTGGTTCAGGCCCAGGGCCTGGGCTGCCGTCGTGAATTTTGCCGAACGGGAGACGGCCAGCAGGACCAGCAGGTCATCCGGGTTAGCGTTCATATCTGCAATTCTGCACATACATGGTGCCGCTTTGGCTATTGAACCGCACTAAATCTGCGGCAATACTCGATGAGGCCCATTTTCAGTGCCGTGCATCACAGCGCGTGTCATCGTGGACACTAAGGAGATCGACATGAGCGTAGACCAACGCTCCGCAACACCCCCCGCCGCAGCCCCCAAGGGCGCAGGCCTCAAGAAAATCGTCGCCGCATCCATGGTTGGCACCGTCGTCGAATGGTACGAATTCTTCCTCTACGCCACCGCCGCCACCCTGGTGTTCGGCAAGTACTTCTTCCCCGCCTCCGGCAACGAGCTCGACGGCATCATCCAGGCCTTCCTGACCTACGCGGTCGGTTTCGTGGCCCGCCCGCTCGGCGGCGTCGTCTTCGGACAGATCGGCGACAAGCTGGGCCGCAAGCCCACCCTGCAGCTGACCATTGTCATCATCGGTGTCTCCACCTTCCTGATGGGCTGCCTGCCGGGCTTCGTCGACATCGGCTACCTCGCCCCGGCGCTGCTGGTTGCGCTGCGCTTCATCCAGGGCTTTGCGCTCGGCGGTGAATGGGGCGGCGCCGTGCTGCTCGTGGCCGAACACAGCCCCAACGAGTCCCGCGGTTTCTGGTCCAGCTGGCCCCAGGCCGCCGTCCCTGTCGGCAACCTGCTGGCCACCCTGGTCCTGTTCATCATGTCCAACGTCCTGAGCGCCGCCGACTTCCTCGGCTGGGGCTGGCGCGTGGCGTTCTGGCTCTCCGCGGTGATCGTATTCGTCGGCTACTACATCCGCACCCACGTCTCCGAGTCGCCGATTTTCCTTGAGGCCAAGGCGCAGCTCGAGCAGGAGCAGGCCGTGAGCTTCGGCGTCCGCGAAGTGATCCGCAAGTACCCCAAGGGCATCCTGCAGGCCATGGGCCTGCGCTTCGCCGAGAACATCATGTACTACCTCGTGGTCAGCTTCGCGATCGTCTACCTGAAGTCCGTCCACAAGTACGACACCTCCTCGCTGCTGCTGGCCCTGCTGATCGCCCACGTCATCCACTTCCTCGTAATCCCGCAGGTGGGCCGGCTGGTGGACAGCTGGGGCCGGAAGCCGGTCTACCTGGTCGGCGCCATCACCGGGGCCACCTGGCCGTTCTTCGCGTTCCCAATGTTCGACACCCGCAACCCGGTGATCATCGTGCTCGCGGTGACGATCGGCCTGTGCCTGCACGCCTTTATGTACGCCGGCCAGCCCGCCCTGATGTCCGAGCTGTTCCCCACCCGGATGCGCTACGCCGGCGTCTCCCTCGGCTCGCAGGTCACCTCGATCTTCGCCGGCTCGCTGGCGCCGCTCCTGGCCACGGCGTGGCTGAAGGACACCGGATCCTGGCTGCCCACCGCCATCTACCTCGTTGTCGCGTGCGCCATCACCACGGTGGCCGTGCTCAGCCTCAAGGAAACCAAGGGCGTCGCCCTCGAGGACGTTGACCGGGCCGACGCCGAACGCGAAGGCCTGGCCGTCGCGGCCAGCCGCTGACCCGCATCACCCCGACGTGCTTGACTCTGATCACGCTGAATCTCTGAACTGGAAGGCTGGGTAATGGAAAATACGCTCAACGGCCGCAAGGCCTTGGTCACCGGCGGTGCAGGCGGGATCGGCGCGGCCAGCGTCCGCGCCCTCGCGGCAAGGGGAGCGAAGGTGGTGGTCGCCGACGTCGACGAGGCCGCCGCCACCGCCCTCGCCGACGAGGTGGGCGGCACCGCCTGGGCCGTCAACCTGCTCGACGTCGAGGCCCTGCAGACGCTCAGCCTGGACTGCGACATCCTGGTCAACAATGCCGGGATCCAGCGCATCAGCCCGATCGAGGAGTTCGATCCGGCCGACTTCCGCCGCATCATCACCCTCATGCTGGAAGCGCCGTTCCTGCTGATCCGCGCCGCGCTGCCGCACATGTACGCCAACGGGTTCGGCCGGATCATCAACCTCTCCTCGGTCCACGGGCTCCGGGCCTCACCGTTCAAGGGGGCCTACGTGTCCGCCAAGCACGGCCTCGAGGGGCTCAGCAAGGTCACGGCCCTGGAAGGCGGCGCCCACGGGGTCACCTCGAACTGCATCAACCCCGGCTACGTCCGCACCCCGCTGGTGGAGTCGCAGATCGCCGACCAGGCCAAGGTACACGGCATTCCCGAGTCCGAGGTGCTGACCAAGATCATGCTTACCGAGGCCGCCGTCAAGCGCCTGGTGGAGCCGGAGGAGGTCGCCTCCCTGGTGGCGTGGCTGGCCTCGAACGACGCCGGTATGGTCACCGGCGCCAGCTACACGATGGACGGCGGCTGGTCCGCCCGCTAACCCTGCGCAACAGGGATCGGCTGCAGACCCGCCCGGGCATTCCTGCCCGGGCGGGTCTTCCGTCTTAAGGCCGGGGCGGCCGGAGTGGCCGGGTGGCCTTGCGGTCCTCCCGGCGGGCCCGCCTGCCCGCCTATTCGGCGGACCGCACGTCCCGGTAATCGAAGAACATCAGGGTTCCGGCCGGTGTCCCGGGGATGCGCAGCCCCACGAACGGTGCCCTGACCGCCACCACGGTCCCCTGCCGGCGGCCATTGAAGGGGTCGTCGCCCACCACCACCTGGCCGATCCGGAACGGGACCCGCTCGCCGCGAAGAGTGTGTGCGGCGCGGCCAAGGACCCGGCCGAGCCGTCCCGCAGACCGCGTGCCTGCCGTCTGTGAATGACCCATGGGAGTGCTCCTTGCCCGCGAACCGACATCCTTCGCGGGGGCCCGGCCCGGGTGATGCGGGCTCCCCAGCCTGACCGCCGCCGTTCCGGTGCCCCCGTGCAGCCACCCTAGGCTCCGGTCCCACCAGTCACACGAGTAACGTTTACCCCTTCCCTGCCCGGCACCACTTGGGCGGCGGCGCGGGATACTTGGACGCTGCGCCCGCTCCGGAGGCTCCGGCCGCGGAGCTTCCTTCCGCCCAGCAGGCAGCAGGATTGTCTGGGATTCCAGACACGCGTGCGAACGGGATCCTCCCGGCTGGCACCATCCGGAGGCATGCTTAAGTACGGGATACCGGACACCGGCCGATGCTGAAGAGGACCACATGACCACCACCACCCTGCCCGCGGAGGCACCCGCCGTCGAGCCTAAGGCGGCAGCCGCCAGGCCCGCCTCCAAGGTGCCAGCGGCCGAGAACACGCTGCGCATCCTGAAACTGCTGGCCTCCAAGCGCGGGCCGATGGCGGCGTCGAACATTGCCACGTCCCTGGGGCTGCCGCGCTCCAGCGTCTACCACCTGCTGGGGGTGATGGAGGCCAACGGTTTTGTGCTGCACCTGCACGAGGAGCAGCGCTACGGGCTCGGCATCAGCGCCTTCGAGCTCAGCTCCGCGTACTCCCGGCAGGAACCGCTCTCGCGGCTGGGCCGGCCGATGCTCGCGACACTCGTGGATGTCATCGGCGAGAGCGCCCACCTGGCGGTGCTGCACGGCCGGGACGTGCTCTACATCGTGGAGGAGCGGGCCAAGAACCGGCCCTCCCTCGTGACCGACGTCGGCGTCCGGCTGCCCAGCCACCTCACCGCCAGCGGCCGGGCCATCCTGGCCGCGCTGCCGAAGTCCCAGGTCCGGGCGCTGTACCCGAACGCCGCGGCCTTCAGTGCCCGGCATGAGACGGAAACGCCCATTACCAAGTACTCGGTGCTGTCCTCCCACCTGGACCAGGTCCGGCAGCGGGGCTACGCCACCGAGCACGGCGAGGTGACCCCGGGATTCGGATCGATCGCAGCCGCCGTCACCGACCACACCGGCTGGCCGACCGCCGCCGTCGCCGTCACATTCCTGGAGGACAAACTGCCCGCCGAACAGTGGCCGGTCCTCGCCGCGCGGGTCAAAAAAGTCGCCGATGACCTCTCCGTCCGGATCCACGGCCGCCCCAGCCCCACCAGCGCGCACTAGGCTCCGTTCCGGGTCCGGGAACCGGCGCTTTAGCGCGGCCGGTCGGGTCTGGCATTCCGGACAGTACCCGTTTGAACCCCCTGTTTCCGGTGCGGCCGACAGGCTTTAGTTGATACAGAACCTCTTCCCGAACACCAGATACGAAGGAGCCACCATGGCACCCGCCGATTTCACCACCGGTGCCCGCCCGGTCAAAGCAGCCCGCGGCACCACGCTCAGCGCCAAGAGCTGGCAGACCGAGGCCCCGCTGCGGATGCTGATGAACAACCTGGACCCCGAGGTGGCAGAACGCCCGGACGACCTCGTGGTCTACGGCGGCACCGGCCGGGCCGTCCGCTCGTGGGCGGCGTTCGACGCGATCACCCGCACCCTGGAAACCTTGGAGAAGGACGAGACCCTGCTGGTCCAGTCCGGCAAACCCGTCGGTGTCTTCCGGACCAACGAATGGGCGCCCCGCGTACTGCTGGCCAACTCCAATCTGGTCGGCGACTGGGCCAACTGGCCCGAATTCCGCCGCCTCGAGGCCGAGGGCCTCATGATGTACGGCCAGATGACCGCGGGCTCCTGGATCTACATCGGCACCCAGGGCATCCTGCAGGGCACTTTCGAAACCTTCGCCGCGATCGCCCGGAAACTCACCGGGGACGAGAACGGCACGCTCGCGGGCACCCTGACCCTCACCGGCGGCTGCGGCGGCATGGGCGGCGCCCAGCCGCTCGCCGTCACCCTCAACGACGGCGCCTGCCTGATCGTCGACGTCGATGAGACCCGCCTGCGCCGCCGGGCCGGCAAGCGCTACCTCGACGAGGTCGAGACCGACCTCGACACCGCGATCGCCAAGGTCCTCAAAGCCAAGGAAGAACGCCGCGGCTGGTCCGTGGGCTACGTCGGCAACGCCGCCGAGGTCTTCCCCGAAATCCTGCGCCGCCACAACGCCAGCGAGCTCACCGTGGACATCGTGACGGACCAGACCTCCGCGCATGACCCCCTGAGCTACCTGCCGGAGGGCATCACCGTCGAGGAATGGCACCGCGAGGCCGCCGCCGATCCCGAGGGCTTCACCAAGAAGGCCCAGGCGTCCATGGCCAAGCACGTCCAGGCCATGGTCGAATTCCAGGACGCCGGGGCCGAGGTCTTCGACTACGGCAACTCCATCCGCGACGAGGCCCGCAAGGGGGGCTACAACCGTGCATTCGAGTTCCCCGGCTTCGTCCCGGCCTACATCCGGCCGCTGTTCTGCGAGGGGCTCGGCCCGTTCCGCTGGGTGGCACTCTCCGGCGACCCGGAGGACATCGCCGTCACGGACAAGGCCATCAAGGAACTCTTCCCCGAGAACAAGCACCTGCACCGCTGGATCGACGCCGCCGGCGAGCGCGTTGAATTCGAGGGCCTGCCGGCCCGCATCTGCTGGCTCGGCTACGGCGAACGCGCCAAGGCCGGCCTGCTGTTCAACCAGCTGGTCAAGGAAGGCAAGGTCAAGGCCCCTATCGTGATCGGCCGCGACCACCTGGACTCCGGCTCCGTCGCCTCCCCGTACCGCGAGACCGAGGCGATGGCCGACGGCTCCGACGCGATCGCCGACTGGCCGTTGCTCAACGCCCTGCTCAACACCGCCTCGGGCGCCACCTGGGTCTCCCTGCACCATGGCGGCGGCGTCGGCATCGGCCGCTCCATCCACGCCGGCCAGGTCTCCGTCGCCGACGGCACCGACCTCGCCGCGCAGAAGCTCGAACGCCTCCTCACCAACGACCCCGGCATGGGCGTTATCCGCCACGCCGACGCCGGCTACGACCGCGCCGTCGAGGTCGCCAACGAACGCGGCGTCCGCATCCCCATGTTGGAAACCCGCTAACCCAGCCCCCACCCTCAAATTTAGGAAGGTCGCAATGACCCTCACCACCCACTCACCGCTCACCGTCACCCTCGGCTCCAGCGGCGTGACCCCCGAGGACGTCGTCGCCGTCGCCCGCCTCGACGCGCACGTAACCATCGCCCAGGACGCCCTCGACGCCGTCGCGAAGGTCCGCGCCCACATCGACGACCTCGCCCACAGCGACGTCCCCGCCTACGGCATCTCCACGGGCTTCGGGGCGCTGGCCAACCGGCACATCCCCGGCGAACTGCGCACCCAGCTGCAAAAGTCGCTCATCCGCAGCCACGCCGCCGGTATGGGCCCGGCCGTGGAACGCGAAGTGGTCCGCGGCATCATGTTCCTGCGCGCCAAGACCCTCGCCTCCGGCCGCACCGGGGTCCGTCCCGTGGTGCTGCAGACCATGGTGGACGTCCTGAACGCCGGCATCACCCCCGTGGTCCGCGAATTCGGCTCCCTCGGCTGCTCCGGCGACCTCGCCCCGCTCTCGCACTGCGCGCTGGTCCTTATGGGTGAAGGCGAAGCCACTGGCCCGGACGGGGAACTGTACGGCGTAAAGGGTGCCCGCCCGGTCGCCGAGCTCCTCGCCGCGCACGGGATCGAACCGGTCACCCTGGCCGAGAAGGAAGGCCTGGCGCTGGTTAACGGCACCGAGGGCATGCTCGGCATGCTGCTGATGGCCATCGCCGATCTCCGCCAGCTGCTGACGACGGCGGACATCACCGCCGCGCTCAGCGTCGAGGCGCTGCTCGGCACGGACCAGGTGTTCCTGCCCGAGCTGCACGCCGCGCTCCGGCCGCATCCGGGGCAGGCCGCCTCGGCGGATAACATGCTGCGGGTCCTGTCCAACTCTCCGATTGTGGCCTCGCACCGCATCAACGACACCAAGGTCCAGGACGCCTACTCGCTCCGCTGTGCACCCCAGGTGGCCGGCGCAGTCCGCGACACCGTGGACCACGCGGCCCTGGTGGCCTCCCGCGAGCTCGCCGCCGCCATCGACAACCCCGTGGTGCTCCCGGACGGCCGGGTCAGCTCCAACGGCAACTTCCACGGCGCCCCGGTGGCCTATGTCCTGGACTACCTGGCCATCGCCGTCGCGGACCTGAGCTCCATCGCCGAGCGCCGCACCGACCGGATGCTGGACCCGGCCCGCTCACACGGCCTCCCGGCATTCCTCGCCGCCGATCCCGGCGTCGATTCCGGCCTGATGATCGCCCAGTACACGCAGGCCGGGCTGGTCTCGGACAACAAGCGGCTGGCCGTACCGGCGTCAGTGGACTCGATCCCGAGCTCGGCGATGCAGGAGGACCACGTCTCCATGGGCTGGCACGCGGCCCGCAAGCTCCGCCGCGCGGTGGAGAACCTGCGCCGGGTCCTCGCGATCGAACTGGTGACCTCGGCCCGCGCGCTGGACATCCGGACACAGCTCTCCGGCGGGGAGCTCACCCCGGGCCCGGCCGGCGCCGCCGTCATCGACGTGCTGCGCTCCGTGGTGGAGGGCCCGGGCACGGACCGGTTCCTGTCACCCGAACTGGAAGCGGCGGACGTGCTGGTCGCCTCCGGGAAGGTCCGGGCGGCCGCCGAATCCGCCGTCGGAAATCTGGCCTGACGGCAAAGAAAATACGCGGCACGCGGGGATTTCCCGGCGCCCCCGAAATGTTCGGCGACACGGTCGGCGGGGGCCCGGGAAGTGTAGTAAAAATATGAGTAAGCCCACACCAAAGATGTTGTGGCAGGAACCTACAAAGGGGTAGAAGTTCATGAAAGCACGCGGGACTGTCCTGTCCAGGCGCACGGCGTTCGCCGCCACGGTTTCCGACTGGAAAAGCCTGAAGGCGGGTGACCGGGTGGAAATCCTGAAGCACGCCCAGGTGCTGTCGGCCGGGGAAGTCGAAGAAGTGTCATCCAGCGGCAACGTGCTGTGGCTGGTGCCGGGCACCCCGTCCGAGGCGCAGCTGTTTTTGAAGTCCGACGGCGTGCAGGTGCGGCGCAGCTAGGTACCTGCAGGTATCTGCGGCGAAGCAGCGCGGCTCAGCGCGGCCGGGCAAAAACGAAGGGCCGGTGGGGGAGTATCCCCACCGGCCCTTCGTGTGTGCCGCCAAACTGGTTCGCGTGTGCCGCCAGACTAGGCGGCGATGTCCTCGTGGGTTTCACCGAAAGGAACCGTTTCGTCGAGCGCTACCGTGTAGGCGCCCGGCTCGTGGCGGGTAACCCGGATCCCGCAGCGGCGGTCCTGGACGGCCGACGCGATAAGGGTGTTGACGGCCTTCTCGAGGCCGTGGTGGACCTCGTGGGCGCTGGCAAACGAGAGCTTGATCGACGTGGCGTCAGAGGCCTGGGTCTGCATGGTGTGTGTGTTCATTAACTGGTCTTTCCTAGAATCAGGCCGGTTGGCCACCCTACATTCTAGTCTGTCCGGCGTGGCGTCCCCGCCCTGAGCAGATAGTGTGCAGAAGGCGGTATATGTTTTGAGGCGAGGGGCGCCGTTCCGTTGGAACGGCGCCCCGACCCATTCCGGGCCGGCGCCCGGGATCGGAAGGAGAACGCACGCATGTTCGATGCTCCCAGTATTGTCTTCGCCGCGGCCGGTGTTGCCGTGTTCATCGCGGCTGTCCTGCCCAAACTGCTGCGCAACGCGCCCCTCTCGATGCCCATGGTGTTCCTGGGCGCCGGCATGCTGGCCTTCACCGTAATTCCGTCACTGCCGGACCCCGACCCGCTGCAACACGGGGAATTCGTCACCCACCTGACAGAAGTGTGCGTCATCATCTCCCTTATGGGCGCCGGGCTGGCGCTCGACCGTCCGCTCGGCCGCCGGGCGTGGTCCACCACCTGGCGGATGCTCGGCCTGGCCATGCCGCTGTGCATCGTCGGCCTGACGCTGCTGGGGCTCTGGTTCCTGGGCTTCGGCCTGGGCGCGGCACTCCTGGTGGCCGCCGCGCTCGCCCCGACCGACCCGGTCCTCGCCTCCGAGGTGCAGGTGGGGGAGCCGGCCGACGAGGAAGGGGAAACCGAGCGCGAGGACGAGATCCGGTTCGGTCTGACCTCCGAGGCCGGCCTGAACGACGGCCTGGCGTTCCCGTTCGTCTACCTGGCCATCGCGATCAGCCTGGCCGGCGCCGGGACGACGGACTGGCTGGGGCACTGGTTCGCCATGGACGTGCTCTGGCGGATCGGGATCGGCGTGGTGCTGGGTCTGGGAACCGGGAAACTCCTGGGGCGCCTCTTCTTCGGGGCCCGGCACGAGAGCGTGCGGCTCTCCGACCACTCCGAGGGGTTCGTGGCGCTGGCGGCGACGTTCCTGGCCTACGGCGTGACGCAGATGCTGGAGGGCTACGGGTTCGTGGCGGTCTTCGTCTGCGCCGTCACCATCCGGGCCGCCGAGCGCACCCACGGGTTCCACCGGGTGATGCACTCCTACGTCGAGCAGCTCGAGCGGCTGATGACCGTGGTGATCCTGGTGCTCCTGGGCGGGTCGATCGCCCGCGGCCTGCTGGCCGGCATCGGCTGGGCCGAGGTGCTCGTGGCGCTGGCCTTCCTGCTGCTGGTGCGCCCGCTGGCCGGCTGGGCCGGGCTCGCGCGGGGCAAGACCGGCCCGCGGGAACGGACCGCCATTTCCTTCTTCGGCATCCGCGGCATCGGCTCGCTCTACTACCTCGCCTTCGCCCTCGGCCACGGGAACTTCAGCGCGCAGGCCGAACAGCTCTGGGCGTTCGTGGGGCTGGTGGTGGCCCTGTCGATTGTGCTGCACGGCGCCACGACCGCGCCCGTGATGAACCGGCTCGACCGCCTGCGGCAGCGCCGGGCCGTCGAACAGCACGGCGACGAGGGCCAGGCGCCGCACACGGCCATCTGATCCCCTGATCTCTCGGGCCTGGCCCGGGCTGGCGGTTAGCGCAGGAGGGTGTTGATCAGCCGGGCTGCGACCTTGGCGGTGCGGCCATCGACGTCGAACTCCGGGTTCAGTTCCGCGACGTCAAGGTGCAGCAGCTTCCCGCTCGCGGCGACCTGCCGGCAGACGGCGCTGATCACCGGCAGCGGGACACCGTACGCGGCCGGGGCGCTGACGCCGGGCGCCACGGATGCCGGGAGCACGTCCAGGTCGATGGTCAGGTACAGGGCGTCCACCCGGTCCAGGAAACCCGCCACGAAGTCCTGCACAGCGTCCGGCGCGCAGTCCTCGTCCAGCAGGTAGTCCACCCCGAGTTCCGCGGCCGTCCGGAACAGCGCAGGGGTGTTGTTGGGCTCGGAAATTCCGACGACGGCGTACTGCAGTTCCCTGCCCGCGGCGGCTTCCGCCCGGGCCATCTGGAGGAACGGGGTTCCCGAGCTGGGCACCGGTTCATCGCGGAGGTCGAAGTGGGCGTCCAGGTTGAGCACGCCCAGCCGGACGCCGCCGCGGATGGCCGCGGAACCGGCGACGCCGAGGTAGCTGGCGAACGCGGTCTCGTGCCCGCCGCCCAGGACCACGGGCAGTGCACCGGCGTCGAGCAGCCCCGTGATGGCGCGGCCCGCCCGCTCCTGCCCGGCCTCCAGGGCGTCCCCGTCCACGGTGACGTCGCCGGCGTCGAGGACGTCCCGGTCCAGGTGGAAGGCCAGCGGGCCGAGGGCGGCACGGATGGCGGCCGGCGCGGCCGCTGCCCCGGTCCGGCCCTTGTTCCGGCGCACCCCGGCGTCGCTGCCGAAGCCGAGGATGACGGCCGGCCGCGCCGCGGCGAGCCGGTCCGCGGTGCAGGGCGACACTGCCTGCCACCAGCGGCGGTGTTCAGCGCCGTCGCCGTCGAACCTGCCTGTCCAGGGCTGCGGCGGGACATCAGTGAGGGGGGCGGCGGAAAGCATGCTCCAAGCTCACCGCAGCCGGGCCCGGAAAGCCAGCAGCGCCGCCGTCGGGGTGTCCGAAATCCCGGAAACCACGCTTAAACGCCGCCGAGTCGGCACTTCGCAGCGATGTTTTGGCGAAACACTGCTGCGAAGTACCAACTCGGCGGGCGGGAAGGCGGAAGCCGGGTCCTAGTGGATACCGAGCGCAGCCTCGATGGTGCCGATGCCGAAGAACAGCAGGAAGGCGGCGGCCACGGCCCACATCAGCGGGTGCACTTCGCGGGCACGGCCCTGGACCAGGCGGATGACGACGAAGGAGATGAACCCGGCGCCGAGACCGTTGGCGATCGAGTAGGTGAACGGCATCAGGGTGAAGGTCAGGAAGGCCGGGATCGCGATGCCCCAGTCCTGCCAGTCGATCTTGCCGACCTGGGAGACCATCATAAAACCGACGACGACGAGCGCCGGGGCCACGGCCTCGAACGGCACGAGGTTGATCAGCGGGGTGAAGAACATGGCAACCAGGAAAAGCAGGCCCGTGACGATCGAAGCCAGGCCGGTGCGGGCGCCTTCGCCGATGCCGGCGCCGGACTCAACGTAGATCTGGTTGGACGAAACGGACGCGCCGCCGCCTACGATCGCGCCGAGGGCGTCGATCTGCAGGACCCGGTCCACGTTGGGGATGTTGCCGTCCTTGTCGATGGTGCCGGCCTCGGTGGCCAGGCCGACCATGGTGCCCATGGCGTCGAAGAAGATGCTCAGCAGGATCACGAAGGCCAGCAGGGTCGCGGCCACCACACCGAGGTGCTCGAAGGCGCCGAACGGGTTGGCCTTGCCGATCAGGGAGAGGTCCGGGGCGGCCCACTCGGTGAACTTGGGCGCCACCAGGGACCAGCCCTGCGGGTTGAAGTTCTTGCCGTCGAAGCTGGGGCCGATGTGCAGGGTGAATTCAAGGATCACGGACAGGATGGTCGAGGTGATGATGCCGATCAGGATGGCGCCCTTGACCTTGCGGACCACCAGGGCGATGGTCAGGATCAGGCCCACCACAAACACCAGCGTGGGCCAGCCCAGGAGCTTGCCGTCAAAGCCGAGGCCCACCGGGACGGTGGTGCCCGCGACGTCGGGGATGCGGCGGACGAAGCCGGCGTTGACCAGGCCGATCAGGGCGATGAACAGGCCGATGCCCACCACGATCGCCGTTTTCAGCCCCTCCGGGACGGCCTTGAACACGGCGGTCCGGAAACCGGTCAGCACCAGGATCAGCATGGTGACGCCGGAGAGGACCACCAGGCCCATCATGTCCGGCCAGGTCAGGCCCGGGTTGGTGGCGACCGTGACGGCCACGAACGCGTTGACGCCCAGGCCGGTGGCCAGCGCGAAGGGGTGCTTGGCCCAGGCCCCCATGAGGATGGTCAGGATGCCGGCCACAAAGGCGGTCACGGCGGCCACGGCCGCGAAGCCCAGGGTTCCGCCGGACGAGTCCGGCCCGGAGAGGATCAACGGGTTCAGCACCACGATGTAGCTCATGGCGAAGAAGGTGGCGAACCCGCCGCGGATCTCGCGGGAGAAGTTCGACCCCCGCTCGGAAATCTTGAAATACCGGTCGAGTGCAGAGCCCTGCTTAAGCATTGGTCCTCCGGGAGGGAAAAGGGGTGTTAGCTAAATCCTATTAGGCGTGACGGCGCCCACCCGCCAAACTCGCCTAGTCTGTAAGGAAGCCAACACGAGGAGCGGGCCTGCCATGCGTTTCATCCGAAAACTTCCGGGCGCCCTGCTGGGCCTCCTTACGGTGGCGGTGGTCCTGCTGGGCACCGCACTGCTGGGTGCCGGTCCGGCGTCGGCCCACGACGCCGTTGAGTCGACCAGCCCGGCTGCGAACGCGACAGTTCCCGTTCCGCCGGCCGCGGTATCGCTGACGCTCAGCAACCATCCCCTGGCGCTCGGCACCCAGATCAAGGTCAACGACGCCGGCGGAACCAACTGGGCCGACGGCGCGGCGGAGATCGTGGACAACGTGGTCTCGCAGAAGCTCAGGTCGGGCGCTCCGGCCGGCGCCTACACCGTGCAGTGGCGGGTGGCCAGCTCGGACGGGCACCCGATCGACGGTACCTTCACGTTTACGGCCACCGCAGCGGCCGGAGGTTCGACGGCGGGAGCCGGAACTGCGGGCGGGTCGGTTCCGACCCTGGGCACCGCGCCCCCGGGCACCACCATCGCGCCCACGCAAGTGCCCGACGCCTCCCAACCCTTCCCCTGGAGCATCGTGCTGTTCGTCGCCGTGGCGGTCGGCATCCTGGTGACGCTGGGGCTGATGGCGAAGCGGCGCCTGAAGGACGGCGACGACGGCGAGGCTGACGCTGCCGGCGACGACGATGGGACGGACGTCAGCAGCAAAAGCTGACGGAGGCGCAGGGACGCCGATAGCAGCAGCTGGCGCCAGCGGGCGCCAGCCGGCGTCGGAAGAGTCGGTCTCTCAGGCCGGCAGGGCCAGCCCGCCGGACAGCAGCACCGGCATCCCCTCCGGGTGGACCTTCGCCGAAATCGCCTGCCCCACCAGCTTGGCCTGGCGCAGGGCTTCCTTCGGCGTCGGCGTAATCAGCTCGCCGACCCCCACGAGGTACATGCCCAGCGCGTGCATGGCGGCCATCAGGTTTTGTCCCGCGGCGACCCCGAGCTCGGCCAGCATGCGGCGCAACTGGCTGTGCGCGCAGCGGGTGAGGACCAGATGGTCCGCGTACAGGACGCCATTGGGGGTGCTCACGGCCCACTGCTGGGCCGGGCCCGGCAGCCCGGGCGCGTCGAAACCGGCGCCCTGGAACCCGCTGAATCCGTCCGCGGCGAATCCGCCGTCGGCCCCCAGATGGTCCAGCTGCAGGGCGCGGACGTTGCTGCGGATATCGAGGTTGTGGCTGGCAGCGTAGTTGCGCAGGTGCCGGAGGATCTCGTTGCGCTCGCGCAGGGACGCGGCGTCCGCGGCGTCGCACCGCTGCAGCGATGAGGTGTTGGCCGGATTCCCGGCCCCGAGCAGGTCCAGCCCGTCCACCACAATGGCGCCCACGCCGCGGCGTTGCAGCTCACTGGCGACCGCCAGACCGGACAGACCCGTACCGATGACCACAGTGTTGGTCCGCTCGATTCCGCCGCACACAGGCATGCTCGACACTCCGGGGTCCTCCTCGAAAAATGGGTCATCCCGGGCCAGTGCCCGGAACGCTTCTCCGCCAATCCGTCCGGTCGCGCTCCCGGGGAAGTCGGCGATCTGAAAGACGAATCTCGGTTCGGCAATGCCTCAGAGAATACCCAAGATTGTCGGCCGTGCCTAGGGGGTCATCAGACGTGCTTGTTTGCCCCGGAACCGCGCGGATTTTGCGGCCTCCCGCCGGGCGGCGGAGCCCCTCCGGCCCCGTATCCCCGCGTATGTGTGCCGGCAGCCGGCCGTGTAAACACCCGGTAAACCTTGCCCGTGCCCCCGGTGGCGCGCACGGCAGGACTGATCTGGCAGAATAGCCGCAACACAGCCACGTATCGCGAGGAGGCGGACCCCATGGCCCGAGAACAGGTGCATCCGGATCCGGTGGGCGATGCCCCCGGCGAGCGCCCCGCGCCCCGGGGAATCGTGGTCGGCGTCGACGGCTCGGACCACAGCCACTGCGCCCTGGTGTGGGCTGCCCGCGAAGCCGAGCGGCGCCGGCGGCCGCTGCACATTGTCACCGCATACTCCGTCCCGGTCTTCGCGGCATCCGGCCTGGACGGCGGCTACGCCACGGTGGACGACTCGGTGATCCGCGAGGGCGCAGAAGCCATCCTGAAGCAGGCACTCGACAAGGTGGCCCGCTACAACATTGAAGTCGACGCCTCGGTGGAAAACGGCGACGCCTCCGGGGTCCTGCTGGAGATGACCGAAACCGCCGAGCTGCTGGTCTTCGGCACCCGCGGCCGGGGCGGTTTTGTGGGCCGGCTGCTCGGTTCGGTCTCCAGCGCACTGCCCGCCCACGCCAAATGCCCCACGGTGACCGTGCCGCTGATCTGCGGTGACCGGCTGGGCGAGACCACTGACGACAAACACGTCCGGGCCGAGCGTGAGAAGTCCGGCCGGCAGCTCGTTGAAAACGTGGTGGTGGCGGGCGTCGACGGTTCCGAGCAGGCCCGGGTGGCGGTCCTCGAGGCCGCGGCCCAGGCCGAACGACTCAGCGCACCGCTGCGCCTGGTGTGCGCCGTCCCGCAGTACAGCGGCTCACTGGCCTGGGTTCCGGCCCCAATGGACCGCGAAGCCCTGTTCGCCGATATCCGGGTCCAGCTCGACGCGGGCGTCGCCTGGCTCAAGAGCCACTACCCGCGGCTGGAGGTCACCACCCAGCTGGTCGACGGGTCCCCGATCGACATCCTGGTCGAGGCCAGCCGGCACGCCGAGCTGGTTGTCGTGGGCACCCGCGGCCGCGGCGGCTTCGCCGGGATGCTCCTGGGATCCACCTCCGACGGCATCCTGCACCACGCCAAGGGCCCCGTGATGGTGGTCCCGGACCGGGAGGACCCGCGGCTGGCCGACAGGCCCAGCTTCGGACCCATGCTCGGGGACTAACAGCCCCGCACCCCGGGGCAGGCGCTTTCGCAGCGAAGGAAGGAGCGGCAGATGGGCCAGTCACCCGTTCCCGGCGGGCCGGGGCCGCAGCCCCGGCTGGTCCTCGGCCTGGAGCAGGCCGCACTGCTGCCGGAGGTCGGCGGCAAGGGCGCCAACCTCGGGGAAATGATCCGTGCCGGGCTCCCGGTCCCGGCGGGCTTCTGCCTGACCACCCGGGCGTACCGGCAGGCGACGTCGTCCGCCGGCCTGGACGCCGTCCACGCCGCACTGGCCGCGGCCGCCCCGGACGACCTCCCGGCGCTCGCCGCACTGGCCGCCGACGCCCGCGCCCTGGTCCTGGCCGCGGAGATCCCGGCCGATATTGCCGGGGCCGTCCGCGACGCCTACGCCGCGCTGGGACCGGACGCCGCCGTCGCCGTCCGGTCCTCGGCCACCGCCGAAGACCTTCCCTTCGCCAGTTTCGCCGGGCAGCAGGACACGTTCCTGAACGTTGTCGGGGCCGGCGATGTCCTGGCCGCCGTGCGGCGGTGCTGGGCCTCCCTCTGGACCGACCGCGCCGTGAGCTACCGCGCCACCCAACGGATCAGCCCGGACACGGTGTCGCTGGCCGTGGTGGTCCAGGCGATGGTAGACGCCACCGTGGCCGGCGTCCTGTTCACAGCCAACCCTGTCACCGGCCGCCGGCACGAGGCAGTGATCGAGGCCAGTCCGGGGCTCGGCGAGGCGGTGGTGTCCGGGGCCGTCAACCCGGACCACTTCGTCGTCGACAGTGCGACCCGCAGGATCCTGGAGCGCCGCATCGGCAGCAAGGGCGTGGCCATCCGGGCGCTGCCGGGCGGCGGCACCGAGCGGATCGTCCAGCCGGCCGCCGGCGCGGAACCGTGCATTGACGACGCCGGGCTGCTGGCGCTCGAGCTCTTGGGCCGCCGTGCGGAACTGCACTTCGGTGCCCCGCAGGACATCGAATGGGCAATCGATGACGCGGGCGGGGTGTGGCTGACGCAGTCACGGCCGATCACCACCCTGTATCCGCTGCCCGAGCGGGCCGCCGTCCACAACGGGACCCGCGTCTACTTGTGCTTCAGCCTGGCGCAGGGCCTGACCCGGCCGCTGACCCCCATGGGACTGGCGGGCTTCCGGCTGATCGCCGCGTCGGTGGCACGGGCCGCGCACTTTGAGGTGCCGGTACCCCACGACGGTCCGCCACCCTACGTCCAGGCCGGGCAGCGGCTGTTCTTTGACCTGACCGCGGTGGCGCGCAGCGGCGTCGGGCGGGCTATTGTTCCGCGGGTCTTTGACGTGATGGAGGCCCGTTCCGCCACGGTGCTGCGAGGCTTGTTCGATGACCCGCGGTTCTCGGTGACCAGCAGGTCCCCGTGGCGGCTGCTGCGGCACGTGGTCCCCGTGGCGGCGCGGGCCCGGATCCCGGAGTCCCTGCTCCGGGCGCTGTTCCGGCCGAATGCCGCGCTGCGCCGGGTGGAGGCGTTCGGTGAACGCTTCCGCGCCGCCCTGGTGGTTCCGGCCGGTTCGACGGCGGAGCAGCGGCTGGACCACGTGGAGCGCATCCTCGGCCGTGAATTGTTCCCGGTGGTGCCCAATATCCTGCCGGTGCCGGCGCTGGGCTTTGCCCTGCTGGCAGCCGCCGGGAAGCTGCTGGGCTCAGCCGCCGGGCCGGGGGCGCTGCAGCCGGTCCTGCGCGGGCTCCCGGACAACGTCACCACGGAGATGGACCTGGCCCTCTGGCACCTCGCCATGGCCATCCGGGAGGATGCCGCCGGGGCCGCCGTGTTCGCCGAGGCTTCTCCCGGCGCCGGGGTGCAGGAGCTCGCCCGGCGCTACCGCGAACACTCCCTGCCCGCCGTCGTGCAGTCCGGGCTGGCCGGTTTCCTGGGCCGTTACGGGCACCGGGCCGTGGCCGAGATAGACCTGGGGATGCCCCGCTGGTCCGACGACCCGGCGCACATCCTCGGCGTCCTGGCCAACTACCTGCGGCTGGAGGACCCGGACCAGGCCCCGGACCGGCAGTTCAGCAAGGCTGCGCGCGAGGCCGAGGCGCAGGTGGACCGCCTGGCCGCGGCTGCGGGAGAACGGAGCAGGCTGCGGGGTGCACTGGTGCGCGCTGCGCTCCGGCGCGTCCGGATGTTCGCCGGCCTGCGCGAACTCCCGAAATACCACATTGTTGAAGCGCTCGCCGCGGTGCGGGCGCAATTGCGGGCCATCGGCAGTGACCTGGCGGCGGCGGGCCGTATCGGGGCCACGGACGACGTCTTTTTCCTCGACCTGGTGGAGGTCCGGGCAGCACTCGCCGGAGAGGTGCTGTACCAGCTGGTGGCCCGGCGCCGTGAGGCCTACGACCACGAACTTGGCCGGCGGCACATCCCCCGGGTCCTTCTTTCGGACGGGACCGAACCCGAGGCCGTGCAGTCCGCCGCTGCCGGGGGAGCGGCAGGAGTACCCGGTGTGCTGACGGGCAGTCCTGCCTCGGCCGGCACGGTAAGCGGCGCCGCCCGCGTGATCCTCGAGCCTCTCGGGGCGCGGCTGGAGCCCGGCGAGATCCTCGTGGCCCCCTCCACCGACCCCGGCTGGACCCCGTTGTTCCTCACGGCCGGCGGGCTCGTGATGGAAATGGGCGGCCCCAACTCACACGGCGCCGTCGTCGCCCGGGAGTACGGCATCCCGGCCGTGGTGGGCGTCCCCGACGCCACCTCGCTGATCACAACCGGGCAACGCGTCACGGTCGACGGCGGCGCCGGAACCGTGGTCCCGGAGCCGCCGCCGGCCGCCGGCCGGCCCGCTGCGGGGCCGCCGGAGGAATCTGTCCGCTGACGGTCGCAGCCCCCCGTTCCGGGCGTACTGTTGATTTATGAGTTGCCATGTTGGAGTGCGGTCGTTATGACCCGCACCTGGTTGCGCTGGCTGCCGGCCGCAACCGTTCCTGCCGTGATCGCCGCCGGAGCGCTCGCCGGGTCCCTGCCCGCCAGCGCCGGGGATCCGTTGCCCGCCAAGACGCCGGAGCAGGTGCTCGCCCTGATCGCGCAGCACCGGGATGCGTCCTACTCGGGAACCCTGGAACAGACCTCCAGCCTGGGGCTCCCGGCACTTCCCCAATCCGGGCCGGGCACGGCAACTGCAGACACCGCGTGGCTGGAGCTGCTGACCGCACCGCACACCGCACGGGTCTACCGGGACGGGGCGGACAACGCCCGCATCCAGGTGATGGACCGGCTGGCCGAGCGCGACCTCGTCCGGCACGGGAACGACGTCTGGGTCTACAACTCCAAGGACAACACCGCCGAGCACGCGGTCCTTCCGGCCGGAGCCGGGACCCGGCACGCGCCGGGGAAGGACGCAATGCCCACCCCCGATGCGCTGGCGGCCAAGCTGCTTGCCAAACTGGACCGCAGCAGCGAGGTGACGGTCGGGCCGGACACCGAGGTGGCCGGGCGCGCGGCGTACCAGCTGGAGCTCAAACCCCGGTCACAGGTCACGTTGCTGGAATCCGTCGAGATCTCGGTGGACGGCCAAAACGGTATGCCGCTGGGCGTCGAGGTGACCTCCCGCGGGCAGTCGGAACCGGCGTTCAGCGTAGCCTTCACCAAATTGTCCCTGGATACCCCGGACCCGGCGCTCTTCCGGTTCAGCCCGCCCGCCGGCGCCACCGTCAAGGAGATCCCGGTCCCGGACCACAAGCCGGGAGCTACGAAGGACCGGTCCGGCGCGGCCGCGAAGGACCATAACAGGATGTCCAAAGAGCCCGCCAAACCGATGAAGAACCGGGCCAAAGTCACCGGCACCGGGTGGGAATCCGTCGTCGAACTGCCGGCCGGTGCCCTCGGAGCCGGCGCCAACGGGAACGGCGCCCCCGGATCCGGCGGTCCTGAGACGGGCGCCCCGGAAACCAGCGGACCGGGCGCGGCTGCATCCCTGCTGGCCAGGGCGGCGGTCCCAGTAGCCGGCGGCCGGCTGCTCTCCAGTGCGCTGGTGAACGTGCTGATCCTCGACGACGGCCGGGTGTTCGCCGGGTCCGTCCCGCTGGATCGGCTCCAGGCCGCGGCCGCCGCCCGGTGACCGCCGTCGCGCCATCCACCGAGCTGAGCATTGAAACCCGCGGCCTGAGCAAACGCTTCGGCCGGCAACTGGCAGTCGACGGCGTGGACCTCGCCGTCCCCAAAGGTTCCATCTTTGGTTTCCTGGGCCCCAACGGCTCGGGGAAAACCACCACCATCCGGATCATGCTGGGCCTGGCCGCGGCGTCGGGCGGCTCAGTGCGTGTCCTGGGCGAGGACATGCCGCGGCAGCTCCGCAGCGTCCTGCCCCGGGTCGGGGCGCTGGTGGAAGGTCCTGCCTTCTACCCTTTCCTCTCCGGGGCCGCCAACCTCGCCCGGTTCGACGCCGCTGACCCGGAAACCGCGGCGGGGACGCGCCGGGCCCGGGTGCGGTCGGCGCTGGAACGGGTGGGCCTGGCCCACGCGGCGGACAAAAAAGTCCGGGCATATTCGCTGGGCATGAAGCAGCGGCTGGGGATTGCCAACGCCCTGCTGGCGCCGCGGGAGCTGCTGGTGCTGGACGAGCCAACCAACGGCCTGGACCCGCAGGGCACTCGCGAGGTGCGCCACCTGGTGCGTTCCCTCGCCGCGGACGGGGCCACTGTCTTTGTCTCCAGCCACCTGCTCGCCGAGGTGGAACAGATCTGCACCCACGCGGCGATCATGAGCGCCGGCCGGCTGGTCGCCCAGGGCCCGCTGCCGGAACTCCGGCGTGCCGGGCGGGCCAGGATCCGCCTGCTCACCCCCGACCCCGGCGCTGCTGCCGGGGTACTGGCCGGCCTGGGATTGACCGCGGACGGTTGGAATCCCGACGGCGGGGGTTCCGGGGCGGTCGGCGAGGCGCTGACGGCGCCGCTGCCGGCCGGGCCCGGTGCGGGCCAGCCCGCGCCGGAGGAACTGGTGGCCGCCCTCGTGGCGGCCGGTGTCCGGGTGCGCGGCTTCACCGTGGAACAGGGCAGCCTGGAGGACCGCTTCGTC
The DNA here is from genome assembly GCF_056394165.1 of Arthrobacter sp. 10T416. Classification (NCBI taxonomy): domain Bacteria; kingdom Bacillati; phylum Actinomycetota; class Actinomycetes; order Micrococcales; family Micrococcaceae; genus Arthrobacter; species Arthrobacter sp. 10T416. The sequence continues at coordinate 44,183 of NZ_JBFTHI010000005.1, read as the reverse complement.
GAGCTGACGGGGGAGGGGTTCGACGTTGCCCAGTGAACCGTTGCCGGAACCGCTACCGGCACCCGCGCCTGCAGCAGTGCCAGCAGCGGCACCGGCTGGCCGCCGCACGCCGGGGCTGCGGCTGCTCGGCTCCGAGCTGGCCGTGCTCTTCCGCCGGCGCCGGACCTGGGCCATGCTGCTCGCCCTGGCTGCCATCCCCGTGCTGATTGCCCTGGCCGTCCGGCTTTCCTCAGCCGTGCCGCCCGGACGAGGCCCGGCTTTCCTGGACCGGATCAGCCAAAACGGCCTGTTCGTCGGCGTCACCGCCATGCTGGTGGCTGTTCCGTTGTTCCTGCCCCTCACCATCGGAGTGGTGGCGGGCGACACCCTGGCCGGCGAGGCCGGGCTCGGGACCCTCCGGTACCTGCTGGCTGCCCCGGCCGGGCGGGTCCGGCTGCTGGTGGTCAAGTATGCGGGCGCCGTCGTGTTCGCCGTCGTCGCGCCGTTGACCGTGGCCCTGGTCGGAGCCGGGATAGGGGCCGCACTGTTCCCGGTGGGGCCCGTGACCCTGCTGTCGGGGGACACCATCGGCGCCGCCGACGCCTTCGTGCGGCTGCTCCTGATCGCCGCCTACCTGGCCGTGTCCCTCGTGGGGCTCTCAGCGATCGGCCTGTTTATGTCCACCCTCACCGACGTGCCCGTCGGGGCGATGGCCGCCACGGTGGTGCTGGCCGTTGTGTCCCAGGTCGCGGACGCCCTGCCGCAGCTGGACTGGCTGCATCCGTGGCTCTTCAGCCACCGCTGGCTGGACTTCGGCGACCTGCTGCGCCTGCCGGTCGTGTGGGACTCGTTCGGGGCCAACGCACTGCTGCAGGGGGCATATCTGGCCGTGTTCGGCTCCCTCGCTTACGCCCGCTTCGCGACGAAGGACGTGCTCTCGTAGACGCACTGCCCGCCCACGGTTAGGACGGCCGTCGAAGAAGTCCCGGCGCGCTGGTCAGTACCGGGCGGCGTACGGGTACAGCTGCATCCCGGCCATGGACGCCAGGTCCGTCACGGTAATCCCGCTCTCCGGATTCAGCGCCTGGACCACCCGGCCCCCGCCAAGGTAGATGGCGACGTGGTAGAAGCCCGGCGCCGAGCCCCAGACCAGGAGGTCCCCGCGTTGGGCCGAGGACAGGGGTACTTTCACGGGCGCCTGCGCGAACTGCTCGGCAGCGGTGCGTGGCAGGCTCTTCCCGGCGGCCGCGAAGGCGTTCTGGACCAGGCCGGAGCAGTCAAAACCACGGGCGCCGGTCCCGCCGTAGAGGTAGAAGTACGGTGCGCCCACCTTGCCGAGGGCGGACGAAATGGCCACCTCGTTAGAGCCGCCCGGCGACGGCGCGGGAGCGGGGGCGGGGGCAGGAGCGGGAACAGGTGCAGGAGCAGGAGCGGGCGCGGGAGCGGGTGCAGGCGCGGGGGCCACGGGCGCCACGGGGGCCGGGGTAATTGCTGCGGGCGGCTGCGGCGCGGGGGCGGCCGGCCGGTCCGGGGCTGCCGGCGAGGAACCGGCCTGTGCCGGGGGTGCGTCCGGGGCGGATTGCCCGCCGGACGCGGGCGCGGCCGTCAGTGCGGCCAGTTGGGCCTGCTGGCGCTGCCGGTCCAGGGCGTCCACCCGTGCCGCCTCCAGGGCCACCGTGGTGTTGCGGAGCGTCGCCAGTTGGCTGACCAGGACCGTCCGCTGTGCCGCAGCGTCGGAGACCGCCTTCAGCCGGTCCGCGTCGGCGCGTTCGGCGTCGGCCTTGCGAGATTCCGCCGTACGGGCGGCGTCGTCGGCGGCCCGGTCAGCGTCGGCCGCTGCATCTTGCGCGGACTGTGCCGCGGCCGCAGCCGTCTCCGACTCCTGGAAAGCGCGGCTCCGGTTGGCTGCCAGGGCTTCCAGGGTTGCGGCCTGCTGGAGGGCCCGGCCGTCCCCGCCGACCAGGCTGTCCAGGGCAGGCGTCATACCGCCGTTGCGGTAGAGGTCCCCGGCCAGCTGGCCGACCAGTTTGCGTGCCTTGGCCTGCGCGGCTTCGGCGGCGGTGGCTTTTGCCTCGGCCAGCGCCGCGGCATCCCGGCGGACGCCGAGCTCCACGAGGGCATCCGCGTAGGCGTTGTTGGCAGCGAGCGAGGTCGCCAGGCCCGTCTCCTTGGCGGCGGAGGCTTCGGCCAGGATGCGGTCGATGCGGGTCACCTGGTCCGCCGTGGCGTGTTCATTGGATTTCGCGGCAGCGATGTCGCCCGGCGTGGGGAGATCCTCGGTAGCCGGCACCCGGATGGCGGAAACGGACGTCGCCGGCGAGGCCTGTGCGGGTATCGCCAGCGTACCAAGCAGTACGACGGCGGTGCCCAGGGCCGCAGCCCTGCCGCCGGGTCGGGTCCAAGCCATGGAAAACCTCGCTGCAGTCAGGCTGGAACGAGCGAGGTCTGAAATTGGCACATAAAAATGCCACCTCTGCGGATCGCCCAGCAGGCACGAGGCTACGTGCCAAATGCAACTTTGGCAACAAAGGTCACATCAGTAACATAAACAACAAGAATGTCATTTGGTCGGATTTGCGGCGGGCGTGTCGCCCGATCCGGCTGCAGAAGGAGCCCGGGGGCTAGCCCCAGCCGAGTTCGTGCAGGCGCTCGTCGCTGATGCCGAAATGGTGGGCGACCTCGTGGACCACGGTCACCGTCACCTCCTCGACCACGTCCTCGCGGGAGGCGCAGAGCTCCAGGATGGGCCGGCGGTAGATGGTGATCCGGTCCGGCAGCGAGCCGGCGTCCCACCAGGAGTCCCGCTCGGTCAGGGGCACCCCCTCATAGAGCCCCAGCAGCACCGTGTCCGGATCCTCCCCGGGCTGCGGGGTGTAGTCATCCTCGATGAAGACGGCCACGTTGGTCATGGTCCGGGCCAGTTCGTGCGGAATCCGGTCCAGGGCCTCGCCCACCGCGGTCTCGAACTCGTCCTCGGACATCGGGAACGGGCCGCCGCCGTCGTCCGTGGGGCCGCCGCCGCCGGGCACAATGGGCAAGCCGGGAGGCAGGGAGCCGGTCATCCCCACACTTTAGGCCCTGCTCCGCGAGCCCGCGGCGGGCCGGGAGCGGCGCCGGGTCAGGGCGACGCCGGCGAGGCAGATCACGCCGCCCACCAGGCCCCAGACAGTGGGAATTTCGCCGAGCACCAGCCAGGAGATCAGGATGGTGGTGCCCGGGACCAGATAGGTGGTGGCGGCCAGCCGGCCGGCGTCGATCAGCGAGAGGGCGTAGGCCCACGTGGTGAAGGCGATGGCGGTGGGGAAGACGCCCAAATAGACCAGCCCCAACGTTGCCGACAGGGGTGCGGCCTGCACTTCGGTGACGAGCTGTCCGCTGAAGGGCAGGCAGCAGACGGCGCCCACCATTATCCCCAACCAGGTGGCCTGGGCGGCGGGGAACTTGCGCAGGACAGGCTTCTGCACGATCACGCTGACCGCCGCGAGGGCTGCGGCGAGCAGGCACAGCAGCACTCCGGCGACATCCGCCGTCGAACGCTGGCCGGATCCCAGGGCAATAACCGCCACTCCGCCGAAGGCCACCAGGCTGCCGATGATCAGCCAGCGCGGGAAGCCTTCCTTCAGGATGATTCCGGCCATCACGGCGACGAGGATGGGGTTGACGTTGATCAGGAGGGCCGCGGTGCCCGCGTCGAGCATGTGCTCGGCGGCGTTGAGGGCCAGGTTGTAGCCGCCGAACCACATCACACCGTAGGCCAGGATGGGCCACCACTCGCGCCCCCGGGGCAGCACGGCGGACTTCCGGAACTGGGGCAGCACCACCAGGCCCAGGATGACGGCGGCGACTGCGAGCCGCCCGAGGGTCAAGGACCCGGGGGAGAAGCTGGGTCCGACTGCCCGGATGCCGACGAAGGCCGACGCCCAGAGCACCACCGTCACCACAACGGCTGCGATGCCGAGCCGGCTGATCTGTCCGGTCTTGATCGGGGCCGGAGATGTGGCCGGGGGTGCCGCATGTGAGGCTGCTTCGTGGGTGCTGTCCGGCTGGGAGTGGTCCGGGTGGGGGGTGCCTGTCTCGGCGGTTGTTGCCATGGTGCCAATCTAGCCGGTGGACGGACACCGGGGCTGGCGGAAATCGGTCAGGTCTAGTCGAGTTCCTGCCAAACCGCGGCGCCGGGCCTCCGGCTCAGCGGAGCGGACGTGCGGCGGCCTGGATCGCCGCCGCGACTTCGTCGAGTGCGGCCGAGCCGTGCCGCCACTGCTGCCAATGCAGCGGCACGTCCACATGGGCTGCAGGATCCAGCGACACGAGGGCGCCGTCCCGCAGTTCCTCGGCGGCTTCAATCTCGGGGAGCAGCCCCCACCCCATCCCCCAGCGGATGGCTTCGGCAAACTCATGGGCCGCCGGGACGAAGTGCCGGGGCGGCCGCGGGACCGGAGTGCCCACCGACCGCAGGTACCGGTCCTGGAGATCGTCCTTGCGGTCAAAGACCATCACGGGAGCCACGGCCAGGGTGTGCGCGGAAACCCCGTCGGGAAACCACCGGGCGGCGAAGTCCGGCGTGCAGACCGGCAGGTAGCGCATCACGCCGAGCCGCCGGGAGGAACAGCCGGGTGCGGCCTTCGCGGTGGTGGTGACAGCGGCTGCCGCGGCGCCGCTGCGGAGGAGTTCCAGGGAGTAATCCTGGTCCTCGCGGAGGATTTCGAGCTGGACCCGTCCCGCGACCGCCGCGAGCCCCGGAAGCGCCCAGGTGTGCAGGGAATCGCTGTTAATGACCAGTGTCAGGCGGACCAGCTGCGACCCGGCGCCCGGCTGCAGCTCCTCGGCGAGGTCAGCCGACAGCAGCTCCAGTTGCCGGGCGAACCGGACCACGGCCTGCCCGGACTCCGTGAGGCCGGGCGGACGCGCCCGCGTCAGCACCGGGCGGCCGACGGCGGCCACAAGGGCGCGGATCCGCTGGCTGACGGCCGACGGGGTGACGGAGAGGTGCTCGGCCGCGGCGTCGAAACTACCGAGCGCGACGATGGCCGCCAATGTCCGGGCCTGCTCGGGGGCGATATTGATCATTAGCTCATCTTATGTATGTGGAGAAACTTTAACTGGTTTCATTTTGGTGCGGGACCTACCGTGGACTGGTGATCGTTCCCCTGCTGTCCGGCCTCTCCGCCGGCCTGTCCCTCATTGTTGCCATCGGCGCGCAGAACGCTTTCGTCCTCCGCCAGGGGATCCAGCGTTCCCATGTGGCCCTGGTGGTGGCGGTCTGCGCCGTGTCCGACCTCGTGCTGATCGTCCTCGGCGTCGCCGGGATAGGAGTCCTGCTGGACCGGGCGCCGGCGGCCCTGGTGGTCATCCGGTGGGCCGGCGCGGCCTTCCTGCTGGCCTACGGGCTGCTGGCGGCACGGCGCGCGGTCCGCGGCGAACAGCTGGATCCGGAGAAAGGGAACAAGATCCTCAGCTGGGGCGCCGTGCTGGGCACCTGCCTGGCTTTCACATGGCTGAACCCGCACGTCTACCTCGACACCGTATTGCTGCTCGGTTCCCTCGCGGCCGCGCAGGGCGAGACGGGGCGCTGGTGGTTCGCCGCCGGGGCCGGGCTGGGCAGCATCGCCTGGTTCACCGCGCTCGGTGTGGGGGCGCGGTTCCTGACGGCCCTGTTCCGGCGCCGCACGGCATGGCGGGTGCTCGACGCCGGCATCGCCGTGGTGATGGTTACCCTCGCCGTCCTGCTGCTGACCTGAGCGCCGCTGCCGCCGCGGGCCGGCGGGTCAGTGCTCCCCGCGGGTCCACTGGAGGAGCCGGTCGACGGGCCAGGTGGTAATGATCCGCTCCGCCGGGACGCCGTTCCGGGCGGCCCGCTCCGCCCCGTATTGCAGAAAGTCCAGTTGGCCCGGAGCATGCGCGTCGCTGTCGATGCTGAACAGGCAGCCGGCGTCGAGGGCCAGCTGGATCAGCTCATCGGGAGGATCCTGCCGCTCCGGCCGTGCGTTGATCTCCACGGCCACGTGGTGCTCCGCGCACGCGGCAAACACCCGCTTCGCGTCGAACTCCGACGGCGGCCGGGTTCCGCGGCTGCCGTTCAGGAGCCGGCCCGTGCAGTGTCCCAGCACCTTGGTGTGCGGGTTCTCGATCCCGGCCAGCATCCGGCGGGTCATGGTTTTCCGGTCCGAGCGGAGCTTTGAGTGGACGCTGGCCACCACCACGTCCAGCCTGTCCAGTAGTTCCGGAGCCTGGTCGAGCGTCCCGTCTTCGAGGATGTCCACCTCGATCCCGGCCAGCAGGCGGGGCTGCGCCGGACCGGCAGGCGCAGCCTTGCTCCCGGCCGGCGCTGCCTGGCGGTGCTCCTCGATGGTGGCGATCAGCTCCAATTGCGCGGCGAGCCGCTCTTCGCTCAGGCCGTTGGCGATCCGGAGCGTGGGGGAATGATCGGTCAGGGCCACGTATTCGCGGCCCAACATCCGGGCCCCGTCCAGCATGGCCTCGACCGGCGAGCCGCCGTCGGACCAGTTGCTGTGCATATGCAGGTCCCCGCGCAGGTTCGCCAGCAGCTCCTGGCCGCCCGCGGCCAGGGGAGCGGCGCCGCGCTCGCGCAGGTCCGCCAGATAGTCGGGGACGCCGCCGTCGACCGCCTGGGCAATGACCGCGAACGTCCTGTTGCCGATGCCCTTCGTCCGCTTCAGCCGGCCGTCGGCCGTGCGGGCCGCCAACTCGGCGGGCGCCAGGCCGCCGATGAGTTCGGCCGCCTTCCGGAATGCCTGCACTTTGAAGGTGGTGGCGCGTTCACGTTCGAGCCAGAAGGCGATCTCGTTGAGGGCAGCAGTGGCGTCCATCCGACCATCAATTGCACAGCCACAGTGGCTGTGTCCAGAGCCTATTCCCGGGAGGAGGGAGGGATTTTGGAGATTCCGGAACTTGGCCCTATAGTTTTATAGGTCCAGTTCGGAGGAACCCGAAGGGAACAAAAACGGCAGGCTTCGGCCCTACATTTTGCCCTTGTTCACGCGGTTTTACCGGATGGCGTCCTGGCCCCCATCGTCTAGCGGCCTAGGACACCGCCCTTTCACGGCGGCGGCACGGGTTCGAATCCCGTTGGGGGTACGCAAGGAAACTGGTCAAGCCGGATGAAAAAGTCTGGTAGGCTAAAGGCCTTGAAAAATTGCGGAAGCGATTCCGCAAGATGCAAGAAACAGCAGGAAAACGTAGTAAAAGTAAGGCCCTGTAGCGCAGTTGGTTAGCGCGCCGCCCTGTCACGGCGGAGGTCGCGGGTTCAAGTCCCGTCAGGGTCGCTCTGATTGCCAGAAGAAATTCCGGCCGTCAAGGTGACATGTCACCTAGGCTCTGTAGCTCAGTTGGTAGAGCGTTCGACTGAAAATCGAAAGGTCACCGGATCGACGCCGGTCGGAGCCACCAGCTAGAACCCCGCAGTTCCCAGTGTTTACACGGGAACGGCGGGGTTTTTTCGTTGTCTCGCGTCCTGTCTCCCGCACAAACCCCCGGTGAAATCAGGTGCTACTTGTCCGGGGGAGCGGGAGGAAGGTCTCGCCTCGGTCCTTCATGAGGGCCAGGGCGTGCGTGAGCCCGGCGGCGGTGCCACCGGCGGGGTGGTTGCCGTGGGCGATGACAATGTCACCCGCCCGTGCCCGGGATATCTCGCGAGTGACCGTCGCGGCGGGAAATGTGGCGCCGGCGTCGCCGTTGATGCTGAATCCGACCGGGACGACGCCCAGGGAACGGACGATTGCGGCGGAGACCTCGTCGGGGTTCCTGGTGCCCCGGATCCCGTATGCGCTCCTAGCTGTGACGGACAGGGGGCGGTGGGCGGTTCCGTGGTTGGCGAGTTCGAAGAGCGGGCCAGCGGCCAGGTCCTGGGCCAGCGCCTGGTTGGCGGTGATCCACCGGGAGTTCAGGAACAAGGTGGCCGGGATCTCCTGCTGCCGCAGGACGGACAGGAGGGCCAGGTCCGCTCCAGTGCCGTTTATCCCGCCGCAAAAATCGAACGTCAGCGCCACCCCGGCGGTTGCCGGGGGCAGCCGGGTCAGCACCCCGGGCGCTTCCAGTCCCCAGTACGTCGCGGCGTGGCCGGCGGACGCCGCCGTCACCTGGTTCCGGGTCAACATCGGTCCCGGCCGCGCAGGGAGGTCCGCCGGAGACCGATCCGACGGTGCAGCGGTTGGGGAGGGAGTGCCGATGTGGGCCGCGGCCGCGGCTCTCTTGCCCGGGGTATCAACCCGCGGCGGTCCCGCCCGGCGGGGTACGTCCGGTCCGGCCGTCCCGGTTCCTTGGCGATCAGGGGCGCAGCCGGTCAGTGCCAGGGCGGCGGCGGTCAAAATGAATGACCTCCGGTCCGGAGTCCATGCCACAGCAAATGGTCCGATCTCTTCACAGTGAAAACCAGCGGGGAAGCTGGCCGCGCCAGGAATTTGGCACGGAACCGCTGGCCCCGGTGAAGAGTCCCGCCTGAGGCTAAGGGTACGACTCCTCAGCGGGTCTGATGCCCCGCCAATCCGTGCCGCGCCTATTTTTTAGGCCCGGCTGCCCGGGCATGCCCCCGTGCTTCAAGGCGGCCACGTCGTTCACCTTGGGCCAGCCGCCGCCGGCCGTGTTGTTACGATCGGGCTGACCGTAACGACCAGCGGTGTTCTCCTGAGAGCGGGTTTCCGTGAAGGCCAACCACTACGACAACTTCGCCGAGCGCTACGCGGCCGAGAATGACTCCAGCCTCCTGAACGCCTACTACGAGCGGCCGGCGATGCTGGCCCTCGCCGGCGATGTCGACGGCCGCCGGATCCTGGACGCCGGGTGCGGCTCCGGGCCCCTCTCGGCTGCCCTCAGTGCCAGGGGCGCGGCCGTCACCGGCTTCGACGCCAGCCCGGCGATGCTCGAGCTTGCGCGGCAGCGGTTGGGGGCGGCCGCGGACCTCCACGTGGCCGACCTCGGCGGGCCGCTTCCGTTCCCCGATAACTCTTTCGACGACGTCGTCTGTTCCCTGGTGCTGCATTACCTCGAGGACTGGTCGGCGCCCCTCGAAGACCTCCGGCGTGTGCTGAAGCCCGGCGGCCGCCTGATCCTGTCGGTCAACCACCCCACGGTCACCGTCGTCACCCAACCGGCCGAAGACTATTTCGCCATCCGGCAGTACTCCGAGGACTACGAGTTCGACGGCGAACCGGCGGTCCTGACCTTCTGGCACCGCCCGCTGCACGCGATGTTCAGCGCGTTCACGGCGGCCGGCTACCGCGTGGCCGCCGTCAGCGAACCAGAGCCGGTTCCGGACACGCCCAAAGAGCTCCTTCCGCCGCGCATCCTGAGCGGTGAGAAGTCGGCATTCCTGTCCTTCATCTTCTTCGTCCTCGAAGCCACCTGACAGCAGGTGAAAGTGTGGTCAGCCGGCGGCGCCGTGGTTATGCGTCGATCCGGCGGATTTCGATCGGCCACAGTTCTGCCTCCCCGAGCTTGGCCGCGATTTCCACCGCCCGGTCCATGTCCACGCAGTCCACGATGTAGTACCCGGCCAGGAATTCCTTGGTCTCCACAAAGGGCCCGTCGGTGACTGTGGGCCGGCCGCCGTCCGAGGAGACAAACTTCGCCTCCTCGCTAAGCTCATGGGCCGTCACGAATTCGCCCGAGGCCCTGAGTTCCTGCTGCAGCGTGGTGTGGGCCTGCATGATCGCGTTGATCCGGGCCTCGGGGAGCGCGTTCCAGGTGTCGGCATTGTTCGGGATCAAGAGCAGGTGTTTCATTTCTCTCCTTCTTGGCGGTCGCTACACCAGTACGACGCCCGGGACACCGTCAAAACGACAGGCGGCGGCGAATTTTTTCCCACGCTAGTCCAAGGGCGGCAATTCCCCTGCAGGTGCGGGGACCGGCCGCCTAGCTGCTGTGGGATGGGATTGCCCGGGGGCTTCGGGCAGCAACAAGCGTTCCGATCCAGACCACCAGGGCGAGGACGGCGTAGCCGGCGGTGATGACCGGGAGGCTGATCACCCGGCTGGCCTGCCCGGCGATGAGGCTGGGGACTGCCGATCCGGTGTACGAAATGGAGTAGATCACGGCGAGTAGGCCCGCGCGTTCCCGGGGGAGCGCCTCGGGCAGGAGGGTGTTGATGCTGCCCGAGGTGGCGATGCCCATCCCGATGCCGCCGGCGACGCCTGCCCCGATGAACAGTCCGAGGATTCCGGCGGTGCTGGCCACCGTCAGGCCGACGCCGGCGACGGCGACCAGCGTCATCCCGGTCCGCTGGGCGGCCGCCGGGGTGAAGCGGCCGGCGATGAAACCGCCGAGGAAACCGGGCGCCATGTAGGAGGCGAACACGGCGGCTGCGGCCAGGGGGCTGTGCGAGCCGAGGTTGTCCGCGGCGATGGAGGGCCCGAAGGACGTGAAGTAGCCGCCGAAGGCCCAGGTGGCGACGAAGATGGCCGACGCCAGGGGCAGGTAGGGGCGGGACGCGGCCGGCACCGCCAGGTGCGGCTTCAGCGAGGACCAGGCGCCGGGGGCGCGGGGAACGGTTTCGGGGCGGGTGGCAAGGGCTGCGGCGCAGGCGAGCAGCAGCGCCGCAAACACACAATAGGTGAGTGCACGCGGAGCCGCTGCGAACTCGACGAGCAGTCCGGAGAGGAAGACGCCGAGGGCGAGCCCGATAGTCGCAGCGGCGGTGGTGACGGCCGCGACCAGCCATGGTGGGCGACGCGGTGCGGTGTCGACGACGTACGCGCCGATGGCACTGGATGCCAGGCCGGCCGCGAGTCCCTGAAGGGCGCGGCCGGCGAGAAGCGGCAGGAAGCTGTGGACCGCCAGCAACGTGAGGCAGCCGGCGACTGCAATCAGCAGCGCGGCGAGGGACACCGGGCGGCGGCCGAAGTGGTTCGAGAGCCGGCCCAGGAACACCAGGGCGAATACGGCGCAGACAAAATAGGCGACGGCGGCCAGCGAGAACTGGTCGTTCGTCAGGCCGTCGGCTTTCCGGTAGGCGTCGTACAGAGGTATTGGCGAGGCCCCCGCAGCGAACACGGAAACAAATGACACGGTGGCCGCGATGAAGCCGCGGCCTTGGGCGGGGGCGGTGGAGCGGGCGGGGCTGGGGTGTGTTTGGGTCATGGGGTTTCTGGGTAGGTGCGGGCCTGTTGGCGTCAGCGGTTGACGTAGCTCAGGTGCTGGCTGTTGTAGCGGGCGCCCTGCACACCGATCCGCCCGGCGAGGGCGTCGAGGTCGGCGACGTCGTCCGCGGACAGGGCCACCGCCGTGGCGCCGGCGTTTTCCTCGATCCTGGCGGTGCTGCGCGTGCCCGGAATCGGCACGATCCATGGGTGCTGGGCGAGCAGCCATGCCAGGGCGATCTGCGCCGGCGTCGTTCCCTTGCTGCTGGCGAGGCCGGTGACGTGCCCGACGAGTGCGGCGTTGACGGACCGGTTCTCCTCGGTGAAGCGGGGAATGGTGGCGCGGACGTCGCCGTCGGCGAAGGCAGTGGCGGTGTTGACGGTGCCTGTGAGGAAGCCCTTGCCCAGCGGACTGAACGGCACGAACCCGATGCCCAGCTCGGCGAGCGTTGGCAGCACCTCGGCCTCCGGGTCGCGGGTCCAGAGCGAGTATTCGCTCTGCACCGCCGTCACCGGCTGCACCGCGTGCGCCCGGCGGATGGTTCCTGCCGACGCCTCTGAGAGCCCGAAGTGCCGGACTTTGCCTTCCGCGATTAGCTCACCGACGGTGCCGGCGACCTCCTCGATGGGCACGGCGGGGTCGACGCGGTGCTGGTAGAAGAGGTCGATGACGTCGGTGCGCAGCCGCCGCAGCGAGGCCTCGGCGACCCGGCGGACCTGTTCCGGCCGGCTGTCGAGGCCCACGCTTTTGCCGCCCTCGATACGCCAGCCGAACTTGGTGGCCACCTGGACGTGGCTGCGGATCGGCTCCAGGGCCTCACCCACGAGTTCTTCGTTCACGTAGGGTCCGTACACCTCGGCCGTGTCGAAGAAGGTCACCCCGAGGTCGACGGCGGAGCGGATGACGCCGATCATGTCCTCACGGCTGCCCGGGTTGGGCCCGTAGCTTTGCGACATGCCCATACAGCCCAGGCCGACGGCCGAGACGGTCAGGCCCTGTCCGAGGGTACGTGTGTGCATGATTGGTCTCCTTGCGGGTCGGTCGGTATCAGGGGCGGGTGCCGTTGTACTGGTCGTCCGTGATGTGCTCAAGCCAGGTGGTGGTCTTGGCGGGGTCATCGCCGTTCTCCAGCATGGCGATGTGCTCCATAAAGCAGCCAGGTGCCGCGGCGTGCCAGTGCTCCTCGCCCGGCGGGGTGTACAGCGTCTGCCCGGGGTGGACTTCAATGATGGTGCCGTCGCGTCCGCCGAACCGGGCAATGCCCTGGGTGACACGGAGGAACTGCCCGCGGGCGTGGGAGTGCCACGCAGTCCGGGCGCCGGGAGCGAAGCGGACCGTGGCGACCACCATGCGCTGGTCGGTTTCGTGCGGCAGCGCGATGGGATCCAGCCAGACATCACCGACGAACTGCTCGGGGGGGTTCTTGCCGGTGGGTTTGGTGGGTTCGATGTTCATGCGGGCCTGCTCTCACTATCCGGGGAATTGCAACGTCCCACCACGCTACGGCCGCATTCGGCGCTGAGGGAGTCTCCGTCAGTACCACCCTTGGCAGGGCCACTCTGGGTCCGAGAGTGTGGGAAGAAAAACACCGTGGACAAACCGGCCGCGACGGCGAATAATCCAAAATGTGTCGGGCGATTGACCCCCCAATGCAGTCGCCCGGCCACCTCTTCCCCTCCTGGGCCATGTCGGCGATCAGCGGTGCGACATCTCGCGCCCTAAAAACTTCCAAAGGCGGCGGGTGCGGCCGCGTTCCGGCCGGCGCACCGCCGTCGTCGTCGCTGAACGCCCGATGGCTCAGATAATGCGTTTCTCCCCGAATTTCGATCACTTCGTGCGGCCTTGTGCCCTGCCCGGGACGGCGGCCCGAAGGCTGATTTAGGCTTCCAACAGCGGGGGTAGGGAGTGCCCCCGGTCGTCATTGGGGGGACCGGGGTCGCTGCCGCCTTCAGGCGCCGAGCGTTCGCCGGAGCGCGGCAAGTCGCTCCTCGAGCGCTTTGTGGTCTTCCCGCAATTCCCGCACCCCAAGGCCCGTGACATCCTTGAGCGCCCGTCGCAGGGCCTGCGTGTTGGCGAAACCTGCCGTAGCGGCAATCCGGTCCACGGTCTGGAGCCGCCACTCCGGGTCACGAAGCAACTCCAGGGCCCGTGCGGTCCGCAGGAGCCGGACCCGTGCGGCGATCCCCACGTCCTCGCCTTCGAACAGGGTAAACAGGGTGCGCCGGGACACGTGAAAGTGGTCCGCTATTGCTTCCGAACCCATGTTTTCCGAGGCGTAGTTCCTGTCCAGGTAGTTCTTGACCGCCAGCCGCTGCGAGGGCGCCAGCGATTCCGGTGCGGCTGGGACGCCGAGCAAGGACGAGGTCAGCGCGGTCACCGCGGAGCGCAGGACGGCGCTGGCGGCCTCCGCATGCGCTTCCATCCCCGCGGCCCTGCAGTTCAAGAGCAGGGGCATCAGGAGGGAGCGCAGCACAGGATGCTGAATGAGGTTCTCCACCTCGGCCAGCCTCGTGGCCCTCACCCCGTCCACGCCCAGGCCGGATTTAGCAAGGTTGAGCTGAATAACGTGCATGCCCGCCGGGGCGCGGAACTTGCCGCCGTGGGTGAGGTCAAGGAACCGGACCCGCGGAGACTGGATGGAGACCGGTTCGCCCGAGAAGTTGTAGGTCCCGGAAGGCGCCTTCACGAAATACGCAAGCCGCAGATCATCCAGGTCGCCGTTGGCCTCCCACGCACCCGCGGCAGGCCCGTTCCGGAGCTCAATCAAGCTGAACCCGGGCCCGCTGAAGCTGGTGGCGGTGGGGGAAAAATGCGGCGAAACGGGGCCGGTAGCTTCCAGCCGCACGGGCGTTTCCACCGCCTGGCTGTACCAGTGGCGCCAGTGCTCGAAGCGTTGGGGCGGCGTCAACCGCTCCGGAACGTCGTAGAGCCGCCGGAAGCCATGGCCGGGGCCCCCCGGCCCGGCATCCGCGACAACGGGGCCGGCGCCGGAAGTCGGGTTTTCAGGCGCGCCGCGGCCACCTGCAGGATTGAGCATGACCGGATCATAGTCGGTCCGGTTGCCTGAGGTAACGGCCTATGGACCCGATTCGCGGGCGGTCTTTGGGGTCAGACCATGTCCGGGTAGCTGGTGAGGATGTAATCGGCCGCGGCCGTGCCAGTCATCCGTAGGCCGGTGCGGGTGGGGTGGATGCGCTTTTTCTTCATTGCGGCCCAGAAGGCATTTTCGGGGCCAGGGGTGGTCTCGCCAAGGACGCACCAGCTTGTGTACAGGCCGTAGAGGCGGTCCCGGCCCATGGCGTGGTTGGATGCAGGATCGCGGGTGATGGCTTCCTGCAGGAATTGGTCGTAGTGAGAAGTTGCCATGATCGGCTCATTTCCTCGGAGTGCATTGGGCGCCGCCATGTGGCTATAGCAGCGGGAGCCTCAACTTCGTGCACGCGGCGCTGAGGCGTGGTGCTCCCGGTGCGCTGACTGTGCAGCTAATTCCCGGGGTGGGCGTTGCCATCCGGTCTGGAGAGACCGGCCGAAACAACAACCCTACGTTGTAGACTCTAGGCGTAGACTACGCATTAAGCAATGCGGTTCTCGCCAAACGGCGAATTGCCGCACCCACTCGAAACGGAATCCCATGACGCGCGACGAGAACCAGGCACCCGGCCAGCGGAAGCCGCTTAGCCGCGAACTCGTTATCTCCGCAGCCCTGGCCCTGGTGAACGCCGAGGGGCTGGAAGCACTGACGATGCGCCGGCTGGGACAGCGGCTGGGCCGGGACCCGATGAGCCTGTACCGGTACGCGGAAAACCGGGCCGCGCTTCTGGACGGCGTGACGGAACTGGTCCTGAATGAGCTGGTGATCGATGCCGGCGCCGCTGACTGGCAGGCGCACCTGCGCAGCACCGCCCACGATCTCCGCCTGCTGGCGCTCCGCCACCCCAACGTGGTGCCCCTGCTGGTGACCCGGCCGCTGTCGACGCCGCTGGGGCTGCGGCCGCTGGGAACGCTGCGGCCGCTCGAACAGATTCTGTCCCTGTTGATCCACGCCGGATTTGCCCCCGCAGATGCGCTGCACGTCTACCGCGCCTATTACGGCTACCTTTACGGACACATCCTCAACGAACTGCAGGAATTCATTGTGGATCCGGATGAAAACGAGGCCGTGCTCCGCCTGGGCCTGCACCGGCTACCGCCCAAGGAGTTCCCGCGGCTGCGTGCGCTGGCCCCGGTCCTGGCCGACTACGACGGCGCCGGCGAACTGGACGAGGGAATCACCATCCTGCTGACCGGACTCGCCGCCCGCCTTTCTCCACCCGCCGGGCTCCCGCAGCCCTGACCGGGCATCGCATGTTGGCCCGTCGACGACGGCACCCGGGTTGGGGACACGCCGGCCGCCACGGCTAGACTCGCACGCTGGGGAAGAACGCCACCGCCGCGGACCGCCCCCTGGCGGCCTGCGGCGCAATCTCGACCAGAAAAGTGATTGTGAAGAAAACTACACACCAGCTGACCGTTACCGCCCTCCTGGCCGCCCTGGCACTGACCGCGTGCTCGGCGCCGGAAGCTGCGGCCCCGCCGTCGTCGGCCCCCGCGCAGACGGCGACCGCCACCCCCACCAAGACCTCCGGACCCTTCGGTGACTTTGCGACCGCGGCCGAGGCCTGCAAGACCATCTCCGAGCAGGCCACGGGGGCGTCCTTGCTCCCGCTCTCCGCCGCGCAGGGCAAGACCGCCGAACTCGAACAGCACAAGGCCGAACTGAGCCGCACCGCGGAGCAGGTTCCGGACAGCCTCAAGGCCGCCTTCGCGAAGCTCAACCAGGTGGCCTTGGCCGGCTTGAGCGACCAGACAGTCTTCTCCAGCGGCAAGTTCCAGGCCGCCATGGCCCCAGTGACCGGCTGGATCGGCGCCAACTGCAAGTAGGCCGCTCCCGCGGCCGGGCCGCTCCGGAAATCCCGGAGATGAGGCCCTGCGGTGGGCGCCAAGGGCTAGGGTGGTGTCAAAGAGAAGGGGGAGTGCCTCATGGAGTACCAGAATCCTCAATCCGCCGACCCGGCTGCCGGTCCGGCGGCAGGCCTGCCGGAGATGCGCCTGCCGGAACCGGGGCTGCCCTTGGCGGCGTCCACCGCCACCGGCCGCACCGTGATCTCAGAAGCCGCCGTCGCCAAGGTGGCCGGCATCGCCGCCCGCTCGGTCCCGGGCGTGTACTCCCTGGGCACCGGGCCCTCCCGAGCCCTGGGTGCGATCCGCGACGCCGTGGGCAGCCCGGATCACGCCGCCGGCGTCCGTGCCGAGGTGGGCGAGACCCAGGTGGCCGTCGACATTGACCTCGTGGCCCTCTACGGCACCCCGCTGCACCCTCTCGCGGACCAGATCCGCGCCGCCGTCTACGCCGCGGTGGAGGAACTTGTGGGACTGCAAGTCATTGAAGTGAACATCGAAATCCATGACGTCTTCGTCCCCGGACCGCCCAAGCCGGCGGCCACCGGAGACGTGCGTCCCGTGAGGGAGGCCCTGCAGTGAACCTGACCGTAGCCGGCATCGCAGCCGGCGCTTTCCTTGCCTTTATGTCCTTCGCGTTCGGGGTCTGGGGCTTCCTCGGATCCCTGCTCTTTATGGCTATCGGAGCCCTGCTGGGCCGCGCGGCGGAAGGGAAACTGGACCTGCGCGGCGTCGTCGACGCCATCACGGGCCGGCGTTCCTCCTCATGACTGACGGCACCGGACGAAGCCTGGCCGGACACAACCGGATCAGCACCCAGGCGCTGACCAGCGTGGCACGCGCCGCTGCTGCCGAAGCGCTGGGTGTGCCGGCACCCGACGTGCGGGCCGACTGGACGGACGACGACGGCCTGCTGGCACTCTCGCTCGTCACGCCGATCGCCGTCCCGTCGCTGTCCTCGGTGCTCCGTGATCCGGACCGCGTCACGGCCTTCGGCGGGCCCATCTGGGACCGTGCCGTAGCCGCCAAAGCGGAGATCCTGCGGCGGGTCACCGAATTGAGCGGCGCGCAGCTTAGCCGGGTGGACATCCGCATCAGCGGAGCAAGCATCACAGAGGGAGGGCGGGTCCGGTGAGCCAGGCAGCCGAGCGCCAGTACGGCGACGCAGGAACCGGGCCGGCCGTCCCGGCGTCGGACCCCGTGTCCGGACCGGACGCCGGAACCCCCGCCCCCGGGATGGCCAAGGTCCTGGCCCGGGAAACCAGTTCGTCCAGGGCTGCCGCCTCCGTCATTGCGGCCATCCTGGTCATCGGACTGTGCGGCTACGCCCTGCTGGAAACCGCCGTCCGCGCGGTCGGTCAGCCGCCGTGGCTCATCGACCCGCAGACCGCGGCCGAGCGCGTCACCGAGCTGCCCGCCGGCGTCCCGCCGCTGCTGCTGGGCGTCACCGGGGCGGTGTTGCTGGCCGCCGGTCTGTTCTTCTTCCTCAACGCCGTGCTGCCCGGCCGGCGTGCCCGCCACGTGCTGTCCGATCCGCGGGCCGGCGTCGTGGTCGACGATGAGGTGATCGCCTCCGCCCTGGCGCGGCGCGCCCGGCTCGCCGCCAACGTCACCCAGGAACAGGTGATGGTGGTGGTCTCGAGGCGGCAGGTGCTGGTCAACGTCCGGCCGACCTCCGGAGTGCCCCTTCGCGGGGCGGACATCCGGGCCGCCGTGGAGGCAGAGCTCACGGACATGGCGCTCACACCCCGGCCCGAGGTCCGGGTCAACCTGGCATCGTCAGGGGTGATCGGCGCGTGAACAGCACACCCAGGATCCTCAACCGGATACTGCTCGGCATCCTTGGCGCCAAGCTGCTGGTGATCGGCGGGCTGCTGATCCTGCTGGCGGCGGTGCCCGCCGTCGGCCGCTGGTGGCAGGGCTGGTCGGCAGGGGCATGGAGCGGGGTCCGCGGACTCGTGGACCAGACCCGCATCCCCGGCCGCCCTGAAAGCTGGCTCTGGATCCTCATCGTGGTCCTGCTGCTGGCCGTGATCGCGGCCATGGTCGCCTGGCTTGCCCAACAGGGCAAGGGCCGGGCCAACCTGTTGGTCGCCGAGGACGACGCCGGGGATGTCCCCGGCAACGTCCGGATCGGCGGCGGTGTGGCGGAGCAGGCCCTCCGGGCCGCCCTGGCCGACCGGCCGGACTTGGCCGGCGCCACTGTCGGGACCTATGAGTTCGACGGCGAACCGGCCCTTCGGATCCGGGTCCAGCCCCGCCAGGGTGTCGCGCCGCACGCCCTCGCCGCCGAGGTGTCGGCGCTGGTCGAGGCCCTCGACGCCGTCGTCGGCAAACGCACCCCTGTCCTGATCCACCTCGGTGCCGGCGCGCGGTCCCGGTTCGGCCGCGCCGAGCGCGTCCGCTGACAACGCCCCTGCCGGCCCCCGCGCCAAGGCTCAGGAAACATTCGCCCCACGCGGAACACCAGCACCAGACCGGCCCGCACCGGTCTCCGTTGCATAAAGGTTTAATGTAAACGCTTGCATTCCTCGCTGCAGGGTCGCTAGTGTGATTGCCACCACACCAACTGCACCACCGGTCCGATCCGGTACTCAGCGAGGAGCACCTGCATGAAAACCCGTAAATACCTACTTCCCGTAGCCGCGGCCGGTGTTTTGGCCCTCTCCCTCTCTGCCTGTGCAGGCGGTGGAGGCGGCGGTGGTACCTCCGCGGGCGGCGGCGACGCGGCAGCAAACCTGGACGGCCGGGGCCCCATCACCTACGTACAGGGCAAGGACAACAGCAACGTTGTGCGGCCACTGATCGAAAAGTGGAACGCGGCGCACCCGAACGAGAAGGTGACGTTCAAGGAGCAGACTGACCAGGCCGACCAGCAGCACGATGACCTGGTACAGAACTTCCAGGCCAAGAACGCCAACTACGACGTCGTCAGCGTGGACGTCGTCTGGACCGCCGAGTTCGCGGCCAAGGGCTGGCTCCAGCCGCTGAAGGACAAGATGGCCCTCGACACGGCCGGTATGCTCAAGCCGACCCTCGAGGCCGCCTCCTACAAGGGCACCCTCTACGCCGCACCGGAGTCCTCCGACGGCGGCATCCTCTACTACCGCAAGGACCTCGTCCCCACCGCGCCCAAGACGTGGGACGAAATGATGGGCATGTGCTCCATCGCCAAGGCCAAGAACATCGGATGCTACTCCGGCCAGTTCTCGAAGTATGAGGGCCTCACCGTGAACGCCTCCGAGGCGATCAACTCCTTCGGCGGGTCCGTGCTCGACAAGGACGGCAAGCCGAGCCTGAACACCGAGGAAGCCAAGACCGGCCTGGGTAACCTCGCCAAGGCCTACGCGGACGGCAACATCCCCAAGGAAGCCATCACCTACAAGGAAGAGGAATCGCGCCAGGCGTTCCAGGACGGCAAGCTGCTGTTCCTGCGCAACTGGCCGTACGTCTACAACCTGGCCACCACCGAAGGCTCGTCCAAGGTCAAGGACGTCCTCGGCATGACCGCCCTCCCGGGCAAGGACGGCCCCGGCGCCTCCTCCCTGGGCGGCCACAGCGCCGGCATGAGCGTCTACTCCAAGAACAAGGCCACCGCGCTGGACTTCCTGAAGTTCCTCACCACCGAAGAAACGCAGAAGTTCTTCGCCACGCAGGGCTCCCTCGCCCCGGTGCTCAGCAAGCTCTACGACGACAAGGAACTGGTCGCCAAGCTGCCGTACCTGCCCGTGCTGAAGACCTCCATTGAGAACGCCGTCCCGCGTCCGGTGACCCCGTTCTACCCGGCCGTTACCAAGGCCATCCAGGACAACGCATACTCGGCCATCAAGGGTGAGAAGGCAGTGGACGCAGCGCTGTCCGATATGCAGAAGTCCATCGAAACCCAGACAAAGTAGTCACTTATGGCAACCGAATTGGGCCCGACGCCGGTAAAGAAGCCGGCGTCGGGCGGGGTCGAACCCCACCACGCACCGAAGGGGGTGGGGGAGGACAACGCCATCGCGAGCCAGGGTAAGTGGGCTTCGTGGCTGCTCGCCCCCACCATCATCGCGCTGGCCGTCGTCATTGTTTACCCGATCGTCAGCGCCATCATCATGTCCTTCCAGGCCGACGCCGGGCTGGACCCGGCCACCGGCCTCTTCGCCGAAGGCGGCCCGGCCGGTTTCACGAACTACGTCAACTGGCTCGGCCAGCAGTGTACGTCGCCCAACGGCGGCAGCGTGGCCTGCCCGCCGGGCACCCTCGGCTCCCAGTTCTGGTCCGCGACCGCCACCACCTTCTTCTTCACCATCGTCACGGTCACCCTGGAAACCGTGCTCGGTTTCTGGATGGCCATCATCATGGCGCGCACCTTCAAGGGCCGCAGCATGGTCCGCGCGGCCGTGCTGGTGCCGTGGGCCATCCCCACCGCCGTGACGGCCAAGCTGTGGCTGTTCATCTTCGCCTTCGAGGGCATCGCCAACAAGCTCTTCAACACCTCCATTCTGTGGACCGGCAGTGAGTGGCCGGCCAAGTGGGCGGTCATCATTGCCGACGTCTGGAAGACCACGCCGTTTATGGCGCTGCTCATCCTGGCGGGCCTGCAGATGATTCCCGCTGAGGTGTACGAGGCAGCCAAGGTTGACGGCGCATCGGCCTGGCAGCGGTTCCGGATGATCACCCTGCCGCTGGTGAAGCCGGCGCTGATGGTGGCCATCCTTTTCCGCACCCTGGATGCGCTACGTATGTTCGACCTCCCGTACATCCTCACCGGCGGGGCCAACAACACCACCACGCTCTCGATCCTGGTGATTAACCAGATCAGGCAAGGCTTCAACGTGGCGGCGGCGCTATCGACCATCACGTTCATCATCATTTTCCTTGTCGCCTTCATCTTCGTGCGCTTCCTTGGCGCGAATGTTGTGGAGCAGCAGACCGGCGCTAGTAAGGGGAAGAAATGACCACCGCCGCGACCGAGCTGCGCGCGCAGCAGGACCGGGGGCGCAAGACGGCCCAGAACCGGGAGAAATGGGCCCAGGGCCGCACCTACATCAGTGCGGTTGTCATCCTGATCTGGTGCCTGGCGCCGGCCTACTGGATGGTGGTGACGGCGTTCCGCGACGTGGGGTTCACCTACGACACCTCGGTGTTGCCGTCGCACGTGACCCTGGACAACTTCAAGACCGCGTTCGACACGTCGTTCGGCAACCACTTCGGCCAGGCACTGCTCAACAGCGTGTTCATCGGTGTTGTAGTCACCGTGGTGTCGCTGCTCATCGGCGTCTTCGCGGCCTACGCGCTGGCACGGCTGAACTTCCGGTTCAAGTACCTGGTGCTCGGCTTCATCCTGGGCGCATCCATGTTCCCCGGCGTCGCCCTCATCACCCCGCTGTTCCAGCTGTTCACCAACATCGGCTGGATGGGCACTTACCAGGCCCTGATCATCCCGAATATCTCGTTCGTGCTGCCGCTGACCGTCTATACGATGACCTCGTTCTTCCGCGAAATGCCGTGGGAGCTGGAGGAATCGGCCCGGGTGGACGGCTGCACGCAGGGACAGGCATTCCGCAAGGTGATCATGCCGCTCGCGGCGCCGGCTATCTTCACCACGGCCATCCTGGCGTTCATTTCCTCGTGGAATGAGTTCCTGATCGCCAGCCAGCTCTCGTCCGACGCGACCCAGCCGGTCACCGTCGCGATCGCGAGCTTCGCCGGCGCGCAGCCCAACCAGATCCCGTACACCGCGATCATGGCGGCCGGCACCATCGTGACCATCCCGCTCGTGATCCTGGTGCTGGTCTTCCAGCGCAAGATCGTCGCGGGCCTGACCGCCGGTGCCGTCAAGTGATGGCTGTGGCGGCAGCTTGATGGCACCCGGACAGGGCCAGGGCGAAATCCACCCGACGCACCGCAGGGTGCGTTCGGGCGAGGACTTCGACATCATTATCGGGTTCCTGGGCTTCTGGGCCGTGGTCCTGCTGGCGGTCACCGTCTGGATGGAGGTGACCGCCCAGCCGGCCCTCGGCTGGGCGCTGGGACTGCTCGCAACCCTGCTGGCCCTCTATGGGATGGTCCGGCTGCGGCGGCGTTTGCCCGGCCGCACCGGATCCCGGCGGCGGTGAGGGCGGCGGCACTGGACTAGGAACGATGGGCGCCGTGGGGGCGGCACGCCGGCAGCGCACCTGCTGCCGGTCGACAAGGGGACACGGTGGCACGGACAACTGACAGGGCGCAACGCGGCGGACACTCCGGCGTCAGTATCGAGGACGTCGCAGCCGCGGCCGGCGTTTCCACCGCCACCGTCTCCCGCGCCGTCCGCGGCCTGCCCCGGGTCTCACCCGCCACCCGGGAGAAAATCCTGGCCGTGGCCGAGGCCCTGGGCTATGTGGCCTCCTCCTCGGCATCCGGGCTGGCCACCGGCCGGACCCGGACCATCGGCGTGCTGGCCCCGTTCGTCAGCCGCTGGTTCTTCTCCAAGGCCATCGAGGGCGCCGACCGGGAACTGCACGGCCGCCAGTACAACCTCTCGCTCTTCAACCTCGGCGGGCACGGCAGCCACCGGGAACGCCTGTTCAGCAAAACCATGGTCTACAAGCAGATCGACGCCCTCCTGGTCCTCTGTATGGCCCTTAGCAGCGAGGAACTCGAGCACCTGCAGAAGATCGACATCCCGCTGGTTGTGGTGGGCGGCCACGTCGAGGGCTGCGCCTACATCGGGATCGACGATTACGAGGCCGCCGCCACGGCGGTCCGGCACCTCATCGGCCTGGGCCACACCGAGATCGCGCTGCTGCACGGCGACGACGAAACAGACCTGAACTTCGACGTTCCCCGGGTGCGCATCAAAGCCTTCCAGGACGTGATGGCCGAGGCAGCCCTGGACGTCCGGCCGGAGTGGGACGAGTGGGGGGACTTCACCGTCCGCAGCGGCCAGGACGCCTTCCAGCGGCTGTGGGACCAGCCCGGGCCCAAGCCGACGGCGATCTTCTGCGCCTCGGACGAGATGGCCATGGGCGTGCTCTTCGAAGCCCGCCGCGCCGGGGTGCGTGTGCCGGAGGATCTCTCCGTGGTGGGCATCGACGACCACGAATTCTCCGCCGCCATCGGCCTCACCACGGTCGGCCAGCGCCCGGATGAACAAGCCGAGCTCGGCACCAAGATGCTGCTTGATGAGCTCGACGGGATCGCCGGGTCGGTGCACTCCACCGTGGCGCCGCACCGGCTGATTGTCCGGGATACGACGGCGGCCCCGCCGCTGCCCTCACGCCATGCTCAGGAGGCGCGGGCCAACTGACGGATCGGAATCCAGCGGGAGGCAAGCCGGCGGTAGGCGGCCGCAGCTCCGGTCATGTCACCCTCGGCCAGGCACTCGATCCCCAGCCTGACATCCAGCGGCGAATCGTCCGGGTAGACCTTGTCCGCCACGGCGCCGTAGTCGAGTTCGACCACCGACCCGGGGTGGAAGAGTTCCAGCCACTCCGTGAGCTGGGTCAGGTCCTCCAGCATGTCCAGGTCCGGCGCCGCGAGGGCCAGGTGCGCGACGGCGTGCCGGACCCGCTGCAGGGCGGCGCCGAGGGTGGCCCGGATGCGCACCGTGAGAATCCGGCCGCCCGCCTCCACCACATCCGTGGGGTCCGATTCCTGGAAGAGGCAGAACCAGCTGAACGGGATCCCCCAGGTGGAGGCACGGGTGTGGACCCGCCCGGTCCCTTCCCGGGCCTTGACCTGGTCAATGCGCTCCTGGTGGCGATCGCGCTGCTCTTCGGGGATCAGCAGCTGGGCCAGCGGGCCGTGGATGCCTTCCATCAGGGCGTTGGCGGCCAGTCCGGCCCGGAGCACCAGCTGGCTGGGGCAATACAGCAGCGCGGCGGGCACCACGCCGTCGTCGTTGCGGGAGCCGGGGTTCCCGGTGGCGCCGGAACCGGTGGGGCCGCTGACAGCGAGGATCCGCACCAGGTCGGTCTGCCCGGTGGGGAAAGGGTCCCCGCCCGGGCGGGTGATGCGGCCCAGGGAGGCCAGCAGCTCCGCGTTTTCGACGGCCGCGCGTGATTCCGACCGGGCGCTGGCGTCCCGCAGGGCACGCTGCTGCTCGGCCGGGAAGGCCTCGAGCGGCTCGTAGACCCGGAGCGTGGAGGAAAACGGCAGCCCGGCCTGGCCCCGGTAGAGGTTGCCCGTCATTGCGGGCCTGCGCTTGCCGGGCGGGCGGTCATCAGCCGGCCAGCTCTACAATCACCGGGGCGTGGTCCGAGGCGCCCTTGCCCTTGCGCTCCTCGCGGTCAATCGAGGCGCCGGTCACCCGGTCGGCGAGGGCGGGGGAGGCGAGGACGAAGTCGATCCGCATGCCTTCCTTCTTCGGGAAGCGCAGCTGGGTGTAGTCCCAGTAGGTGTAGACCCCGGGGCCCGGAGTGTGGGGGCGGACGACATCGGTGAAGCCGGCGGCCTCGAAGGCGTGGAAGGCGGCGCGTTCGGGTTCGCTCACATGGGTCAGGCCCGCGGAGCGGAAGTAGTCGATGTCCCAGACGTCCTCGTCGCGCGGGGCGATGTTCCAGTCACCCATCAGGGCGATCTGGGCCGCCGGGTCGGACCGGACCCAGCCCTCGGCGTGTTCCCGGAGCATGTCCAGCCAGCTCAGCTTGTAGGGCATGTGTTCATCATCAAGTGCCCGGCCGTTCGGGACGTAGAGGCTCCAGACCCGGATGCCGCCGCAGGTGGCCCCGATGGCACGGGCCTCCTGGACCTCGTCTTTGCCGCCCTTGCCGAAGGAGGGCTGGTCCATAAAGGTGCGCTCAACATCCTCGAGTCCCACCCGGGACGCGATGGCCACCCCGTTCCACTGGCTCAGGCCGAAGTGGGCCACCTCGTAGCCCATGCTCTCGAAGAGTTCCCAGGGAAAGTTCTCGTCCTTGCACTTGGTTTCCTGGATGGCCAGGACGTCACAGTCGGTGCGCTGCAGCCATGCCTCCACGCGGTCGGCACGGGCACGGAGCGAGTTCACATTCCAGGTAGCAATCTTCACAGGTCCTAACTTACCGAACTTGGCCGCGGGGCGGCGCTGCCGGGACCGGCGGGGGCGGCTGTCCGCGGCGGCGGAGCACTCTGGAAATTAGTAGGAAGTCCGAGTATATTCGGGTGCAGAGATGATCTAGGTCACATGCAAAGGAGCATTCCATCATGGTTCGTGAGCTTTCCCATTACGTCGGCGGACAGCACATCGAGGGCACCTCGGGGCGCTTCAGCGACGTCTACGATCCCTGCACCGGCGAGGTCCAGGCCCGGCTGCCGCTGGCCAGCGCCGAAGAGGTCCGCAACGTGGTCTCGAACGCGGAGAAGGGCCAGCTGGAGTGGGCCGCGATGAACCCGCAGCGCCGCGGCCGGATTCTGCTCAAGTTCGTGGACCTGGTCAACCAGAACATGGACGAACTGGCCACCCTGCTCTCCTCCGAGCACGGCAAGACTTTCCTGGACGCCAAGGGTGACATCCAGCGCGGCATCGAGGTGGTGGAATTCGCCGCCGGCGCACCGCACCTGCTCAAGGGAGAGTTCTCCGACAGCGCCGGCACCGGCATCGACGTCCACTCCATGCGCCAGCCGCTCGGCGTCGTCGCTGGCATCACACCGTTCAACTTCCCGGCCATGATCCCGCTCTGGAAGGCCGGGCCGGCCCTGGCCGCCGGCAACTCCTTTGTCCTCAAGCCCTCCGAACGGGACCCGTCGGTGCCGCTGCGGCTGGCCGAGCTGTTCACCGAGGCCGGGCTGCCGGACGGTGTGTTCAACGTGGTCAACGGCGACAAGGAAGCCGTGGATGCGCTGCTGGAAGACCCCCGCGTGCAGGCCATCGGCTTCGTCGGGTCCACCCCGATCGCGCAGTACATCTACGCCACGGCCGCCGCGAACGGCAAGCGCGCCCAGTGCTTTGGCGGCGCCAAGAACCACATGGTCATCATGCCGGACGCCGATCTGGACATGGCCGCGGACGCCCTCATCGGCGCCGGCTTCGGATCCGCCGGGGAACGCTGCATGGCCATCTCCGTCGCCGTCCCCGTCGGCAAAAAGACCGGCGACGCGCTCGTGGCCAAGCTGCAGGAACGCATCGCGGACCTCAAGGTCGGCCACAGCCTGGCCAAGGACTCGGACTTCGGCCCGGTGGTCGCCGCGTCTGCCAAGGAACGGATCGAGGGCTACATCGCCGCCGGCGTCGAGGAGGGCGCCACCCTGCTTGAAGACGGCCGCGGCCTGAAGGTCGACGGCTACGACGGCGGCTTCTGGGTGGGTCCGACGCTCTTCGACAACGTCACCAAGGACATGACGATCTACCAGGAGGAGATCTTCGGCCCGGTCCTCAGCGTGCTCCGCGCCGAGGACTACGATGAGGCGCTCCGGCTCTGCAGCGAGCACGAGTTCGGCAACGGCGTGGCTATCTTCACCCGCGACGGCGACGCCGCCCGCGACTTCGCCAGCCGCGTCCAGGTGGGCATGGTGGGCATCAACGTCCCCATCCCGGTGCCCATCGCGTACTACACCTTCGGCGGCTGGAAGGCCTCGGGCTTCGGTGACCTCAACCAGCACGGCGCCGACGCGTTCCGCTTCTACACGAAGACCAAGACCGTCACCACCCGCTGGCCCTCCGGGATCCGCCAGGGCGCCAGCTTCGTGATGCCGGAAGGCAGCTGATGACGGAGCAGGCGGCCGACGGCGCAGAAGTCCTGTTCGAGCGCCGCGGCCGGCTCGGCGTCGTCACCCTGAACCGGCCCAAAGCCGTCAACGCGCTGACCGCCGGGATGGCTGCGGCAATGCTGGACCAGCTCACCCTCTGGGCGGACGACGAGGCCGTCGCCGCGGTCCTGGTCCGCGGGGCCGGTGAGCGCGGCCTGTGCGCCGGCGGGGATATCGTGGCCATCTACCGGGACATGGTGGACGGCGACGGTGACGCCACCGCGGACTTCTGGGCGGTCGAATACCGGCTGAACCTGCTGATTTCCGAATACCCCAAACCCTATGTGGCCTTTATGGACGGGCTGGTCCTCGGCGGCGGGGTGGGGATCTCCGCGCACGGCTCGGTCCGGATCGTCACCGAACGCACCCGGATGGGCATGCCGGAAACCACCATTGGTTTTGTGCCCGACGTCGGCGGGACCCTGCTGCTCTCCCGCTCGCCCGGCGAAACCGGCACGCACGCGGCCCTGACCGGCGCCCACCTTAGCGGCTCCGACGCCCTGTTCCTGGGACTCGCGGACACCTTTGTCCCCGCCGGGCAACTCGCGGATCTGGCCGAGGCGCTCGAAACCGAACCGGTGGACGCCGCCGTCGCCCGGTTCGCCGAGGACGCCCCGCCGTCGGTCCTGGCCGCGCAGCAGGAATGGATCGACGCCTGCTATTTGGCTGACGACGCCGGGGAAATCCTCCGCCGGCTGCGCACCGTCGGCGGGGAAGCCGCGGACGTGGCCGAGACAATCGAGGCAAAGTCCCCGACGGCGGTCAAAGTGGCCCTCGCATCGCTGCGGCGCGCGCGCGGCCTGAGCCTGGCGGACGCCCTGGCACAGGAGTACCGCGTGGGCCTGCGCTTCCTGGCCGGCACCGACTTCCGCGAAGGCATCCGCGCGCAGGTGGTGGATAAGGACCGCACCCCGCGCTGGACGCCGGCCAGCCTCGCCGAGGTACGCCAGGACGACGTCGAGGCCTACTTCGCCCCGCTCGGTGACCGTGAACTGCAGCTCGCTCCGAAGGAGAAAAACAATGTCTGAGACCGCAGCGCCGGAGACCCCCGCGCCCGTGGCAGGAACCTTCGCCTTCCTTGGTCTGGGCCACATGGGCGGGCCGATGGCCGTCAACCTTGTCAAGGCCGGCTACACCGTTACCGGCTTTGACGTGGTGCCCGCAGCGCTGGAAGCCGCGCGTGCCCACGGGATCACCACCGCGGACACCGCCGCGGAGGCCGTGGCGGGCGCCGCCGTCGTGCTGACCATGCTGCCCAGTGGCAAACACCTGCTTGACGCCTACCGCGGCGCTGACGGCGGACCGGGCCTGCTGGCCGCGGCGGAACCCGGAACCATGTTCCTGGACTGCTCCACCATCAACGTGGACGAGGCCCGCGAGGCCTCCGCCCTGGCCGTCGAGGCCGGCCACCGGGCCGTCGACGCTCCGGTCTCGGGCGGCGTGGTGGGCGCCGAAGCGGGGACCCTGACGTTTATGGTCGGCGCGCTGGAGGAGGACTTCGCCGCCGTCAAGCCGATGCTCGAAGTTATGGGCAAGCGTGTGGTCCACTGCGGCAGCCACGGCGCCGGCCAGGCCGCCAAGATCTGCAACAACATGATCCTGGGCGTCTCGATGATCGCCGTGAGCGAGGCCTTTGTCCTCGGCGAGAAGCTTGGCCTGACGCACCAAGCCCTTTTCGACGTCGCCTCCGCGGCCTCAGGCCAGTGCTGGGCGCTGACCACCAACTGCCCCGTCCCCGGACCGGTGCCGACCAGCCCGGCGAACCGCGACTACCAGCCGGGCTTCGCCGGGGCGCTGATGGCCAAAGACCTGAAGCTGGCGCTCAACGCGCTCGAAAGCACCGGCGTCGCCGCCCGGCTGGGACCGCTGGCCTCGGAAATTTACGATACGTTTGCCGCGGAAGGCGGTGCCGGGCGGGACTTCTCCGGCATCATCACCGACATCCGGGACAAAACCGACCAGCAGTCGAGGGGACAGGCATGACCGAGTACACAAACATCCTGGTGGAGCGCCGCGGCCGCGTGGGCGTCGTGACGCTCAACCGGCCCCAGGCGCTGAACGCCCTGAACAAGGACACCATGGACGAGCTCGTGGCCGCAGTGTCCGCGATGGACACCGATCCCGGCATCGGGGCCGTAGTGCTGACCGGTTCGGCCAAGGCTTTCGCCGCCGGCGCCGACATCAAGGAGATGCAGTCCAAGGGCTACATGGAGATGTACGCGGCGGACTGGTTCCGCGGCTGGGAGGACTTCACCCGGCTGCGCATCCCCGTGGTCGCTGCCG
The DNA here is from genome assembly GCF_056394165.1 of Arthrobacter sp. 10T416. Lineage (NCBI taxonomy): Bacteria > Bacillati > Actinomycetota > Actinomycetes > Micrococcales > Micrococcaceae > Arthrobacter > Arthrobacter sp. 10T416. The sequence continues at coordinate 15,200 of NZ_JBFTHI010000005.1, read as the reverse complement.
TCTCCGGGTTCGCCCTGGGCGGCGGCTGCGAACTGGCCATGATGTGCGACTTCATCATTGCCGGGGACAACGCCAAGTTCGGCCAGCCCGAAATCAACCTAGGGGTCCTCCCCGGGATGGGCGGGTCGCAGCGGCTCACCCGCGCCGTCGGCAAGGCCAAGGCGATGGACATGATCCTCACGGGCCGTTTTATGGACGCCGATGAGGCCGAGCGCGCCGGCCTGGTGTCCCGCGTGGTGCCGGCCGCGGACGTCGTCGAGGAAGCCGTGAAGGCCGCCGAGGTCATCGCGTCCAAGTCCAAACCCGTTGCGATGGTGGCCAAGGAAGCGGTCAACGCAGCCTTCGAAACCGGACTGGCGCAGGGTGTGCTGTTCGAACGCCGTGTGTTCCACTCGCTGTTCGCCACCGAGGACCAGAAGGAAGGCATGGCCGCGTTCAGCGAGAAGCGGCAGCCCGAATTCAACCACCGGTAGGTTGCCGTGAACACCGGCTTTCTGGGCGTCGGGGCCTCAGCGGACGAGACCCATGCCCTGCTCCCCGGGGACGGGCTGGTACCCGACGCCGATGTGGTGATGGACCGGGGGTTCGACCTGCCGGCGCCGCCCGGGACCGTCTGGCCGTGGATGGTGCAGCTGGGTAAGCAGCGGTCCGGCTGGTACCTGCCCCGGTGGGTCGAAGCCGTCCTCCCGGCCGGCCGCCGGGCGCTCCGCACCATTGACCCGGCGCTGCAGGGGCTCCGGCCCGGCGACGTCATTCCCGACTGGGGCGGCCCCGGCGCCACGTTTGAAATCGTCACGGTGGATCCGCCGCGTGCCCTGGTCCACCGGTCGCAGCGCGGGGCGCTGCGGATCAGCTGGGCAATTGTGCTGCGGCCGGTGCCGCTCCAGAATGGGGCGGAGGGCGCGGTTGGGGCGGCTAAGAGCGCTGGCGCGGCCAAGAGCGCTGGCGCGGTGGCCGGGACGCGGGTTCACCTGAGGCTCCGGCTCGCCGGGGTCAAGCGCCGCCGACTGGTGGAAGTCGGCGGCGGCCTGTTCGATCTCCTGACCATCGCCGGGCTCGCGGCCGGCCTGCGCGAGCGGCTGGGCGCGGCCCGGTAGCCGCCCGGGTTGGCCAGCCCGCGGGCGGCCCGTTATGCCCGGCGGCGGGCGCGGAGAACCGAGTCTTGGACCGTCACCGGGGCGCCGTCGGCATCGCTGGTGGCGCGCGGCCGGGCCGTGCAGGTGAGGATTTCCCACTCCAGCGGGTCGAGGTCCGCCGCGATCTGTTCGGCGGTGAAGAGCAACCCGGGGGTGGAGGGCCGGCGCACTGACGTTTCCAGGTCCGCGGGGTGGTGGCCCACGATCAGCAGTGTCCCGCCCGGAGCGACGGACGCGGCCAGCCGGCTGTACACGCCCTCCCGCTGGGGTGCCGGCAAATGCAGATACTGCGCCGAGACGAGGTCGAAAGTACCGGCCGGCGGCGGCGACGCCGTCAGGTCCTCGTGCAGCCAGGTGATCCGGGCGGCGGTCTCCGGTTCGTCGTCGAGAGCGGCGGCTGCCCGGGCCAGGGCCACTGACGAGATATCGACCGCCGTCACCCGCCAGCCGCGGCGGGCCAGCCACGCGGCGTCGGCGCCTTCTCCTGCCCCGACGTCGAGCGCGGAACCCGGCCTAAGATCCGAGGCCTCGGCCACCAGCTGGGCGTTCGGTTGCCCGCTCCACACTGACCCGTGAAGGCCGTGCTCGCGGTACCGTTCGTCCCAGAACGATTCGTCGAATTCCATGTGCAGCTCTCCTCCGGGCGCCGTCCCACACTGCCGGGCGCCTGCCGCTCCGGCCGCCAACCCAGTCTAGGCGGGGACCCGCGCCGCCGCGACGCGCAATTGCCCCGGCGACCAGCAAACCCCTTTGCGACGCGGAAAAGCCCTCCCGAGGCGGAAATACCCGTAGCGCCGGGTTATTTGAGCGTCGCTGGGTCGGATGCGTATCGCCGACGCGCATTGCCCCGGCGACCAGCCCCGCCAGTCCGCGGGTACCTACGTGGCGGAAATCCCGAACAGGCCGATGATCAGGGCCATCACCATCAGCGTCACGAATTCGTGGGCGCAGTTGAGCACCGTCAGGCCCACGGGGCGCCCCTCGAAGGCGTCGTGCGTGATGAAGCGGGCCGCCGTGAACCCGGCCCACAGGATCAGGGCGGTCACCAGGGTGTTGGCCAGGAAGTTGCCGCCGTAGAAGTTCTGCGAAATGGCTGCGGATCCGGCCAGCACCCAGGCGCTGACCAGGCTTACCAGCAGCGTGATGAGGATGGGCTTGACGGCGTCCCGGGCCTCTCCGCTGGGCGTGACCTTGGCGACGCGCATCCAGTAGTTGCCAAACACCTTGGGCGTGTACCAGACGGACCCGACCACCATGCTGGACAAGGTTGCCAGCAGTACCGCCCAGATGTTGATCTCGGGAATCATTGCGTTCTCCTCAGCTCCGGGTCCATCCGGCCGACGGGCCCCGCAAGGGAAGTGTATGGCCTAGCCGCTGAAGTCCCCGGCATTGCTCCGAAAGCGGCCCAGGATGCGGATCAGCTGCTCCACGTCCGGGTCCGCGAACCCCGACTGGCCGAAGACCTCCGCGTTGAGCACCGCCGTCGCCCGTTTGGCGAGGGTGCGGCCCTCCGAAGTAAGTTCGATCAGGGTGGTCCGGCCGTCGGTGGGGTGCGGGGACCGCAGGACCAGGCCGGCGTCCTGCAGGCGGTCGACGGCGTTGGTCACCGAGGTGGGATGGACCTGGAGCAGGGCACTTGCCTTGTTCATGGGCAGCGCGCCGCTGCGGGCGAAGCTGAGCAGGGCCAGCAGTTCGTAGCGCGCGAACGTCAGCCCGAACGGCTTCAGCGCGGCCTCGATCCGGGCCAGCAGGATCTGCTGGGTCCGCATGATCGCCGTGATTGCCGCCATCGGGGCGGCGACGTCGGCCCACCCGTGCCGTTCCCAGTTCCGTTGGGCGTCGGCGATAGGATCCCGCGGCAGCGGCGTGCCCACGCCTAGCCCTGCCCCTTCAGCGCGGGGAAATCCGCCTCCGAGTATTCGATGCCGATGCCGAGGCCGGTGGACAGGCCGCCGGGCCCGTGGCGCAGTTCCTCGCTGTGGCGCAGTTCCACGCGCCGGATTTTGCCGGAAATCGTCTTGGGCAGTTCCGCGAACTCCAGCCGGCGGATCCGTTTAAACGGCGCCAGGTGCTCGCGGCAGTAGCGCAGGATGTCCTCGGCGAGCTCCGGTCCGGGCTCGTGTCCGGCGGCGAGGACCACGAAGGCCTTGGGGACGGAGAGTTTCAGCGGGTCGGGGGAGGGGACGACGGCGGCTTCCGCCACCGCCGGGTGCTCGATCAGCACACTCTCCAGTTCAAAGGGAGAGAGTCGGTAGTCGGAGGACTTGAAGACGTCGTCGCCCCGGCCCACGTAGGTGATGATCCCGCGTTCGTCCCGGCTCGCCATGTCACCCGTGTGGTAGTAACCGTCCCGGAAGGCCTCCGCGGTCTTCTCCGGGTCGCCGTAGTAGGCCTTCATCAGCCCCACGGGGCGCGGGTCCAGGCGCAGGCAGAGCTCGCCGTCGTCGCCCTCCGCGCCGGTGGCCGGGTCCACCAGCACAACGTCATAGCCGGGCAGCGGCTTCCCCATGGCGCCGATCTTGATGGGCTGGCCAGGGGTGTTGGCGATCTGGACTGTGGACTCGGTCTGGCCGAAACCGTCCCGGATGGTCTGGCCCCAGGCGCGGTTGACCTGGTCGATCACCTCGGCGTTGAGCGGCTCGCCGGCGGAGACCACCTTGGTGGGCGGGTTCTTCAGCAGGGTGAGGTCGGCCTGGATCAGCATCCGCCAGACAGTGGGCGGGGCGCAGAAACTGGTGACCCCTTCGCGGTCCATCTGCTCCATCAGGGCCTTCGCGTCGAAGCGGTCGTAGTTGTAGATGAAAACGCAGGCCTCGGCGATCCAGGGCGTAAAGACGTTCGACCAGGCGTGCTTCGCCCAGCCGGGGGAGGCCACGTTCAGGTGCACGTCACCCGGTTCCATCCCGATCCAGAACATGGTGGAGAGGTGGCCCACCGGGTAGGACGTGTGCGTGTGCTCCACGAGTTTGGCCTTGGACGTGGTGCCCGAGGTGAAGTAGAGCAGCAGGGTTTCGTCGGCCAGTGTCGGCGCGTCCGGGACGAAGTCCTTCGCCGCGCCGTCGGCCCCGCGGTACTGCAGGGCCTGCGCGGTCCCGCCGGCGTCGTTCCCGCCGATCTCGATCAGCGTGTAGTCGCCGGGCACGCCGGCGAACTTGTCGATGTTGGCGCTTCCGACGGCGGCCCAGTTGGCTCCGCCGCGTTCCACCCGGTCCTTCAGGTCGTCCGGGCCCATCAGCGTGGTGGTCGGGATCATCACGATCCCAAGCTTGATGCCGGCCAGCATCAGCTCCCAGAGCTCCACCTGGTTGCCGAGCATAATGATCATCCGGTCCCCGCGGCGCACGCCCTGGCTGCGGAGCCAGTTGGCCACCTGGGCGGAGCGGGCGGCGAGGTCCGCGAAGCTCCGCCGGGTGGCCGTGCCGTCCTGCTCCACGATCACCAAGGCCGGTCGGTCGGCTTTGGCCGGGTCGGCGGCGATGGTGTCGAACCAGTCGAGCGCGAAGTTGAACTCCCGGAAGCGCGGCCACTGGAACTCCTCGCGGGCGGCGGTGTAGTCCCCGCGCAGGGCCAGCAGCCGGTCCCTCGCAGCGCGGAATTCCTCGGTGACGGTCATGGGCGCACCTTTCGCAGCCGGTCTCAGCCGGGCGGTCCGGTGACGGCCGCCGCTGGCCTTGTGATTCACATCCCTAGTGATCAATGTCACTGTGCAATATACTAGGACATCCAAGGGTTTGGAAGAGCCGATGTTGCTGCCAATGCGCCGCACATTACGAAGGGATACGTGCCTGTGCAGTCACAAGGAAGTGCCAGCGGACAGACCGCCGTCCAGGCGGCCACCGGCCGCAGCAGCGCCGGGGAGCGTACAGGGGAGCGTTCCGCCGAAGGTCCGGCCACGGCGACGGCGCAGGCGCCGGCACCGGCCGCACCGCCCGCCGCACCCCCCGCAGCACCCCCGTTCCCGGACGCGGACCTGATGTACATCGTGGACCTGCTGCCGGCCGACGAACGGGCACGGTACCAGGAGATCCGGGAGTTCCTGCAGACCCGGATCCGCGCGGCCTCCATCGACTACTGGAACCGTGAAGAGTTCCCCTTCGGGCTGCTGGCGGAGCTGGGCAAGTACGGCCTCGGCGGCCTGCAGACGGACGGGACTTCCAAGCTCTTCAAGGGCCTGATGTACGTGGAGGTGGCCCGGGCGGACGTCTCCCTGTCAGCCCTCGTGGGGATCCACAACGAACTGATCGTCGGGATGATCGACGAACTCGGCTCGGCGGAGCAGAAGGCCCGCTGGCTCCCCGGACTGACCGCCTTCAGCCAGCTGGGCGCGTTCGCCCTCACGGAACCCGACCACGGCTCGGACATCGCCGGCGGCCTGTCCACGACAGCGCGGCTGGAGGACGGCGAATGGGTGATCAGTGGCGCCAAGCGCTGGATCGGCGCCGGAACCATCGCCGACTTCGCGCTGGTCTGGGCCCGCGACGTCGCCGACCAGCAGATCAAGGGTTTCATCGTCGAGACGGACCGCCCCGGGTACACCGCCACCAAGATCGCCAACAAAATCGGGCTGCGGATCATGCAAAACGCGGACATCGTACTGGACGAGGTCCGGATCCCGGAAGCGAACCTACTGCCCGGCGCCACCGACTTTTCCCGCGCCAACAAACTGCTCCGCGACTCGCGCGCCTGGGTGGGCTGGCAGGGCGCCGGTATCCAGCTGGCCGCGTTCGACGTCGCCCGGGCCTACGCGCTGGAGCGTAAGCAGTTCGGCAAGGAACTGGCCCGCTTCCAGCTGGTCCAGCAGCAGCTGGCCGAGATCCTGGGCAACGCGAGCGTCTCGCTGGCCCTGATGGCCCAGCTGGCCCGGATCCAGCAGGAGGGCAAGCTGGAAATGGTGCAGGCGGCCATGGCGAAGTCCACCACCACCCGGCTGGCCCGGGCCTCCGTCGCGATGGGGCGCTCGCTGATGGGCGGGAACGGGATCAGCAGCGACTTCGAGATGGGCAAGCTCTTCGGCGACGCCGAGATCCTGTACACGTACGAGGGCAGCTACGAGATCAATTCGCTGATCGTGGCCCGCGCCGTGACCGGGAAGTCGGCGTTCGTCTAGGAAGCCTGGCCGGCCGCGCCGTAACGCTCGCTGCGGTTCCGCCCGGCGTGCTTGGCCGCGTACAGGGCCCGGTCCGCGCAGGCCAGCAGGCTGTGGCTGCCGGCGTCCCGAAGTTCGCATACCCCTGCCGAGACTGTGATGGATCCGACCTCCCCGAACGGTTCCGTTTCGATGGCGGCACGGGCCCGTTCGGCCGCGATGAGGGCCTCCGCGCCTTCCGTCCCGGGCATCAGCCAGACGAACTCCTCCCCGCCGAAGCGGGCCACGATCTCGTCCTGGCGGGCGACGCCGCGCAGCCGGTCCGCGACGGCGGCGAGGACGACGTCGCCCATCAGGTGGCCGTGGGTGTCGTTGACTTTTTTGAAGTGGTCGATGTCGATGACGACGGCGCTGAGGCTGGTTCCGCGCGACGCCGCCAGTTCGATTTCGTGCGAGAGGTGCTGTTCCAGCGCGCGCCGGTTGGGCAGGCCGCTGAGTTCGTCCGTGGTGGCCTGCAGCTCCAGGCTGGCGCGGGCCTCGGTGTTGCCGATCGCGATCTCCACCAGCTCGGCGAACTGCGCGAGCCGTTCGAGCATGGCCTCGGTGACGCCGGCGCTGGACTTCGAGGTCAGGCTCAACACACCCCAGAGGCTGCCGTGGACCCGGATGGGCGCCCCGGCCCCGGACTGGAAACCGCCCGCCCGCATCTGCTCCGCGGCCGGTCCGCCTTCCGGGCTGTAGACCACCAGGGCGGGTTTGCCGGTCACGGCCACCCGGACGGTGGCCGAGATGTCGGTCGGCGAGAAGACATGGGTGCGGCTCAGCGTTGGCGGCAGCGCCGGCGCCATCGCCACGATTTCGGCCGCCAGCGGACCGGTGAAGCGGACGACGGCGGCCGAATCCACGCTGAAGAGGTCCCGGACAATAAAGGCGACCCGCTCCGAGATGGCGGCGGGGGCGGCGTTGCGGGCGACGGCGGTGGCGATCTCGTGCAGGCCGGACCACATGTGTTCCTGCCGGAGCCGGTCCGTGATGTCGACGGCCACCACCATGCCCGCGGTGGCGTCGTTGTCCGAATACACCGGTCCGGCTTTGAGCCGGTAGGTGCGGGGCCCGATTTTCCGGTTCCAGGAGACCTCCTGGCCGGCCAGGGCGGCGCGGTAGCGGGGCTCCAGTTCCCTGGCGAGGGCTCCGTCGAGGACCTCGTGGATGAGCCGGCCTTCGAGCTCGTCGGAACGGTGGCCAAAGGACTCCAGCTCCTGGCCTTCGGCGATCAGGTAGCGCAGGTCGGAATCGAAGAGCAGTACAAAGACGCCGGGGACGCTGCGCGCCAGTGCGCGGTACCGGTCGGTGTCCCGCTGCTGCCGGCGCTCGGCGAGGACCCGCTCGGTGATGTCCGTGACCATCACGAAGAAGCCCTGCACCCCGCCGTTGCCGCCGTCGCGCAGGTCCGGGATGTAGGAGACCTCGGTGAAACGGTCCGTGCCGGAGGCGTCCGTGAGCGTGCGCGTGAAGAGCTGGGGCTCGCCGTCGAGCACCTTTTGGATGTAGCCCTGGTTGGCCTCGTAGACGGTGTCGCTGAGCAGATCCCGGATGTGGATGCCGTGCAATTCTTCGGGGGAAACGCCGAACCACTCGCGGTAGGCGTCGTTCGCCAGCCGGTTGCGCAGGTCGAGGTCCCAGTAGCCGACCATCGCCGGGATGCCGTTCAAAACGGCCCGCATCTGCGCGGGGACCTCGGGCAGCGGCGGCTGCCGAGCGTTCTCCCGGGCGAGAGCGCTGTGAATATTCATTGCCCAAGTATCTATTGCGGCGCTGCGCTTCCGGAAACCGAGGAAGCGGCCTGCGCGGCAGCATCGATCCTGGCGGTGTGTTCGGCCCAGTCCCCGGCAGTGCGCGGGGTGAGGTTCGGGTCGCCCGGGCCCTTCCCGGCGGTCCCGTCGATGAGTTCGCGCAGGATGTCCGCGTGGCCCAGGTGCTGGGCCGTTTCGACGCACATGTGCACCAGGATCTGCTGCAGGGTCACGTTCCGGCGTTCCTCGGGCCACCACGGCACCTCGCCCGGGGCGTCGAGGGGAAGTGCTTCGATGGTGGCGTCGCTGTGGGCCGCAGAGGTGCGGTGCAGTTCCACAATCTGGTCCCGGGTTTCATCGGCGGTGACCCAGAGGTCCGCGTCCGGGTCGGCGTCGTCGTCCAGCCAGGGCAGGGGCTGGCCGTGGGGACGGCCGAACACCTCGCCGAAGTAGCCGATCTCGACGCTGGCCACGTGCTTGACCAGGCCCAGGAGGTTGGTTCCGGTGGGGGTCAGCGGGCGGCGGATGCTGTATTCGTCCAGTCCGTCCAGCTTGGCCAGCAGTTCTTCCCGGCGCAGGCGCAGGTAGCGGTGCAGTATCGCTTTTTGGTCCATGCCCGGCATCCTACCCGTGCTCAGGGCAGGAACCGATAGCCGATCCCGGCCTCGGTCAGCAGGTGCCGGGGAGCGGCGGCGTCGGGTTCGAGCTTGCGGCGGAGCTGGGCCATGTACACCCGAAGGTAGTTGGTTTCCTTCGCGTAGGCAGGACCCCAGACCTCGGACAGGAGCTGCTGCTGGGTGACGAGTTTCTCGGGGTTCCGCACCAGGACCTCCAGCATTTTCCACTCCGTCGGGGTGAGCCGGATGTCTTCGCCGGCGCGCGTGACGCGGTGCTTGCCGAGATCCACGGTGAACGCGTCCGTGGCGACGACGGACGGTTCCTTGCTGTCGGCGCTGCGCCGCAGCAGGGCCCGCAGCCGGGCCAGGAGTTCGTCCAGCCCGAACGGTTTGGTGATGTAGTCATCCGCGCCGGCGTCCAGCGCCTGCACTTTGTCCGTGGAGCCGTGGCGGGCCGACAGGACCAGCACCGGGACCTGGCTCCAGCCCCGGAGTTTCGCCAGGACGGCGGCGCCGTCCATGTCCGGCAGGCCCAGGTCCAGGATGACCAGCGACGGCGGGGTCCGGGCCGCGGCCGCCAGCGCGGACTGCCCGTCCTCGGCCGCCGTGACGTCGTAGCCGTGGGCGCGCAGCGTGATCCGCAGGGCCCGCAGCAGGTACGGGTCGTCGTCGACCACCAGGACGGCGGTCATGGCATGTCCGTGGGGGAGGAAAGGATCGGCGGCGCGTGGTGGCGTCCCAGCAGGGCGGATTGCGGCTCCAACGGTGCCTGCTCGGGCCGCTCAGCGACCGGCGCACCCTCGGACAGCGGCAGGCTGACCACCATCGTCAGGCCGCCGCCGGGGGTGGTTTCCGCGGTCAGCCGGCCGCCCATCGCCTCGGTGAACCCCTTCGCGACGGCCAGCCCGAGGCCGACGCCGGTGGCTCGGTTCGCGTCGTCCAGCCGCTGGAAGGGACGGAACATCTCCACGACCTGCTCCGCGGGGACCCCCGTGCCGTGGTCGATGATCCGCATTTCTCCGGAGGGGCGGCCCGCGACTGCGCCGGCGCCCAGACCGCCCGCGGTGCCCGTCAGGACGATGTCCGAGTGCGGGGCGTATTTGACGGCGTTCTCGACGATGTTCGCGATGACGCGTTCGAGCATCCCGGGGTCGGCATCCACCTCGGGCATGTTGGCGGGCAGTTCCACCCGGACCCGGCCGGCGTCAATCCCGTGCAGGGCGCCGCTGACCACCTCGTACCAGCGCGTCGGGCGGAGCAGCGGGGTGACCGTGTCGGAGGTGATCCGGGACATGTCCAGCAGGTTGCCCACCAGGGCATCGAGCCGGTCCGAGCACTCATCGATGGTTTCGAGCAGTTCCTGTTCCTCTTCCCGGGTGTAGCGGACGCCGGTCTGGCGCAACCCGCCGACGGCGAGTTTGATGCCGGCCAGCGGGGTCCGGAGGTCGTGGGAGACCGCGCGGAGCAGTGAGGTCCGGATGGAGTTGCTCTCGGCCAGCCGCCGGAGCTGGCTGCGGCTGGCCAGCAGTTGCTGGTTCTCGAGCTGGGCCAGCAGGTGCACACCGAAGGCGCCCAGCAGTCGGCGGTCACTGGCGGGGAGCACGCGGCCGGAAAGGACCAGCCGCGTGGCCGGGTTGATCTGTTCGACGTTGTCTCCGTGCGGGCCCGCAACGGCGGTGTCCCCGTGCGGACCGGCAGCGGCAGGGTCGGAGGCGGCAGCGGCGTCGTCGGCGGTTACGGGCGGAACGTCCCCGACGCCGGCCAGCAGCCGCCACCGCGGCCCCGTCGTCGCCGCCGGGCCGTCGTCGGACTCACCGCCGGCGAGGCCGTACAAGGCCGCGCCGCGGACCTGGAAAACGTCCAAGGCCTGTTCCAGTAGGCCGGTGACAGTGTCCTCCGATCCGGCCGCGCCGCGCGACAGCTCGGCCAGGGTGGTTGCTTCCGCCCGCGCCCGGGCGGCCTCCTTGGAGCGCCGGGCAGCGAGGTCCACCACCACGGCGACGGCCGCGGACACCCCGACGAACACCACCAGGGCGAGGACGTTCTGGGCGTCGCTGATGGCGAAATTGCCCACCGGCGGGGTGGAGAAATAGTTGACCAGCAGGCTGCTCCACAACGCCGCGAGGATCGCCGGCCACAGCCCGCCGACCAGCGCCACTGCGACGGACCCGGTGAGCTGGAGCAGCATGGATGTGGCCAGGTTCTTGTCCGGGTTGATTTCCAGGAACAGCTGGAGCAGCACGGGCAGCAGCACCGCCAGGCCAAAACCGACCATGACCCGGAGCCTGCCCAGCTCGCCCTGCCGGCCAGGCCGGCGGCCCCGTTGCGGGCTTTCCAGCGGCACCAGGTGCACGTCGATCCCGCCGGCCCCGCGGAGTACCCGTCCCACGAGGGCGCCGCCGCGCAGGCCGGTCACCACACGGTGCCAGGCGTTCTTGGGGGCCGATCCCAGCACCAGCTGGGAGGCGTTGACGCTCCGGGCGAAATCAAGAAGGGCCTCGGCCGGGTCTTCACCGACCACCACGTGGTAGCTGCCGCCCAGGTCCTGGACCAGCTGGCGCTGGGCATCGAGGGCCTGCGGCGACTCGGCGGCCACCGTCCCGGCGGCCCTGACGTGGACGGCCAGCAGGTCGTTGCCGGTGACCCGGCTGAGCAGCCGGGCGCCGCGCAGGACCAGGGATTCGCCGTCGGCTCCGCCGGCCAGTCCCACCACCACCCGCTCGCGGGTGGGCCAGCCGGCGTCGATCCGGTTCCCTTCCCGGTAGGCTGCCAGGCCCTCGTCCACGCGGTCCGCGAGCCACAGGAGCGCCAGTTCGCGGAGCGCGGCCAGGTTCCCGGGACGGAAGTAGTTGGACAGGGCAGAGTCGATCCGGTCGGCCGGCACAATCTTTCCCGCAGCGAGCCGTTGCCGGAGCAGGTCCGGGGAGAGATCCACCAGCTGGAGCTGGTCGGCCCGCCGGACGATCCCGTCGGGTACCGTCTCCGCCCGCCGGCCCCGGGTGATCCCGCTGACGACGTCGGCCAGGGAGGCCAGCTGGTGGACGTCCAGGGTGGTGAGGACGTTGGTCCCGGCGGCCAGCAGCTCGTCGATGTCTTCCCAGCGGTGCGCGTTCCGGCTGCCGGGGGCGTTTGAGTGGGCGTACTCGTCCACGATGGCGGTGGCCGGTGCCCGGTGCAGGACGGCGTCGAGGTCCAGTTCCTCGACCTCGATCCCGCCGGCGGGAACCCGCCGCGGATCGGTCAGCTCAAGGCCCGCCAGCAGGTCCCGGGTATCGCGGCGGCCGCGGTCGCGGGCGATGCCGACCACCACGTCCTCGCCGGCGCTGCGGAGCCGGTGGCCTTCGCGGAGCATGGCGAACGTCTTGCCGACGCCCGGGGCGTATCCCAGGAAAATGCGCAGCGTTCCACGTGCCATGCAGTCATTCTTCCATTCCGGCCCTGGTCCGGCGCCGGGGTGCGGCGTCAAGGAATTATCAAGATCCGTCCCGGGGTGGTGGTTGCGGGCCGGGCCGCTGCTAGCTTCGCAATTGAGAGCCACAGTGCGGCGTCCGCCCGTGAGGGGCGCCGCGAGGAAAGGAAGATCATGACAACCCTGAGCAGGCCGCCGGCTGACCCGTCGGCGCCGCGTCCCGGCCGGAAGACCGCATTGCGGAAATGGCTGCTGGTGGGGCTGCAGGACAGCAAGGGCTCGCATCAGGGCCCCGGCGGAGTCCCCGCGGCCGAGGAGAAGAAGCACACCTGGTGGCAGGTGATGTGCCTGACCGGTGTGGACTACTTCTCCACCCTCGGCTATCAGCCCGCCATCGCCGCGCTCGCCGCCGGCGTCATTTCGCCGCTGGCCACCCTGGTCCTCGTGGCGATCACCCTGCTGGGCGCCCTGCCCGTCTACCGGCGCGTGGCCGGGGAGAGCCACCGCGGCGAAGGCTCCATCGCCATGCTGGAACGGCTGATGCCGCGCTGGGGCGGGAAGCTCTTTGTGCTGGTCCTGCTTGGCTTCGCCGCGACCGACTTTATGATCACTATGACGCTCTCGGCCGCCGACGCCACCGCGCACCTGGTCCAGAACCCGATGGCGCCGGGGTGGCTGCAGGGCCAGAACGTGACCATCACCCTGATCCTGCTGGCCCTGCTGGCGGCCGTCTTCCTGCGCGGTTTCAAGGAAGCCATCGGCGTCGCCGTCGTCATCGTCGGGCTGTATCTGGGACTGAACGTGGTGGTGGTCGCGGCGTCCCTCTGGGAGGTCCTGACCCATCCCGTGGCGGTGGACAACTGGTGGCAGGCCATCTCCACTTCGCACGGCAACCCGCTGCTGGCAGTCGGCTTCGCCCTGCTGGTGTTCCCGAAACTCGCGCTTGGCCTGTCCGGGTTCGAGACCGGCGTCGCCGTGATGCCCCAGATCAAGGGCCACGCTGACGACACGGAGGACCACCCTGCGGGACGGATCCAGGGCGCACGGAAGCTGCTGACCACGGCCGCGCTGATCATGAGCACGTTCCTGATCGTCAGCAGTTTCACCACCGTGGTGCTGATCCCGGCGCAGGAGTTCCAGCCCGGCGGCCAGGCCAACGGGCGGGCGCTGGCGTTCCTGGCCCACGAGCACCTGGGGGTGGGCTTCGGCACCGTCTATGACCTGTCCACGATCGCCATCCTCTGGTTCGCCGGCGCCTCCGCCATGGCCGGGCTGCTGAACCTCGTGCCGCGCTACCTGCCCCGGTACGGGATGGCCCCCGGCTGGGCCCGGGCCGTGCGCCCGCTGGTCCTGGTGTTCACCCTGATCGGGTTCCTGATCACCTGGTTGTTCAACGCCGACGTCGACGCCCAGGGCGGCGCCTACGCCACCGGCGTGCTGGTGCTGATGACCTCCGCGGCGGTCGCCGTGACCCTGTCCGCGCGCCGCCAGCGGCAGCGCAAACGCACCATCGGCTTCGGCGTTATCGCCGTCGTCTTCATCTACACCACGGTGGCCAACATCATCGAACGCCCGGAGGGCCTCCGGATCGCGTCGATCTTCATCCTCGGGATCATCGTGATCTCACTGCTCTCGCGTGCCCGCCGCTCCTTCGAGCTGCACGCCACCCACGTCCACCTGGACCGGCAGGCGCTTGAGTTTATGTCCGATGAACTGGACGGCCCGCTCCGGATTGTGGCCCACGAGCCGCTGCGGCTCAGCGCGGAGGCATACCGGCAGAAGCTGGAGTCCGCGATTGAGGTCAGCCACCTGCCCCTGGACTACCGGGCCGTGTTCCTGGAGGTCGTCGTCGACGATTCCTCGGACTTCGAAACCGAATTGGAGGTCCGCGGCATCACCAGGCACGGCTACCGGATCCTGGAAGTGCATGGCCCGGCGGTCGCAAACACGATCGCGTCGGTGCTGCTGCACATCCGGGACGTGACCGGCCTGATGCCGCACATCTACTTCCGCTGGACCGAGGGAAACCCGCTGACCAACCTGCTGCGCTTCCTCGCGTTCGGGGAGGGGGAAATTGCGCCGGTCACCCGCGAGGTGCTGCGTGAGGCCGAACCCGATGTCACCAGGCGGCCTTGGGTCCACGTGGGGTAGGCCTAGGCGGAGACCAGGGATTTGGTCAGGATCGTCCCGCCCACGCCGGCCAGCACGGCGCCGGATCCGGCGGTGACAGCCCGCTTCACGCGGGGCCGGGCCAGGACGGAGGAGACCCGCTTGAGGGCATGGACCAGCACGACGTACCAGACCAGGGCGATGGCCAGGAAGATGCCGGCCATCAACGCGTGCTGTTCCAGCGGCGGGAGCGCTCCCAGGTTGAACTGTGGGAACAGCGACAGGTAGAAGACGGCAACTTTGGGGTTGAGCAGGTTGCTCACCACTCCCTGCAGGAAGGGCGAGTCACCCCGGAACCGGAGCCCGCCAGCGGCGGCCGGGGCCCCTTCCGGCTCCGGAGCACGGCGGCCACGGCCGAAGGCTTCCCGCAGGGCGCCAACGCCGAGGTAAAGAAGGTACGCCGCGCCGGCAATCCGGATGATGGCGCCGAGCACTTCGGACGCCGACAGAAGGGCCGTGACGCCAAGGACGGCGAGGAGGGCAAGGATGGTGTTGCCGACCATGATGCCGGCGGCAGTCGATGCGGCCGACCCGGGGCCGCGGTGGGCGTTCTTCAGGACCAGGGCGAAGTCCGGTCCGGGAACCAGGACCACCACGAGGCAGGTCAGCGCGAAGGCCATCAGTTGTTCGACCATCAAGGGGGTGCCTCCGGTGGGGGTTGGTGCCATCAAAGTGTAGCGGCGGCTGGTGCAAGCGTGCAGACGAAAGACAGCATGCAGAAGAAAGACAGCAGCCCCTCCGGAGAATTACTCCGGAGGGGCTGCTGCGGACTTCTAGGAGAAGTGTTCCGGCAGGCCGGGTCTTCCTGAAAGCTTAGAGCGGGCGGATGTTCTCAGCCTGCGGGCCCTTCGGGCCCTGGGTGACGTCGAACTCGACCTTCTGGTTCTCGTCCAGCGAGCGGTAGCCGCTGGAAGCGATTGCCGAGTAGTGGGCGAAAACGTCGGCCGACCCGTCATCCGGGGCAATGAAGCCAAAACCCTTTTCGGCGTT